>JBEBJY010000058.1:0-18236 GCA_040079635.1 Burkholderiaceae bacterium | reverse complement strand
CGCTTTGGTGCGGTATGTGTTGAGTTGGATTTGGCTTTTGCCACCACTGGCCGTCATTGCACCATTCTCACTCAGCGGTGGCGAAACCAGCTTGCTCGTCATTGGTTGGGTTTTGGTGTACGCCTTATTGAGCCGTTTTCAACCACAGCAACAGTTTTGGCACGATGTTTGGGCAGGTACACGCTTGATTGACTCAAAACCGCTTAGCCGATAGTTGATAATCGCGGCATGCAAAACCCGAACGACACCATCAGCGCAAACGACAACTCCGAAGTTAACCCGCAAAAAGCCCGCACAGGCTTAAACCGCATCATCCACGCAGGCGGCTATTCGATTCAAGGCTTAAAAGCCGGCTGGGGTGAAACCGCTTTTCGACAAGAAGCCATCGCTGCCATTTTCTTGGTTCCTGCCGCTTTTTGGCTAGGCCGCAACTGGGTTGAAACTGCCCTTTTAGCGGGAACAGTTCTGATTGTGATGATTGTGGAGCTTCTCAACACCGGCATTGAAACCGCGATTGACCGCATTGGCCCTGAATGGCACGCTCTATCAAAACGCGCCAAAGACATGGGAAGCGCCGCAGTGTTGCTCAGTTTGCTACTTTGCGGCGGGGTTTGGGCAGCTGCATTACTGCAGCGTTTTTGCTTCTAAAGCCCGCTTAAATCGAATTTAAACCGCAATTTCGTCCTGCTCGCCAGTACGGATGCGCACAACACGTTCAACGCTGGTGACAAAAATCTTACCGTCACCAATTTTGCCCGTACGCGCGGCTTTGACGATGGCGTCAACGCACAAATCCAAATCAGCGGATTTAACGACCACTTCCACTTTGACTTTAGGTAAAAAGTCGACCACATACTCCGCACCACGGTACAGCTCAGTATGGCCTTTTTGACGGCCAAAACCTTTGACTTCGGTCACTGTTAAACCCGTCACACCACATTCAGCCAAGGCTTCGCGGACTTCTTCGAGTTTGAACGGTTTGAGAATGGCGGTGATGAGTTTCATGGTGCTCCCTAGCTAGATTTTTTTAAATATGACTGACATCGTAACAAAATTTACGGCAAATTTCCGAATGACGAAATTCACGCCCTGAATTTGCTCGTAATCGGATACCGCCAATCTTTACCAAAACTGCGGTGCGTCACGCGAATCCCAATCGGCGCTTGGCGGCGTTTGTGTTCGTTGATTTTGATCAGATGGGTGACGCGCTGCACATCCGCCGGCGCAAAACCAGCGGCCAAAATCTCGGCAATGCTCTGGTCGTTTTCCATGTAGCGCTCCAAAATCGCGTCCAGCACCTCGTAGGGCGGTAGGCTATCTTGGTCTTTTTGGTCGGCGCGCAGCTCGGCGCTGGGCGGGCGGGTGATGATGCGTTCGGGGATGGGGTTGCCGCCCGTACCGTTCGGGTCGTTCTGGTTCCGCCACAGGCAGAGTTTGAAAACCGTCGTTTTCGCTATATCTTTGATAGCTGCAAAGCCACCTGCCATGTCGCCGTACAGCGTGCAATAGCCGGTTGCCATTTCAGATTTATTGCCCGTCGTCAGCACCATGCTGCCAAATTTATTAGACAGCGCCATCAACAGCGTGCCGCGAATCCGCGCCTGGATATTTTCTTCGGTCGTGTCTTCTTTCAAGCCTGAAAACTCGTTGGCCAAACTCTTTTTGAAAGCTTCAAATTCAGGCACGATGGAGATTTCGTCGTATCGCACCCCCATGCGCTGCGCCATCTCGCGGGCATCAATCCAGCTGATATCTGCCGTGTAAGGCGACGGCATCATCACCGCGCGAACTTTGTCTTTGCCCAAAGCGTCAACGGCTAATGCAAGTACCAAAGCCGAGTCGATACCACCCGACAGCCCCAAAATCGCACCTGGAAAGCCGTTTTTACCCAAATAGTCTCGAATGCCCAGCACCAAAGCGTCCCACAGATCAGCCTCGTCACTGCGCAGCGGGGCGATTTCATCTGTTTTACCGTTAACCTCATTTACTATCAAATCTATAGCTGATGAGGCAATATTTACGCCGGCTAGAGTGCTATTTACCCCTATAAATAAGAGTTTTTCCTTAAAACACTCAGCCCTGGCCACCAATTCCGCCTTCGCATTCAACGCAAACGAGCCGCCGTCAAACACCACCTCGTCCTGCCCGCCCACCAAGTGCGCGTAAATCAGCGGCAATCCGGTCGCTTTGACCCGATCTGCCATGCGCTGCACCCGCTCGCCGCCTTTGCCAACGTGGAAAGGCGATGCGTTGATGACGGCTAGCACCTGTGCGCCGGCCTCCAAAGCCAGCTGCGCAGGCTCTTCAAACCAAGCGTCTTCGCAAATCAGCAGCCCTACGCTGACTTGTTCGCCTTGATCGCCTTCCACCTGAAACACGCAAACGCCCTGCCCTGGCGTGAAATAGCGCCGCTCGTCAAACACTTGGTAATTTGGCAGTTCGCGCTTGGCGTAGGTTTCCAGAATCCGACCCTCGCTGATGACGCTGGCCGCGTTAAACCGCCGCTGAATCGCCACCGATTTGCTGCGCTCGTCCCCACCCGTGGGGTGGCCGACGACTACGACCATGCCTTTTAACCCCGCACAAGCGTCGACCACCGTTTTCACGGCATCATGGCAGGCAGAGATAAAGGCGGGACGCAAAAACAAATCTTCCGCCGCATAGCCGCAGATGGATAATTCGGGTGTGAGCAACAGCCTCGCGCCTTGCACATAAGCTTCGTTGGCAGCGGCGATGATTTTTTGTGCATTGCCGGACAAATCACCCACGATGAAGTTAAGCTGGGCAACGCAGATTTTGAGTGTCATAGATCGAGCTGGTAAATATCAAAAAGTATCAGAAAACATATTCAATTTACCCGATTATGTCATTCACGACCACGGCGCTGGCCGTGGTCTTCCTACATTGATGATGGCTTTAAATCACATCAAAGCGGTCTAAATTCATCACCTTGTTCCAAGCCGCCACAAATTCACGAACAAACTTCTGCTGCGAATCGCTGCACGCATAAACTTCAGACAATGCACGCAATTGCGCGTTAGAGCCAAAAACTAGGTCAACAACAGTACCCGTCCATTTGGCTTCGCCTGTTTTGCGATCGCGTCCTTGAAGCACGCCGTCACCGTTGGATTCAACACTGGATTTTTGCCACATCGTGCTCATGTCCAGTAAATTCACGAAAAAGTCGTTACTCAAGGTCTCAGGGCGACTCGTAAATACGCCATGTTGTGATTGGCCAGCGTTCAAAACACGCAATCCACCGACCAACACGGTCATCTCAGGTGCGCTCAGGGTCAGCAATTGGGCTTTGTCGATCAACAATTCCGCAGTGACGCCCTGCACCCCAGTCACATCTTTGGCAACGTAATTGCGAAAACCATCTGCGACAGGCTCTAAAGCGGCAAATGATTCAACATCGGTTTGCGCTTGCGACGCATCTGTACGCCCCGGCGTGAACGGCACCACCACCGCTTGACCTGCTTTGCTAGCAGCAGCCTCAACCGCTGCACAACCGCCCAAAACGATCAAATCAGCCAGTGAAATTTTCTTGCCGCCAGCCTGTGCGCTGTTGAATTCTTTTTGAATACTCTCAAGCTTGGTCAACACCTCCGCAAGCTCTGCGGGCTGGTTTACTTCCCAGTCTTTTTGCGGTGCTAGGCGAATGCGTGCTCCGTTAGCGCCGCCGCGTTTGTCACTACCGCGAAAGCTAGATGCCGATGCCCAAGCTGTGCTGACCAACTGCGCAATAGACAAGCCTGGAGCAAGCAACTTCGTTTTCAAAGCCGCAATATCGTTGGTGTCGACCAAGGGGTGGTCTACCGCTGGAACGGGGTCTTGCCAGATCAATTCTTCCTGCGGCACCAGTGGCCCGAGGTAGCGCGCAATCGGCCCCATGTCACGGTGCGTCAGCTTGAACCAGGCACGGGCAAACGCATCGGCAAAAGCTTGCGGGTCTTGATGGAAGCGACGTGAGATTTTTTCATACGCAGGGTCAAACCGCAGCGACAAATCTGCCGTGGTCATCATGGGTGGATGTTTTTGCAATGGGTCATGCGCGTCTGGAATCATGTGCTCGGGTTTGACGTTTTTTGCCACCCATTGCTTGGCGCCTGCTGGGCTCTTGGTCAGCTCCCACTCATAGCCAAACAGCATGTCGAAATAGCCGTTGTCCCAGGTGGTGGGGTTGGGTTTCCAAGCGCCCTCAATACCGCTGGTTGTGGTGTGCACGCCCTTGCCAGTTCCAAACTTGTTGATCCAGCCCAAGCCTTGCTCTTCTAGCGGTGCGCCTTCTGGTTCTGCGCCTACCAATGCAGGGTCGCCAGCACCGTGCGCTTTGCCAAAGGTGTGGCCGCCGGCGACCAGCGCCACCGTTTCTTCATCATTCATGGCCATGCGCAAGAAGGTTTCGCGCACATCGCGGCCAGAGCCGACAGGGTCGGGGTTGCCGTCTGGTCCTTCTGGGTTGACGTAAATCAGCCCCATTTGAACGGCGGCCAGCGGGTTGTCCAGCTTGCGGTCGCCCGAATAGCGGCTGTTAGGCTTGTCGCTGGTGGCTAGCCATTCGCCCTCGGGGCCCCAGTAGATGTCTTCCTCTGGCTCCCAAATGTCCACTCGGCCACCTGCAAAGCCAAAGGTTTTAAAGCCCATAGATTCCAACGCCACATTGCCCGCCAAAATCATCAAATCCGCCCATGACAGCTTGCGGCCATATTTTTGCTTGATAGGCCACAGCAAGCGGCGCGCTTTGTCCAAATTGCCATTGTCTGGCCAGCTGTTCAACGGGGCAAAGCGCTGGTTGCCCGAGCCGGCGCCGCCACGGCCATCACTGGTGCGGTACGTACCGGCTGAGTGCCAAGCCATACGAATCATCAACCCGCCGTAATGCCCCCAGTCTGCTGGCCACCAAGCTTGCGAATCTGTCATGAAGTGATTCAAATCATCAATCACCGCCTGTAAATCTAAGCTCTTAAATTCTTCGGCGTAGTTAAAATCATCGCCCATAGGGTCAGACTTTGGCGAGTGCTGGTGCAGCGCATTAATTTTCAGTTGATTGGGCCACCAATTCGCGTTTGTGGGCGCAGCGGCCGTCATGGATTTGGTAGCTGCGGCTGAGAATGGGCATGTTGCTTGGGTTGTCATCGTAGTGCTCCTTAGGCGGTTAAAAGTCTTGTCATGAGTTTTCAGAAGTCTTCTGAATCATCTAAGCTTTCACTTTACGCACTACAGATCAATAAGTCGAGCTAATTGAACCTATCTACACAATAGCTTACGACTATGACAAAATGATTGATAAGAAACGACTGCACAACGACATGCCAACCCAGCCTGATTACGTCATTCGCGAACATGCCTCGCCGCTAGAGGTCGATGCCGCTACGTGGAACGCCCTGCTCGCCCAGCAAAGCCACCCCAGCCCCTTCCTCAAACATGAGTATTTGGCGGCGATGCACGAGAGCGGCAGTGCGAGCCCAGAGACAGGTTGGACGCCGCGTTTCATCACACTCTGGCTCGGTGATACGTTGCAAGCAGCCTGTCCGCTCTACCTCAAAGACCATTCTTACGGCGAATTCGTCTTCGACCACAGCTGGGCCAATGCCTACCAGCAGCACGGCCTACCCTACTACCCCAAAGCCCTCATCGCCCCACCCTTCACCCCCGTACCCGGCTCACGGCTGCTGGCGCGGGATGCGGATTCACGGCAAATCCTACTCAAAGCAGTGATTGCGTGGTGTGAAAAAGAGAATTTATCGTCCCTGCACCTGCTGTTTTGCAGTGATGAGGACGTTGAAACCTGCAAAGCTGAATCCCTCATGCTGCGCCACACGGTTCAATTCCATTGGACAAATACGCAAACGCCTTATGCAGATTTCGATGCCTTTCTAGCCACGATGGCTCAAGACAAACGCAAAAAAATCCGCGCCGAACGCCGCAAAGTAGCCGAGGCTGGCGTCACCTTCCGCTGGTCTTTGGGCGCAGACATCAGCGATGCGGACTGGGATTTCTTCTACCGTTGCTACGAACGCACCTACTGGGAGCACGGCAACGCCCCATATTTGAGCCGCGACTTCTTCAAACAGATGCAGCAGACCATGCCCGAGAACTGGCTGCTCTTCACCGCAGAGCGCGAAGGCACACCAATTGCTACAAGTTTAGTAGCTGTACAGGCAATAAATACGTCGGCTAGAGGCAAAAATGGCACTGAAAATAGCCCCAAAATTGCCTATGGCCGCTACTGGGGCGCCCTAGAACGCGTCGATTGCCTGCACTTTGAAGCTTGCTACTACCAACCCATCGAATGGTGCATCAACCACGGCTACCAGCGTTTTGAAGGCGGCGCACAGGGCGAACACAAAATGGCCCGCGCCCTGCTCCCCATCAAAGCCACCAGCGCCCACTGGCTAGCCCACCCCGCCTTCGCAGAAGCCGTCCAGCGCTTTCTAGACCGCGAAGGGCAAGGGATTGAGAACTATATGGAGGATTTGGGGAGACGGAGTCCGTTGAAGGGGTGATTTAGTGCATATTTTTTAGATTTGGTTTGGCTCTGGAATTAGCCTAATCTTTAGGAAATAACATTGAAATATTTGTGTGCCCCATATCAAAATTCATAAGCGGAGCAGTTTTATATTTGAGCCGAAGGTATTCGAGCAATGGCGCTTCGTCTTTTCTGCTTAGATCGCAGTCAAGTATGAAGGCTGTCCCTGCTTGTTCAAGCTCTATAGGATCTTCGACAGCCGTTCCAAAAAACTTTATCACGTCTGAATTTTTAAGACTTTCATACCTCGGCGAAAGCGGGTTGAGGCATAGTTTCGCGGAAATTGATCTCCCATCGGTATAGGCTGCGACTGCACCATCTATAACTAAGGCCCTACGAAAAAAGTCGGCATATCGAAAGTAATAACAACGTCGAAAGCCGTCAGCATTCATTTCCAGAATATTGGTCCGGCCATATAAAGTTGCCATGAACTGCTCATATTTGGCTTGCGCGGTGACGCCAGTAGCCGTAAACCACATAAGCTTGAAATCATGCGAAAGGTTAGACGAAGATTTCAACTGTCTTGATGCGCTACTTACGATTTTTGAGATTGTTTCATTTCGAATCATAGGCAATGTCGCCGAGTGAATATCGCCCCGCTCTAATTCGATAGCTCTAAGATTCAAATACTCGGGATCGTCTTCTTTTGTCTTCTCTTCTATAAGCACAGTGGATTCACCAAAGCTTGCAATAAAATCCGCTTCTTTTTTCTGTTCAAGATCAGAAGTAGGAATATCCTTAACTGAGACGCCCCAATGCGCAAGAAGTAGACGAGTGAACGAAGAAGTTGACATTTGAATTATTTCTAACGAAAGCAAATACTGTTTTAATTCACAGTATTTTAAATCAATATCAACAAAATGCAAGCTTCCTGCCAAACCAGAAAATGGGGTCAGAGTCCAATTTCGATGTCAAGTTATTTTCCGCCGATGAGGGAATTGTCCTGAATTGGAATCTGACCCCAATTTCTTTGCTTCTGCTCGGAAAAGCTTCACTCGATAGTCAATTTTGCTATAAATAAAATAGCACTTTAGGCAATAAATACGCCGGCTATAGCCATAAATCATACCGTAAAATGCGTTTCCATCCAATTCTTACCACATCATTCATCTTTAACTGCTTGAACTAGTCCCAATTAGGGACTAAAATAGCGCATGCACCTCGTTTCACTGCCGCCCTTACTGGCCTTCACAGCCAAGCATCCGTTGGCAAAGCAAGCTGTACTGGCATGGTGCGAAGAGGTTAAGAAGGCAAATTGGTCGCAGCCAGCGGATATTAAAGCCGCTTATGCCAGCGCCAGTGTATTGAAAAAGCCGGCGCGTTGTGTTCAATATCAAAGGCAATGATTACCGGTTGATTGTTTCAGTGGCTTATCAAACGAAGTTTGTATTTGTGAAGTTCATTGGCACACATAAGCAATACGACGCGATTGATGCGGACACAGTTGAACTGAATTGAAAGGAAAAGGCTATGAATATCCACCCCATCCATACCCAAGAAGATTACAAAGCTGCACTCAAAGAAGTATCAACTTTGATTGATATGGACCCTGACGTGGGCACTGAACAAGCAGACCGGCTTGAAGTATTGGGCGCTTTGGTAGAAGCTTACGAAGCTAAGCATTACAAACTCGAATTGCCCGACCCCATTGAAGCCATCAAATTCAGAATGGAGCAGCAAGGTTTGAAACCCAAAGATTTGCAGCCCATGATTGGTGGCCTCAACCGTGTCTATGAAGTGCTCAGCAAAAAACGCCCTTTGAGCCTGCTGATGGTGCGGCGTTTGCATGCAGGTTTAGGGATTTCGGCGGATTGTTTGATTCGAGAAATTGCTTAAACGTACTATATTTTTGATAGCAACTTAGGCAATAAACACGCCGGCTAGAGCCTTAAAATCACCTCTAATTTTGCAAAATCTCAGTAATTACCCGCACTCCCCGCGTCCCTCACGCGACGCAAATTAAGAGTGTCGCCTCTAAAAACGCCCAAAACGTGGCGTTTTTAACGTTTACCCTGAGGAAATGCGCGTTTTTGCACAGACGAGTTCGGGCAAGTCTGATACTGTACGTTACAACGAAACTACTGCTTCAAATATGCCGCAAATCGACATGCCAAAACCTTACACCGAGTTGCACAACGTTGCTCCGCCGCATTTGGCGCTGGTGGCGCTGGAGATGCGGGCTTTTTGGGAGTTTGGGGCTGTGGTGCCGACTTGGCCTGCGCTGCAAAAAGCGCCTAAGGCAGATGCTCAAGCCCATGGCAGCAGCGTGATTGTGTTCCCGGGCTTGAGCGCGGGAGATTTGAGCACAGTACCGCTGCGCAAGTATTTGGATTCGTTAGGTTACGCGACTGAGGGCTGGAACCAAGGGCTGAATTTGGGACCGCGACCTGGCGTTTTGGAGGCGGCACGGCAGCAAATTACCGACACATTTAACCTGTCTGGCCGTAAAGTGAGCTTGATCGGCTGGAGTTTGGGCGGCGTTTACGCCCGCGAGCTGGCCAAAATGCTGCCTGAGATGGTGCATTGCGTGATCACGCTGGGCACGCCGTTTGCCGGATCGCCCAAATCGACCAACGCTTGGCGGGTGTACGAGTTTGCCAGTGGACGGAAAACTGAGATTGAGCGCGCTAATTTTGACCTGCCAACCGCGCCCACGGTGCCGACGACCAGTATTTACTCAAAAACCGACGGTGTGGTGGCGTGGCAAGGCAGCATTCAAGCGCCCTGCAAGGTCAACCCGCACACGGAGAACATCGAGGTCTTCGCCAGCCACGTGGGCATGGGGCTGAACCCCAGCGCTTGGTGGGCAGTGGCGGACAGATTGGCGCAAAAACGTGCGAGCTGGCAGCCGTTTGTCGCCCCCAAACTGATGGGTTTGCACAAGTTTCTTTACCCACGATCAAAACATGCTTCGGCGTGAGTGTGTTGTTTTAAGGTAATAAATCAGGCACGGCGTCAGCTTTAGAGCGCTTTAAGTGTGCGAAAATTGGCATAAATATTGATTTAACCTTGCGATGACACAGCAACCACTCACGCCAGATTTGCAACTGCTTGCCACGCTGGGTAAGCAACAAAGCTTCAAAAAAGGCGCGCTCATCTTCAAAGATGGCGACAAAGGTGATGCGCTTTACATCTTGCTAGAGGGTCGTGTGCGCGCTTATGGTTCAGCTATTTCAGGCAAAGAAATCACGTATGGCTATGTGGAAGCAGGTGAATATTTTGGCGAGTTAACACTGGATGGCGGCAGTCGCTCTGCCAATGTGGAAGCCGTGGAATCCTGTCTGTGCGCAATTGTGACCAATGCGCAACTCGAAGCTTTCATGCAAGAGCACCCTAGATTTGGTACAGAAATGTTGCACACCGTGATTCGGCGCGCCAGACAATCCACTGACAACGCCCGCAGCATTGCGCTGATGGACGTTTATTCGCGCCTCAAACGTGCCATTGAAAAGATCACGCCTGAGATCAACATCGGAATCAGCATTACCCACTCAGAACTAGCCGCCGATGTGGGCGCTTCCCGCGAAATGGTGAGTAAGCTGCTGAAAGACCTAGAAGTGGGCGGCTACGTCAAAATGCAAAACCGCCAGTTGAGCCGACTCAAAGCGCTAGCTGAGCGTTGGTAGATCAACTTTGAGGCTAAATTTGCTATATTTTTTATAGCTACTTAGGCAATAAATACGCCGCCTAGAGGCATATTTATCACCTTAAAAACACTTTTCAAGCGAATTACGCCTTCAAGCTCTTTTCGTAGTTGGCAATGCCGTCCATGATTTCTTTATTAGCGGCTTCTGGGCCTTCCCAGCCGTTGACTTTGACCCATTTGCCTTTTTCTAGGTCTTTGTAGTGCTCAAAGAAGTGAGAGATGGTTTTCAGGCGCAGCTCGTTCAGATCTTCAGGTTTTTGCCACTGGGTGTACAGTGAGCATTTTTTGTCGATGGGCACGGCCAAGACTTTGCCGTCTTCGCCGGCTTCGTCGGTCATTTTCAAGATGCCAATCGGACGGCATGTCACCACGACACCTGGGAACAAGGGGACTGGGGTGATGACGAGGACGTCAACCGGGTCACCGTCGCCACTCAAGGTTTTTGGCACATAACCGTAGTTGGTCGGGTAGTGCATGGAGGTGCTCATGAAACGGTCCACAAAAATCGCGCCTGATTCTTTGTCCACTTCATATTTGATTGGGTCGGCATTCATCGGAATTTCGATGATGACATTGAATTCGTGGGGGGCGTTTTTACCAGGGGTGACTTTGTCTAAGGACATGGTTGCGGTCTCTTTAAGTTATAAAAAAGGGTCAAAACTGAATCAAATCATCAGCAAAAATGGGCTAAAGCGTCAGTAAATGACTAAGTAGTTTCCCGTATTTTACTTTCAACTGCCTTGCAGAAGCATCAAATTGTCACATTTTCGAGTTAAAGTGACCTCGTTGGCCAATCGACACGTCCATCCATAAGGACAGCGAGGAAGCAACGCAGCGGGAGTTTGCGTTGTTTTACTTGCACTTTTAGAGGCATGTGATCAGCGTCTACTCCTTTCAAGCGATTCAACAAGGAGATAGACATGACAGGTAATTCTGCGCTGATTTTGGCGCTCGTTTGTGGACTGATTGCCGTGGGTTACGGCTTTTGGGCTCGCAGTTGGATTCTTTCCCAAGACGCCGGTAATGCGCGAATGCAAGAGATTGCAGCCGCAATTCAAACCGGTGCTGCCGCTTATTTAGCGCGTCAGTACAAAACCATCACCATTGTGGGTGTTGTTTTAGCCATTTTGATTTTCTTCTTCTTAGACAGCATGTCTGCCATTGGTTTTGTCATTGGTGCGCTGTTGTCTGGCCTGTGTGGCTTTATCGGCATGAATGTGTCGGTCAAAGCCAATGTGCGCACCGCTCAGGCAGCGACCAAAGGCATTGGCCCTGCGCTGGATGTCGCCTTTCGCGGCGGCGCTATCACTGGCATGCTGGTGGTTGGCCTAGGGCTTCTGGGCGTGACAGCGTTTTATTGGTTCTTGGTCGGCAATGGCAACATGACGCCAGATAAAAACTTGGCCAAAATGCTGAACCCGCTGATTGGTTTTGCCTTCGGTTCATCGCTGATTTCGATTTTTGCCCGTTTGGGTGGCGGTATTTTCACCAAAGGCGCTGACGTAGGCGCGGATTTGGTGGGTAAAGTGGAAGCTGGCATCCCTGAAGATGACCCACGCAACCCAGCCGTGATTGCCGACAATGTGGGCGACAACGTGGGTGACTGCGCGGGTATGGCTGCGGATTTGTTTGAAACGTATGCCGTCACGCTGATTGCGACCATGGTTTTAGGCGCACTGCTAGTTACTGGCGCAGGAACAGCGGCAGTGGTTTATCCGCTGGCTCTGGGTGCAGTATCTATCGTTGCTTCCATCATTGGCTGCTTCTTCGTCAAAGCATCTCCAGGCATGAAAAACGTGATGCCTGCCTTGTATAAAGGTTTGGCCGTAGCTGGTGGCTTGTCATTGATCGCTTTTTACTTTGTAACCACTTGGTTGATGCCTGACAACTCGATCAAAGCTGCTGGCAGCCAGATGGCGCTGTTTGGTGCTTGTTTTGTGGGCTTGGCGTTGACAGCCGCCTTGGTATGGATCACTGAGTTTTATACCGGTACGCAGTATTCACCTGTGAAACATATCGCAGCGGCATCGACAACGGGCCACGGCACCAACATCATTGCCGGCTTGGGCGTTTCCATGCGTTCTACCGCATGGCCGGTGATTTTTGTCTGTATCGCTATCATGGCGGCCTTTAAATTGGCGGGTTTGTACGGTATCGCGATTGCCGCAACATCCATGCTGTCGATGGCCGGTATCGTGGTGGCTTTGGACGCTTACGGCCCTATCACTGACAACGCTGGCGGTATCGCTGAAATGGCAGAAATGCCAAAAAGCGTGCGTGATATCACTGACCCGCTGGATGCGGTGGGCAACACCACCAAGGCTGTTACCAAGGGCTACGCGATTGGCTCAGCCGGTTTGGCGGCACTGGTGCTGTTTGCGGATTACACCCACAAACTGGAAGCTTACGGCAAGGCGATCAGCTTTGATTTGAGCGACCCACTGGTCATCATTGGCCTCTTTATCGGTGGTTTGATTCCTTACCTCTTCGGTGCGATGGCGATGGAGGCTGTGGGCCGCGCTGCAGGCTCTGTCGTTGTTGAAGTGCGTCGCCAGTTTGCAGATGGCGAGATCATGGCCAACAAACGCAAGCCAGATTACAGCGCTGCAGTTGACATGTTGACCTCTGCGGCTATCAAAGAGATGATGATTCCATCGCTCTTGCCAGTGGTCGTGCCTATTTTGGTGGGCTTGGTACTGGGGCCAAAAGCTTTGGGCGGCTTGCTGATGGGCACGATTGTGACCGGCTTGTTTGTGGCGATTTCCATGTGTACAGGTGGCGGTGCTTGGGACAATGCGAAAAAGTACATTGAAGACGGCAACCACGGCGGCAAAGGCTCAGAAGCGCACAAAGCGGCTGTGACTGGCGACACCGTGGGCGACCCGTACAAAGACACGGCTGGCCCGGCGATTAACCCGCTCATCAAAATTATCAACATCGTGGCGCTGTTGATTGTGCCTTTGATGATGAAATTACACGGTGGTGAAGTCGCAGTTGCACCGGTTGCTCCCGTAGCCGCAGTGGCAGTTGCAGCTAGTGGTGCTGCAGCTTCAGCGGTTGCTGCACCGGCGGCAGCTACGCCTGCTGCTGCACCAGCGGCTGCAGCGTCGGGAGATGAAGCGTCCGTAAAAGTTGAAAATGGCGTGGTGAAGTTTTACTTTGCAAGTGGCAAAGCTGACGTGGCCACAGGTGGTGCAGCGGCACTGGCTGATGTCATCAAAGCGGTGGCTGGCGGCAAAAAAGCCGTCATCAGTGGCTACCACGATGCTTCTGGCGACCCAGCTAAAAACGCCGAATTGGCCAAACAGCGCGCTATGAATGTGCAAGCTGCCCTCAAAGCAGCAGGCGTGGCTGACGACAAGGTTGAACTGAAAAAACCTGAACAAGCCAAAGCAGATGGCCCAGCGGCTGAAGCGCGTCGCGTGGAAGTGACTGTTCAATAGTTGCCAGCCAGCAACCACAAGTCAAAAAAATGACAACTAGCCCACTTCGGTGGGCTATTTTTTTATCCGTTAACCGTTAGCCGCAATTCGTTACCCGCTTTGGCGTTCTAGCAAAACGGTCATAAACAAGCTCAACATCAGCGACTCCTGCTCCGCATGGCTGAGCATGACTAGCTGCTCCATTTTGAAAATACCTTCCCACAAAGCCGGTTGCTTGCTTAAACGCATCACTTCCTCGCCAGATTCACGTTTAACAATATAAGACGGCTGGAAAATATAGCCAGACAACGCCCCTAATAACGGAATTTGGCTAAAAATATTGTCAAAAAACCGCGTTAGGACGCTTTCTTCAGAAATCGTAAAAACGATTCGCTCTCCGTCATAAATATCATATTGAGCGCGCCACAAAGAGCGCATGCCATAACGTTTGACTGAGCCAAGCGTCAAACCAGCCGCGTTTTTCAAGTTGTAGCGTGCTGAAAAGTCGATGATTCTGTCTGCCGTGATGGTGTATAAAACCTCTTTTTGTGTCTCATCTGCAAAAACATTGATAGCTTCTTTGAGTTTAAAGAGCTTTTGCTTGATGAAGGCGACTGGTTTTTGGTTGGCATCTTCCACGAAAAACTGTGGTGCAAGAGCTATCAGCTTCATGCGCAGGGTTAGCGGAAATTGTAGATGTGTGGTTGTCATGGGTCGCTGGTTTCTTAGGTTAAAAATCGACAAAATACAGACTTAAGGGTAAGCAGGCTAAATAGAATATAAAAAACGTGCATTTCGTTAGATAATAAACGCAGTTACAGATTGATAAAATACCATGACACAAAAACAAAATAGCTATAGCTTTGAAGAATTACTCGCCTGTGGACGTGGCGAATTGTTTGGCGAGGGGAATGCGCAATTGCCATTGCCACCGATGTTGATGTTTGATCGCATTGTCTCCATCACCGAAGATGGCGGCAAACATGGTGCGGGTCAAATCGTGGCCGAACTCGATATCAAGCCTGACTTGTGGTTTTTTGCTTGCCACTTCCAAGGCGACCCCGTCATGCCTGGCTGCTTAGGTCTGGACGCCATGTGGCAATTGGTAGGTTTCTTTTTAGGCTGGAAAGGTGGCCCAGGCCACGGTCGCGCTTTGGGTGCTGGCGAAATCAAATTTACGGGACAAGTGCTGCCAACAGGTAAAAAAGTGACTTACCGCATTGATTTGAAACGTGTCATCATGCGCAAATTAGTGATGGGTATTGCGGATGCCACCATGGAAATTGATGGTCGTGAAATTTACACAGCCAATGATTTAAAAGTGGGTTTGTTTACCCAAACAAACGCTTTTTAATACAGCCGTCATTTCAACACTTCATACTTATATTTTAAAGTTTTAGGATCACACCATGCGTCGTGTCGTCGTCACCGGAATGGGTATTGTTTGCAGTATTGGCAACAACAAAGCAGAAGTTGTTGATAGTTTGAAAGAAGGCCGTTCTGGCATCACGTTTCAACCTGACTATGCAGCGCAGGGTTTGCGCTCGCATGTCGCTGGCTCGGTCAAAAACTTAGATGTCGAAGCCATCATTGATCGCAAATTGATGCGTTTCATGGCTAACGGTCACGCCTATGCTTGGATTGCCATGCAAGAAGCGATTGCGGATGCTGGTTTGCCAGAAGATCAAGTTTCCAACCTCCGCACCGGTTTGATTGTTGGCGCAGGTGGCGCCTCGCATGAAAGTATTTCAGCTGGAATTGACACCTTGCGAGACAAAGGCGTGCGTCGTGTTGGTCCTTATATGGTCACAAAAGCCATGGCCAGCGGTGTATCTGCTTGCTTAGCCACCGGCGCAAAAATCAAAGGCGTGAACTACAGTATCAGCTCTGCTTGCGCGACAAGTGCGCACTGTATCGGCGCGGGTGCGGAGCAAATTCAGCTAGGTAAGCAAGATATTGTGTTTGCTGGCGGAGCTGAAGAGGAGCACTGGACACTGTCTTTCATGTTTGACGCGATGGGTGCACTATCCAGCAAATACAACGAGACGCCTGACAAAGCGTCGCGCACCTATGACACTGACCGCGACGGCTTTGTCATCTCTGGCGGCGGTGGTATTTTGGTATTAGAAGAATACGAACATGCCAAGGCTCGTGGCGCTAAGATTTACGCTGAATTGGTCGGCTATGGTGCAACATCTGACGGTTACGACATGGTGGCACCGTCTGGCGAAGGCGCACAACGCTGCATGCGCATGGCTTTGCTTGACGCAGATGGCAAAGATGTGGGTCAAGTTGACTATGTTAATACCCATGGCACAAGCACACCTGTGGGCGATGTAAAAGAGATTGAAGCGATACGTGCCGTGTTTAGCGAGACGGGTCACCCTGTTCCTCATATCGCATCAACAAAGTCTTTGACTGGACATGCTTTGGGCGCTGCAGGTGTGAACGAAGCGATTTACACCTTGCTGATGATGGAAAATAAGTTCATTGCAGCCTCAGCCAATATCGACAACCTCGACCCAGCCGCTGAAGGCTTGCCAATCGTGCGTCAACGGATAGACAACGCGAACATCCAAACAGCCTTGTCAAACAGCTTCGGATTTGGCGGTACAAACGCGACATTGACCTTTTCACGAAAAGGTCTCTGAGCTTTATAAGCGGTAGTTGCACAATATCGCTATGACTGAATTAGAAAGACCACCGAAGCGCGTGATCGTTTTGCATGACGAGCGACAGGCGAATCGCGTAGAACCATCGCTGCTTAAATTGACAGACTTGAAGCCCGTGATAGCTGACGGTTTGTTAGCCGATCAATTAGGTCGACAGCTGCATGATCTCCGCATCAGCGTCACGGATCGTTGTAACTTCCGCTGCAGCTACTGCATGCCCAAAGAAGTTTTCAACAAAGACTATCCGTATTTGCCGCACTCCTCGCTTTTGACTTTCGAAGAAATCACGCGCTTAGCAAATGTATTTATGTCGCATGGTGTGCGCAAAATCAGGTTAACCGGCGGTGAGCCACTTTTGCGTAAAAATATTGAAATTTTGATTGCGCAATTAGCCGCTTTGCGAACACAAGATGGCGAAAAACTGGATTTGACATTGACAACCAATGGCTCCTTGCTCGTAAAAAAAGCTGTCGCCTTGAAAACTGCCGGTTTACAGCGCGTGACTATCAGCTTAGACGGCTTAGACGATGCCGTGTTTCGTAGCATGAACGATGTTGACTTCCCTGTTGCAGATGTTCTCGCCGGGATTGAGGCTGCTCGCCAAGCGGGACTAGGCTTAGACAAACAAGGTAACTTCAGCGGAATCAAAATCAACATGGTGGTGAAGCGTGGCACCAATGCTGACCAGATTTTACCTATGGCCAGACATTTCCGTGGGACGGGGATGGTTTTGCGATTCATTGAATACATGGATGTAGGTGCAACAAACGGCTGGCGCATGGATGATGTGCTTCCGTCTGCAGAGGTCATCAAACTTATTCACGCCGAAATGCCATTGGTTCAACTTGAACCATCGCAAGCAGGTGAAACTGCACAGCGCTGGGGTTATGCCAATGCGCAAGGCGAGCATGACCCAAGCCTAGGTGAAATCGGCGTCATCAGCAGCGTGACACAAGCATTTTGCAGCGACTGTAACCGTGCAAGATTATCAACAGAAGGTAAATTGTATTTGTGCTTATTTGCGAGCCAAGGTTACGATTTAAGGCCTTTGTTACGTGAAACGAACTCTAACGAGAGCAGTAAAAATGCAACGATAACCACAGCTCTGGCACATATTTGGCAAGGTAGGAATGACCGCTATTCAGAATTACGCAGCAGTATGCCAGCGGACACAACATCCGCAGAGACGTCCGCGAAACGCGTTGAAATGAGTTACATCGGTGGATAAAAACCAAATCACAGGCATTGTGCTCGCTGGAGGGCGTGGCTCTCGCATGGGCGGTGTGGATAAGGGCTTACAGCTTTACAACGGTACACCGCTTGCAAAACATGCCATCCAACAACTGAAACCTCAAGTTGGTCATTTACTCGTCAACGCCAACCGCAATTTAGAAACCTATAAAACTTGGGGCTCCGAAGTATCTGCCGAAGTTATCGCTGACGGACTTGCTGACTTTGCTGGACCATTAGCGGGTTTCTTGGTCGGACTTCAGCAATGCAAAACTCCTTTTTTGATGACCGTGCCTTGCGACACGCCCCGTTTCCCTGCTAATTTGGTTGCCCGCTTGTCAGAAGCGTTGATACAAAATGATGCTGACATTGCAATGGTTAGCAGCGCTGACGAGGAAGGTGTTTTGCGTCATCAGCCGGTGTTTTGTTTGATGAAGCAGACACTTGTGGATAGCCTTAAAGCTTTCACTGATGACGGCGGCCGCAAGATTGGCGCATGGGCTGTTCAGCACAAACTCGCACGCGTCAATTTCAACGAAATGCACGACGACCCGAAAGCTTTTTACAACGCCAATACATTGCAAGATTTGCAGCAACTGAGCGCTTATGAAAAGCATTGACCAAATCGCTGCGGAACTTGCTGGCTATGACCCTCATTCATTGCGTGCTGATAAGGTAAATGCTTTTCTTACAGAGCTTGTAAATCCAGTCGTAGAGATCGAAACAGTTACCTT
>JBEBJY010000057.1:0-18506 GCA_040079635.1 Burkholderiaceae bacterium | reverse complement strand
TTAAAGCCACTGGATAATGCTGTTGCGCCAGCAGAAGCTTGCGCTCCTAAGCTTTTGACGTAAGGCGTAGCACCAACATCAGGGGCATTGGTCACCAAGAAGCGCCTCGCACCCGCGTTGTACAGTTGCTGCATCATGGCGGCTGTGTCTGCAGGTGCAGCAGCAGTAACAGCAGAGTTTGGAATGGCACCATTTGACCCCAAAACTGCGAGCATGTTGTTGCCAACGCTGGCTGCATCGATCACGTAGAGCGCTTCGCTGTCAGCTTTGCCGCCTGTTGCACCTAAGAAAAGCGCCACTTGCGTGCACATATCAGGCACATCAGAAGTGACGCCAGTTATACCGCAGGTCTTTGCACCACCGTAGGCAAAATTGGTTCCGCCAGCAGATGAGCGAGTGACTGTTTTACCCACTTCAGCCGCGACGTTTTCAATCCACAATGGGCCATTTGACCAGCGGCCACCAAAGTAATAGGGTGCTGGACCAGGTTTTTGTCCACCTGTAGCAGCAAACACATTGCCCGTATCAGACAAACTAGCGCCAAAGACGACCACTTGGCTGTACTTGTAGTAAGTTGCCGTATCGCTGCAACCAGCTATGAGCGCTGCAGCAGCTACAGCCATACCTAAGCGAACATTGATTTTTCTAAATGATATTTTCATACCGACCCTTTGTTTTAAATGAAGTTGAGAACTATTGAGAAGATGAGTTCCACCAGCATATTGCGCTGCTTTCACCAACCTCGCCATAGGCTTAACCCTAGAGGTGTCGCAAAGTAGACACCACAGTAATCATTTAAACAGCACCGTCACCAGCCACAAACTGATTGCAGGGAAAAACAGCAAAAGTACGACACGCAAAGCATCCCAAGCCAAGAAGGGAAACACGCCTTTGTAGGTTTCACTCATCGGCACGTCGCGTGCAAGGTTGTTAACGACATAAACATTTAGACCTACCGGGGGCGCTATCAAACCAATGCCGACTGTCATCAGCACCAAAATGCCGAACCAGATCGCCTTCATGTCTTTTTCCAAGCCCCACAACTCCAACCCCATGATGGCAGGAAAAATCACCGGGATGGTTAGTAGCAACATTGAAAGTTCGTCCATCACGCACCCCAATATCACATACAAAACCAGCACAGCGCTAACAACTAAAAGCGGAGAAATCGGCAAATGCGTGACCCAGTCTGCAATGCGTGCTGGCATTTCGGTCAGTGCCAACGAGGCATTCATCATGTCAGCACCCAGAAAAATCATGAAAACCATGGCACTGGTTTCAGCCGAAGCTACTAGTGCCCGCTTGATGCCTTCACGATTTAACTCACGTCGTGCCAAACCTACAGCAAACGTGAGTAGCGCACCGATAGCCGCGCCCTCGGTAGGTGAAAAAATACCACCGTATATGCCACCAAACACAATCACAAAAATCCCCACGATAGGCCAAATGGTGACCAAAGCTTTACCACATTGTTCCCATGTCGCGGGTGCACTAGGCCTAGCAAACTCAGGGCGAACACGGCAATACAGCGCAATCACCACGATATAACCCAACATAGCCAAAATGCCGGGCACCATAGCTGCTGCGAAGAGCTTGGCAATATTTTGCTCGGTCAAAATAGCGTAGACCACCAATGGTACAGATGGTGGAATCAAAATACCCAACGTGCCGCCTGCTGCCAACGTTGCTGTAGACAAACGACCGTGGTAGCCATTGGCCTTCATCTCGGGGTAGGCCACCTGCGTGATGGTGGCAGATGTAGCTACCGAAGAACCGCACACCGCACCAAATGCTGCCGCGCTCATGATGGCCGCCATGGCCAAACCACCGCGAATATGACCTACAAAAGCAGCCGCTGCACGAAACAAATCACGGCTCAAACCGCCCTGCGTGGCAAACTGCCCCATGAGCAAAAACAACGGGATAACACTGAGCTCATAAACCGTGAGCCTCGCCACCGCGCTGCCTTTGAGCAAATTCAGCATCGCCACATCACCACTGATAGCCATGTATCCCAGAGCACCGGGAATGAACATGGCAGCAGCAATCGGTACGCGTAGGCCCATAAGCAGCAACATGCCACCAAACATCAAAAGGCCAATGACTGTAGGCGTCATGACGGTTCACCTTGGGCATCTATCAGCGTTTGGTTGTTCAACCGCATCCAAGCTTGTACCAAAGCCACCAAACCACCCAATGCCAAACCGGGTGCCAACGACGCATATGCCCACCACATGGGCAGACCGAGAATCATTGAGCTTTCTTGCGCCTCGCGCACGGCGACGGCACCAACGCCCGTGCGCCAGGCCAAGAGCAAGCACATCAGCGCCACCAAAGCCGAGCCTATTGCGTCTAAAAAATCTATCTTTTTGGGCGCTAGCTTTTGCGTGAAAAAATCCACAATGATATTGGCACCGCGCAACTGGCACCACGGAATACACAGGGAAATTGACAGTGCAATGCCCAGCTGCGTCAACTCAATATCACCTTGAATAGGCGATTTGAAGAATGCTCTTCCCACCACACTGACAGTCGTCATCACACCGACTGCCAGTGCGATGGCCGCGCCCACCACCGCAAACCACCAAGTCAGTGGCCTCAACACGTTCAACATAAAGCGGCTTATTTGTCGTGCTTATTTACGATGTTTAACCAGCAAATCACGTGCGTCTTGCAGCATTTGCTTGCCTGGCAGGCCACGCTTGTCCATGTCAGCCACCCACTCGTCGTTAAGAGGTGCGGAGGCTTTGATCCAATTGTCCGTCTCAGCCAGCGAGAGTGTCATGATGGTGTTGCCACGATCAGCTGCTGCTTTGCGCCCAACGGCTTGGCTTTCATCCCAAATTTTGCCGATTTGGCGCGACAAACCAGCGCCGCTGTTGTTGTCGATGACTTTTTTCAGATCAGCCGGCAACGCATCGTATTTGGCTTGGTTCATCGCAAAGACGAAACCTGCGCTGTAAAGCGCTGGGCGTGTCGGGTCAGTTTGTGTGTGGAACTTGGTCATTTCATGCAGTTTGAAGGCTGGAATGACTTCCCACGGCAGCGCAAAACCATCGATCGTGCCTTTTGACAACGCATCAGCCACACCGGTGACTGGCATACCAACAGGCGTAGCGCCCAGTTTTGCCAAGAGTTTGTTGGTCTGGCGGGTGGGGGCACGCATTTTTAAACCCTTGAAGTCGTCCAAGGTTTTGACTTGCTTGCCGCTGGTATGAATATAACCCTCGTCATGCACCCAAGTTGCCAAAATTTTGGTGCCTGGGAATTCTTTCAAGCCGTGCTTTTGCAAGTATTCCCATGCGGCTGAGCCACCGGCTTCTGCAGAATTTGTCATGAAGGGCAGTTCAAACACTTCCATCGCAGGAAAACGACCCGCTGTATAACCTGGTAAGGTGATGGTGAGGTCGTCCACGCCGTCTTTCACGCGGTCAACCAACTGTGGGGGTGTGCCACCGCCCGACATGGCGTGGAGCATTTGGCATTTGATGCGGTTATTTGACTCCGCAGCTATTTTATCGCACCAAGGCGCGATCACGCGAGTAGGTGCCATGCCAGCAGCTGGCCAAATGTGGTGAAATTTGAGGGTAACTTCTTGCGCCATGCTCGCAGTAGCCGCGAGTGAAAATGCCGCTAACGAAGCTGCTTTAGCTAAAGTATTGAATTTCATTCTGTTGTCTCCTAGGGTTGATAAAAGTAAGTGTAGTTACATTCGAAGCATTAGGTATTGGTATTTACATCAATCTTGGGCAATCTGGTCAATCCGCGCGGTAGGCCGAATCAAGCGTGATTTCCCCTACAACCCGCGACACGCAGACGCAAATGCGCTTGTTGCCCGCTTTTTCTTCGTCGCTCAAAAACACATCGCGGTGGTCAATTTCGCCGTCTACAGATAACACGTCCATGGCACACAGCCCGCATTCGCCACGTCTGCAGTCGTACATGGCTTGCACACCGGCAATTTCTAGCTCGTCCAGCAAACCGTTGTCTGCAGGAACGGTAATATCCAAGTTGTGCCTAGGAATTTTGACTCTGAAAGCTTGCGGCGCAAAGCGGCCACTGCTGCCAAAGGTTTCGTAGCGCAAATCAGCCAAGGGGCGACCAGCATTTGCCCAAGCCTTTCGCGCAGCATCCAACATGGGCACGGGGCCGCAAATGTACATCTGAGCTTGGGGCGGTAATTGGGCAATTTCAGCTTCGAAATCTATGTAAGCGCCTTTCTCAGCGGCAGCCGTTTTCAATTGATCTTTCAACACCGCTTTGAGAGATTCTAAGTAGGCCAATTCCGCTTCTGATCTCGCCCCAAACAACATCTGCACTTTTGCTCCGCGTTGGGCTAATAGCTGCGCCATACCGACCAAAGGCGTGACACCAATGCCACCGGCCACCAGCAAATATGCGGGCGCGGCTAAATCCAGCGGAAAGTGGTTTTGCGGTTCGCTGATCTGCAACCTGTCCCCCACAGCCAACTGCCACATGGCTTTGGAGCCACCGCGCCCCTCGTCCAATCGCTTCACGGCAATGCGGTAAAACTCGCCGTCGGGTTGCCCAATCAAAGAATACGAACGGGTATGTGGCCGCACCGCTGCACCTTGATTGACCAAAACCTGCATCTGCAAATGACCACCGGCCTGATGCGGCAAAACGCCATTTGTTGGTTTGAGCGTGATTTCGCGCACCGTTGGCGTCGCATCTCGCAGCGAGTGCACGCGTGCTTCAGTCCAAATTTGCTCAGTTTTCATAACTCTTGGTGGCTTTTATCGGCTTTTAGCTTCTTTTACGAATCAAGCTGACGCCAGGCAATTGATTCAATGTTTGGCTTTGCACCGCCTCTCGCAAATTGCGCTGGGCTATGCGGGAATGCTCACGCATCAAGCTTTCAGCCCGCGAGCCTTCGCGGCGCTCAATCGCATCAAGCACCTGCCAATGCTGATCTTGCGCCACCACCAGCATATCCCGCGCTTTCGGGCTGTTGGCTTGCACGACGACAAAACCAGACGGCGAGGCAAAGGGCAAACCGCAAACGCGCTCCAATTCCTTCGCAATCACGCCGCTGCCAGACAACTCGCTTAGCAATGCATGAAACTGCTCGTTCAGTTTCACGTAGTTGGCAAAAGCCTCGTCATCCAAAGTAGATTCGCTCAAAACAGCGTCAATGGCTTGTAAACACTGCCGCGCTTCGTTCAGCACCACGGGCGCTGCGCCACGCTCTGCCGCCAAGCGGGCAGACAAGCCCTCTAGCGTGCCGCGCAGTTCAATAGCCTCTGCTACATCACGCTCAGAAAAAGTCTTCACCGCATAGCCGCCATTGGGCAAAGCATCCAGCAAACCCTCTTGCTCTAACTTAACCAAAGCTGCCCGAATAGGGGTGCGCGAGAAGCCTAGTTTTTCAACAATGGTGAGCTCCGCGATGCGCGAACCCGCCGACAATTCGCCCGCTAAAATCATTTCCCGTAGTTGTAGCTGCGCCCTAAGCTGCACGCTTTGTTGACCATTTTGCGGAGCGTTTTGCGCTGAGTTGAGGGAATCATTAAAGTTACTTTTAATAACGTTATTTTCACCCTCAAATTGACCTCTAGCCGGCGTATTTATTGCATTAATAGCTATAATATTTATAGCATTATTTTCACCGCTTTTATCGATGTGTTTTGACATAATTTAAGCGCTTTGGCGAATCGGAATTACCTGCTTGGCAGGCTTGCCTGATGATTCTTTGGCAATCAGCCCATCAATCAAACGCCGTGCCCACATCGAACCTGCGTCGATGTTGAGGTTGTAAAAAGCGTGATTCGGGCGGTCATTCATGGCCTGTTGTTGAGCCTCCAAAACCAGCTCATCTTCGCGGAAAATATTCGCCACACCCTCACGCAGTTCGTGCGTTAAACGCTGCTCATTCGTACAGTAATTTCGCGCAAACGCCCAAAAATACAAACAAGTAGTGTCAGTTTCAGGGGTGATGGTGTTCAGCACAAAGCCGTTCACGCCTTTGATGCGATTGCTGGCACGAACGTCTCCCGCATTGCCACCTTCAGGCACAGCGCCACTGCCAGCTTGCGCTACGCCCACGTCAATATTCACCGTACAAGGCGCTTCAAAGTTGATGATTTGCCAACGGTCTACCTTGCCCTCATAGCCCAGTGCGTGTTTGATTTGCCCCGCCCAAAACGGTGGAGCGTCTATGTTTTCCATCCAGCGCGTCACCGTTGCGGTGCGGTCGCCGTGGGTGGCAACAAAGGGCGCTTCTGCCACGGCGCGCTGGCCAATACTAGAGCCGTGGACAAAAGTTTCGTGCGTCAAATCCATCAAATTGTCGACCACCAAGCGGTAATCGCAATTGACGCGAATCATTTTGCCGTCGCCCGCCCACTGCGCATCGTCGTTCCAATGCATATCGGGCACCAAAGCGGGGTCGGCTTTGGCGGGGTCGCCTGGCCATATCCACACGAAGCGGTGTTTTTCGACGACGGGGAAGCTGCGCACGCAGGCGGAAGGGTTCAACGTTTCTTGGCTGGGCATATGGGTGCAGCGGCCTTGCGCGTTGTACACCAAGCCGTGGTAGCCGCAGGTGACTTCATCGCCGTCTAAATGCCCCAAGGACAGCGGCATCAAACGGTGCCAGCAAGCGTCTTCCAAAGCTGCGACCGTGCCATCGAGCTTGCGAAACATCACGATTTTTTGATTGCAAACCGTACGCGCCAAGAGCTTGCGGCCCAGCTCAACATCGTAGGCTGCAGCGTACCAAGCGTTTAGTGGAAAAGTAGGAGTTTTAGCGTTCATGCATTTTCATTGTATACATAAAAGCCATATTTTTCTTGATTTTTGTCACTTTTTAGCTTTTTTTAGCTCTTATTGTATTTTTGCCTCTTTGAAAATATGCTCTATGATGATGTTTTACATTCTTAACACTTAACCACTTGGAGACATCAATGGCTCACTTACCACCGCATCTACCCGCCCATTACGACCACGTTGGCAGCTTTTTGCGCCCTAAGTTTTTACTGGAAGCGCGTGAGCAAAAAGCCAAAGGAAGCATCACCGCAGAACAATTGCGTTTGGTGGAAGACAAAGCGATTGCTGACATCGTGAAATTTCAAGAAGATGTGGGCCTGAAAAGTGTGACCGATGGCGAGTTTCGTCGCACCTACTTTCATTTAGACTTTTTAGAGCAATTGGGCGGCGTGAAGGTGGGCGAAGTCACCATGTCCATAGACGCCAATGGCAAAGAGCATTTGATGCCGCCAGCCATCCATGTGGTGGACAAAGTGACGCATGCCAAGCAGATTCAACTGGCTGACTACAACTTCCTCAAATCGCAAGTCAGCGCTGGCCATAAAGCCAAGGTGACGATTCCATCACCGACTATGCTGCACTTTCGCGGTGGACGCGCCGGCATCAGCCGCACGGCTTACCCTGAATTAGAGCCAGATTTTTATACCGACGTTGCAAAAGCTTATGGCGATGAGCTGCGCTCACTCAGCGCGGCGGGTTGCGATTACGTGCAAATGGACGACACCAATTTGGCGTATTTGTGCGACGTCAACATGCGCGAAGCCGCCAAAAACCGGGGTGATGACCCGAACGAACTGGCGCACCGCTATGCCAAGTTCATCAACCTCGTGGTCGCACAAAAACCTGCTGGCATGACGCTGGCGATGCATTTGTGCCGTGGCAACTTTAAAAGCACGCACGCGGCATCTGGCAACTACGAGCCAGTGGCAGAAGCTTTGCTCAAAGAAATGAACATCGACGCGTATTTCATGGAATATGACGACGACCGCAGTGGCGACTTCAAACCCTTGCGCTATTTGCCAAAAGGTAAAACCGTGGTGCTCGGCTTGGTAACCACCAAATTTGGTGCGATGGAAGACAAAGACGCCCTGAAACGCCGCATCGACGAAGCTGCCCGCTACGCACCGATGGAGCAACTCGCCCTGTCACCGCAATGCGGCTTCAGCAGCACCGTGCATGGCAATGACATCGCTGTGGAAGCGCAGCGTGCCAAGCTGCGATTGGTGATTGAAACGGCGCAAGAAGTTTGGGGTTGATTTAAGTCGGATTGATTCAAAAAGCGAATTAAAGGGAAAATACAGCAAGTAAAAAAAGGAACAACCATGAAAAAAACAATGCATAGTCTCAGCATTTTTGTCTTTGCGTTTTTTTCATGTGTTTCTGTCTTGGCGCAAACGCCTTACACCGGTCCACTTTTCGACGCCCATCTGCACTACAACGAAGAAGCGTGGAACGGGAAAGTAGGGCCGCACAACGTGCCGGATGTGGTGGGTCGCCTGTCGCGCAGCGGCGTGAAAGCGTTTGTTGGCAACTCACGCCCCAACGCAGGCACCATCACCTTGGCAGCCAGCGCTGAAGTTAAATCCGCAGGTATCAAAGTCGTGCCCTTCATTCGCTTGTACCGCAATCGTGCGGATTACACCGGCTGGTTTGCTGATGAATCGATCTATCAAATGGTACTGACTGAATACACCAAAGGCACAGCCAGCGGTGCGTACAGAGGCATTGGTGAATTTCATTTGTACGACAGTGCCAATGCCAATGGTGAGGTCGCGAAAAAGCTAATGCGTTTCGCGCAAGATAAACAACTGGCCGTGCTAGCGCATGTGGACGACACTGCCATTGATTTGCTGATGGCGCACGCCCCGCAAGCGCGACTGATTTGGGCGCACACGGGCATTGGCGGTGCGTCAGCCGAGCGTGTGCGCAGCTTGCTAACCAAATACCCGAAGCTAATGGGTGAACTGTCGTACCGCCCAGGCTTGACATGTAGCAATGACCAACAGAACGGTCAACTTTGCCCAGAATGGCGGAGCTTGGTGCTGGATTTCCCAGACCGCTTCATGATTGGCTCAGATACTTGGGTCAACCAGCGTTGGGCTTATTACGAAGAGCTGATGACGGGATACCGTACTTGGCTAGGCGGTTTGCCTGCTGACGTGGCGAGCAAAATTGGATGGAAGAATGGTGCGGCTCTATTTGGGTTGAATTGACTTCAAACTTAACTTTTACGATTCACCAACAGCATGCCCACTGCGACGCAAACTAAGCCAAATATCAGTGGCAACGTCAGCGCCTCACCCAGCCACAAGTTGCCTACCAGCAGAGCAAAAAGTGGGGTTAAAAACACAAAGCCAGACATTTTGGTAGCAGGGTAGCGACTCAACATCCACATCCAAGCCAAATAGCTGATGAACGCGCCCACCACGGTTTGGATCAGCATGGATGAGATGGCAAAACCGCTCCAAGTTTGCTGCCAACTCTCGCCCATAAAGACAGACACGATTGGCAATAGCACCGCACTGATGGAGATTTGATAAAAAAGCAGCTTTTCAGGGCTGAGTTTAGATAAAACACTGGTTCTGATGACCACCGTGGTCAGGCCCCAGCCTAACCCGCCAGCCAATGCTAACAAATCACCTTTCCAATGTCCTGGCTGTGAGCTATTGAAACCATCAAACAAAGCCAAAGTCACGCCACAAAAGGCCAAAATCAATCCCAGCCATTGCCATTTGCCTATTTTTTCAGCAGGCACCCACAATGGCACAAGTACAGCCACCCAAAACGGTGAGGTGTACAAAAACACCGTCAACCGCGAAGCGCTGGTGAACTGCAAGCCCATATAAATCGCTGAAAATTCGACCGCAAACAGCAAACCGGCAATCACGCCAGGTTTCAAGCTGCCATCTCGCCCCCAAAGCGGGATATTGCGCCATTTGCACCACAGCATCAACAGGGCAGTAGCGCCGATGAACCGCAGGCTGGCTTGGTAAAACGGCGGCAATTCTGCCAATGTCGCTTTGATGAGCACCTGCTGTGCCCCCCAAAACAGGCAGCAAACGACGAGTAAGGAAACGGCAATACCATCTAAGTGTGTTTTACGCTCTGTCATCGTTGCCTTTTAGTGCTTGCTTGGGTGATTTTGTACTGAATTAAACTTATTATCATCTGCTTGGGCATTTAACGATGTCTCGCTCTTTCCTCTAATCTCACTATCCCCGTTTTTCTGGAGTTCTCTATGAAAGTTGCTTTGGTTGGCTCACGTTACTTTGGAGCTAGCGTTTTGGAGGCGCTGCGACAAGTGCAGGGCGTTGAAATTTCTTGCGTTGTCACTATCGCCGCCGACGACCGATTGGCCTTGGCCGCACAAAAAGCTGGCATTCCTGTGCATATTTTGGCGAGCCCCAAAACCGTACCGGGCGAAGCCATCGCCGCAGGTACAGACATCATCATCGCCGCGCACACACATGCACGCATCAGCGACGAAGCACTTGCCAAATCTCGCTTGGGCGGCGTGGGCTACCACCCGTCGCTGCTACCGCGTCACCGTGGCATTGCCGCTGTGGAGTGGACGATTTTGAGCGGTGACCCGATTGCCGGCGGCTCGGTCTACCACTTGGCCGATGGCTGGGATAAAGGCGGTATCGCCGCGCAAGACTGGTGCTTCGTCGCTAAAAATGACGACGCCCGCAGCTTGTGGGAGCGCGCGTTGGCGCCCATGGGCTTGAAGCTGCTGTGTGATGTGGTTGCCCATGCGCGTGATACGGGCGAGCTGCCAGATTTGCAACAAGACGAAAGCTTCGCCACCAAAGCGCCCATGATTCGCCGCTCGTTAAAGCTCACCGAAGACCCCGCACACGCCACTACCAGCAACAGTACAGCTTTGGTCGTCACCGTTATGGGCGCAGACCGCCCTGGTATTGTCAGCCTGCTGTCGGACCGCGCTCACCGATTCGGCGCCAGCTGGGCCGATAGCCGCATGGCACGTTTAGCGGGTGAATTTGCAGGCATGGTACAGCTGGATGTGCCGCCAGAAAACGCCGATGCCTTGGTAGCGGCGCTGAAAGACCTCGAATCCACCGGCTTGCGCGTCGTCATCACCAAGAGCGAAGGTCGCGCCGCCGCAACGGGGCTGCGCTTGATGACGCTGGAACTGCTAGGCGGCGACCGCGCTGGTATTGTGAGCAAGCTCACCGCCAATTTGACCAACCGCAACATCAGCATTGAGCACCTGCACACCGAAGTCGTGACGGCTCAAGCCAGTGCTGGCAACAAACCCATGTTCAAAGTACGTGCCGAAGTGCTGGTGCCGCAATCCGTCTCCACCGAAGCTTTGAAGCTCGATTTAGACGCTTTAGCGCATGAAATGACGCTGGATATCGCGCTGGGCGATTAACGAAGAGGAATGGCGATGAAAATTGGTGCGACTGGCGGGGATCGAACCCACGACCCTTGGCTTCGGAGGCCAATACTCTATCCACTGAGCTACAGTCGCAACGTGGCTTGTATTGTAGGCGTTAGCTTGCCTGTTTCTACGGTACTGGGCGCTTGCTCCCTTATAATTGCAGGTTAGTTATCCCTAACTTCCCCATTTTCTCTTTTTTCACCTTCACAGCCTATTTTTGGTAGATTTTTTAAAGAACACTATGAGCAACCATCAAGAAGAAGACCACACTGGCCCCGTTAAAACGCCTAAGCAATTTGCGCAAATGGCATTTTTCTCGTTTGTTGTCCCTATTTTTATGATCATTGGCTTGGTTTGGTACGTCAGTTCAGGCGCCAAACCATCTGGCGATTTGATCGATTCTTCTAAAACAACCTTCAGTGGTTTAAGTGATGCCGACCGTGCCAAAGGCGTGGCGATGCGTATCCAAAAAGTTGGTACAGTTGAAATCAAAGACGCCAACCGTGCTTTGAAATCTGGCGAAGAAGTGTTCAAAGCCCAATGTACAGCTTGCCACACAGCGGGTGTTGCTGGCGCACCTAAAGTTGGTGATGCAGGCGCTTGGGGCGCACGTATTGCTACTGGCTACGAAGCTTTGTTGACCTCTGCCCTCAAAGGTAAAGGCGCGATGGGCGCACAGGGCGGTGGCGATTTTGAAGACACAGAAATCGGCCGCGCTGTGGTTTACATGGCTAACGCTTCTGGTGGCAAATTGGCAGAGCCTAAAGCCCCTGTAGCAGCTGCTGCCGCTGGCGCTGAAGTTGCCGCCGCAGCACCAGCCGCCAAGTAATTGTTTCATTTCCCCTAAGCGGGGAAGCAAAAGCCGATAAGGTCGCCGAAAGGTGAATCTATCGGCTTTTTTACTGCCAAATATGCCTCTAGCCGGCGTATTCATTGCTTTAGTAGCTATCAAAAATATAGTGAGTTTATGCAATCTTCACTAAGTCAATGAATTGATTCAGGTTCATGAGCTTTTGCTGTTGTTTTAAAGAAAATGTCTTCGCAACCGATGGAGGCACGACCAGTTGCACGGAATGGTTTGTCATTTCCTCCGTTTGACTTTCAGATATTGCGGTTTCAAGAGTAAACAAGTGCTTCTGCGGAATACGCGCTGCTTCAGCAAGTATCTGCCTCCATCTATCTTTACAGGTTGACTTAGCCGCAAGCATGCGTAGCGGGGGCGAGCCAATAGCAGCGTTGTGGTACTCCTTGGTTCCAGGAAACAAAAAGTCTGGTTTGGCATTGCCTTCTGTTTTACCTCCACGTTGATAGCGAACATTTGAAGCTTTAAAAACAGCCTCTAAATGGTTCTCCAACGCATGCCCAACGCGTGATTTTCTACGGTTTTGAACTGACAATGAAAACCCTACAAACGTTTCAACCGAGTCAAAACCGCTTCTAAGTCTTTCTTCAACAATTTCACGCTCTAAAGTTCGGAAAAGCCGCTCCTCTTGCTTCATCCATTCTTCGAGCGCCAAATCTGGTTGTGTTGCTGCATTAATTTGAGTTGCTAATGTTTCGCGTGCAAACGCTGAAAAAATTGCCGTTTTTGGAAAAATAAGTCCAAACTTATCTTTAATTTGTCCTAAAAGATTTTCTACTGGCTCTGCAGTTTCGATGCCGATTGCAGCAAGAATACCGCGCGAAGCAAAATCTAATTCTTTTGAGCTTACTTCTGTACCAATTACCCATTGATTCTGCGCATCTTCAGCATTAAATAAATATCGCAATCGTCTCTCATGATCGCTCCCTTGTGGCGCGATAGCAATCAATAACTCACCATTTGTGCGAAGTGAAATTAAGCAAAAATCCGTTGCACTCATTAACTCTGTAATTGGGTTAGAGTGGTAATAAAGACGGTATTCAGCAGAGCGATGTGGTTGGTTTGCACGACTGTCGTAATATGTAACCTTATCTTTATAAATTTCTGGTTCTTCTTGATCGGAAGTGAAAAGTAAAAATACTGCTTCAAAAAACCGCTTCTCGTTTCCATTTGGCACACCCAAAATTGCGGTAAATTTGTTTGAACCTATTTCATGTTGGTTTGATTTAGCTGGCGACGCATCAACCTCACTGAGATACTTACAGGCAGTTCCTTTGAAGTAATTACTAAGTGCATTCATTTTTAATGAGCCTTTTATTTAATACGCATTGAGATCGTCGCTTTGGCTCAATAACACTAGGTATTCTTAAATGCTTATTGTTTTACAGCTGTATTTATAAGCGACATCGCATACTTTATCACCATGTTTTTCAAACATAGCATCAAGGATTTTTTCTAAACTGTCACATTCTTCAGAAGTAAACATTGGTTTGCCTGATGCAATCTCAATAATATCGCTGGCACGATCTTCAGGATGGAAAAGTAATCCGCTTGTATACATTTTAGAAAACCAGCTATCCATAGCGGAAATCGAATTGTTTACTGGGTCTGGAATTCGTGAAGTTGTTTGCATTACATTACTCCTTATAAATTAGGCTTTGGCACGGGTGAATCGCGGTTTCTTCACTGCTTCTTGAACAATGAAAGGCTGCATTGCTTCAGCTACTTTTGTCATAACGGGTACAACGACTGAGTTACCAAACTGTTTGTACGCGCGTGTATCAGATACGTTGATTTTGAAAGTATCAGGAAAACCCATAAGACGTGCACATTCGCGTGGAGTTAAACGTCTAGGATTCTTTTTTGCACCTTGACTGAATAGAATTTCTGAACCATCTTTGTAATATCTTGCTGACAAAGTACGCGTTACGCTGTCAGGCGTAACCAAACCGAATCCAAAACCATTTCCCGCTGCAGTGTGTTTCTTTTTATAGTTCTGCAAATATAGCCAAAGATTATCAGTCAATGTGTATTTATCCAGCACCTTCTTTTTGCTATGGTCAAAATAATTCGATCCATCCCACTCCAGAAAAGGTTCATCATTTTTCCTATGAATAATTTTTCCGAGTAAATGCTCTCCTTTTGGTGGAAATATTACTTTTTCCCAGTCAAAGTCTACTTCGTCTCGAAAGCCAACAATAATAATTCGTTCTCTATGTTGAGGCACAAAGTGCGCTCCATCGATTACCTTAACAAATATCTTGTAGCCAAGTTCATGCTCCAGCTTTCTTCGAATTACATCAAATGTGCGGCCTTTATCGTGCGATTTGAGATTTTTAACGTTTTCAAGCATGAAAGCTTTTGGTCTTTTTTTTGCGATTATTCGAGCAATATCGAAAAATAATGTACCTTGCGTTTCATCATCGAAACCATGCGCCTTGCCTAGCGAATTTTTCTTGGAAACACCCGCAATAGAAAACGGCTGGCAAGGAAAGCCGCCAATTAAAACATCATGGTCGGGCACATCATCCTCATGGATTTGAGTAATATCGCTATTCATCTCATGGTCTGTTGAGAAGTTCATGGCGTAGCTTTTCTGCGCAAAGGTGTCCCACTCGCTTGTAAAAACGCATTCGCCGCCAATTGCCTCGAAAGCCATTCGAATTCCGCCAATGCCCGCAAACAGGTCGGCAAATTTGAATGTTCCTTTTGTAACAGTTGGAATACCGAAGTTTAAAAATTTTTGCAGCTCTGCTGCAATATTTTCTGGCGGTAATATTTCGCCATTTTCCCAGCGACGAATATGTCTGGCACTGAAATTTAGATACTTTGCAATTGCTTCTTGAGAATGTGTTTTACGAGCTGCGGCTAAATAAGCGAGCGCGGCAGAATGATCGGCTGTTGAAATAGAAGAGTTCATCGGCGGGAATAATACAGGACATTTGTCCTATTTTTGTCCCTCTGTAAAAATAAACAGTAAACTTATCTTTTAGTAGTGTTTGTTCATTTAAATCTATTACGTCAGGGGAAGTTAGCAAAGCAAACTCTTTACTGTATTTGCCTCCGAAATACCCCTCAAATATGCCTCTAGCCGGCGTATTTATTGCCTAAGTAGCTATTAAATATATAGCGCTACAATTGTCCCTGCATCGCCTTAGGACTTCGCACATACCCAAACCGCTTGGGCAAGTCAGCCACCAGCATCTCCAGCGGCACCCACAAACCTTGCTCTATGGCGTCTGCCGCGTACAGCATGTCTGCGGTGTGGACGAGGCCGAAGCCGGCGGCGGCTTCTAGATACAAACGCCCGTGTTCGTCTATCACGCAGCGCTGCAATCGTGCGGGCTCGCCGGTGTGCGCAGTGACTTCAAAGTTAGCACTTACTCGCCAGACAATCGGTGTGGCTTCTAGCTCAACATAGACGCGCTGTGGGCCGTTTTGGAAGAACCATTGGCCTTTGGCTTCGCTCTGGCTGCTGTCGTCACACGAATAATTGCGGTTGATGAAATCGATGAGCTTTTCATGCTTCAGCATCGAGCCTTTGGCTTGGGTGAACGTGCCTTGCGCTTGTACACGGTCGTCGCGCATGTACCAGTTGCCGCGCGCGTCCAAGCCCAGCCAGCCGTAGCAGTGCGGCACATTGGGCCATTTGGCCATGGCTTGCTTAACTATCTCATCCATCGATGTCATCCATGTGCTGATTTTCTGTTTAAGCCGGCAAATGCGTGGCCAACCAACCGGACACGGCCTCTGGCATGGCCATCACTTCTGCGGGAAACTTGCCTTTGGGAAAGCCCACGTGCCCCCCTTGCGCGGTGTGCCACAGGGTGACGCTTTTACTGACTTCTGCCGGCTGAGGCAAAGACCAAGCTGGGATAAACGGGTCGTTCACGGCGTTCAGCGCCAAAGCGGGCAACTGGATGCGGTGCATGTGCGGCTTGGCGGAGGCGCGCAGCCAGTAGTCTTCGGTGTTTTTGAAGCCGTGCACGGGCGCGGTGAAGATGTTGTCGAACTCGTACAAATCGCGGCTGGCTTGTAGCGCTTTGGCGTCAAACAAGCCGGGGTTCAGCGCCAAACGTTCCAAAGCTTTGGGTTTCATGCTATTCAAAAACATGCGCGTGTAGACCAAACGGTTGAAGCCTTGACCAATGGCGACGCCGCTTGCGGCTAAATCGAGCGGGGAGCAAACGGAGGCGACCGCTTCAACGGTTTGCGCTGCGGTGCTGCCCGCTTCTTGCGCCCAGCGCATCAAGGCGTTGCCACCCAACGAGATGCCGACAGCCAGCAGCGCGCCACCGCCGGCTAACACATGCGCGGCTTTGAGTTTGGACAGCATCCAGCCGATTTCTTCATAATCACCCGAGTGGTAGGCACGAGGCGCACGGTTGATCTCGCCACTGCAGCCACGAAAGTGTGGCACGGCATACGCCCAGCCGCGCTGCTGAGCAACTTTTGCAAAAGCGAGAGCGTAGTGACTGCTGGATGAGCCTTCTAAGCCGTGAAACAGCACGAGCAGGGGTTGTTTTGCTGAAGGTTGAAGCTTGGACGCTGTTGTTGAGCCATAGTCAACGTCGATGAAGTCATCATCTGGCGTGGTCCAGCGGACGCGCTGGTAGCCTTGGTTTGGCGAACTGACGGGTTGCGCAAGCGAGCGTGCGCTGACCATTGCAGGCCAAATGGTTTGCAGATTGCCGCCGGGCAACCAGGTTGGCGCTATATATTTCATAGCTACTTAGGCAATAAATACGCCGGCTAGAGTCATTTTTTGATACATTTTGCCAAATTTTACACGGATTTCACAAAAACATCACCTAAATCATCGGTTTAGGGGTTTAAATCACCCAAGTTTGCATTCATTTGTGCTAACGTACCGCTTTGTAGTTTTTGATTGTATTTTTTTGCATGCTCTTCTTTGTTTTGTCCTCGAAAGGATTTCCCATGAAACGTTGGTTATTGATTATTTCTGCGGCTTTGACATTAGGCGGCACGCTCACTGGCTGCGGCTACAACGACTTCCAAAGCTTGGACGAAACATCCAATGCCGCTTGGAAAGAGGTTTTGAACCAATATCAGCGCCGTGCTGATTTGGTGCCTAACATTGTCGCCACTGTCAAAGGCGAGGCTAATTTTGAACAAGAAACATTGACCAAAGTGATTGAAGCCCGCTCGAAAGCGACTGCGATTCAAGTCACGCCTGAGTTGTTGAACAACCCAGAAGCGATGAAAAAATTCCAAGCGGCACAGGGTGAACTGGGCAGCGCTTTGAGCCGCTTGATGGCGGTGAGCGAGGCTTACCCTAACTTAAAGGCCAACCAAGGCTTCAGCGATTTGCGTGTGCAACTCGAAGGCACTGAAAACCGCATCACCGTGGCGCGTAACCGTTACATTGCGACCATCAAAGACTACAACATCTTGACCCGCAGCTTCCCAACCAACTTGACCGCCATGATCTTTGGCTACAAAACCAAAGAAGGTTTCACGGTTGAAAACGAAGCGGTTATTTCTAAGCCGCCAGCCGTGAGTTTTGAGAAAAGTAAATGAAGTTGCTGACGACGAAGTGAGTACGTGAATATGTTTGTAAGCATTCACTCCGTCGCTAGGCCTTTAAATTAATCGCATTTGTAGAATATTCGTGAAATTTTTGCGTGCTTTCTCTCTTCTCTGTCAAACACTGTTTGTGGCTTTGTTGCTGCAAACGGCTGTTTTTGCGCAAGATATACAGAAAATCCCTGCGCTGACTGGTCATGTCGTTGACACGACAGGCTTGCTTGACGCCAGCCAACAAGCGGCACTAGAAGCCAAACTTGACGCCTTAGAAAAAGCCAAAGGCTCACAAGTGGTGGTGCTGATTGTGCCTACGGTGCAGCCTGAGGACATCAGCAGTTACGCCAACCGTGTGGGCAATGAGTGGAAGATTGGTCGCAAAAACGTTGGCGATGGTGTGCTGTTTGTGGTGGCTTTTAAAGACCGACAAATGCGCATTGAGGTCGCCAAAACCCTAGAAGGTGCGATTCCCGACTTGGCAGCCAAGCAAATCATCACCAATACGGTGACACCGCGCTTCAAAGTGGGAGATTATGCAGGCGGTATTTCGGCAGGGGTTGACCAGTTGACCGCCCGTATCAAAGGTGAAGAATTACCTGAAGTAGGCGCTGCGGGAACGACACGCGATAGCGGTCTTACTGGTGGTTTTGAGTGGATGGATTTAGCCGTTTTCATGTTTTTTGCCGTACCGATTGGAGGAGCTATAGCCAAAAGCATCTTTGGACATAAACTAGGCTCGCTACTGACCGGTGGGGCAGTTGGTACCATGACATTTTTGTTGACGACCAGCTTATTGATAGGTAGTGCGGCTGGTGTCATTGCCCTGTTATTTTCCCTGTTTTCAGGCTTATCTGGTGGTTCTAGAGGACGTAGCGGTGGCTTAGGGCGGGGTGGGTTCGGTGGAGG
>JBEBJY010000056.1:0-18556 GCA_040079635.1 Burkholderiaceae bacterium | reverse complement strand
CGCGGGGTACAAAATCTCTTCCACCACAGGGCTGAGGCGGTGAATTTCGTCGATGAACAGCACATCGTTCTTTTCCAAATTGGTCAGCAGCGCTGCCAAGTCTTTGGGTTTTTCAAGCACCGGCCCGCTGGTTTGCCGTAAATTGACCCCGAGTTCATGTGCGATGATGTGCGATAGCGTGGTTTTGCCCAAACCAGGCGGTCCAAACAGCAACACATGGTCCATCGCCTCGCTGCGCATTTTGGCGGCACCGATAAAAATCTCCAACTGCTCGCGTACTTTGGTTTGCCCCACGTACTCGTCAAACAGTTTGGGTCGCAGGGCGCGCTCGACCGCTTCTTCGTTGGGCGAGGCAGCAGCGGCAGACATCACACGTTTATCAGGAGGCGGCAGGCCGAAATCGTCGGTTTGGATGCTCATGTTTTTTTGTTTACTTATTTAGCCAAAGCCCGCAGCGCCAGCTTGATACCATCGCTCACGCTGACATCCTGTGGCAAAGCTTTTAGTGCCAAAGCCGCTTCTTTGTCGCTGTAGCCCAAAGCCACCAAAGCTTGGAGGATGTCGATTTGAGCATCGCTGCCCGCGTGCGTTGGCAAGCCAATATCCGCCCCCATCTTGCCTTTGAGCTCTAGCAGCAGACGTTCGGCCGTTTTTTTGCCGATGCCGGGGACTTTGATCAACCTGCCAGCTTCTTGCAGGGTGATGGCTTGTGCCAACTCACCAACGCTCATGCCCGACAGTACGGACAAAGCAGTGCGCGCACCCACGCCAGAGATTTTGATGAGCTGGCGAAAGGCAGAGCGCTCTTGCGCAGTTTGAAAACCAAACAAAATTTGCGCATCTTCACGCACCACGAAATGTGTGAGCAGTGTGACCTGTTCTCCTAAGGACGGTAGGTTGTAAAACGTACTCATGGGCACATCGACCTCATAGCCTACGCCGCGGCAATCAATGACGATTTGCGGCGGGTTCTTGTCGCACAGCGTGCCGGTTAGTTTGCCAATCATGTGGGTTTGTTGTCTTTTTATGTAGGTGTGGGCGGAATATCGGTATTCGTGTAAATTAGAACACTTACTTCTGATTATCTAAGGATTATCAACTTGATTCTGCGCCACACCTTTTCACCGCCCAACAACACCCGCACCGGCCACACCTGTGGCCCGTTAGATGTGCATTTGCGAACCATAGAAGCTGAGCTCGGCGTCAGCATCGCGCACCGGCATGAACAGTTCAAAATTGACGGTAGCAAAGCGAAAGCGGCCATGGCGCTGGAAATGCTGCAAGCTCTCTACGAGATGGCAGACAAGCCGATTGCGACCGATATCGTGCAAATCATGCTCGCTGGTGACCCAGACTTGGTCAAAACTGGCAAAAAAGAGCATGGTCTGGTCACAAAACGGCTTGATTTACAAGCCAGAACGCCGAACCAGCAAACCTATCTAGACAACATTGCCAGCCACGACATCACGCTGGGTATAGGCCCAGCCGGCACCGGTAAAACCTATTTGGCGGTGGCCAGTGCTGTCGATGCGCTAGAGCGCAGCAGCGTACAACGCATCGTTTTGACGCGCCCAGCTGTTGAAGCAGGCGAACGCTTGGGCTATTTGCCGGGCGACTTGACGCAAAAAATCGACCCCTATCTGCGCCCCTTGTACGACGCTTTGTACGAGCTGATGGGTTTTGACAAGGTGCAAAAAGCCTTTGAACGGCAGCAATTGGAGGTCGCGCCACTGGCTTTCATGCGTGGCCGCACGCTGAACAATGCTTTTATCATCCTAGACGAAGCACAAAACACCACGGCCGAGCAGATGAAAATGTTTTTAACGCGCATAGGTTTCGGCTCCAAAGCGGTGATCACCGGTGATGTGAGCCAGATTGATTTGCCCAAAACCCAGCTCAGCGGCTTGGTCGATGCGGAAAAGGTGTTGAAAAAGGTGCAAGACATCGCGATTTCAAGATTTACCAGCGCCGATGTGGTGCGCCACCCGCTGGTAGCACGTATTGTTGACGCGTATGATGCTAAAAAATCAATCAAAACCTAATATTAATTCGCTATATATTTAATAGCAATTTAGGCAATGAATACGCCGGCTACAGCTTAAATAATCTCTAAAATACTTAAAATGGCTATTCAATTAACACTTTCCCTGCAATTTGCTAAATTCGACAACGTGGCACGCCACCGCGCCGCCTTGCCGCGCCATGCGGTGACCAAATACCTCAAACATGCGCTGCTGGCAGACGTTGAATCTGCCGAAATAACGGTGCGCATTGTCGATGCAGAAGAGGGTCAGGCGCTGAATGCCAGCTACCGCAAGAAAGATTACGCCACAAATGTGCTGACGTTTGACTACGCGCAAGCGCCGCATGTCGCGGCAGACTTGGTGCTGTGCGCTCCGGTTATCGTGAAAGAGGCCAAAGAGAACAAAAAGACCTTGGCGGCGCATTACGCACACTTACTGGTGCATGGCGCATTGCACGCCCAAGGTTTTGACCACGAAACCAGCGATGCCGACGCCGATGCGATGGAAGCTTTAGAAACTCAAATTTTGGCGGATATGGGCTTTGCCAATCCCTATAAAGCTAATGCCGAAGCAAAAACCAAAGCAAAACCCAAAACTAAATCTACGAATTAAAAGCTATACACCGCGCCCACAAAGGCAGCCGGCTGCGTCTTTCTCTTCACGATCGGGCTGTTGGCAGCGTCACCCATCAAGCGCTGCACCGTGACGCTAGAGATAATATAAATCTCCCTCGAGATTGGGAAACCGCCCGTTAAACCCACTTGCGCCATCGCCAAGCCAGCGGCTGGTTGATACGCAGCCAGACCAGAAGCGGCAGACTGCGCAGGCGTCACGCCAAAATACGATTGCATGTAGCTGCTGCTGACGAATTTGACCGAGGCATTCAAATTCACGCTGACAAAGTTAGCGTTGTACAGCTTGTAAGTCGCGCCCAGATTCAGCAAGCCGCCGTCGCCCGCATCGCCCAAGCCGCCGCGAAGTGCGGATTTCAGGGTGAGTTGCTCGTTCACCGTGTAGTTTGCAAACACGCCTGGGTTCAGGCGGGCTTTGATTTTGTCAAAGCCCGGCAACGCATCTTCCACCGAGCGCCCCGTCTCCACATTGGCTCGCACCCCGTAAATCAAGCTGCCAGCAGGCTCAAACACATAGCCAAGCCCGTTGAACGGGTCCGCAAACAAACCATTGGAAGCTTGCAAAAAAATACCAGGCACAACGGATGCCTTTTGCTCGTCAGACCCTTGGTAGCTGGGCGCAGTAAGGGCTACAAAGCCTGCTCTGACAGCCGTTTGGGTGGGGCGTTTTCCTAGATTGTAAAAATCGCCCAGTTCTGCGCTGTACGCGAGTGCGGGGCACAGCGAAACGCTTAACAATACGGCATTCAAAATAATGTTGCGAGATGGAATATTCATATTGGGCGGCTCAATCAATGGGTTTATATAAGTGTAAGTGAATAGTGTTGAATGATTTATTTTGTGAGTATTAAGTCGCATATCAGGCGCATTCCTTACGGACTTCACAAGCAAAAGCGTAAAATCAAAAAGATAGCTAGTTAAGGAGACACTAATATGGCAAAAATGCATCGATCAATATGGGTTTTAGCGACAGCGGGTCTGATGGCGCTGAGCAGCACGTTTGCTTTTGCTCAAACAGCGTCAAGCAAAGCTGCAGCGGGCATTGCCAAAATCGTCACGGGCGACGTTCGCGTTAGCGACACCCAGGGCGAACGTGCGCTCAAAAGCGGCGATGCCGTGTTTGAGAACACGCGCTTGATAGCAGGCAAACAAAGCAGCGCCAGCGTGGTGTTGCGCGACGGCACGACGCTGGTGTTGTCTGAAAATAGCCAATTCAACATTCAAAAATTCACGTTTGACGCCACCACGCAAGACGGTGGCATGTTAATTAACTTGTTGCAAGGCTCCATGCGCATGCTGACGGGCTTGATCGCCAAGATCCATCCTGACGCCATTCAAGTGAAAACGAAAACGCTCAGTGTCGGCATTCGCGGGACAGACTTTATCGTTGATACGGAAGACAAGCTGTGATGAAGCTAATTTCAATCAGGCTCATCACGGCTGCCTTTGTGGTCGTTTTGGGCGCTTGTGCACCCTTAACCAAGGTGGTTTTGTTACCGCAAGCCGATGGTTCAGCGTCTGCCGTGTTGGTCAAAACAGCTAAATACGAGCAATTGCTCAGCACGCCCTATCAACGTGTTAGCGCTCAAGAAGACAAAGCGCTTAAGGCAGACACCACCACGGCCGCAGAGGTGCAAAAGGCGTATCCGCAGTTGTATGCATCCATGCCACCGCGTCCAACCAAGTACGTGCTGAACTTCATGCCTGGTGGCACGACGTTGACGCCGGAATCGCAAGCGCAATTGCCCAAAATCTTAGAAGACGCCACCAACCGCAGCGGCGCAGACTTGGTGGTGACGGGACACACAGACTCGACGGGTGCTTTGGCTGCCAACGATACCTTGTCACTCAGCCGTGCCAAAGTTGTCTCGCAGCTCTTGATCGACAAAGGCGCAGCAGCGTCGCGCTTGGAAGCCGTCGGACGTGGCAAGCGGGAATTGCTGGTGCCCACCGCAGATGAGGTGGACGAGCCGCAAAATCGCCGTGTTGAGATCATTGTTCGCTAATTCCGCATAATTTTGAGCATTCCAAAAGCACTCAAAGGCGTTCGCGTCCTTAGCCTAAGCCTAAACTTACCTGGCCCCGCCGCGCTGATGCGATGCAAAGCCATGGGCGCAAGCTGCGTCAAACTAGAACCCCCTAGCGGCGACCCCATGGGTTTGTACAACCAAAACGCCTATACCCAGCTACATAAAGGTGTGCGCGTCGCCAAAGCTGACCTCAAAACCGAGCTAGGGCAACGCGCTTTGCACCGCGAACTGGCTAAAACCGATGTGCTGCTCACCTCATTTCGCCCCTCAGCGTTGAAAAAGCTAGGTTTGGTTTGGAAAGATTTGCACCAACAATACCCACAGCTCAGCGTGGTCGCCATTGTCGGCGCACCCGGTGCACGGGCGGAAGAACCCGGCCATGATTTGACCTACATGGCTGAAAATGACCTGATTCCCGGCCTAGAACTTCCCGCCAGTCTGTACGCGGACATGGGTGGCTCGCTGATGGCGACCGAGGCCGTCTTGCAAGCTGTTTTGACGCAACGCACAAAATCCAAAGGCATTTATTTAGAAGTTGCCTTGTCAGAAGCCGCCGCTTACATCGGCCTGCCCCGCACTTGGGGCTTAACCCAGCCAGGCGCAGCCGTCGGTGGTGGCCATGCGGGTTACAAAATCTATGCCTGTAAAGATGGCCGCGTCGCCGTCGCAGCGCTAGAGCCGCATTTTGCAGCGTCGTTGTGCGCACTTGCTGGCGTCAACATGGAAAGCATGAAAACCATGTTTTCCCCTCAAACGCATGCGACAATAGCTGTATGGATAGCCAATAAAACCCGCAAACAACTAGACGTTTTGGCTGTGCAGCACGATATTCCGCTGCATACCTTGGCACCCTAGTTTTGCTATCAAAATAATAGTGATTTTAAGGTGTCAAATATGCCTCTAGCCGGCGTATTTATTGCCTAAGAAGCTATCAATAATATAGCAAAATTAGGCCAAATCAACAGAAGATTAGCCCAAAGTCACCTTGGCAAATTTGCGTTTCCCCACCTGCAGCACGTAAACGCCTGCGCCTAGTTTCAGGCCTTTGTCGCTCACCACATTGGAGTCCACGCGCACGCCGCCGCCGTCGATCAGGCGGTTGCCTTCGCCGCTGGAGGCTGCCAAGTTAGCCATTTTCAGCAAGGCGCCTATGCCAACAGCTGCACCACCTTCACCTAATGGGAGGCTGATTTCAGTGATTTCATCAGGCACGCCGCCTTTGCTGCGGTTGATGAAGTCTTGCTCTGCCGCATCAGCTGCCGCTGCGCTGTGAAAACGGGCGGTGATTTCTTTGGCCAGGGCGACTTTGGCGTCTTTGGGGTTGCGGCCAGCGGTGATTTCAGCTTTCAGGGCTTCGATGGCGGCTTCGGATTTGAAACTTAGCAGCGTGTACCAGCGCCACATCAGCACGTCAGAAATGCTCAGCACCTTGGCAAACATGGTGTTGGCATCCTCTGAAATGCCGATGTAGTTGTTTTTGCTTTTTGACATTTTTTCAACGCCGTCCAAGCCTTCCAGCAAAGGCATTGTCAAAATGCACTGCGGCTCTTGGCCGTATTCTTGTTGCAAATGACGACCAACCAAGAGGTTGAACTTTTGGTCCGTGCCGCCCAGTTCTAGGTCAGATTTCAGCGCCACAGAGTCGTAACCTTGCATCAGCGGGTACAAAAACTCATGCACGCTGATGGGCGTGCCGGACTTGAAGCGGTCGTTGAAGTCATTGCGCTCCATCATGCGCGCCACTGTGTATTTGGCGGATAGCTCAATCATGCCGCGCGAGCCGAGTGCGTCGCCCCATTCGCTGTTGTAGCGGATTTCGGTTTTTGACGGATCTAGCACCATAGACGCTTGGCGGTAATAAGTTTGCGCATTGACCTCAATTTGCTCACGCGTCAATGGTGGGCGGGTGCTGTTGCGGCCTGATGGGTCGCCAATCAAACTGGTGAAATCACCAATCAAAAAGATAACGGTGTGCCCCAAATCTTGCAATTGGCGCATTTTGTTCAAAACGACGGTGTGGCCGATGTGAATGTCAGGCGCTGTCGGGTCTAAACCCAGTTTGATGCGCAACGGGGTCTTTGTTGCCTCAGATTTGACCAGTTTTTTGATCCAATCCGCCTGCGGCAACAGCTCATCACAGCCGCGCAGGCTAATACTCAAGGCTTCTTTGACCGAGTCCGAGAGCTCGGTAGATGAACCATTTGTATCAGTTTGTGAGCTATGTAATTGATTCATATAAGTATTTTGTAAAAAAGCATGGAAGCGCTATACTGTAAGATGTTGCCTACAGGCACCCCCATTTTATCGCCGTCATTGACTTGCTCATAAATTTACGCAGCAATGGCGCTTATTCATTCATACCACGCACTTAGCCGTGTGTGTCGTTTTAGGCGGTTTTAGATTTGACTCATTTTCAAAGTACAGCGCAAGCCGCCATACAAACAGCTTTTCACCAAGCTGTGCAAAGCATCCATCGCCATCCAAAGCGCTTAGCGGCGGCAGTTGCCGCTGTGTTGTTGTCAATGGGTGGCGGCGCGTTTGCTTTGGCTTCTATTGAATCCAGTAGCAACGACGTCGTTGTGCGCGAGATTCTTGAAGACTTGGCTTTGCCGCAAGCGCAGCAAACATTTGCTGCCTTGCCCGCTGCGCCATTAACCCTGTTTCGCACGACCACGACCCGCTCTAATGACACGGCTGAGACGCTGCTAAAGCGTTTAGGTTTGTTTGACAGCGCGGCTGCAGCGTATTTGCGCAGCAACAAAGACTTGCATCAATCACTGCTGGGGCGCACAGGTCGCTTGGTGTCTGTCGAAGCCAATGGCAGCCATGGGTTGCAGAAATTAACGGCACGCTGGGTCAATAAAGACGCGGACGACACGTTTCAGCGTTTGATCATTGAGCGAACAGAGGCAGGATTTGTCACTCGCCTAGAGTCAGCGCCCTTGGTTTCTGTGCAGGCTTTGGGCAGTGCCACCATCAGCTCGTCGCTGTTTGCTGCGACCGATGAGGCAAGTATTCCCGATACAGTGGCTGTGCAATTGGCAGAAATCTTTTCAGGTCAAATCGATTTTCACCGTGCTTTGCGCAAGGGTGACCGGCTTTCGGTGGTTTATGAAGATTTGCAAGCCGATGGCGAAAGCATGCGCAGCGGCAAGGTGCTGAGTGCTGAGTTTGTTAACAACGGCAAATCCAACCAAGCCGTGTTTTTTCAAGATGCATCGAGCAGCAAAGGCCAGTATTACACCTTTGATGGGCAAAGCTTGCGCAAAGCATTCTTGGCATCACCGCTTGAATTTACCCGCATGTCCAGCGGCTACGGCATTCGCATACACCCCATCACCAACGACAAACGCGCCCACAAAGGCATAGACTACGCAGCGCCTACAGGCACGCCTATTCGCACCGTGGGTGATGGCGTGGTGGAGTTCGCAGGCACACAGCGCGGTTATGGCAATGTGATCGAAATCAAGCACCGCGACGGTAAAAGCACGGTGTTTGCGCACTTGAGCCGTATTGGTGTTCAAAAAGGTCAAAAAGTAGAGCAAGGCCAGTTGATTGGCGCAGTTGGTTCCACCGGTTTTAGCACTGGGCCACATTTGCACTTTGAATTCCGTGTGGACGGCGAGCACAGAGACCCGCTAACGCTGGTGGCGGAAGGCGGCGGCTCACAGCCTTTGTCGGCAGCGGCAAAACCTGTCTTTGACAGAACTTCTGTCACCATGCGCAGTCAACTGACGCAAGCGGCATCTGTGAGACTTGCCCGCGCTGAATAATCAGATGCTGGAGCGCTACATCGGCTTGATGTCTGGTACATCATTAGATGGTGTGGATGGCGTTATTTATGATTTTTCTGGAACATCTTCTAATCTAGCGGCCAAAGTTAGCGCATTTTCAAGTGCACCTTTTCCTGCGGAGCTACGCTCAGAGCTTTTAGCACTCAATTCGGCTGGCGACAACGAGTTGCACCGAGCCGCACTCGCCGCCAACGCATTAACGCGTGTTTATGCGCAGGTTGTAGGTCAGTTGCTGGCCCAATCAAACCTCAAGCCCACCGATATTCGTGCTATCGGCGCACATGGTCAAACCGTGCGACATCGACCAAGTGAGTTTGATGGCACAGGCTACACCTTGCAGCTGAATAATCCAGCGCTACTTGCCGAATTAACCGGAATTGATGTGGTTGCGGATTTTAGGAGCCGAGATGTCGCTGCCGGTGGCCAAGGCGCACCCTTGGTGCCCGCGTTTCACCAAGGCGTGTTCGGGCGTCAAAACCACGCGGTCGCTGTCCTCAACATCGGTGGCATATCAAACCTCAGTGTTTTAGGCGTGAGCGAACCCGTGCTGGGTTTTGATTGCGGGCCAGGCAATGCTTTGATGGATTATTGGTGTCACCTGCACACCAGTCAGCTCTTTGATGCAAATGGTGCTTGGGCGGCTTCTGGCCAGGTGAATCAAGCTTTGCTGGAGCAGCTGATGTCTGAGCCATTTATCGACAAAAAACCGCCTAAAAGTACAGGGCGCGATTTGTTCAATGCATCATGGCTTCAGCAGCAGATGCAGGGCTTTGAGGGTGTTTCGCCCCAAGATGTGCAAGCAACATTGACAGAATTTACAGCCTTATCTTGCGCCAAAAATGCAATGACTTATGCTGAATTTGATAAAAATCATAGCAAAACATTGATTATTTGCGGTGGCGGTGCTTTGAATGGGTATCTCATGCGACGCTTGCAAGCGGCATTGTCAAACTGGACAGTTACCAGCTCGGAAGCATTTGCCCTGCCGCCTTTGCAGGTTGAGGCTGCTGCCTTTGCATGGTTGGCCAGAAAAGCCATTCTGCGTGAAACAGCGAGCTATAAAAGCGTCACGGGAGCACAAGGCTCCCGTATCTTAGGTGCGATTTACCCAGCTTAGCTAGGTAAATCAATGGATGAATTCACCGTATTTGTTTAAGCGCTGAAGCTTGATCCGCAACCGCAAGTGGTTGTCGCATTTGGGTTTTTGATGACGAATTGCGCACCTTGCAAGTCTTCTTTGTAGTCAATTTCAGCACCGACCAAATATTGGTAGCTCATCGCATCAATCAAGAGCGACACGCCATTTTTTGACATGGTGGTGTCGTCTTCGTTGGTGATTTCATCAAACGTGAAACCATATTGAAAGCCTGAACAACCGCCACCTTGCACAAACACGCGCAATTTCAAATCAGGATTGCCTTCTTCGGCTATCAAGTCTGCCACTTTAGCGGCGGCATTGTCGGTGAACACAATTGGTTCAGGCATTTGGGGTTGAATATTTTCTGCAACAGCGCTCATGGCGATCTCCAAAAATGGAATTTCAATAAAAGCTTGAAATTTAATAGTTAAGTAATTTTATCGGGAATTGCCGTTGCCGGCAAAAACACGCTTAAACCATGTTTGACGATAGGGTTACTTCGGTTTTATTGGTTGTTCGCAGCCAATTTGAGCGTGGTTTTGACATCGACATCAAAGCCTTGCAAGGACGGTTGTAGTAAGCCTGTGATTACCGCGCCCTGGTGCATTTCTAAAGCTTTGTAGAACACGTCCCCAACGATTTGCGCTTTGGGTTGCAACTCCAACATCTGCGTGGCATGCACAGGACCGTTCACGCGGCCGTTGATAATGACGTGATCCGCAAAAATTTGACCCGTCACGGTGGCCGTCTCAGAAATCACCAAAATACTCGGGTGGTCTGAGTTTGAGCGGATATCTCCCGTGATTTCGCCATCAACGCGCAAGCCATCGGTGAACTTCAGATTACCTTCAATGTGGCTGCCAACGGCAATCAAACTTTTAATAGGTGGTTGTTTCTTTTTTGCAAACATAAATACTCCATTTTTACCGTTGCGGGGTTTTCAGGCACTAAAAGCGTGGTTTTCCATCTTACAACGTTATAGCCAACATGGCTTTAGAAGTGTTGCCTTCTAGCACCTTGGCTGAAACGGCTTTAACGATGACTTGTGGCGGTAAATCAACTAAACCTTCAGCACGCTTGTACTGCGTCACTTGCAGCGGCACAGCGCCACCAGGCAAGGTCATACTCCAAGGTTTGCCGTTTAGCATGCCAGAAAATGTCAATTCCAATTTGCCTTTGAATTCGGGTGCATTTTTAACAGGCTGAATCACGAGGGCTTGCCATTTGAGCTGATCGCCAGCGACCAATTCTGCCTGCAAGCTACGTATAGCCAGACTCTCAGCATTGCCAGCATTGGTGAGTTTTTCAAAAAAACCAAGGTCGTCACGCAGTGCTCTGTTGTCTGCTTCCAGCTGTTTGAGCTGGGCATTGAGCTTGTCTTTTTCGGCCTTCTCGGTCACCAGTGTCAAGCCTGACGTATTGACGATGGACAGGTTCTTGTCGTTTTCTTGGCGCAGCTGCGCTACTTCGGTGCGCAGTTTGAGCAATTCTTCTTTTGCATCGCGGTCGAGGCCCGCAATGCTTTTGCCAAACTCAAAAGCCCACAACCCAATCGCGGCGGAAAAACCCAGCATCAGCGCCAGCGCTACCCACCGCAACGGCCACGGCAAGGCACCACGAACGGTCATGCTGGGGGCACTGATGGTTAAACGACGGCGAAGCAAACGAAAACGCATGGTGGATTATCGAGAGGATTCTTGTATATAAGCTTAAATAACAAAGCCGCATCAAGTTTGACTTGTGCGGCTTTGTAACGGTAGCAAGTACAGCTGCAACTACAAAAGTAATTGCAGTCGATGCATTTTTTAACGCTTGCTGAACTGCTTGCGGCGGCGTGCTGAACGCAAACCGACCTTTTTACGCTCAACTTCACGTGAATCACGTGTGACGAAGCCAGCTTTTGACAGCTCAGGTTTCAATGTCAAGTCATAGTCCATCAACGCACGGGTGATACCGTGGCGTGTTGCACCTGCTTGACCAGACTCACCGCCGCCAGCGACGTTGACCATGATGTCAAACGTTTCAGCGTGGTTAGTCAACATCAAGGGTTGCTTCACGATCATGATAGAAGTCGCACGGCCGAAGTACTCGGCGATGTCTTTACCATTGACCTTGATTTGGCCTGAGCCTTTTTTGATGAAAACACGGGCGACGCTAGATTTGCGACGGCCGGTTCCGTTGTTCCAATCACCGATCATTTTGCGGCTCCTTTATTGGACGCTTTATTAGCGGCTTTTGCGGCATTGTCAGACATGCCTTGAATATCCAACACTTTAGGTTGCTGTGCCGTGTGCGGGTGCTCAGCACCACCGTACACTTTGAGCTTCTTGATCATGGCGTAGCCCAATGGGCCTTTTGGCAACATACCTTTGACGGCTTTTTCCAAAGCGCGGCCAGGGTGTTTTGCTTGCATGTCTTTGAAGTTGGTTTGGTAAATACCGCCTGGATAACCAGAGTGGCGGTAATAAATTTTGTCCAAAGTCTTGGCGCCAGTCACACGCAGGTGAGCAGCATTGATGATGACCATGTAGTCACCGGTGTCGACGTGAGGCGTATAAATGGCCTTGTGTTTGCCGCGTAAACGGAGAGCAACTTCGCTGGCTACTCGTCCGAGGACCTTGTCGGTCGCGTCAATCACAAACCACTCGTGCACTACGTCAGCGGGTTTTGCGCTGAAAGTTGATGTCATGAGTTTTCTCTTTAAAAGGAAGGGTTTGTTGGGTTCTTTTCTACGGTCGGTGCTCTTCTAATGAGAGCCTCTTAGGTAGGGTTACGCATCCTTGTTTGACTAAATTTGCGTCTTCGTCGCGGAACCACAAATTCGCTGCGAAGCCTTCTATTATATGAAAAATCCCACTGCAGGGGTGAAATTTCTAAAAAACGCATAATCAAGCCATGCATTTACACCTTCAAACATGTCTAAAACGGGTCAATTTGGTGTTAATCCTGTTACTTTGCGCCTGCACACCAGCCTTAAATTGGCGCGATGTTCGTTTGGAATCAGCGGATGGCAGCGCTTTAAAAGCGGCATTACCTTGTAAGCCGGACAATGCAACACGAAAACAACAGTTGGGTGATATTCAGGTTGATCTAAGCATGATGGGTTGCATGGCAAATGATGCAACGTTTACTTTATCGCGCATACCTTTAACCAACGCGTTGGAGGCGCCAAAAGTCTTGGCAGCATGGCAAGCGGCTAGTGTGTCTAATGTGAATGCCAAGCCCGCATCGATGGTTGCTGCAACTGTTTCAGGCGCGGGTGCATGGCCGGCAGCGACCCGTGTCACCTTAGATGGCGCTGCTACTCAGGCACATATGCTTTGGTTTGCCAAGCAAACAGCCACGGGCGTGGTGCTGTACCAAGCCGCCTTGTACAGCAAGCAACCCAGCAATGAAGCGCTCACGACCTTTTTTGAAAGCTTGCAATTGCAATGAATAGCACGACGAAACTTTCGGCTGAAAATCAGCAACTACCCATCAATCAGGCCATTTTGGTCTTTTTGGCGTTCGCTTTTGCGTACTTCATGTCGACATTGATTCGCGCCATCACGGCAACGTTGTCGCCCACGCTGACGCTGGAGTTGGGTTTGCAAGCACGTGATTTGGGGCTGCTGGCTGGCGGGTATTTCTTTGGATTTGCAGCCATGCAGCTACCCTTGGGCAAGTGGCTGGATAGATTTGGCCCCAAAAAAGTGATTGTTTGCTTTTTGAGCGTCGCGGTGCTGGGCTGTTTGGCGTTTGCAACGGCCACTAGTTTTGCGGGGTTGCTCATTGCACGGGTGTTTTGCGGCGCAGGTGTTAGCGCCTGTTTGATGGCGCCACTCACCGGTTACCGTCGTTGGCTACCTCCCAGCAGCCAAATTCGAGCCAATTCATGGATGCTGATGACGGGTTCGCTAGGTATGGTGGCATCCACCTTGCCTGTTCAATGGTTGATGCCAATGTGGGGCTGGCGCGGTATATTTATTGCCTTATCGGCTATGCTATTTATAGCTATTTTGGTCATCAGCATCTTGGTTCCTGCTTGGAAACTGGAGCATGCTGCAGTAAAAATGACTGGCCAGCCAGTCATTGCCCCCGATTACAGCTACACAGCCGTTTGGTCAAATGCTTATGTGCGCAGCTTGATTCCCATGGGCTTCTTCTTTTACGGCGGCGTCATCGCGCTGCAAACCTTGTGGGTTGCACCGTGGATGATCAAAGTCGCCGGCTACAGCGCGGCTGAGGCGGCAACGGCGCTGTTCTACATCAACGTTGTCATGCTCGTCACTTTTTGGCTGTGGGGCAGTTTGAACCCCTGGTTGGTTCGCAAAAACATCAGCTCAGACAAAATGATGATCTATGGCTTGCCACTAAGCTTTATTTTTTTAGCTATTATAATTATAGCTACTCAGGCAATAAATACGCCGGATAGAGGCATAAATACATCATTTTTTGAGGGTTTTAATGTTAATGCAGGCGTTAATGTGGGTATTAATGTTGGTGTTTTGTGGGCTTTGTACTTTGTGGCGTGCTCATTCATGGCTTTGTCGCAACCTGCTATAGCGATGGCTTTCCCTGCTGAATTAGCGGGTAGAGCTTTGTCGGCCTACAACTTGGTGCTTTTTGCGGGTGTTTTTGTGGTGCAGTGGGGCATCGGCTTGTTGATTGACGGTTTCAAAGCGCTGGGGTGGCAAGAGGTGGCGGCTTTTCAGGGCGCTTTTGGCGTATTTTTGGGTTGCTGTATCGTGTCCTATGGGTATTTCCTGTTTGCCCGGCCAAAATCGACCTAAATCAGCTCAAAAAGACGGCCGAACAACAGCATAATTAGACATTATGAACAGCATTTTCATCATCGCCCACGTGCCGCTGGCCAGTGCCTTGCGCGCCTGCGCACTGCATGTGTTCCCAGAAGCGCACGCGCACATCGTCGCCTTTGATGTGCAGCCCAATTTACCAGCGGATGAAACCCAGGCTAGTGCCACCATCATGCTGCAGCAGCTGGCAAAAGCCACGGGCAATGGCAGCACCTTGATGCTGACAGACATCTTTGGCGCAACCCCGTGCAATGTGGCCATGAAGTTGATGGATGGTGTGAACTGCAAACTCATCGCGGGCGTTAACCTGCCCATGCTGATGCGTGCCATGACCTACCGACACGAAACGCTGGACATGCTGGTGTCGCGCGCATCGGCAGGTGGCATTCAGGGCGTGATGCCCGTCGCAGTCACAGCGCCACAGAATCAAACCCTTAAAACTTATGATAAAAATAAACACGACCATCAGCAATAAACTGGGCTTGCACGCCCGCGCATCGGCCAAACTGACCAAGTTAGCGGGGAGTTTTCCTTGCGAGGTTTGGCTCTCTAAGGGCGAACGCCGCATCAACGCCAAAAGCATCATGGGCGTGATGATGCTCGCCGCCGGCATCGGGTCAACCGTTGAGCTTGAAACCGATGGCGCACAAGAAGCCGAGGCCAGCGCCGCGATTTTGGCGCTGATTGCTGACAAATTTGGCGAAGGCGAATGAAGGCTTCAAAACCATGACTTTTTCTGTACGCGGTCTTGCTGTCGCCCAAGGCATCGCCATTGGGCGTGCGGTTTTAATTGCGTCTAGTCGGCTAGATGTTGCACATTACTTCATTGAAGAAAGTGACGTAGAGGCTGAAATTGAACGCGTGCGCAAGGGCCGCGACGCGGTGATTGACGAGCTGGGGCGGCTGCAGCATAGCGTGTCGCAAATGTCGCGCAAAGAAGCGCCGCATGAACTGGCCGCGATGCTGGATGTTCATCTCATGCTGTTGCAAGACGACATGTTGTCTGACGGCGTGAAGCACTGGATCACAGACCGACTTTACAACGCAGAGTGGGCGCTCACGACGCAGCTGGAGCTGATAGCGCGTCAGTTTGACGAGATGGAAGACGCTTACCTGCGTGAGCGCAAAGCAGATTTAGAGCAAGTCGTTGAACGCATTTTGCGCCACATGCAAGGCGTGGCGTTGCCTTTGGTAGACAGCGAGGGGCGCCCCAAACGCGATGCCAAGCGTGAGTCCAAACCGCGCAAAGGGCAGCAAGATTTGTTGCTTGACGACACCATAGATGTGCCCTTGATACTTGTAGCGCATGACCTATCGCCCGCTGACATGCTGCAATTCAAACAAAGCGTGTTTGCTGGTTTTGTGACCGATGTGGGCGGTAAAACTTCGCACACTGCCATTGTGGCGCGCAGCATGAACATTCCCGCTGTTGTTGGCGCACGCTCTGCCAGCACCTTGATTCGGCAAGACGACTGGGTGATTATTGACGGCGATGCGGGCGTTGTCATTGTTGACCCCAGTCCGATTATTTTGGCGGAGTATGGCTTCAAGCAACGCCAAGGCGAGCTAGAGCGCGGGCGGTTATCACGTTTGCGCAACACACCAGCAGTGACCATGGATGGCGAAAAAATTGAGCTGCTGGCAAACATTGAGCAACCTGATGATGCCGCCGCCGCACTGAACGCAGGTGCCGTAGGCGTGGGCTTGTTTCGCAGTGAATTTTTGTTCATGGGGCGCGACGGCAAAGGTGAGTCCAAACTACCCAATGAAGAAGAGCAATTTCAAGCCTACAAGCGTGCGGTCGATGGCATGCAAGGTTTGCCAGTCACCATTCGCACGGTAGACATTGGGGCAGACAAGCCATTAGACCGACAAGAGCGTCTGGAAAAAGCGCAAGACACGCACCTCAACCCAGCCCTTGGGTTGCGTGCGATTCGCTGGAGTTTGGCCGATCCTGACATGTTTTTAACGCAGCTGCGCGCCATTTTGCGCGCCAGTAGTTTTGGGCAAATCAAGTTGATGATTCCCATGCTGTGCGCCGTGGGTGAAATTCACCAAACATTGGCGCTCATCAAGCAAGCCAAAGCGGAATTGGACGCGAAAAGCATTCCCTATGGTGACGTGAAAATTGGTGCGATGATTGAAATTCCTGCTGCCGCGTTGATTTTGCCAACGTTTTTAAAGTACTTTGATTTTTTGTCGCTTGGCACCAATGATTTGATTCAATACACCTTGGCCATTGACCGTGCGGATGAAGCCGTCGCGCACATGTACGACCCATTGCACCCCGCTGTATTGCATTTGATAGCGAACACGATTCAACAATGCAGATTACAGGGTAAAGATGTTAGCGTATGTGGCGAAATGGCAGGAGATGTGAGTCTTACACGTCTGCTTTTAGGCATGGGCCTGCGTTGTTTTTCAATGCATCCCGCACAAATATTGACCGTAAAACAACAGATTTTGCGCACCGATACCAGTAAGCTAGATGAATGGGTAAAACAGGTTCTTGCATCTGAAAACCCTGCAGAATTCGTGTGAAAAGTCACGCTTTAGGCTGTGTATATACTTACATTTGTTTACTACGATTTCAAAAAAGATTACAAAAGTTCTCATTAGCAGTAGCAATCTAGGTAAGTTTCAGGTAATATTCACCTCATTGATGTCAAATAAGGCTCTATATGAGAATACTATTTATTGAAGATGATGCTGCAATGGCCAACGACATGGTTACTTTCCTGACGGGAAAGGGATACACCGTTGCGCACGCGCCAAATATGCAAACTGCTAAAGATTTGTTGCCAACAACCAATTGGGGCGCTGTGTTACTTGACTGGTCTTTACCTGATGGTGAGGGTATCGATTTGCTGCCGATTATTCGCAAGCAAGCCGATCAAGCGTCCATCATCATGATCACATCTAAAGGACAAATTACTGATCGTATCAAAGGCCTAGACGCTGGCGCTGACGATTACATGGTCAAGCCTTGCGATCCGAATGAATTGCTTGCACGTTTGCGCGCTATTGAGCGCAGACGCAGTGGTGCAGCCAGCGCGATTCTTGACTGTGGCGCTTTACAAATCGATTTGGGTCGCAACACCGTTACCGCGAATGGCGTACCAGCTAATTTGACCGGCAAAGAATGGGCTATCTTGCGCGTTTTAGCGTCACGCCCTGACCGTTTGCATTCCAAAGAAACGCTGACCAGCGCTATCTACACGTTTGATGACGATATTGGCAGCAACACGTTGGAAGTGTTTATTAGCCACTTGCGTCGCAAGCTGGGCCGTGACACCATTCAAACTTACCGTGGTCAAGGCTACCGTTTGTCTGGTTACATCGGATAAAACCGGTAAGTTAAAACCAGTAAGTTAAAACCAGTAAGTTAAAACTTGGTAATTTTCAGCCGTCTTACTGATCAAGCTAATTTAAATTAGGGCTTGGTCGGTAGACGGTTTTTGCCATAGATTGATGCCGCCTTCAATAGCGTACTGATCAATCGCCGCAAGTTCTTCTGTAGAAAACGACAACTGTTTCAAAGCACTCACCAGCTCAACGATTTGCTTAGAGCTGCTCGCGCCAATCAAAGCCGATGTCATGCGTTTGTCACGCAGTACCCAAGCTACCGCCATCTGCGCCAGGCTTTGCCCACGCGCCATAGCCATCTCGTTTAAGGCGCGCACATGCGTTAAATTTTGAGGACTTAAATGCTCGCTTTTGAACGATCCACCACCTGGTTTGTTGATGCGCGCATCTGCTGGAATGCCGTTCAAATATTTGTTGGTCAACAAACCTTGCGCCAGCGCACTAAAAGCGATGCAACCCATGCCATTGTCTTCCAGCGCGCCCAACAAATCAGGCTCAATCCAGCGATTCAACATGCTGTAAGACGGCTGGTGAATCAAGCACGGCACTTTCAAATCGCGCAAAATAGCCGCAGCTTCGCGTGTTTTGGTTGCGGAATAGCTTGAAATACCGACGTACAAGGCTTTACCCTGCTGTACTGCCGTTGCCAGCGCACCCATGGTTTCTTCCAGCGGTGTGTCCGGGTCAAAACGGTGTGAGTAAAAAATATCGACGTAATCCAAACCCATGCGCTTCAAGCTTTGGTCAAGGCTCGCCAGCACATATTTACGCGAACC
>JBEBJY010000055.1:0-18830 GCA_040079635.1 Burkholderiaceae bacterium | reverse complement strand
CTCCTGTGCATAACTACTACGCACAGTGTTTCTAACAGGGGTCAAATTTGAATGAAAATTAATGCCCTAAAGGGGTCAATTTTGGGTGAGATTCAACACACCTGCCTTCTTTTTGACCGCAACCTGCACTTCTAAGTCATCGAGTTGCAGATACGGCTCTTGAGTTACCTTCGATTTCGCACGTCTCTTGGCAGACATCCAAACTGGCACGAATATGCCAACCCCAATAAGAAACAACATCCAATGGCCATAACTCCATCGAAAATCCGCGAAAACAGTCAATGCCCAAAGAAAGAGCAACCAAAAAGCAAATACGCATGCTACAAAAAATCGACTCATGCTTTCAAAGCTTATGAACGGCGACTGCAATTAGTGTCTGCGTCATGACCAGCTCGCATTTACATTGTTTTGATATTCATGGAAAGAATCATACGGGAGAAGACAGCTACGATGATGAAAAAAACTTAGCTAGCGAATGTCCAAATCTGTACCGAAGCAAAAGAGATTGACTCAACCTATCTTGCACGGGGCTTCTTTTGGCTGCAATCAGGCAAATTGAACAAATCCGCTTACATCCGCCGTTACATCGTACAGACAAGAAAAAACCCTGCTACGTATTAGATAGCAGGGCTTCTATAACCCATAAGGGTTTGTTTGGTGGCCTGGACTGGAATCGAACCAGTGACACGCGGATTTTCAATCCGCTGCTCTACCAACTGAGCTACCGGGCCTGAGCCTCAGATTATAGCAGCGTTAGAGTCGTTTAATTGCCGCCACGCTTGCTGCGTGTGAGATCAACGCCAAGTTGTTTCAATTTTCTGTACAAATGGGTGCGTTCTAAGCCGGTTTTTTCAGCAATTCGGGTCATGGAGCCGCCTTCTTTGGCGAGATGGAATTCAAAATAGGCTTTTTCGAATTCGTCTCTGGCGTCTCTGAGCGGTTTGTCAAGGTTGAAGGACTGGTTGGCGACCGGACCGGTATCAACCGCTCTTGCCAGCATTTGCCCGCCGGTCATGGAGTTTTCTAAGGTTAGCTCACCCACATGCTGTCTTACGGCAACGCTGGCCACTTTGTTGGATTCGCGGGCCAAGCCGTTTTCAACCGCTTTGAGCAGTTTTTGCAGCGTAATTGGTTTTTCTAAAAAAGCTTGTGCGCCGATTTTGGTGGCTTCAACGGCGGTTTCAACGGTAGCGTGACCGCTCATCATAATGACGGGCATATTGAGCTGGCCTGCGCCTACCCATTCTTTGAGCAGGGTGACACCATCGGTGTCAGGCATCCAAATATCTAGCAAAACCAAATCAGGCTTGCTACGGTTACGGGCTAAACGCGCTTGACTTGCGTTTTCAGCAAGTTCAACGGTATGGCCTTCGTCGTTGAGGATTTCCCACAATAAATCGCGAATGCCTAGCTCGTCATCGACCACCAATATATTTGCCATTTTGAATTTTTATTGTGTGCAGTTATTTTCTAAATTTACAAATCAGCCAGCTTTCACGGCTGGTGCAGAGTCTACCGTGAATGATAACGAAACTTGAGCCCCTTGTGCGACTCCATCTGTAACACGATTTGAGATATCGATGCGGGCATTGTGCTCGTCTGCTATCTTTTTTACAACAGCTAGACCCAAACCTGTGCCGTGACTTTTGCTGGTGACGTATGGCTCAAAGGCGCGCTTTAAGATGTACTCAGGGAAACCAGCCCCCGTGTCCGTCACCACCAGCCGCACGCGGTGTGTTTCGGCATTCCATTGCGTGGCAATGGTGACCTGTTTATTTGGTGACGAATCTGTAGCATCTACAGCATTTTGTAACAAATTATGAATGACCTGTCTCAATTGTTGCGCATCACCCAAGATGCGCGGGCACTGCGGGTCTAACTGGGGAGTTATCGTTGCGGAGCCATGTGTAGCTTTTCCTGATTGCCCTTCCTCTGCGCCGTAAAGTTGCAAAATATCAGTCGCAAGTGCGTTGAGGTCAACGGGTTTCAGCACCGCAGCGGGCAAGCGTGCGTAATCTCTGAACTCATTCACCAAGCGTTTCATCGCGTCAACTTGGTCAACAATGGTTTTAACGGATTTGGTGACAATGGCTTGCTCAGGCTCTTCTAATTTACCCGTCAGTTTTTTCTCCAACCGCTGAGCAGAAAGCTGAATCGGTGTCAGAGGATTCTTGATTTCATGCGCCAAGCGCCTAGCCACATCACCCCATGCTTGCGCACGTTGCGAGGAAACAATCTCTGAAATATCATCAAACACCAACAAGCGAAGTGATTGTTTGCCATCTTCGTCGGCAAGCAGATTGAAATTTTCACCTGGCAGTTCTGCGCCACGCGCAATCAAATTAATAGTGTGCTGTGTGGCATAAGGCGACGATAGCGCCGTCGCGCTTTGTGTCGCGCCGATGTCGTTAGTAGCCTGCAGATTGAGCACATAAGAGTGCTGCCAATGGTCAAGGTTGTGCAATTTTCGCTCGCTAAGATAGGCGTCAAATTGCGACTGCACACCAGAGGCAAACGATTCAAGTCCTGCAATTTTCGACAAAGACTGCCCTGAAAAATTAACCAATGGTGAACGCAAAATTCGCGCTGCGCCAGGGTTAAACGACTGAATAACACCTTTTGCATCCAACACAATGACGCCAGAAGTCAAGTTGTCCAAAATAACTTGCAAATTTTCACGTGCCGTGTTGACTTGCATCATGCTGCTATCCACCGCTGCACGCGCATCAAAAAGCTGTTGCGTCATGACTGCAAACGAACGCGTCAAACCTCCTAGTTCATCTTTACTTTTCAAAACAGCTTTAGGCGTTAAGTCACCCGCTGCAACTTGCCGTACGCCGTCAGCCAGTAACAACAAAGGAGCCGCCAACTGAGCGCCCAAAAACACAGCCAACAAGACCGCTGTAAACACCGCCAAAAACAAGCTCAAAGTCAACGTAGCGATGTACATCCGCTTCAAGCCACCACGAGCCAAGGCTCTGTTTTGATACTCACGGTTAGCTTCGGTTACAGCCAAGGCATTGGCAACCAGCGTGGGGGAAAGCAACTGTGTCACCTGCAAAAACCGTGGCTCTGCCGAGATCCCCAAACCGCCAGCTTGCACAGCTGAGAGGACTTTGATTTTTACCGCCGAAGGCGTAGCTGTTGCTCCGGCAGCGGCCTCATCAAGTCCATCCAAGTTAACGATTTGACGTTGCAGTTTTGCTGTGCGCAATTGTTGCTGGGTGGGTCGATCTGGGTTAATTTGGTAGCGAGAGGCACCTGCGCTACCGATGAGTTGCCCTGTCGATGTCCACAAAAAAGCATCTTGTACGGACAACTGTTCGCGAATGCGCTCCAACTCTAGCGAAGCTGCCACATCAGACATATCAGAAAGCCGTCTTGCCGCCACAGCGGTATTGCTGCTGAGTTCTGTAGACAGTACATCAATCGTAACGCGACCTAAATTTAAACCTGCATCCAGTGCAGCTTCAACTTTGACATCAAACCAGCTTTCAATGGATCTGGAGACGAACTGGTAGGACACGACATAAATCAAAACCCCGGGCGCGAAACCCACCAAAGCAAAAATCAACGCCAACTTAACCAATAGCTGGCTACCAAATTTTCCTTGTTTTAATCGCACAATCAAGCGAATTGCCAACCAAACAATCAGCAAAAGCAGCAAGGATGCAACGATGGTATTGACGATCAGCAGTTGGCCATAAGTATTTTCGTATTGCTCACGGTTATTGGTGGATATGGTGAGTAAAAAAAGCAGTGCCAAGCCGACGAACACCATGACTGCTGCGCCAATGCCAAGCAACCACCGGAGCTGCCGCGACTTTGAAAGACTTGGATCCAAGCCCAAAAGCATCAACAATTTGCTCACTTGCTGACCTCAGACGCAAACCGGATACTTTTTGTAGTCGATATATTCCAGTCGCTTTGCCCAATCAAGCCAATTTGAAAGGGGCGAGGAAGTTGAGAAATGTCCAACTTAAAACTCAATTCAACGGTGTGAAGCACATCTGGATCTAACTCGGCCAATTCAACAATACGCCAGCGATTGATACGTTGCACTTTAGACATCGCTTCAGCCAAAGTATCGAAGTACTGAGGCAAACCGCCACCAAGCCCGCCGCCAACCCCCCCCGCCCCACTGGAGACATTCAAGCGCCATCTGCGCGTTAATGGTTGGTAGGCGAGGCGTATTTGCCGTGTTGCAATGGCTAATTTTTTGTCATACCAAAACCAGCGATCTCGTCTAACCTCGACCTCCGCAACAAAAAACAGCGGAATGCCTTTGAGTAAAACGTCTTCTACCGGTGCTGGCAAGTCAAAAGTCAATTGCGCATTTAAGAAAACAGCACCATCGCTGCGCTCAACTTGAAGAGTACTGATGCTTGCCGGTGTAGTTATTTCTGAATTCGCTGCATGAACCACTTGCGTAGCAGCGATACCCACAAAAATATACGCAACAAAACTTCGTAGCAGCATATTGGCGTACTTAAGTTGATTGCTTTTCAAAGAGCGCGTAAAAAAATCCATCATGGTTAGTCAGTTCATTACTGTGCTCATTGTGTGCGACGACGCCAGTTTTTGCACTGTTTTTGGGTATTAAATGCCCAGGCGAGCTAAGAAGCTTCGCATTTTTGTTGTTTGCAGTGAACAACGTGACTTGATCATGCCCTTCAGCCTTGAACACAGAACAGGTGCAATAGAGCAATCTACCCCCAGGCTTCACTAGCTTCCAAAGCGTGGCTAACAAATGCCGTTGAATTTCGGCGAGCTGGGCGATGTCGGTTTCACGGCGCAACCAACGAATATCAGGATGACGGCGCACAATACCCGACGCTGTGCACGGTGCATCCAGCAAAATGGCATCAAACAAAGCGTCTTTCTGGGCATCAAACCAAGTATCTGGCTTGGCAGCATCCGCCACAATGACTTTTGCGCTTAAACCAACACGGTTCAAATTTTGGTGAATCAACTCACAACGCGCAGCATCTATATCCAACGCAACGACCTCACAATCAGCAATCTCAAGCAAGTGTGCCGTTTTACCGCCCGGCGCTGCGCAAGCATCTAAAACTCGTGATTTAGCGCTTAAATTCATGCCACCTAACAACAAAGGCGCGGCCAGCTGGGCCGCGGCATCTTGCACTGAAACCGAGCCATCAGCAAAGCCTAAAATCCCATGAATTGGAAGAGCTTTATCAAAACTAATGCCAAATTCTCCGATCTGCCGCACTCCACTATTTGCTATATTATTAATAGCATTATAGGTATTTAAATAGCTGTCTACATCCGTTTTTTTAGTATTTACACGCAAAGACAAAGGTGCGTGCGAGTTATTTGACCGCAATATCTCTTGCCAAGAGTTTGGGTGGTCAATTTTGAGCCGTTTGATCCACCACTGTGGGTGATTCCATTGCCCAACAGGGTGCGTTAGCGCCTTTTGGGTCAGTACGTCTTTTTCTCGCAAATAGCGCCGTAAACAAGCATTGATGAAGTTGCTGGATGCGTTGGAATTTGGGTTGCGTTTGGCCGCCTCAACAGCCTGATCAACCAAGGTAAATGCCTCATAGTGCAAGCTTGTACTTTCACCGCACAAAATTGCCAAAGCAACGCATAGCAAAGCATCAGCATCCTGCGGTGGTGTGCGTTTAGCCAAATAGCTTTTAATGATTTCAGCAGTACCTAACCAACGCCACGCATGAAAACTGAGCGCTTGAACACCAGGTCGCAAACTAGCATCTACCTGCCTCAACGCACTTGTACCCGATTCTCCAGAGCGTACGGCCATCAACACGTTTGCCGTACTTTGCAACTGCCTCCACAACGGAATTTGAGTTGGTGTATTTTTAATTGTTTCAGATGATTCTTGCAAGGTCATGTCATTTTGTCATCACTTTGAATGACCGTTTTAAAAGCAAATACAGCTGCGAGCAAGGATGCTGGGAATTGTTTGATAGCAAGATTGTATTGAGAAACCTCTAGCTCACTAGCATCTTTAGCCAAAGCTAAGGCTCGCATACGCACCATCCGGTTATACGCGCCGATGACCCAGCAGATACAAATAGTGAAAAAACTTACCCAAAGCGTTGTTTTAAGCATTGATGAATCCGTCATAGCAATCGACGTTAAGACACAATAAAAACGCCCCACAACCGCTTAGCGATAATGGGGCGTTTAGTCACACCTGAGATTGATATCTTAAAAGATATTACTCAGTAGCTACGTTTTCCGTGGCGACAACTTCAGCAGAAGCTTCTTCGCTTGAGCCATTTGCCAATCCGTCGCGCTCTTCTGCTTCAGCTTGTGCAATTGCTTGACGCTCAACATCGTCCATCTGCTCTTTCGCTTTACGTGCTTGGTGATAAGCCAAGCCAGTACCAGCGGGAATCAAACGACCAACAATCACGTTTTCTTTCAAACCACGCAAAGGATCGCGTTTGCCCATAATGGCGGCTTCCGTCAACACACGGGTCGTCTCTTGGAACGACGCAGCGCTGATGAAACTGTCAGTAGACAGGGATGCTTTGGTAATGCCCAGCAACAAGTTAGAGAACGTCGCTGGCAACTTGCCTTCTGCGCGCAAGGCGTCGTTGGTATTCAACATTGCCGCACGCTCAACTTGCTCACCATTGATGTAGCTTGAATCACCTGCGTTCTCTACAACCACACGACGCAACATTTGACGAACGATCACCTCAATGTGTTTGTCATTGATTTTCACGCCTTGCAATCGGTAAACGTCTTGCACTTCGTCAACAATGTAACGTGCCAACTCTTCGCTACCGAGCAAACGCAAAATATCTTGTGGATCCGCTGGGCCGTCAACAACGCTTTCACCTTTGTTGACCACTTGACCTTCGTGCACCAAAATATTTTTCTCTTTCGGCACGAGATCTTCCCAAACTTTACCGTCTGGATCCGTGATTTGCATACGGATTTTGCCTTTTGTCTCCTTACCAAACGACACTGTACCCGTCATTTCTGCCAATGTACCTTTGTCTTTCGGCGTTCGCGCTTCGAACAACTCGGCAACACGTGGCAAACCACCGGTAATATCGCGGGTTTTTTGTCCTTCGATAGGTATACGGGCCAACACTTCGCCAGGGCCCACGTCTTGACCATCGCGCACTTGAATCAAAGCCCCAACAGGGAAACCAATCGTCACCGAGTGGTCTGTGCCAGGAATCTTCACTTCGTTGCCCGTTGCATCAATGAGCTTCACTTGAGGTCGCACAACTTTAGCCGCACCACGACGTTTCGGGTCAATAACCACCATGGTGGACAAACCGGTCACCTCGTCAACCTGCTTGGCAACAGTCAAACCTTCTTCAACGTTTTCAAACTTGGATTGACCCGCAAACTCAGTAATGATGGGGCGTGTCAATGGATCCCAGTTTGCCAAAATAGCGCCAGATTTGATTTTGTCGTCAGCCTTCACAGCCAAAGTCGCACCGTAAGGTACTTTATGACGCTCGCGCTCACGTCCGTGCTCGTCATGGATAACGATTTCACCAGAGCGAGAAATGACAACCAAGTCTTTCTTGCTGTTCGTCACATAGCGCATGGTGGCATTGAAGCCAATCACGCCATTTGATTTTGCTTCGACGCTAGACGCAATAGCAGCACGTGAAGCCGCACCGCCGATATGGAAGGTACGCATGGTCAGCTGAGTGCCTGGCTCACCAATAGACTGTGCAGCAATCACACCGACAGCTTCGCCGCCATTGATCAAACCACCACGGCCCAAATCGCGACCATAACAAGTTGCGCAAATACCGAAACGTGTTTCGCAAGTCAGTGCCGTGCGAACCTTGACTTCGTCTACACCAGCAGCTTCGAGTTCGTCAATCAAGTCTTCGTCAAGCATAGCGCCTGCTGTTGCCAGTACAGAGCGATTTTCCGGATGGAGAATATCGTCTGCAGCCGAGCGACCCAAAATGCGGTCGCGCAATGATTCAATCACTTCACCACCTTCGACGATAGCGCGCATCAACGAACCGTCGTGCGTACCGCAGTCTTGCTCTGTCACGACCAAGTCTTGCGTGACGTCAACCAAACGACGCGTCAAGTAACCAGAGTTAGCCGTCTTCAAAGCAGTATCCGCGAGACCTTTTCGAGCACCGTGGGTAGAAATAAAGTACTGAAGCACGTTCAAACCTTCACGGAAGTTAGCGGTGATCGGTGTTTCAATGATTGAGCCGTCCGGCTTCGCCATCAAACCGCGCATACCAGCGAGCTGACGAATCTGAGCAGCAGAACCACGGGCACTTGAGTCAGCCATCATGTAAATGGAGTTAAACGACTCTTGATTGACTTCTTTTCCATGACGATCGATGGTTTTTTCTACTGCCAACTGTGCCATCATGACTTTAGAGATTTCGTCACCCGCTTTACCCCAAATATCAACAACCTTGTTGTAGCGCTCACCAGCGGTCACCAAACCAGAAGTATATTGGTTCCCAATTTCTTTCACTTCAGTTTCGCAGCGTTTGATGATTTCATACTTCTCTTTTGGAACCAGCATGTCGTCAACGCAGATAGAAATACCCGCTTTAGTCGCCAAGCGGAAGCCGTTTTGCAATAGCTTGTCAGCGAAAACCACGGTTTCTTTCAATCCGCATTTGCGGAAGGAAACGTTGATGAGTTTTGAAATTTCTTTTTTCTTCAGCGCTTTGTTGATATTTGCAAAAGGCAAACCCTTTGGTAATATTTCGCTCAGCAAAGCGCGTCCTGCTGTGGTTTCCCAAAGCTTTGTAGATGGTACAAATTCGCCGGTGTCTTTGTCTTTTGTGTACTCAGTCAATCGCACATTGATACGTGCCGTTAACTCAACCACGCCAGCATCAAACGCGCGCTGAACTTCAGTGGTGTTTGCAAACAACATGCCCTCGCCCTTACCATTGGTACGGTCGCGAGTGGTGTAGTACAAACCTAGCACAACGTCTTGCGATGGAACAATAGAGGGTTCACCACTCGCGGGGAACAAAATATTATTCGATGCCAACATCAAAGTGCGGGCTTCCATCTGCGCCTCGACAGACAGCGGCACGTGAACAGCCATTTGGTCACCGTCAAAGTCAGCATTGAATGCCGAACAGACCAACGGATGCAGCTGAATGGCTTTGCCTTCAATCAAAATGGGCTCAAACGCTTGAATACCCAAACGATGCAAAGTAGGTGCGCGGTTCAGCATCACTGGATGTTCTTTGATCACCTCTTCCAAGATGTCCCAAACAACTGGCGTGCCTGATTCAACTTCTTTCTTCGCAGCTTTGATAGTTGTAGCAATGCCACGAGCTTCTAATTGCGCAAAAATGAACGGCTTGAATAGTTCAAGTGCCATCAGTTTTGGCAGGCCGCACTGATGCAGCTTGAGTGTTGGGCCTACAGTAATAACCGAACGACCAGAATAATCAACACGTTTACCCAACAAGTTTTGACGGAAACGACCTGATTTACCTTTAATCATGTCAGCCAAAGACTTCAGAGCGCGCTTGTTAGCACCGGTCATCGCCTTGCCGCGACGACCATTGTCCAACAATGAGTCAACAGCCTCTTGCAACATCCGCTTTTCATTGCGAGCAATGATTTCAGGTGCTTTAAGCTCAAGCAAGCGACGTAAACGGCTGTTGCGGTTAATTACGCGGCGATACAAGTCATTCAAATCAGACGTTGCGAAGCGACCACCATCCAACGGCACCAAAGGACGCAAATCCGGTGGCAATACAGGCAACACATCCATCACCATCCACTCAGGCTTGATACCAGACTTCTTGAAAGCCTCCATCAACTTGAGACGCTTGGAATTTTTCTTGATTTTGACTTCTGATCCAGTCAAATCGCCACGCAATTTTTCAATGATCATGTCGATGTCGAGATCACTCAACAGATCTTTGATGCCTTCAGCGCCCATTTTCGCGATGAACTCATCGCCATGTTCTTTGCGCTGCGTGTCATGATCATCTTCAGACATGATGCTGTATTTTTTCAGCGGCGTCATGCCTGGATCTGTCACGACGTACGCTTCAAAATACAAGACGCGTTCGATATCCCGCAAAGTCATATCCAAAACCATGCCCAAGCGGGATGGCAATGACTTCAAAAACCAAATGTGCGCGCAAGGTGCAGACAGATCAATATGACCCATGCGCTCACGACGAACTTTGGTTTGCGTAACTTCAACGCCGCACTTTTCGCAAATAACACCACGGTGCTTGAGGCGTTTGTACTTGCCGCATAAGCATTCATAGTCTTTGATAGGGCCAAAAATTTTGGCACAAAACAGACCGTCACGCTCAGGCTTGAAAGTGCGATAGTTGATGGTTTCAGGTTTTTTTACTTCACCGAATGACCACGACCGAATTTTCTCGGGCGACGCCATGCCAATTTTAATGGCATGGAAATTTTCATCTGGCGTGAACTGTTTAAACAGATCGAGTAATGATTTCATGTGTGAGTCCTTATTCTTGTCCGTGATTTATTCGAAACTAATATGCTTCTTAAACGCGTTTTTTATCCGCGCTCTAATTCCATGTCGATACCCAGAGAGCGAATCTCTTTGACCAACACGTTGAACGACTCAGGCATACCAGCCTCAATAGTGTGCTCACCCTTGACAATGCTTTCGTACACACGTGTACGACCTTGCACGTCATCAGATTTCACCGTCAACATTTCTTGCAACACATAAGACGCGCCATAAGCTTCCAGCGCCCAGACCTCCATCTCACCAAAACGCTGTCCACCGAACTGCGCTTTACCACCCAAAGGTTGCTGCGTCACCAAGCTGTAAGGGCCCGTTGAACGTGCATGCATTTTGTCATCCACCAAATGGTGAAGTTTCAAGAAGTGCATATAACCCACGGTTGTTGTGCGATCAAAAGCATCACCCGTACGACCATCGTACAGCTGGGCTTGCGTGCGAGTCGCTGTTAGGCCTTTGGTCTTAGCAATATCATCAGGATAAGCCAACTTCAACATGGATCGAATTTCGTCTTCCGACGCACCATCGAACACGGGTGTTGCAAATGTGACGCCGTTTGAAAGATTCGCGGCCATTTCATTGATTTGCAAATCATTCAACTTGCTAAAGTCTTCTTGACGACCTGATGTGTTGTAAAGCGTTTCAAAGAATTGGCGCATTTCAGCCACTTTAGTTTCCGCTTGCAGCATGTCACCAATGCGTTGGCCAATACCCTTAGCAGCCCAGCCCAAGTGCACTTCTAAAACCTGTCCAACGTTCATACGTGATGGAACGCCCAATGGGTTCAGGACAATGTCACATGGTGTGCCATCGGCCATGAATGGCATATCTTCCACTGGCAAAATTTTTGATACGACACCTTTGTTACCGTGACGACCAGCCATCTTGTCACCAGGCTGCAAGCGACGCTTCACCGCCAGGTAGACCTTAACCATTTTCAAAACGCCTGCCGGCAACTCGTCGCCTTGGGTCAATTTTTTACGCTTTTCTTCAAAGGCCAAATCAAAACTATGACGTGTTTGCTCAGTTGAGTTTTTGATGCTTTCCAATTGCGCTGCAACGTCATCATCCGCTGGACGAATATCAAACCAATGGAATTTCTCAACAGAGTCCAAATATGCTTTGTCGATTTTTGTGCCTTTAGCAAGCTTTTGCGGCCCTCCATTTGCAACTTTCCCAATCAATAATTTTTCAATACGTGAAAAAGAATCAGCCTCAACGATGCGTAATTGATCATTCAAATCAAGGCGGAAACGCTTCAATTCATCATCAATAATTTGTTGTGCACGCTTGTCACGCACGATACCTTCGCGAGTGAAAACCTGAACGTCAATAACGGTACCACGTGAACCTTGGCTAACGCGCAGTGATGTGTCTTTCACATCGCTGGCTTTTTCACCGAAGATTGCACGCAGCAACTTTTCCTCAGGCGTCAATGTTGTTTCACCCTTGGGCGTCACTTTACCAACCAAAGTATCGCCTGGTTCAACTTCTGCACCCACGTAAATGATCCCGGAATCATCCATGCGGTTGAGTTGTTGCTCAGACAAATTAGGAATATCGCGCGTAATCTCTTCAGCTCCAAGCTTCGTGTCACGAGCCATCACCACCAACTCTTCGATGTGAATGGATGTATAGCGATCTTCCGCCACAACACGCTCGCTGATCAAAATCGAATCTTCGAAGTTATAACCATTCCATGGCATAAAGCCAATCAACATGTTTTGACCCAACGCCAACTCACCCAAATCCGTAGAAGCACCGTCGGCAACCACGTCACCTTTAGTTAACTTGTCGCCTTTTTTGACGATAGGACGTTGATGAATATTGGTATTTTGGTTAGAACGCTGATATTTGATCAAATTGTAAATATCAACACCAACTTCACCCGCTTGCGCTTCAGCATCGTTCACACGAACAACGATACGTGTTGCATCAACGTAATCAACAATACCGCCACGGGTAGCCGTTACAACGGTACCAGAGTCAACGGCAGAAACACGTTCAATACCGGTACCGACAAACGCCTTTTCCGGACGTAATACTGGAACAGCTTGACGCTGCATATTCGCACCCATCAAAGCACGGTTTGCATCATCATGCTCCAAGAACGGAACCAATGACGCAGCGACAGAGACAATCTGACCTGGTGACACATCCATGTATTGAACACGCTCTGCACCAACAAAAATCGACTCCCCAGTTTCACGGGCAGATACCAACTCATCGGTCAATACGCCATTTTTATCCAAGCCTGCATTGGCCTGAGCAATCACATACTTACCTTCTTCAATCGCTGATAGGTAATCAATTTGCATGGTGGCTTTGCCATCAATCACGCGACGATACGGTGTCTCAATGAACCCATATTCGTTGAGACGCGCATACAAAGCGAGCGAGTTGATCAAACCAATGTTTGGACCTTCCGGCGTTTCAATAGGACACACGCGACCATAATGAGTCACGTGCACGTCACGAACTTCAAAGCCTGCGCGCTCGCGCGTCAAACCGCCAGGGCCAAGCGCAGAAATACGACGCTTGTGTGTGATTTCCGACAATGGATTCGTTTGATCCATGAACTGTGACAGCTGTGATGCACCAAAGAATTCTTTCAACGCAGCAGAAATTGGCTTGCTATTGATCAAGTCGTGCGGCATCAACGGCTCTTGCTCTGCTTGACCCAAACGCTCTTTCACAGCTTTTTCAATCCGCGCTAAGCCTGTACGGTATTGGTTTTCAGCCAACTCACCCACGCAACGAACACGACGATTGCCCAAGTGATCGATGTCGTCCACTTCGCCACGGCCATTGCGCAAATCAACCAAAATTTTGACCACAGACAAAATGTCTTCGTTGGTCATAACCATAGGCCCTGTCGATTCGGCACGCCCCATTTTTGCATTGAATTTCATACGACCCACACGTGATAAATCATACGTGTCTGGGTTGTAGAACAAGCGCTGGAACAATGCCTGGACAGCATCTTCTGTTGGCGGCTCACCTGGGCGCATCATGCGATAAATCGCGACGCGTGCTGCAAATTCATCAACCGTTTCATCAGTACGCAAAGTTTGTGAAATGTATGAACCTTGGTCTAACTCATTGGTATAGATGCATGGTAAGTCTTCAATGCCAGCAGTACGCAGCTTTTTAAGCAAAGTCTCTGTCAATTCATCATTTGCTTTTGCAATGATCTCACCCGTCTCAGCATCAACAATAGACTTGGCGACCACACGACCTAGCAAATAATCTTCCGGCACACTGATGTGTGTTGTGCCTGATTGTTCAAGCTCACGTGTGTGACGAACCGTTACGCGCTTATCTTTTGCAACAATAACTTTGCCAGATTTGTCTGTAATGTCAAAACGAGCAACTTCGCCACGGATACGCTCTGCCACGAATTCCATTTGCGCACCACTGTCCATCAAACGAAACTGGTCGTTGACAAAGAAGTTGGCCAAAATAGACTCTGGATTCAAGCCAATTGCTTTGAGCAAAATGCTAACAGGCATTTTGCGACGACGATCCACACGGAAATACAAAATGTCTTTTGGATCAAACTCAAAATCCAACCATGAGCCACGGTATGGAATGATACGAGCAGAGAACAACAACTTACCGGAGCTGTGCGTCTTGCCTTTGTCGTGCTCAAAGAACACGCCCGGTGAACGGTGCAACTGAGACACAATCACGCGCTCTGTTCCGTTGATCACAAATGAGCCCTTTTCAGTCATCAAAGGCACTTCACCCATGTAGACTTCTTGCTCTTTGACTTCTTTGACAACTTTTGAATGCGTCGTGGAAGATTCACGATCATAGATAATCAATTGAACTCTTGCACGCACGGCTGAGCCGTACGTCAAACCACGGGTTTGACACTCACGCACATCAAAACCTGGCTTAGCAAGGTTGTAATCCAAGAACTTCATCTCTACAAAGCCGTTGTGCGAAACAATGGGGAACGCACCTGTGAAGGCGGCTTGCAAACCTTCGTTCGTACGCTTTTGAGGCAAAATACCTGCTTGCAAAAATGCCGTGTACGCATCTTTTTGCATCTGCAGCAGATATGGAATTTCTAAGACGCTTTCGCGGTTTCCAAAGTTTTTACGAATACGCTTGCGTTCGGTATATGAATAACTTGACGTTAAATTACTTGTCGTATTTGGCATGTGCTCTCCGGGCTTAAGACGGTTTGTCCTGGACATACGCAACTGATCTGTTGCATGACATACCTACGAAAGATATATACACGCAACAGGCTTGGTGGTTGGCCGCTACCAACCATTGGCGGACGGTTGCGCATTGCACGCAACCCGAACCAAGGCATCTTCTGCAGTCGGGGTCAGAAGACACTGAAAAACAAACTTTGTAGTTTGCTGTTCAGTGCACTCTCAAATACTGTTTAAGCAGGAAAGGCTGGAGACCCTTTTCAAGGACTCCAGCCTTCGCGCAAAGCAAAGCTTATTTCAGCTCGGCCTTAGCACCAGCTTCTTCAAGCTTCTTCTTAGCTGCGTCAGCGTCTGCTTTCGAAACACCTTCTTTAACAGCTTTAGGAGCGCCGTCTACCAAGTCTTTAGCTTCTTTCAAGCCAAGGCCGGTGATTTCGCGAACCGCTTTAATCACAGATACTTTGTTCGCGCCAACTTCAAGAAGCATGACGTTGAACTCAGTTTGCTCTTCAGCTGCCGCAGCTGGGCCAGCCGCAGCGGCAGGACCTGCCATAGCTGCAGCGCTCACGCCAAATTTCTCTTCGATGGCTTTCACCAAGTCGTTGAGTTCCATGACCGTCATGCTGTCAAGACTTGTCAAAAATGCGTCTTTATCAAATGCCATTTTTATTTCCTTTTATCAGGGTGATTGCTCATTTTATGAGCAGCCCCAAAATTTACATTGGTTACAAATATCGTCAACTCTTAATCTTACGATTAAGCTGCGACTGCTTCGCCTTTTGTCCCGGCTACTGCGGCCAGCACACGTGCTGTACGAGAGATTGGGGATTGCAACAAGCCCACCAATTGCGCCAACAACACTTCTTTCGAAGGAATGTTTGCCAATTGTTTAACGCCGTTCACGTCCAAAGCTTTTCCCGCAAACGCACCCGCGCGAATCACCAATTTATCATTGGTTTTCGCAAAGTCAGCAACCACTTTCGCGGCAGCTACTGCATCAATAGAAAAGCCATAGATCAAGGGACCGGTCATTTGGTCAGCCACAACATCAAAAGCACTGCCTGCAACAGCACGACGAGCCAAGGTGTTTTTCAACACACTCAGGCTAACGCCATTGCTGCGCGCAGATGAGCGCAATTTAGTCATGTCAGCGACCGTAATGCCACGGTATTCCGCGATCACGAGCGTTTGAGCTTTTGCTGCGAGGCCGTTCACTTCATCAATGACGGCTTGTTTCTCACTGCGATTAAGACTCAAGATTTACTCCTTAATATGCATTTGAAGTGCCCATTTAACTGGCTCACCCCATTTGCACGCCAAATAATCAGCGACCAACTGTTTCGGAAAATTCCTATGCAGCGGGATCGCCATCTGCGTTGGTCATTTACTGAAAAGCAAATGTTTACGTGTTGTCGTCTTTTCAAACCCAAACACACCAACGGTCTTGGATGGCCCAGCAATTGCTCGAAGCAATTGCCAGCCCACCACATCAAGTCACTCGCCAGATTTCTTATTAGAAATCCATTGAGCAACTCAAATTTTTAAACTCTTCCTGTGCAATTAAGCAGCAGCAACAGTTTGCGAATCAACACGTACGCCCACACCCATGGTGGAAGACACGGCGATTTTTTTCAAATACACACCTTTGCTGGTAGCTGGCTTGGCTTTTTGCAAAGCTTCAACCAACGCAGCCAAGTTGCCTTGCAACTTGTCATTGTCAAACGAACGACGACCGATCGTGGAGTGCACGATGCCGCCTTTGTCGACACGGAACTGCACTTGACCTGCTTTGGCGTTTTTAACCGCTGTAGCAACATCAGGCGTAACCGTACCGACTTTTGGGTTAGGCATCAAACCACGTGGGCCGAGAATTTGACCGAGCGTACCAACCACGCGCATCGCGTCTGGTGCAGCAATCACGATGTCAAACGGCATGTCGCCAGCTTTGACCATCGCAGCCAAATCGTCCATGCCAACAATGTCGGCACCAGCCGCTTTAGCTTCTTCAGCTTTAGCACCTTGGGCAAACACTGCTACGCGAACTGTTTTACCTGTACCGTTAGGCAACACGACAGCGCCACGAACCACTTGGTCTGATTTCTTAGAATCTACACCGAGTTGCACAGCAACGTCGATAGACTCGTCAAACTTTGCAGTAGCAAATTCTTTAACCAACACCAAAGCATCCGCCAATGCGTACAGCTTGTTGCCGTCTACTTTGCCAACTTGGGTCTTTTGTTTCTTGGTGAGCTTGCTCATTTCACGCCCTCCGTGTTGACACCCATTGAGCGCGCAGTACCAGCGATGGTACGGACGGCTGCGTCTAAATCAGCAGCGGTCATGTCTTTCATTTTTGTTTTAGCAATTTCTTCGAGCTGTGCGCGCGTGATTTTGCCAACTTTGTCTGTGTGCGGACGAGCTGAACCTTTGTCCAACTTGATCGCCTTCTTGATCAAAACAGTCGCTGGCGGTGTTTTGATGATGAAGGTGAAGCTCTTGTCTGCAAATGCTGTGATAACCACAGGCAATGGCAAACCTGGCTCAACGCCTTGAGTCTGCGCGTTAAACGCCTTGCAGAACTCCATGATGTTCAAACCACGTTGACCCAATGCTGGACCGATTGGTGGTGATGGATTGGCTTTACCTGCTGGAACTTGCAGCTTGATAAAACCGACGATTTTTTTCGCCATTTTTATACTCCTTACGGGTCATAACGCTTAACACTTAGCCAAGCTTCCCGGGGTTAACAACTCTTTTAAACCGCAAAACTCATTCAATAAGTTTTACCTGTTTTTTGCGCCGAGTTGAAAAAGCGCAAAACCTTTAATTCAAATTTACGTTTTCTCGATCTGGCTAAATTCCAGCTCGACAGGTGTTGATCGACCAAAAATGGTAACTGCCACACGCACTTTGCTTTTCTCGTAATTAACCTCTTCGACCGAGCCATTGAAGTCTGTGAACGGACCGTCTTTGACTCGCACAAATTCACCCACCTCAAACTCAACCTTGTGACGCGGCTTCTCAGTGCCGGTCTGCATCTGGCTCACAATTTTCTGGACTTCCGCCTCAGAGATTGGAGATGGGCGATTTTTTCCACCACCAATGAAACCAGTAACTTTATTCGTGTGCTTGATCAAATGCCAAGTGTCATCATCCATGACCATCTCGACAAACACATATCCTGGAAAGAATTTACGCTCAGTCGTCTTCTTTTGACCGTTTTTGATTTCCACCACTTCTTCAGTAGGCACCAAAATACGACCAAATTTTGAAGGTGCAGCTGATTGCGCAATGCGCTCAATGATGTTGCGCTCAACAGTCTTTTCCATACCCGAATAGGCATGCACCACGTACCAACGCAGATCAGGATTGACTACGGCAGCAACTGGCGCAGCCGAAGCCTCAACCGCCGGCGTCATGTCAACCGCGTCATCAGGAACCATAGTTTCTTCAATCATTATTTTTTCCAACCCAAAATCAAATCGAAGATCAGCCATTCAAGCGTTTTGTCAGTTGCCCACAAGAAAATCGCCATGATCAGCACAAAGCCAAATACATAGGCCGTCATTTGCACCGTTTCTTTGCGAGTTGGCCACGCCACTTTTTTGACTTCACGTACAGAGTCACGACCGAAACCGATCAATTGCTTGCCTGTTTCGGACGTAAAAAACACTGCGCCCGCCGCCACCAAACAAGCCAGCAAAGCACCCCATTGTGCCAATTGACCTTGTTTTGCCAGCATGTAAAACGCAACAATCGCAGCCAGCACCAGGCCCGCAGCCAGTGCGAGCTTCATTTTTTCAGCGCCGGTTCCGACGGTTTCAACTTGTGGACTAGCCATGTTTACTCTGCAATCTTTTCAATATTTAGCCTCAAAAAACGATGCAAACGCTTCACTTCCTGAGACGACTAAGCCCATTTGATCTAAATGGGCTTTCTTGGTTCACTTAATTCACTCAACTCGCCACCTTTTTAGGTGGCAGGGGCAGTAAGAATCGAACTTACAACCTTCGGTTTTGGAGACCGACGCTCTGCCAATTGAGCTATACCCCTAGAGATTTTCCCTACAAATCTTTCGATTTGCTTTATCTGCAATTAAGCAATAATCTTAGCCACCACACCCGCGCCGACGGTCTTGCCGCCTTCACGAATCGCGAAGCGCAAGCCTTCTTCCATCG
>JBEBJY010000054.1:0-19174 GCA_040079635.1 Burkholderiaceae bacterium | reverse complement strand
GTGCTTGTGATAGGTGCTTTGCACACGACAGCTTCATTGGCGAGTGGCGGTGATGATGACCACCATGGCACGCCTGGGCCAGCTGGACCTGCCGGACCTAAGGGAGATCAAGGAGATAGAGGTCCAAGAGGTTATACAGGTGCAACAGGTGCTAAAGGTGAGCTGGGCGATAAAGGCGATAAAGGCGATAAAGGCGATAAAGGCGATAAAGGCGATAAAGGCAACAAGGGTGATAAAGGCAATAAAGGTGATACAGGTGCTCAAGGAATTCAGGGGGGGGCTGGGATGAACGGAGCGAACGGAGCGAATGGAGCCAATGGAGCGAATGGAGCCAATGGAGCCAATGGAGCCAATGGCACTAATGGTGGCACTGGCGCAAATGGAACCAATGGCGCTGATGGTTTGAAAGGGGACAAGGGCGATAAAGGCGAAAAGGGTGATTCAGCGCCGAATTCTGCCACTTTGTCGCAGTTGGCCGATGTTGACCGCAAAGCAGCCCAACTCACTGCTATTGCACTGGCGACCGCCTATATGCCGCTGCCGACGACGGGTGAGTGCGGCTTGGTTTATGTAGGTGCAGGTGTGGCCAAATCGGGCAGCGAGAACGGCTTTGCCATTGGCTTGGCAACGCGTATCACAGAGCGTTTGTCCATCAAGGTAGGCGGCGGTGTATCAGGCTCGACCAAAGCGGGTGGTTTCGGTATCGGTTACGCCTTGGGTGGAGGATCTGGTGGGTTTGAGCCATGCGTGGGTAAAAAGTGAACATAAAACGGGCGACAGAGCGTAACTAGCCCGTTAATTTGTAAACACAGGGTATGTCCTGAGTTATCGTAGCCATTAGGCACTAGACGCGTTTCTTGATCTTCTTGATAATCGGTTACTTAGTTCAATCATTGGACAAAGTAATCGATTGGTTCACAATATTAAGTAACAAAGGTGAGTATGCTGTTTCAAAAGGTTAAATTTTCGTTGGCGGCAGCTTGCTTGGCTTTCGGCTCGGTGGCGTTGGCGCAAGAGCAAATCGCGGTGGGTGTGTCTATGCCCGAATTCAGTAACATGCGCTGGGTAAACGACGGTTTGTCCATCATGCGGGAGCTGAACAAGGTCAACCTTGCGTCAGATTTGCAATACGCCAGCGCTGGCGCAGACATGCAGATTGCGCAAATCGAGGGCATGATTCAAAAAGGTGTCAAAGTATTGGTGATTGCTGCGGTGGATGGCAAAAAACTAACTGCTGTGCTGAAAAAAGCTGGCGATAAAAAAATCAAAGTTATCTCTTACGACCGCTTGATCCGCGACAGCGCCAATGTGGACTACTACGCCACGTTCGACAATTTTGACGTCGGCGTGAAACAAGGCGCTGACATTGTGAAACGCCTAGAACTAGCCGCTGGCAAAGGCCCGTTCCGTATAGAGCTGTTCGCTGGCTCGCAAGACGACAACAATGCTTTTTTCTTCTACGACGGCGCCATGTCTGTGCTCAAGCCCTACATTGACAAAAAACAACTGGTGATTGAATCTGGCCAAGAGGGCATGAACAACGTTTCCACCAAAGGCTGGAATGGCGCTATCGCAAAAGCGCGTTTGAGTGTTTTGTTGCCTAAATATTATTCAAAGCTGCGTTTAGATGCTGTACTGTCTCCCAACGATGGCATAGCCGCCGAGTTGATTACTGGCTTCATCAAAGCGGGCTACGGGCAAGCGGGTAACCCTATGCCAGTTATTACCGGTCAAGACGCAGACATTCCTGCTACCAAAGCTGTGCTGCGCGGTCAGCAATCGTCCACCGTCTTCAAAGACACCCGCGAGCTAGCCCGTGTAACTGCCCAAATGGCCGAGGCCTTGATTCAAGGCAAAGCCCCCACGGTGAATGACAGCAAAACCTACAACAACGGCGTCAAAGTCGTGCCATCTTTTTTGCTGAAACCCGTTCTTGTGGATGCACAAAACATCAAGCAAGTACTGGTGGGCTCAGGGTTCTACAGGGCTGAACAGGTTCAGTGAATTTAAGGCTTAAATGTGCCTCTAGCTGGCGTATTTATTGCCTAAATTGCTATTAAAAACATAGCAAATTTAGCGGTTTTTAGTAATTTACAACCAGCGCACACACTCCACGTCCACCGTGTTTGCGCCATCACTCATCATCAGCGCGCCTTCTTGAATCGTCGCTTGCAAGTGCGTGATAAATGTTTGCGTACCGTAAAACTTATTTATTGCTTAAGACACAATTTTCAAAGGAGTGATTGCTACTTTCAAAATTAACTTAGGATTAACGTACGTACTTGGAAAACATTTTCAGCCATATTTTTAACAGCATCATTTTTAGTGGCTTGTGGCGGAGGGGGTTCTGATACGCCAACAACATCAGCAGTTAATTCATTTCAAGGAAACTGGCTATTCAGTATTTATGACGACAAAGGAAACTTTGAAGGCACTTGCAATAATGAACTACTTGCTGTGAACGCCAATGGCGTAGTCTCTGGAAAATGTGGTTCGGAAATTTACACGGGGAGTGTTTCATCGAACGGCACTGCCAATCTGAATTTGGGTTCTGATTTAAGCATTACCGGTACTTTTCTAAGTAACGGTACTGGTAGCGGTGCTTGGAATGCAACTAATCCGACTGATTCAGGCACCTGGAAATCGATCAAAAAATAGATATCCGCGTCACAACCACCTCACACACTCCACATCTACCGTGTTGGCGCCATCACTCATCATCAGCGCGCTTTCTTGAATCGTGGCTTGCGTTTGCAGACTGTGTTTTGTCATGCATAAAAATTAACGTGTAATTAATGGATAATTGTCTGAGTAGTATTTACTACTTTCAACATCTATCTAGGATCAACATGCGTATTTTGAAGACATTTTTTGCGATGATTTTGGCCACATCATTTTTAGTTGCTTGCGGCGGCGGAGCTAGTACGGAAGGCACAACTGCTGCTGGATCTGGTAGTACTACAGTGATTGACCCGCCTTTGTATATTGCATATACAAAAATCAGTGCTGGTATGAGTTACGAACAAATTAAAAATATCGTTGGTTACGACAACAATGGTGGCACTAAAAATGCGTTAGATTTAACAACCTATATTTGGGTTAGTGGTGATAAAGCAACGGATGATTTTATTCAAATAGCCCCAACATTCAGGAACGGAGTGCTGATCAACGTTAGTCTGATTGGCTCTAAGTACTCAGCAACAAGTAAGAACTTCGTCTAATACTTTTCATTATTGGAATTTATAACCAGCGCACGCACTCCACGTCCACCGTGTTTGCGCCATCACTCATCATCAGCGCGCCTTCTTGAATCGTCGCTTGCAGCTGCATGCTGCGGGTGGCGAGTTTGGCGAGTTCTTGGGATTGCAGGGTGGGCACGCGCCAGACTTGCAGGTTTTTGGCGCGGCTGACTTTGTTTTCCATGGCTTTCCACCAGATTTCGGCAGCGTGGTTGAAGCAATAGACCATCATCGAATCCGACTTGCCGCAGGCGCGCAAAATCGGCTTTTCCTCAGGTGCGCCGACCTCAATCCACAGCCGCGTCGCCTGCGTGAAGTCGCGCAGCCAGACATCGGGTTCATCCGGATTCGACAATCCCGCGCCAAACGCCAGCGTGCCGTCGCCGCCGCAGACAGTTTGCAGCTGGTGCGCTTGCAAAGCCATGGCGACGAGGCGAATCATCATGCGCTCATCCGTCTCGCTGGGGTGGCGAGCGAGGGTGAACTGGTGGTCCGCGTAGTAGTTGTGGTCAATGTCCGCAATCGACAAACTGGCCTTGAAAATAGTGGATTTGATGGCCATAAGTGATTGCAGTGCTCGTTTGGATGACTTGAAAATGAATTTTTGCTATAAATAATATAGCTGCTTAGGTAATAAATACGCCGGCTAGAGGCGTATTTGGCACCTAAAAAGTAGGAATTAAGTGATTTTAAGCCCGTTTCGCCAATTCAGCCGCTTTACCCACGTAGCTGCCCGGTGTCATGGCCAGCAGGCGGGTTTTCTCGGCTTCAGGAATCTCCAAAGCCTTGATCAGGGTGTGCAAATCTTCCTTGGTCACGGTGTTGCCACGGGTCGCGGCTTTAAGCTTTTCGTAGGCTTCGGGCACGCTGTAGCGGCGCATCACGGTCTGAATCGGCTCGGCCAGCACTTCCCAGGCGCTGTCCAAATCGTCTGCTAATGCGGTTTCATTGAGTTCGAGTTTGTTCAATCCGACCATCAGCGAGCTGTACGCCAGCGCCGCATAACCCAGCGCTACGCCCATGTTGCGCAGCACGGTGGAGTCGGTCAAATCACGCTGCATGCGGGAGATCGGCAGTTTTTCGCTCAGGTGGCGCAGTAAGGCATTCGCCAATCCCAAATTGCCTTCAGCGTTCTCAAAATCAATCGGATTGACCTTGTGCGGCATGGTGGACGAGCCAATCTCGCCGGCTTTCAGGCGCTGTTTGAAGTAGCCCAGGCTGACGTAACCCCACACGTCGCGGCTCCAGTCGATCAAAATCGTATTGGCGCGGGCCACGGCGTCGTACAGTTCGGCCATGTAGTCGTGCGGCTCGATCTGGATGCTGTAGGGCTGGAAGGTCAAACCGAGGCCAAACGCACCAGTGGAGCCAGCGGTTGGTTCAGCACGTTCGACCACGCCTTGGCTGAAGGCTTCCCAGTCAAACTCCGGCCAAGCCGACAAATGCGCGTTGTAGTTGCCCACCGCGCCGTTCATTTTTGCCATCAAGTTGACGCGGGCGATGTTCTCGCGCGCTTTGGTCAGGCGCACCAGCACGTTGGCCACTTCCTTGCCCACGGTGGTGGGGCTGGCGGTTTGGCCGTGGGTGCGGCTCAACATCGGCACGTGGGCAAAGCTGGTCGCCATCTCGCGCAGCTTGGCAATAATGCCGTCGACGGCGGGTAATATGACCGCGTCGCGTGCGCCTTTGAGTTGCAGGGCGTGGCTGGTGTTGTTGATGTCCTCAGACGTGCAGGCAAAATGGATGAAGCCACGCATGGCGTGCAGCTCGGGCAGGGCGTCGAATTGGCCTTTGACCCAAGTTTTGGCATCACCAGCGCCTGCGAAGTACCCAGCCAGCCAGTATTCCACCGCTTTCACGTCGTGGTTGGTGATTTTTTCAATGTCTTTGATGGCTTGGGCGTCGGCTTCAGAGAAGTTTGTCAAAATGCCAACCAAGTGAGCACGCGCTTCGGCGCTAAGCGGCTTGAATTCAGCAAAGCCGGCGTCGCTCAAAGCCACAAACCAGGTGATTTCTACCTGCACACGGCGGTGCATGTAGCCAAATTCGCTCATCAAAGGGCGAAGATTCGCCAGTTTTTTGGCATAGCGACCATCAAGGGGAGAGATGGCGGTGAGTTCTGAAAGGGCGGAGATGCTGGAGATGGCAGAGGTAAAGATATTGGTCGAGTTCATCCCCCAATTGTAGGTGCTGCACTCGGGTCAAGTTCGGGAAATCCCTGACAAAAAAACAACATCTCATCAACATCTGATTTTTGCAAGAAAAATAACAGTTGTGCACTATAGAATGAAGACTATAGAGACAACGAATTGAACTGAATGTTAAAACTGATTGGCGCGACTACCAGCCCCTATGTACGTAAAGTACGCATAGTGATGGCCGAAAAAAAACTTGAGTACACTTTCGTTGAAGAAAATGTGTGGGCAGCAGACACGACCATCAACCACGCCAACCCGCTGGGTAAAGTGCCGTGCTTGATTTTGGATGCGGGTGAAGCGCTGTTCGACTCACGCGTGATTGTTGAATACCTTGATATTTTGTCCCCCGTGGGCAAGCTGATTCCTGCCTCTGGCCGCGAGCGTGCCGAAGTGAAAACTTGGGAAGCCTTGGCCGACGGTTTGCTAGATGCTGCCATCTTGGCACGCCTAGAAGCCACTTGGGCGGGCCGTACAGAAGAGCAACGCAGTTTGAAATGGATAGACCGTCAACTGGGTAAAGTGCGTGACAGCTTGAAAGCCATGAGCACTGGTTTGGGCGACAAACCGTTCTGCTCAGGCATTCACCTCAGCTTGGCAGACATTGCCGTGGGCAGCGCTTTGGGCTACTTGGATTTCCGCTTCCCCGACATCAACTGGCGCAACAGCTACCCGAATTTGGCCAAATTGCAAGAAAAGCTGATGCTCAAACAGAGCTTTTTGGATACTGTTCCGGCTTGATTGTTTGATTGCAAAGATTAAATCCCCCCTAATCCCCCTTTTTCAAAGTGGGGAACAAGAGGTTCAATGTTTCTAAACAAGATTGTTTCTCGCCAAGACGCCGCAGCTCGCGTCAAAGCTTTGCCGCAGCCTGTTGTTTTCACCAACGGCGTGTTTGACGTGCTGCATGCGGGGCACGTCACTTACCTTGCCCAAGCCCGCACTCTGGGAGCTAGTTTGGTCGTTGCGCTGAACACTGACGCATCCGCCAAGCGTCTTGGTAAAGGCCCAGATCGCCCTCTGAACAACGAAGCCGACCGAGCGACCTTGATCGCTGCGTTGGAGTCTGTGAGTCTTGTCACTTGGTTCGACGAAGACACGCCGCTGGAAATCATCAACGACCTGCGCCCAGATGTCATCGTCAAAGGCGGTGATTACGACATGGCCAAATTGAAAGAAGCGCAGCTGGTAGAAAGCTACGGCGGCAAGGCGCTGGCGCTGCCTTTTGTCGAAGGGTATTCGACGACGGCTTTGGTGGCTAAAATTCGATCAAATCGTTGAAATATTGATTTTAGAGGAGTAAATATGCCTCTAGCCGGCGTATTTATTGCCTAAGTAGCTATATTATTTATAGCAAATACAGCATCCCAAAGCGCCAACATCGCATCCCTTTCAATCTGCAATTCAGCGCTAGACACCTGCGTAGGCGCCTCGTCTAGTCGGGCGACGTGTTGCGCGTGGCGCAGACTGCGGTAGGCGGTGGATGCGGCTTCGCCCACACCTTTAGGGAGCAAGCCGACGGCCTCAGCGCGTTGCATCAGGGCGATGTTGCCTAGGTTGGGTTGCAGTTCGGGGTGGGCGGCGCTGTGGGCTAAGACGAGGTATTGCACGGCGAATTCGGCATCTAGCATACCGCCGAGACTGTGTTTGACGTCGAATTGGTCGGGTTTGACCGTGTGCGCGGCGCGGACTTTGTCACGCATGGCGATGATTTCTTGCTTCAGCGCCGGTAAATCGCGCGGGGCACTGATGACGTTTTGGCGCACTTCGTCGAATTTGGCATGCAAAGGTTCAAAGCCTGCGACGAAGCGGGCCCGGGTCATGGCTTGGTGTTCCCAGGTCCAAGCGGTGTTGCTGCCGCGCTTTTCTTGATAGTCTGCAAAAGCTGAAAATGAAGTCACCAACAGGCCAGAATTGCCGTTGGGCCGCAGCGCGGTGTCGATTTCAAACAAATCGCCTTCGGATGTTTTGGTGTCCAGCCAGGTGATGAGTTTGCGCACGAATGAGCTGTATATTTCACCAGCGTTTTCGTCGGTGTCTTCGTAAATGAACACAATGTCCAAGTCGCTACCGTAGCCCAACTCTTTGCCGCCCAGTTTGCCGTAGCCGATGATGGCGATTTTGGGAGAATCCAGATGTTTGTTTTTGTGGCGCTCCCAACACCAAGCAATGGTGACGCGCAGTACGGTGTCTGCCAGTGCGCTCAGGTCATCAGCCACTTGCTCAACGGTGAGTTGTCCTTCAATATCACGCGCCAAGGTGCGAAACAGCTCGGCGTGGTGGGCTCGGCGCAGCAGGTTCAAAAGTGTCTCAGTGTCGTCTTCACCGGTTGATTTCAGTGATTTGAGGCGCAGTGCCAGTTCAGCTTCAAACTCTGGCGGGTTAAAACGCTCGGTCAACCAAGCGTCGCCAGCCAGTTCGTCCATCACACCAGGGTGTTGCAGCAAATACTTGGCAGGCCAGCGGGCACTGCCTAGGAGCTTCAGCAGGCGCTCGTGCACCACAGGGCGTTCCCATAGGAGTGCGAGGTAGCTCTCGCGGCGTAACAGCGGTTCTAAAAAATCGGCACTGCGTAGAGCTGCAAGTTCTGTCACGCGACCGCTTTGTAGCCAGCTGTTTGTCCGTTCTACAAGGCGCATCAGACGGTTTCTAGCGTCTTCGCGCAGGTTGAGCACGCGCGGGTGTTCAGCAAGCTCTGAAACGCGTTTGTCGAACGCTGTCGTGGCTATTTTTAACGCAGACTGAGAGGATATAGAGGCAGAGGATGCAGATGAACTTGAAGGTGAGGGGCAAACTTTGCATGCCTGTGTGCCGCAATCGTTGCTGCTACCGTTCGCGCTAGTTTGTTGAAAGCCGCTTAAAAGTTTGTCAAACTCGTTCGCCACCAGCTCACGGTGGGTATCTAAATCGGTCAAAAATGCGCAGCTGTCGCTGTCACATTCTTTGTAGCCCATGCTTTGCGCAATCCACTGCAAATCAGCATCTTGCGTGGGCATGGCATGGGTTTGCTGGTCGTCTAGGTACTGGATGCGGTGCTCGACACGGCGCAAAAATTCGTAAGCGGCACACAGCGCATCAGCCGTGGCTTGCGGCATCAAGCCTGCGTGGGCGACACGTTGCAAGGCATCGAGTGTGGGGCGTCTGCGCAGCTCTGGGTATTGGCCAGCACGAACCACTTGCAGCAATTGCACGGTAAATTCAATCTCGCGAATGCCACCGCGTGAGAGTTTGACGTCGTTCGCCCGCTCAGGCCGCCCAGCACTGCGGCGGACCGATTCTTGACGAATTTGGCGGTGCAGACTGCGCAGCGATTCAAAAACGTTGTAGTCCAAGTATTTTCTGAAAACGAAGGGTAAAACGACATCGCGCAAGGCTTTGGCAGAATGATTTGCAATGCTGCTTTGAGGTGCGACCACGCGGCTTTTTAGCCACGCAAAGCGCTCCCATTCGCGACCTTGTACTTGCAAATATTGTTCCAAGCCAGACAAAGAAATCGCTGCAGGGCCCGAGTTGCCATGCGGACGCAATGCTAAATCGACCCGAAAGACAAAGCCATGTTCCGTTGTCGCACCCACTAAGTCGTAAACAATTTTGACGGCTTTGGCAAAATACTCGTGGTGAGATATTTTGTTTCGGCCTTCAGCGTTTCCAACGGTTTCACCGTCTTGGTCGTAAACGTAAATCAGGTCAATGTCGCTAGAAACGTTGAGTTCACGCGCACCTAATTTTCCCATGCCAACGATCCACATCTGTGCGTTGGTTGGCTTTCCATGTAAAACATCTAGTTCAGCATAGGCGGCTTGCAGGGCAATTTCTAAAGCGAATTCCGCCAAATCAGTCACGGCACGGGTGACGACGCCCAAGGCTGCGCCGCATTCACAGTCAAGTTTGATCAGTCTATGCATCACCAATTGCCGCAAAATGCGCAGTGCCGCACTGGCATTGCTGCCTTGGCTCAGCAATGCCTCGTAGGTGCTTTGTATGGCTGCACGTTGCGGTTCTCCAGGCGCGAGCAAAATTAAAAAATCAGCATAACGTCGATCAATACGCTGAAAAAAGCGTGAATAGTTAGCAAAACCCAACATGCTAGGTGACGCATTCGTGCGTGCTGTCATGGCGGTGTCATCGGGTAAATCGTTACAAACCATGTCTCTATCGCCTGAAGCTGGAACTATGTGTGTATTGAGCAGTCATAATTGTGTGCTGTGACCTATGAATCAATCTGACCAAGCCTCCCTGAAATTTTGGAAAATCACCGCCACGCTGAGTAAGCTGCTGCTGGGCTTGGCTGTGGCTGCGTGGCTGATGTTCGCGTTGGCTTGGATGGCGTTGCATTGGGTGATTGTGCCCCGTATTGGCGAACTTCGCCCGCGACTGGAAATTGAGGCCAGTAAAGTGCTAGGTGTCCCCGTCAAAATTGGTGATATTTCGGCCAAATCCGTGGGCATTATTCCTTCGTTTGAGCTCAAAGACATTGCTTTGCTGGACTCCGCGGGCCGCGAGGCTTTGAAATTGCCACGCATTTTGGCTTCGGTGTCGCCCGCTTCTTTGTTGCGCTTTAGTGCTGAACAAATTTTGATTGAGTCACCAGAATTGAATATTCGACGCGATGTACAGGGCAAGTTAACGATTGCTGGCTTGGATTTCTCTAAAGACGACAAAAGCTCAGGCGGTGCAGATTGGTTTTTTTCACAGCCTGAGTTTGCCATCCGCAACGGCATGGTGCATTGGGTGGATGAAATGCCCAATGGTGCTTTGGGCGTGCCGCCTCCACTGACGCTAAGTCAAGTTGACTTTGTGTCACGCAATCCTTTGAATAAGCATGAACTGCGTTTGGATGCGACGCCGCCCGTCATTTGGGGTGACAGGTTCTCTCTGCGTGGGCTATTCGCACAATCACTTTTGTCAACCGATAAGGGTAAGTTCAAGGATTGGACGGGTCAAATTTATACAGATTTTTCCAAAATTGATGTGTCTGAAATCAGCCGCTATGTGAAGCTCAATGGACAATCTGGGCGTGGCGTAGGCGTTTTGAAAGCTTGGACCAGTTTCACCAACGGTGAGTGGGCGAGTACCACGGCAGATGTATCTTTAGCGCAGGTCGACGCCACGCTAGGCAAAGGTTTAGAGCCGCTGGCTTTGCAATCCATGTCTGGGCGCTTGATAGGGCGTAAGTTGAAGCAAGGTTTTGAAGCATCTACACAAAATTTGCAATTCCAAACGCGCGATGGTTTGCGCTGGCCAGGCGGCAATATGTTGTTTTCGCAAACGAATCCAACCCAGACGGAAGCCGCAGTGGCTGATGGTGCTATAGATACTTTTGATGCGACGAAAAGCATCAACGACTTTAAGGCGGACAAGCTAGATTTGGCCGTTATCAGCTTGATTGCAAACAAAATTCCTTTGGGCGCTTCAACGCATGAGCTCATCACCAGCTTGGCACCAAAAGGTGTTATTGAGTCGATATCTGCACATTGGCAGGGCTATCCAGATGCGCCGCAAGAACTCAAAGCCAAGGGCGTGATCAAAGGCGTGCAAATTTCAGCAAAATCCAGCAGCAACCAAGTCGGAGAAGGCATTGATAAACATGAGTCTGCGGGGCGACCTGGTTTTAGGGGCGCAAGTATTGATTTTGATGTGACCTCAACGGGTGGGAAAGCCAAAATAGCGATTGACAAAGGTGCTATTGATTTGCCTGGCTTGTTTGATGATGCGATAATTCCAGTAGATCAATTGAGCGCAGATATCGTTTGGCGCATCACACCTGCGCCAGTAAAAGGGAAAGCAAGCACGAGTGTTAGCACAGGTAGCGCCACAGCAGATTCCAAGATTGATGTGTCAGTAAGTAATTTGAGTTTTAAAAATGCAGACGCAAAAGGTACTGCTCAATTGACCTGGAAAACCAGCGATCCGGCTACGGCTAGTAATAAAAGCAGGTTTCCTGGTGTTTTAGATTTAAATGCGAAATTGACTGATGCAGAGTTATCAAAAGTGTCGCGATATTTGCCAATTGGGATACCTAAAAAAGCACGCGAGTATGTGCAAGATTTACTCATTGAAGGTAAGGCAAGTGAGGTTGATTTTAAAATCAAAGGTGGCGTTTGGGATATTCCTGCAGCGAAAGCGAATCAAGGTGACTTCAAAATTACCGCAAAATTTAACAATGCTCGTATAGCGTATGTGCCAAAAAAATTACAGGATTCGTCAGAGTTACCTTGGCCTGAGTTAAATAAAGTGGCCGGTGAGATGGTGTTAGACCGAACTAGCTTGAGCGTCAAGAGTACTAGGTCAGAGGTTGTCGGTTTGCCTGGTATTGCGATTGCGCAATCGGTGGTTACTATTCCTGACTTAAGCGCTACTGTTGTCAATGTAACTGCTCAGGGCAAAAGTCCTTTGACGGATCTTTTGGGGTTTGTTAATAAGTCGCCTTTGTACGGCATGACCAACCAGTCATTAAGTAAGGCAACCTCTACGGGTTTGGGTGATTTTAAAGTGGAGTTGTCGCTAGCAACCAGTGATTTTACAAAAACGCGCGTCAAAGGCGATATTGCTTTTCTCGGAAATGATGTTCGTATGACACCGCTTACTCCCTTGATTGGACAAGCAAAAGGTTTGCTGCGGTTCACGGAAAAAGGATTTTTGATTCAAGACGCACAGGCCGTCATGTTTGGTGATGCGGTTCGTTTTGATGGTGGGAATTTACGTTTAAACGACCCAACTTTAACGCCAACTGGGCGTGGTGTTGTGATCAACGGTCAAGGGGTGGCGAGCGCACTTGGTTTACAGCGAGCTAGTGAGCTAAGCTTTATTCCGCAAATAGCAAAAAATGCAACTGGAAGTACTGCTTACACAGCGCAGCTGCGTTTTGTTGAGGACCAAACTGAGGTTTCAGTTCAAACCAACTTGCAGGGCATGGGCATTAATTTACCTATTCCTTTTAACAAACCATCGCAAAGCATTTGGCCTTTGCGGTTTGAGAATACCTTGGTTGAGTCGTCGATTATTCCTGAGCGTGATGGCAAAGTACGCCTCAAAGATAACTTGCGATTAACCATCGACAAAATTGCAGACTTCAAGCTTGTGCGTGATATCAGCGGTGCCGTACCCAAGGTTATTCGGGGAACCATGAGTGTGGGTTTGGATGCTGGTGAGGGAACGCCAGAACCAAGCAACGCCGTAGCGGCAAACATAAATGTTGATCGCTTAGATGTGGATGAGTGGACAAAATTTGTCACTTCGATTCAGGGAAGTGCGGTAGGAACAGCTGCAAAAGCAGGCGTAAAAGCGGCATCCAATCAAAATGTGTTTGACGATTTGATTCCATCCAGCATGGCGATCAGGGCAAAGGAATTGATTATCGAAGGTCGAAAATTTGAAAACATTGTTATCGGTGGATCACGCGAAGGCTCTGTTTGGCGCGCCAATATGGAGGCAAAACAACTGAGCGGCTATGTGGAGTACAGACAGTCCACACCAGCACAGATATCGGGCCGAATTTATGCACGATTAGCACGGCTAGTGATTGGAGAAGCTCAAGTCAAAGATGTTGAAAAATTGTTGGATGAACAACCGGTCAGTATCCCTGCATTGGATTTGGTCGTTGAAGATTTTGAATTGAGAGGTCGTAAATTTGGCAAAATTGAAATTGATGCTGTTAATCGTTTGTCAAACACAAGTGGCTCTGTGGATGGCGCAAGGGTATGGCGCTTGAATCGCTTGAATGTCACTATGCCAGAGGCGAAATTAACTGCAAATGGATTTTGGGCATACCGTGAAACCGCTCGTACTGATGCTGTAAGCAAAGGGGATGCGGCAGGATTACTTAACACGCTTGAGCGGCGCACCACTGGCATAGATTTTAAATTGGATATAGCGGATGCTGGGCAGCTGCTTGAGCGGTTTGGATTCAACGGAGTTGTCCGCGCGGGTAAGGGTAAATTGGAGGGCCAAATGACATGGAGAGGGTCGCCTTTGGCGATGAACTACCCAACGCTGGCTGGGCAGTTCAATATTAACGTAGATAACGGACAGTTTTTGAAAGTAGAGCCAGGTGTTGCAAAACTTCTGAGCGTATTAAGTATGCAGTCTATTGCAAAACGGTTGACATTGGACTTTCGAGATGTGTTCAGTGAAGGTTTTGTTTTTGATTTTCTACGTGGCGATGTAACGATAGACCGCGGTTTGGCTACGACCAACAATATGCAAATCAGTGGTGTTAATGCTGTTATTTTGATGGATGGAAAATCGGACATTGCCGCTGGAACACAAGATATCAGGGTCGTTTATGCCCCCGAGGTAAATGCTGGCGTCGCATCATTGCTAGTAGCATCAGCAATAAATCCCGCTATAGGTTTAGGGACGTTTTTGGCGCAGTTATTTCTTCGTCAACCTCTCATAGAAGCAGTTACTAAAGAGTTTAAAGTGTCGGGTACTTGGTCTGAGCCAGTGGTAACTGAAGTCAAGCGAACGTCTAGAGCTGATGTTAAAAAATAAGGATATTGCTAAATGAAAGTAGCTGCAATTCAAATGATCGCTGGTAGTGACTTGGATGTAAACCTACAGCGTGCAGCTGTATTGCTAAAACAAGCGGTTCAGCAAGGGGCTGAGCTAGCTGCATTGCCAGAGTATTTTTGTCTGATTGGAAGTAAAGATACGGATAAATTGGCTATTTCAGAGCAGTCTGGGCATGGGAAAATTCAGCAATTTTTTTCTGCCATGGCGCTTGAATTGAAACTGTGGATCGTTGGCGGAACTATGCCTATGGGTACGGATGATCCCATGCATGTCCGGAACAGTGTTTTGGTCTACTCGCCAAACGGTGAGTTGATAGCTCGGTACGACAAAATTCATTTATTCCGCTTTGACAATGGTGTCGAGCGTTACGATGAATCACACGTGTTAGAGCGCGGTGATCGACCTGTAAGTTTTGAGCTGCCCTCTAAAGATGGCCATACATGGCGTATTGGTTTAAGTGTTTGCTACGACATGCGTTTCCCTGAGCTGTACCGCACGCAGGAAGTTGATGCTTGGCTAGTGCCCAGTGCCTTCACTTACATAACTGGGCAAGCGCATTGGGAGATCTTGTTGCGTGCTAGAGCTATTGAGAATTTGGCTTACGTTATCGCGCCAGCTCAAGGGGGGACACATCCATCTGGTCGACGTACATGGGGTCATACGATGGTGATTGAACCTTGGGGTACGGTATTGTCAGTTTTGCCAGAGGGTGAAGGCGTCGTGATGGCTGAGTTGGATATTGAAAAATTAAAACACAATCGTCAGCAACTACCTGCCTTGCAGCATCGTGTTTTGTGAATTTTTGAGCAAATGTGAGATCACTCGTGCTCTTTATTTTTATCCGTTTTTATCTGATCTCGAATTTCACCTTTTGTACGACCTGAAAACATAGTCCACCACACGATACCAATTAAAATCAGTAACGCCAATAAAGCTTCAAGTATCAATAAAGTCATGATTTTTCCTAGACAAATTTCGCAAAGTCTTTTAAAAAGTATTTTTCTTTGTGGCTTGATTGTAGGCTTCTTAGCCTCGTGCTCGACACCTTTAGCACCTAGTCAAGAAGTCGTCTTACCAGCTATGTCTGTTGATGATACGAGCGCTCTGCCAGCGCCAATATTGCAAACTAAAAGCCGCTGGCTGCCCGTGCGATGGCGAGAGCTGCCAGGTTGGCAAGACAACGATGCCACGCAGCATGAAGCATGGAGCGCGTGGCTAAAAAGTTGTCAAAGCGCAGCAACTGCCAATGCCTATTTGTGTCCTGAAATTCGACGTTTAAGTACTGCTAACAGCACTGAGCGACGACAATGGATGATGCAGAACTTGCAACCTTATCGGGTTGAAAGTTTGCAAGGCTCAACCGAGGGCTTGTTGACGTCCTATTACGAACCTGTTTTAGAAGCATCTCGTAAATTGCGCCCGGGCTTTACTATCCCTCTGTATCGCACACCAGTCAGCATGAATGGTAAAAGTTCATGGTATACGCGGCAAGAAATGGATACATTGCCGCAAGTCAAAGCGCAATTGCGTGGATTAGAAATTGCTTACGTCGCAGACCCTATTGATGCCTTGATTTTGCATATTCAAGGTTCCGGTCGCGTCAATATATTAGAGGCCGATGGCTCAAAACGAACTGTGCGTTTGGCATATGCGAGCACCAATGAGCAGCCTTATAAAAGCGTTGGTCGATGGTTGCTTGACCAAGGCGGTACGCGTGATGTATCTTGGCCAGGCATCAAAAGTTGGTTGACTCGTAATCCACATCGTTTGAATGAGTTGCTGTGGAGCAATCCTCGTGTGGTGTTCTTTCGTGAAGAGACCATGTCAGACACACAAATTGGTCCTAAAGGTGCACAAGGCGTTCCGCTCACACCCGGACGCTCTATCGCAGTAGACCGTGGGAGTGTTCCTTATGGCACGCCAGTCTGGCTAGCTAGCAATGGTTCAGAGGGTGCCGCACAGCGGTTTCAAAAAATGGTATTGGCGCAGGACACAGGCAGTGCCATCACGGGTGCAGTTCGCGCTGATTACTTCATGGGTTGGGGTGCTGAAGCTGGAGAATTGGCCGGGCGCATCAAACAACCGTTGCAAATGTGGGTGTTGTGGCCTAAGTTACTGCATTAGTTTTACCGCGTTAATTTTTTCACTAAATGATCTAGCGGTAATTCGCGGCTGGCTTTCACCTCACCCAAGGAGAAGCTGGTGTGCAGATCTTTCACATTCGGCAGGTTGATCAATTGCTTTAGTGCAAAGTTCGAAAAATTGTCTAAATCTTGGGCCACCACTTGCAATTCAAATGTGCCTGTGCCGCTGATGTAATGGCAACTCACTACCTGAGGAAGTTTTTTAATCGCCTCTTCTAGCTCACGCGTTACATCACCACGATTTCGCTCTGCGTCAAGCCTAACAAATGCCAAAACACCCAAACCAATTTTGTGGCGGTCAATTTCAGCGCGGTAACCTTTGATGAAGCCGCTTTCTTCAAGTGCTCGAACGCGTCGCCAGCAAGGTGCTGCTGACAGACCTACGCGCGACGCTAATTCAGCGTTGGTGAGTCGTGCATCTGCTTGAAGTTCTTTCAATATCAAGATGTCAAACTTATCAAGTGTTTCCATATTTGTCTATTTTAAGCAAGATTTATCCAAATAATAAGCAATTTTTAGCAAAAATAGCAAACACTTACCCGCTCATCAGGCATACACTTTGCGGTAATGTAAATAACAAAGAGAGACCAATAGCATGAACGCACCCTTGCCAGAGCACATACGCAAAGCGTTAGAAACAGTTACGCTGGATGACAAATATTCGCTCGATTACGGTCACGCCTTCATGAGTGGGGTGCAAGCATTGGTCAAATTACCCATGCTGCAGCGCCTGCGTGACCAGCTGCAAGGTAAAAATACCGCGGGATTTGTCAGTGGCTATCGTGGTTCGCCATTGGGCGGATATGACCAAGCTTTGTGGAAGGCTGCGCCCTATCTAAAAGCGCAAAACATCGTCTTCCAACCCGGCGTCAATGAAGAGTTGGCCGCGACCGCGTTATGGGGAACACAGCAACTCGGCTTTTCGTCCCCAGGGACGAATAAGTTTGATGGTGTGTTCGGCATTTGGTACGGTAAAGGTCCAGGTGTTGACCGTTGCTCTGATGTTTTCAAACACGCAAACATGGCAGGAACGACAGAATTTGGCGGGGTGATTGCCGTTGCAGGTGATGACCATATCTCCAAAAGCTCCACCGCAGCACACCAAAGCGACCACATTTTTAAAGCCTGCGGCTTGCCAGTTTTTTTTCCTGCCAATGTACAAGAGATCCTTGACCTAGGCATTCATGCCTTTGCCATGAGCCGTTTCTCTGGCGTGTGGGCGGGTATGAAAACGATACAAGAAATTGTCGAGTCCAGTGCTACAGCGATGATTGACCCTGAGCGCGTCAAAATTATCATGCCTGCCGATTTCGAAATGCCTGTTGGCGGTTTGCATATTCGTTGGCCCGATGCAGCATTGGAGCAAGAGGCGCGTTTGTTTGACTACAAATGGTATGCCGCTTTGGCTTACATTCGCGCCAACAAACTCAATTACAACGCCATTGAAGGAAAGAACGATCGCTTTGGCTTGATAGCCAGTGGTAAAGCCTACAACGATACCCGTCAAGCTTTGCTAGATTTAGGTTTAGACGATGCTATATGTCGCCAGCTTGGCATTCGTTTGCACAAAGTCGGCGTCGTGTGGCCTTTGGAAGCCCAGTTGACACGTGAATTCGCCACTGGGTTACAAGAAATTTTGGTGGTGGAAGAAAAACGGCAAGTTATCGAATATCAGCTGAAAGAAGAACTGTACAACTGGCGAGATGATGTCCGCCCAACTGTGTTGGGTAAATTCAATGAAATGGAGGGTGGTGAATGGTCAATGCCTAGTCCGAGTGCGAATACTTTGCTGCGCGCCAATGCTGATTTGTCTCCCGCCATCATTGCCAAAGCAATTGCCGGGCGCTTGAAGAAGCTTGGCATGGATGGTGGCGAAGGCAGCGATATTAGAAAAGGGATTGACAAGCAATTGGCGATCTTAGATGCCAAAGAACGTGCCATGAATGTGCAGACGATTCAGCAGCTCAGTGATGCAGAACGTCAACCTTGGTTTTGCTCGGGTTGCCCACACAACACCTCTACCAAAGTGCCCGAAGGCTCGCGCGCCATGGCAGGTATTGGTTGTCATTTCATGAGTATTTGGATGGATAGGTCAACAATCGGCTTCACTCAAATGGGCGGCGAGGGCGTGCCTTGGGTGGGGCAGCAGCCATTCACAACGGATCAGCATATCTTTGCCAATTTGGGCGATGGTACGTACTTTCACAGCGGGTTACTCGCCGTTCGACAGTCCATCGCAGCGGGCGTCAATATCACCTACAAAATTTTATACAACGACGCGGTGGCCATGACTGGGGGGCAGCCTGTGGGTGAGCGCCCTGAAGGCCACTCAGTGGTGCAAATTGCGCAATCTATGCAGGCAGAAGGTGCTGTAAAAATTGTTGTGGTCACCGATGAGCCTGAAAAATACGAGGGAGTCCGCTTGGTGGAAGGCGTGACAGTTCATCACCGCGACGAGCTAGACACGATTCAAAAGCAATTCCGAGAAATCAAGGGTACAACTGTCATCATTTACGATCAAACCTGCGCCACAGAAAAACGCCGCCGTCGCAAGCGCGGCACCATGGTGGATGTAGCCAAGCGCGTCGTTATTAACGAACTGGTTTGTGAGGGGTGCGGCGACTGCGGCGTGCAAAGCAATTGCTTAAGCGTTGAACCGCTAGAGACAGACTTTGGCCGCAAGCGTACCATCAACCAAAGCAGTTGTAATAAAGACTATTCTTGCGTCAAAGGCTTTTGCCCGAGTTTTGTCACCGTGGAAGGTGGCCAGCTGAAAAAGAAAAGCAAAGCGACGAACGCGACTCAAAATCCGTTTGCGATGTCTGCTTTGCCAGAGCCTGCTATTTTGTCCACACCACAGGCTTATGGCATTGTTGTCAACGGCGTGGGTGGCACTGGGGTCATTACCATAGGACAACTGCTCGGTTTTGCCGCGCACATTGAGGGCAAGGGCATCGTCACGCAAGACGCTGGCGGACTCGCGCAAAAAGGCGGTGCGACTTGGAGTCATGTGCTGATTGCCGACCATCAAGACGACATACGCACCACGCGTGTAGGTATGGCAGGCGCGGATTTGATCATC
>JBEBJY010000053.1:0-20141 GCA_040079635.1 Burkholderiaceae bacterium | reverse complement strand
CTCCTGTGCATAACTACTACGCACAGTGTTTCTAACAGGGGTCAAATTTGAATGAAAATTAATGCCCTAAAGGGGTCAATTTTGGGTGAGATTCAACAAGGTTCATTTTGCAAATAAACCTTTACCAATTTTTCAAAGTAATTGCCTTTTTCTCTTTCGGTTTGTGATGCGTCACGGAAGGATTGAAGTAAGTCGTTTAAGGCAGTCATTGAATAAAAGATAAGTTGTATTTACTAGCTTGTTTCATTATCGCTTTTGATTGGTGATGGCCAATATGGCGACAAGCTTTTTATTTGATAGGCTTTAACATCATCATGCATCAATTTTTGAAATTTTTTCTTGTTGATGAATAGTTTTACAGCTGTTAGATAGCCTTTCAATGTTCCATCTGTTAACCTTTTTTCATCTAGAAATTTACCTCTTTCTTTATTCAACATCTCCTTATTCGCTGCTTTGAATTGCTCAATTTCTTCTTTAAAAACCCTCAATCTATGAGTTGGCCCATTTTCTAGTTCGCGTTTTCCTTTAGATTTGGCAGTCATTGCTTTAGGCTCATCAGGCATTGACTTTTGTTTAATACTTGCGTCATAGCATCGAAGCCAATAATGCGCATTTTCAAATACATCTTTTCTAAGTTTATTTGTTGCATTTGCACCAAATGTTTTTTGTTGTTCGATAGATAGACTTTTCTGATTTTTTGCATACTCAAGAATTTCAACCTCCAGCTTTTGAGTTGCTTCTTTAATTTGATTTGCTAAGGGCAAATCCAAGCTAAACCTAACTGCGGCTTCATTTGGGTGAAGAATTAACGCAAAGTTTTTAGTTTTGAATTCTTCATTTCGAACCAAACGAACATTCGATAAATCAAACTCAACCAATCCTGATGCATATTCAGTATCTGGTGATATTGGTTTTTTTAGTTGCCATCGCCGTTGAAAAGTTATCGCTGGCTTGACGATTCGACGTCGTTTAATCTTTTCTAGGCTTGTACGCTTATAAAACTCCTGAACTGTTTCATTGGGTTTAGCCTCTGGGTAACAAACTACTCCTTCGAGAAGACTTTTCGAATTTTGCTTGAATCCTTTTGAGAATTCTTCAGTTTTAATAAATGGAGCCATAAGCGCCACTTCCTTCGCATAGGCAGAATTGCGGCGAATAAATTCCCATGCAAGCCAATTTGAATCAAAACACCTTATTGGTGGATAATCTTTATCGCTCTTCCAATCTCCGCAGTATGGCTTCATATTGATTCCTTTAGAATCAACTATAAATTAATCTAACCTGATATTTTTTGCAAAAGAATCTTTATTTGAACTTCTAAAGCTCACATCATCTCACTGCATCTCTTGGCATTTCAGACGAATCTTTCTACAGCGCAAGATTGAATATGGTTAGATGTATGGCCTGAAAACAAAAAAGCCACCCGAAGGTGGCTTTTTCTATTCTAAATCATAGACTTAGAAGTTATCTATGGCGGAGCAGACGGGACTCGAACCCGCGACCCTCGGCGTGACAGGCCGATATTCTAACCAACTGAACTACCACTCCGCAGCGGTTGTTGCTTTCGCTTGATTATTTTAACAGCGCATGACACGCTTGTTTCAAACTCTCAAGCCAAGTTACAACAAAACTTGGCGACCCCACGGGGATTCGAACCCCGGTACTCACCGTGAAAGGGTGATGTCCTAGGCCTCTAGACGATGGGGTCAAAACCTTGGAACTTCCGGCGTAGGTTCTGTCCAACCTACTAACTTAAATTTTACTAAATTTTCTTCTTCAACCTCTACTGCAAACCTCTGGTGGAGGTAAGCAGAATCGAACTGCTGACCTCTTGCATGCCATGCAAGCGCTCTACCAACTGAGCTATACCCCCGTAATGACACTAGGCCACTAGAAGTCACACATTTAACTAGATTTCTCTAAATAACTGCATTGCATCCGAGCCTTGAATTATAGCTCGAAAATCACGCTTTTCACAAGTGTTTTAAAATTTCAAGCGCTTCAGAACTTCCTGCTTAGAAAATAATGCAATGATGGCATCTAAAGACGGCGTTTGCGGTGTTCCCATCAGCAAAACACGCACAGGCATGGCCAATTGTGGCATTTTGAGGCTGTGCGCGGTCAAAACTTCTTTGATGGCTGCTGCGATGACGGCTTTGTCCCACGCACAAGTATTCAGTTTTTCTGCCAAAGTTTGCACAGCGGGTTTAACAGTATCGGTCACATGCAGCGCTAAATCTTCGGGTTTGATTTGCACGTCTGCATAAAAAGCAGCTGCCCAGTCCGCCAACACTACCGTCGTGTCGCAGCGGTCTTTGAACAGCGCACAGATAGCAGGCAAGCGCGCATCCGCCGCAATGCCGCGTTTGGCTAGCTGTGCCGCAACCAAAGGTGCAAGCTCTTCATCCGCCATGGCTTTGATATGCTGGCCGTTGACCCAGCGCAGCTTGGCTTCGTCAAACTGCGCGGCGCTTTTGCCCAAATGGTCTAGGTTGAACCAAGACACAAATTGCTCGCGGCTGAAAATTTCATCGTCACCGTGGCTCCAACCCAGCCGCGCCAAATAGTTAACGACGGCATCTGGCAAGTAGCCATCTTCCGCAAATTGGGTCACAGGCTTGGCACCTGCGCGTTTGCTCATTTTCTCGCCCTGCTCGTTCAGCACGGTGGGCAAATGGGCGTAAACCGGAGGCTCTTTGCCCAAGGCTTTGAAGATGTTGATCTGGCGCGGTGTGTTGTTGACGTGGTCGTCACCGCGAATGACGTGGGTGATGGCCATGTCTGAATCGTCCACCACCACACAAAAGTTGTAGGTCGGTGTGCCAATCTCGCCCAGCGGCGCAGGGCGGGCAATCACCAAATCATCCAACTCGTCGTTGCTGATTTCGATGCGCCCTTTGACTTTGTCTTCCCACACGACCGAACCCGTTTGTGGGTTTTTAAATCGCAGCACGGGTTGCACACCTGCGGGTACAGGAGGCAATGTTTTACCTGGCTCTGGTCGCCACGTGCCGTCGTAGCGTGGCTTTTGTTTAGCGGCCATTTGCGTTTCGCGCAAGGCGTCCAGCTCTGCCATGCTCATGTAGCAAGGATAGACATGACCAGCTGCGACCAGTTGCGCCAAAACTTCTTTGTAGCGTGCCATGCGCTGCATTTGATAAAACGGGCCCTCGTCATGATTTAAACCAAGCCATGCCATACCTTGCAAAATCACATCCACGGCTTCTTGGCTCGAGCGCTCGACGTCGGTGTCTTCAATACGTAAAATAAAGTCGCCACCTGTGGCACGCGCAAACGCCCATGGGTACAAGGCGGAGCGAATGTTGCCCAAATGGATAAAACCCGTAGGCGATGGGGCAAAGCGGGTACGCGTTTTTTGCGATGAGTTTTGTGTCAGAGTTGTCATTGAATGCTATTGAGGCCAATGGCCAAATCGTTTTGTATATCCACGGGTGCTTCCAAGCCCACGGCTACGCGGATCATGCCCTGCCCTATGCCCGCTAATTGGCGCTGATCTTCAGACAGTTTGCCGTGCGATGTACTGGCGGGGTGGGTGAGCAAGCTTTTGGTATCACCTAAGTTTGTGCATAGCGACAGCACTTGCATGCTGTCCAACACATGAAAGGCGCGCTCACGTGCTTGTTGCGGATTGTTGGCTTTCACATCAAACGACAAGACGGCGCCGCCCTGCCCGCTCATTTGCTTCATCGCCAAGGCATGCTGCGGGTGGCTGGGCAAACTGGGGTAATACACGCGCGCGACTGCAGGATGTTTTTCCAACCAATGCGCGACTTCTAAGGCACGTTTGCTCTGCGCTTCCATGCGGATGCCCAAGGTTTCCATGCCTTTGAGAATCACCCAAGCATTGAATGGTGACAAAACCATACCACCGTTTTTCATCACCGGCAAAAACTTCTCTTTAACCATGGCGGCGCTTGCGCACAATGCACCCGCCATGACACGGCCTTGACCATCAAGGTACTTCGTGCCCGAATGCATGATGATGTCAGCCCCCATCAACGCAGGGCGTTGCAGCGCGGGTGTAGCAAAGCAATTGTCTAAGGCAAATAATGCGCCAGCGTTGTGCGCCATATCAGCCAGTGCGGCAATGTCGCACACTTCCGTCAAAGGGTTGGTTGGCGTTTCGGCAAACAAAATTTTAGTGTTGCTTTTGATGGCCGCTTTCCAAGCTGCTAAATCTGTCTGAGGAACCATGGTGGACTCGACACCAAACCGTGCGAACTCTGAGCCAATCAATTTGATGGTAGAGCCAAACATGGACTGAGAGAACACCACATGGTCACCCGACTTCAACAAGCTAAACAACATCAGCATGATGGCCGACATACCAGATGACGTTGAAATAGCAGCTTCTGTACCTTCTAGGGCAGCAAGGCGCATCTCGAAACTGGTAACGGTGGGATTGCCACCACGGCCGTAGGTGTAGCCATCTTCCTCGCCCGCGAAGCGGCGTGCCGAGCTTTCCGCGCTGGACTGCACATAGCCGCTGGTCAGAAAAAGTGCTTCAGAATTTTCACCATATTGGCTAGGCGGCAAACCCATGCGTACGGCTAGTGTGTCTAAATGCAAATTAGGCGGCAGATTGGATTTATTAGATTTTTCTGTCATAGCTTTTTAGATCGGATTTACTAAATTGGATTAGGAAGTGCCAACCGTGAACTGTCTTCTTCGTCTTCCGCTTTTTTAGCGCTTGCGCTGCGGCTGTCGCGCATACGGGTTAAATCACCGTCGGTGATATCACCCGTCACATACACGCCATCGAAACAAGAGGCATCAAAACCGGTCAACTGTGCATGATCTTTGGCCGCTTTGGGGGCAAGTTTCAAAACGGCTGATTTCATGGCATCCACATCTTGGTAAATCAAGGCATCGCAACCGATGATTTCTCGAATTTGCTCAACGGTGCGGTTGTGCGCAACCAGCTCGTCTTTGGTCGGCATGTCAATGCCATAAACGTTTGGAAAACGCACTGGCGGTGCAGCACTGGCCATGTAGACTTTGTTTGCACCCGCATCACGCGCCATTTGCACAATTTCTTTGCAGGTCGTACCGCGCACAATGGAATCGTCCACCAACAGCACATTTCGCCCTTTGAATTCGCTTGAAATTGCATTGAGTTTTTGGCGTACAGACTGCTTGCGCACCGCCTGCCCAGGCATGATGAAGGTGCGGCCTACATAGCGGTTTTTCACAAACCCTTCGCGGTACGGCAAACCTAGCAATTGTGCCAATTGCGCGGCACTCGGGCGGCTTGATTCTGGAATCGGAATCACCACATCAATATCACTTGGCGGCACAGTGGAGATGACGCGTTTCGCCAGTGTTTCACCTAAATTCAAACGAGCTTGGTAAACGGAAATACCGTCCATCACCGAGTCTGGTCGCGCCAAGTAGACAAACTCAAAAATGCACGGATTCAACACGGGCGCTGCGGCACATTGCTGCGCTTGAACGTTGCCATTCAAGTCCACAAAAACCGCTTCACCCGGCTCTAAATTACGTTCAAACGTATGGTTTGTGCCTTCCAAAGCGACAGATTCACTAGCAAACATGACTGAATTCACGCCAGATTTACTGGTTTTACCCATACACAAAGGACGAATTCCAAACGGATCGCGAAACGCCAGCAAACCATGGCCAGCAATCAACGCCACCACAGCATATGAGCCACGCACGCGCTGGTGCACTTTAGCGACTGCGGCAAACACATCCGCCGGTGTGAGTGGCACGCCTTGCGTGGCTTTTTCAAGCTCATGCGCCAACACATTGAGCAACACTTCAGAATCGCTCTCGGTATTGATATGGCGATGGTCGGTGACGAATAGCTCTGACTTCAGCGCATGGGCGTTCGTCAAATTGCCGTTGTGCACCAGCACGATACCAAACGGTGCATTGACGTAAAAAGGCTGCGCCTCTTCTTCGCTGAACGCATTGCCCGCAGTGGGATATCGCACTTGGCCCAAACCGCAATTTCCCGGTAGCGAGCGCATATTGCGGGTGCGAAACACGTCTTTGACCATGCCCTTGGCTTTGTGCATGAAAAACTTGCGGTCTAGCTGCGTGGCGATGCCTGCCGCGTCTTGGCCACGATGCTGCAAAAGCAGCAAAGCGTCATAAATCAACTGGTTGACTGGGGCGGTGCTGACAACGCCAACTATTCCGCACATATTATTCCGAACATAGAGAGAGCCTTGAGGATGAGTAATTAAAAAAAGAGTAATTCACGTATGGCAATATTTCTGAAAATATCAGGGTAAATATTTGCCAAAATCTTGCGGCAGTAATGGCTTGAGCTTACTTAAAAGCTCGGTCAACATCGTTGCACCTTGCGAGGCTTGCCAATCCGCCTGGCTTTTCAAAGCCGTCATATTCATCACCACCGCGACGGCTAACAACAAAATAGCGCCGCGCAGCAAACCAAAAATCGCGCCCAAGGAGCGGTCAACTGGTCGCAGCCCCACGGCAGCCACCATTTTTTTGATCAACTGCACAATCAAGCCCGCCACAAACGCCGTACCAATAAAAACCAGCACAAAACCAGCTGCGTAACGCAGCGACTGCGCCGTGCCCGTCATGGGCAATTTAGCGGCCACTTCAGGCGCAAACCACTGCGCCAATACAAATGCAGCAATCCAAACAAACACCGACAACACCTCAAAAACCAAACCGCGCCAAGCACCCACCACGAACGACAGTACTAAGATGCCAATCAGTGCCCAGTCTACAAATGTCATGGTCTTTAAGTTGCGTTAAAAGAGTAATTTACAAGGTCAATATCGCCGCTGGCAAATCAAGGGTTTTGATTTTTGCGGCAGCTTTTTCAGCCTCTGCACGCGTTGCAAAAGGCCCTGCGCGCACGCGAATGCGTTTTCCCTGCGGCGTTTCGGCCACATGCACATAAGTTTTCAAACCAGCTCGTTCGACTTTCAAGCGTGCCTCTCTGGCTTTTTCGTTTTCAGCAAACGCGCCGACTTGCACGACGAATCTGCCCACCGTCGCATCCGCAGAACTAGCAGAGTTAGCCGTCGCAGCAGCCTTTGGCGGCTCTTTGCCTTCTAAGATCGCCAAGGCTTTAGCGGCTTCGTCTGTCGCTGGTTTAGGCGTTGGTTTGACTTCAGGCTTTGCAGCCGGTTTCGGCTCAGCTTTAACAACTGGCTTGGTTTCAGTTTTCGCTTCGGCTTTTGGCTCTGGCTTAGCTTCAACTTTTACTTCAGGCTTTTTATCCGTTTTAGTCGCAACGATTTCTTCCTTCGCGCTCAAACTGGCAGAAGCTTGCACCGCAGCTGCAGCGGCAGTTGCGGCAACAGCTGGCGCAGCGGATGAAGCAGAAGCTGGCGCTTCAACCACGGCAGCTGCAGGTGCTGTCACAGTCGTGGACACCGTTGCATCCGGCTTGTCTTTGTCCGGCATGGTGATTTGAATATCCACAGGAATCGGTCTTGGCTGGCTGTCAAACAGTAGTGTGAAACCTATGATGCCCAGCGCCACCAACACCACCGCACCTATCAAGCGCTGGCGGGCACGGGTGCGCAGGGTCTCGATACTGTCGATGGGCACGTTTCTTGAAGGCGCTTCGTCTGCGTCACGTTTGCTGGATCGGGTGCTAAATATGGCCATAAATTGATGCTTAGTCGTCTTTAAATCTAGACATTAAATGAGGCATGCTTGGCCTGCAGCCGTGGCACGCCATCTTGCAGCACGCCGCCCACGGTGAAGAAGGAGCCAAACACAACGATTCTATCAGCGGGGGCTGAATCGGCGATGGCGGCGTCCAAGGCTGCTTTCGGGTTTGCGAAACACTGGCCAGACACGTCTTTTCGGGCTTTCACACCCGTATTTGTGTCCACATTAACACCTTGCCAAATACTTAACAAATCAGCCGCCGTAGCCGCCCGCGCTGTCGGCAAGTCGGTGAAATACCATTTATCCACCAGCGGATGCATCCTTTGCAGCATGTTTGCCAGGTCTTTGTCCGCCATCGCGCCAAAAACCGCATGGGTACAGGGTGCAAAGCCCATCGCGTCCAAATTCACCGCCAAAGCTGCAATCGCGTGCGGGTTGTGTCCCACGTCTAAAATCAAATTAGGCTCACCGGGGATGATTTGAAAGCGCCCCGGCAGCTCCACAAACGCCAGCCCGTTGCGCACCGCCTGCGCTGTTATCGGCAAACGTTCACGCAAAGCGGTCAGCGCCGCCAAAACGCCCGAAGCGTTGACCAACTGGTTCGCCCCACGCAGCGCTGGGTAAGCCAATCCAGCGAATCTTTTCCCCCTGCCCGCCCAAGCCCACTGCAATTTGTCGCCCGAAAAGTTGAAGTCGCGCCCGACCAGCCACAAATCCGCCCCAATCGCCTCCGCATGCGCCTGCACCGACGCGGGTGGCATCGGGTCGCTCACCACGGCGTGTTTTCCAGCGCGCATGATGCCCGCCTTCTGAAACCCAATTTTCTCCCGCGTGTCACCCAAAAACTCCATGTGGTCTAGGTCGATGCTGGTGATGATGGCGCAGTCCGCATCGATGATATTCACCGCATCCAGCCGCCCGCCCAAGCCAACTTCCAAAATTGCCACATCCAGCTCGGCGTTGACCATCACATCCAGCAAAGCCAGCGTTGTGAACTCGAAATATGTAAGGGAAATTTCTGGCACTTCTGAAGTGCCTTTTGATCTTCTAGCCAACTCAACCCGTGCAAAGCTTGCTATCAATTCCGCAGCTTTGACAGGTATTTCCGCAATCCGCAGCCGCTCTTCAAAATGCACCAAATGCGGCGAGGTAAAAACGCCCGTTTTGTACCCCGCTTGGCTCAAAATCGACTCCGCCATCGCGCAAGTCGAGCCCTTGCCATTCGTTCCCGCCACGGTAATCACCGGGCAGTCAAAGCGAATGTCCATCCGCTTTGCCACCTCGCGCACCCGCTCCAGCCCCAAATCAATCGGCTTAGCGTGCAGCTTTTCGCAGTATTCCAGCCATTCGGCTAGGGTTTGGAAGGTTTTTGGCGGGCTATTTGTCATCGTCATCTACGTATTTTCCCTTATGTTGGTACACCTGAGGCGTTTAAAACAGTGAAAATACAAAAATGATCACCTTATTCGGCATCCCCAACTGCGACACCGTCAAAAAAGCCCGCGCCTGGCTCACCGCGCAGGGCGTTGACTACCAATTCCACGATTTCAAAAAACAAGGCGTCCCGCATGAGCGCCTCAATGCATGGATGGCGGCAGTCGGCTGGGAAAAACTCCTCAACCGCAAAGGCACCATGTGGCGCAGGCTTGACGAGGCGACGCAAGCCACCGCCGTCGATGCCGAATCAGCTGCTAAGTTGTTGATTTTGAACGCAAGTTTGATCAAACGGCCGGTGGTCGAATGGGCTGATTTGCCCTCAGAAGCCGATATTTCGGTGGGGTTTGATGCTGATAGCTGGGGAAAACGAGTTTAAAAACTAAAAACCATCAAAAAAGGCATGACATATGCCTCTAGCCGGCGTATTTATTACCTTAGCAGCTATGTTACTTATAGCAAAAATCAACCCAATTACATCACAACATCGGTCTGCAAGGGCAATTTAGGCAATATTTTGCCGTTGAAGATGATGCGAGCGGCTACCCAGGAGATGATGCAGCTGATCCATGCGACTGGGGTCAACATCACGATGACCATTCCGCCTTGGGCGCATTCGCCGCCTGCGCAGGTCAGTTGTATTTGCACCTCCAGCGCCGTACCCGCAAGGTAAAGCCAGACGCCAGATGAGCACAGCAAAATAAAGGCAACTGATAAAACTGTTTTGATGGGTGATAAGCGATACAACGTTGGTACGGCTCGCCAGATGCGGACGGCTAACCAAATCGTTAAACAAACGGCTGGCAAGCCGATGGCCGTAAGCGTGGCGAATGCAATCAAAGGATCAAAGTTCATAACGTGCCCTGCTTGTCATCAGTTAGTTGTAACAATAATCGCAATATACCTGACAAAGCCGCCTCGTTGCCGCAAAGTTTCGGCATCACGACAACCCGATTACCTCACAAATCGTTACCGCTCCTTTACACAAGCGTTGCAAAGTTGGGTCAGCCAGTCAATTCAACCAGCCGTTGTAGCTTCACTGAAACAAATTTGTGCATGGTGTGCAGATGGGAATCAGTTTCAAGTCCTTGATAAGAAATAACTTTTTAGGACTTCATAGGAGCCAAAACATGAAGAATATCGCCGTTAAAAGTATTGTTTCAACCGCATTGTTAGCCGCTGCCGGCGTCACTTTGGCGCAATCTGGCCCGGCTAATGCGTATGGTGTGGTGATCTCTGCTACACCAGTGGTGCAGCAAGTGACTGTGCCCAAGCAAGTTTGCACCACCACAACCACGCAATATGTGCAACCAAACGGCGGTGGTGCGGTGATTGGTGCTGTGCTTGGTGGCGTTTTGGGCAACCAGATTGGTCGTGGACACAGCCAAGACGGCCGCGCAGTTGCGACGGTGATTGGCGCTTTGGGCGGCGGTTTGGTGGGCAACCAGATTGAGGCGAACAGCTATCCAACACAGTCTTGCCACACCAAAAACGTCGTTGAAAACCGCACGATTGCACAAAATGTGCTGTACGAATATGCAGGCCAGCGCTATACCGTGCAGATGCCGGCTGAGGGAACGTTCCGCGTAGGTGCGCAAATTGCGCTGCACGTTGACACTCCTGCTTATGTGCCTGCGCAAGTGCAAGCACCCGTGTATCAACCAGTTCAAACGGTGACTTATACGCAACCCACGTATGTACGTCCACAGCCTAGCTATATCGCTGCGCCAACGGTGTATTACACCGGTTTTGACCACTTTGCACAGCGCTACATCTACAGCGAGCCGTACTACGCAGCACCACGCGCCGTGCAACGCCCTGTGTACGCACCCGTGCATCGCCCAGTGCGTGTGGTGAATCACCACCGTGATCACGACGAGCACCGCAATTGGCGCTGAATAAAAGCACAGTCTAAGTACCACGCTTAGAGTGCCTTAAAATCAGGGGTTGTGCATTGCAGCACAGCCCCTTTTTTATTGCCTAACTCTTGCACGATTCAATACTATGTCTACAGTTACCCCTCATTTCCACAACGTCACCGTTTCCACCACCGCCAGCGTTTACTTTGACGGCAAATGCGTGAGCCACGGCATCACATTGGCAGACGGTACGAAAAAATCAGTCGGCGTGGTGCTGCCGTCTACCCTCACGTTCAACACCGGCGCACCTGAAATCATGGAATGCACGGCTGGCAGCTGCGAGTACAAACTCGCTGGAACGGACGCTTGGGTGAAGTCAGTCGCGGGTGAAAAGTTCAGCATCGCGGGCAACTCCAGCTTTGAGATTCGCGTGACTGAGGCATACCACTACATTTGCCATTTCGGTTAATCCAATCCCATCCGAATCAACGAATTCAAAAAGAAGAACAACATGTCCGCCACCATTCTGCAAAACCTCCCCATCAACCAAAAAGTCGGCATCGCCTTCTCTGGCGGCTTAGACACCAGCGCAGCGCTGCATTGGATGAAGCTCAAGGGCGCGATTCCTTACGCCTACACCGCCAACTTGGGCCAGCCTGACGAAGCGGATTACGACGAAATCCCTAAACAGGCGATGGAATATGGCGCAGAAAAAGCGCGCTTGATCGATTGCCGCAGCCAACTTGCCGCCGAAGGCATTGCCGCACTGCAAGCAGGCGCGTTTCACATCTCTACCGCTGGCGTGACCTACTTCAACACCACACCACTGGGACGCGCCGTCACTGGCACGATGCTGGTCGCCGCCATGAAGGAAGACGATGTCAACATTTGGGGCGACGGCAGCACGTTCAAGGGCAATGACATTGAGCGTTTTTACCGCTATGGCTTGCTGACCAACCCATCCTTGAAAATCTACAAGCCTTGGTTGGACCAGTTGTTCATCGACGAACTGGGTGGCCGTGCGGAGATGTCTGCGTTCATGACGAAAGCCGGTTTTGGCTACAAAATGAGCGCTGAGAAAGCCTATTCCACCGATTCCAACATGTTGGGCGCGACGCACGAAGCCAAGGACTTGGAGTTTTTGAACAGCGGCATGAAAATCGTCAACCCCATCATGGGCGTGGCGTTTTGGAAAGACGACGTCGTCGTCAAAGCCGAAACGGTCAGCGTGCGCTTTGAAGAAGGCCAGCCGGTGGCGTTGAACGGCAAAACCTTTGCCAACTCCGTTGATCTCATCATGGAAGCCAACCGCATCGGTGGCCGCCACGGTTTGGGCATGAGCGACCAGATTGAAAACCGCATCATCGAAGCGAAAAGCCGTGGTATTTACGAAGCCCCTGGCTTGGCACTCTTACACATAGCCTACGAACGCTTGGTCACCGGCATTCACAACGAAGACACGATTGAACAATACCGCATGAACGGCCTGAAACTCGGCCGCCTGCTGTACCAAGGCCGCTGGTTTGACCCGCAAAGCATCATGCTGCGCGAAACCGCCCAGCGCTGGATTGCACGCGCTGTGACCGGCGAAGTCACCATCGAGCTGCGCCGTGGCAACGATTACTCGCTCTTGAACACCGAAAGCGCCAACCTGACCTACAAACCAGAGCGCCTGAGCATGGAAAAAGTCGAAGACGCCCCGTTTTCACCGGCTGACCGCATCGGCCAGCTAACCATGCGCAACCTAGACATTGTGGACACCCGCGACAAGTTGAGCATTTACGTCAAAACTGGGTTGCTGACCATGGGGGACAGCACGGCGCTGCCGCAATTGGGTAGCGATAAGTAAGCAATCTCTGAAGAGCAAAAAATGCCACTTTGAAAGTGGCTTTTTTACGTCTGTATCAAACAACCACTGGCTCCGGCTCCAGCCGGATGCCAAAGCGCTCGTAAACGCTGGTTTGAATCGATTTGGCTAAGGTCATCACCTCGCCGCCGGTGGCTTGTCCACGGTTCACAATCACCAGCGCCTGCTTCTCATAAACTGCCGCGTTACCTACGCTTTTACCTTTCCAGCCGCAAGCATCAATCAACCAGCCCGCCGCCAGTTTTACCGTACCGTCGTCCAAGTGGTAATGCACAATTTTGGGTTCGCGCTGGATGATGTCTGCGCATTGCTCGGCGCTGACGGTGGGGTTTTTGAAGAAGCTGCCGGCGTTGCCAATCACTTTAGGGTCGGGCAATTTGGCACTTCTGATGCTGCAAATCCACTCATAAATTTGTAGCGCTTCAGGCAAATAATCCGCCGGCCACAGCTCTTTTTCACCTAATACTTCGATCATCTTTCGTTCAATATCAGCATAACCTAAAACCGGCTGCCAAGCTTTGGGTAATGCAAATCGTACATGCGTGATGAGCGCTTTGCCGCCGAGACCAAAATCGCCCTCTCGCGCTGCGACGTGCTTGAACACCGAGTCGCGGTAGCCAAAGGCGCATTGCGCGGCGTTCAAGGTGAAAGTCTCGCCGGTTTCTAGGTTGATGGCGTCTAGCTCATGAAAGCGGTCTTGCAGCTCCACGCCGTATGCGCCTATGTTTTGCACCGGGCTGGCCCCGACCGAGCCGGGAATCAGCGCCATATTCTCTAAGCCGGGGTAACCGCTATAAACGCACCAAGTCACAAAATCGTGCCAGTTTTCACCTGCGCCGGCTTCGATGATCCAGTGTTTGTCGGTCTCTTGCACCAAGTGTTTGCCTGTGATTTCGACCTTCAAAACCAGCGGTTTGATATCGCCGGTGATAACGATGTTGCTGCCGCCGCCCAAGACAAATTTGGGCTGCGCTCTGAGTTCGGCATCCGCTAAAACGTCGAATACGTCATTTAACGCACCAATTCGCACCAAAGTTTGCGCTTTGGCGACGATATGGAAGGTATTTAACGGCTCTAGGGCTACATTTTTCTCGATGAACATGGGACAATTGTCGCACTCAAAGTTGACTCTAAATCTCCAAAATTCTCTCTAATTAACTAAAAAAGACCGACCATGCCCTCATTTGACACCGTTTGCGAAGCCAATTTCGTCGAAATCAAGAACGCCATCGACAACACCAGCAAAGAAATCACCACCCGTTTTGACTTCAAAGGCACCTCCGCCGCTGTGGAGTTGAAGGAAAAAGACAAAGAAATCATCATGTACGGGGACGCCGCTTTCCAACTCGACCAAGTGGAAGACGTGTTGCGCAACAAGCTGACCAAGCGCAATGTGGACATTCGCTTTTTAGACAAAGGCGATATGCAAAAAATTGGCGGCGACAAGGTCAAAGTGCACATCAAGGTGAAAAACGGCATTGAAGCCGAATCCGCGAAGAAAATCACCAAGCTGCTCAAAGAAAGCAAGCTCAAAGTGCAGGCCGCGATTCAAGGCGATGCGATTCGCGTGACCGGTGCGAAGCGCGACGATTTGCAGGGTGCGATGGCGTTGATTCGGTCTGAAATCACGGATATGCCAGTGAGTTTTGATAATTTTAGGGATTGATTTTGAAACGCTTGTTTCTTTTGCTCGCAGTATTTGCTGCGGCTACGGCACAATCCCAATCCGTCACCCTCACCGGCATGGTTGGCAGCAAAGCCTTGCTGATTGTTGACGGTAGCGCTCCAAAAATAGTCGCAACAGGCGAGTCGTTCAATGGCGTGAAAGTCGTCTCCACCCAAGGTGACAGTGCCGTGTTAATGGTTGGCGGCAAGCGCATCAACGTGCGCGTGGGTGACGCGCCAGCCAGCGTGGGCGAGCAAGCGGGCAGCAAAAGCAGTGGCAGCAAAATTGTGCTGACTGCGGGTGATGGCGGTCACTTTTTGACGCAAGGCAGCATCAACGGCAAATCTGTGCAATTCATGGTGGATACTGGCGCAACCGCGGTGGCGATGGGTGCGGCGGAAGCCAAACGCATGGGCATCGACTACACTGCTGGCAAACCCGTGCGCATGAGCACCGCCAACGGCCAAACTTTGGGCTACTTGCTCACACTCAACTCAGTGCGCATTGGCGACGTAGAAGTGCAGAACGTCGAAGCTATCGTCGCCCAACAATCTATGCCCTACGTGCTTTTGGGCAACAGCTTTTTAACCCGCTTTTCGATGCGGCGGGACAATGACCAGATGGTGCTAGAACGGCGGTTCTGAAAAACTAACCCTTTTTGCTGCCAAACACCAGCAGCAAACCGCCCATCACAACAGCCCCAACGCCCAGCCAAACGGGGATATTGACCGTTTTCTTTTCCGTAACCGATAACTCAATAGGCCCCAATTTCAGGTCATGGGTATCTTTGGTGTAACTGAAACTGCCGTACAGCAGCCCGAAAACACCTCCTGCAATCAGCACGATGGCTGTGAGTTTGATGGCATTCATGTTTTTTTCTCCAAGTTTGAGGTGTCGACGCGATTGTGCGCCTTTACTTTCAAACCTCAAAGCTTCTTCTGCCAAAACATCGCCCTGCCCATTTCTGGGTCTAGTTGGTAACCGGCAAATCCGTTGGCAATATACGCCGCTTGTGCAAGTTTGTTGCCTTCTAGGACTTCTAGGGTGAGTTTGCAGCAGCCCAAACCATTGGCAATCTCTTCGGCTTTTTTGAGGAGTTGGCTGCTGATGCCCTGCCCGCGATACTCTGCCAAAACGACCACGTCGTGAATGTTCAACAACGGTTTGCAGGCAAAGGTGGAGAAGCCTTCGATGCAGTTGATCAAGCCCGCAGGTTTGCCGTCTACAAACGCGATGGCTGCATGACATGTGGGGCGCTTGGCCATTTCTTTCACCAAATTGGCTTGGGTGAAGGTGGACAAAGGCTCGCCGCCGCCCATATCGTCTTTGGCGTACTCGTTGAGCAGGTAAACGATGGCGCTAGCGTGGGTGGGGTTGCTGAAATCAGCGATTTGGATGTCGGTCATGGATGTGGATTTAGACAATATATGCTATAAATATAATAGCTACTTAGGCAATAAATACGCCGGCTAGAGGCATATTTACACCCCTAAAAAGCATATTTCAGTGTTTTTTGGCTTTGGCCTTAACGTCTGTAGCTGCTGCGAGCTTTTTGTCGCCCAATTTGGGCTCAGTACCTTTGATCAAGCGTGTCAGGTTAGCGCCGTGGCGATACATTAAAAACATGGCCATGACGAAGAGCATGAGGGTGATGTATTTGTCTGCCGACCACAGCACGCGGTCGCCAAACAGGTAAGCGACGGGGGCGAAAGCGGCGGCGACCAAGGACGCCAAAGACACGTAGCGAAAAAAGTACACGATGATGGCGAAGCTGGCCACGCACAGCAGCCCTAACGCCCAATGCACGCCAAACACCACGCCAAGTGCTGTGGCAACGCCTTTGCCGCCAACAAATTTAAAGAACACGGGGTACAAATGCCCCAGAAATGCCGCGATGCCGACCATAGCGACCGTGCCGTCGCTCAGCCCATAATCTTTACCAAACCACTGCACCAAGGCAACGGGGATGTAGCCTTTGAGCGCGTCCAATACCAAGGTCAGAATAGCCGCAGATTTGTTACCCGAACGCAAGACATTGGTCGCGCCTGGGTTTTTGCTGCCAAAGGTGCGTGGGTCGTTCAGCCCCATCAACTTGCTGACGATGACAGCGAAGGACAAAGAGCCAACCAAATACGCGGCGATGGCGGCTAAAACAGGGTAAAAAGTGCTGGTGTTTTCCAAAATGTGTCTCCTGCTTTTTTATTTTCTTTTTGGCGATTGTGGATTCCCGCCTGCGCGGGAATGACGGTCTTTTAAATCACTTACTGCGCTGGATCGCGAATTTCCCAACGAATCTTGTCGATCTCAGCCAAAACCTCTTTCGACAACGTGGTGCCGTAGGCATCAATACACTCGTCCAACTGCGCCACCGTGCGCACGCCGATGATGGTGCTGGCGATTTGCCATTTGGTGTAGCAAAACGCCAAAGCCATTTGCGTGGGCGTCATGCCATTGGCTATTGCCAAAGCGTTGTAACGACGTGCTGCAATCAACGCATCTGGGCGACCCCAGCGCTGTTTGCGCATGGATTCAAACATGGTCAAACGCGCATCTGCGGGTGCGCCTTCGCCGCTCAAGCCGCTCTTGTCAAATTTGCCAGTGAGCAAGCCAAACGCCAGTGGTGAATACGGAATTTGCGAGACGCCTAGGCGGTGCATGGTTTCGTCCAAGCCGTTCTCTAGCGTGCGGTTCAGCAGGCAATACGGGTTTTGCACGGTGGCAACTTTGGCTAGGCCGTGCTGCGCAGCCAAATTCACAAACTCGTGCACGCCATACGGCGTTTCGTTGGACAGACCAAAAGCTCGGATTTTGCCGGCTTTGACCAATTTGTCCATTGCCCGCAACTGCCCCAAAATCGGCGTGGTGTGCACGTCTTTGTTGGGCGTGAAATACACATTGCCAAAAGCCGGTACCACGCGTGATGGCCAGTGGATTTGGTACAGGTCAATCACATCGGTCTTCAGGCGCTTCAAACTGGCATCACAAGCGTCAATCATCATTTGCTCGGTCAAATCAGGGTCGCCATGGCGAACCCAATCCATACCGCGCGCTGGGCCGGCCACCTTGGTAGCGAGCACTAATTTCTTACGTGCTTCAGGACGCTTGGCGAACCAGTTACCGATGATGATTTCGGTGTGGTTGTAAGTCTCAGGACGCGGCGGCACGGCGTACATCTCAGCCGTGTCGAAGAAGTTGATGCCGCGCTCCAACGCCCTGTCCATGATTGCAAATGAGGTTGCTTCGTCCACCTGAGCGCCAAAAATCATGGTACCTAGGCAGATGGGGGTGACTTTGAGGTCGCTAGAGCCGAGTTGAACGAGAGGTGAATTTTTCATGTTTGTTGATGTTTATTGACGAGCTGGGCGGGTTTGAGTTCAGTGATGCTGTTTATTCTAGCGACTCTACTGGCTACCCGTGAACGCGAGACTTTGAACCTGCAACTTAGGTCATTCAAGCTATTGAACCTATACTGCGTAGGTAAACAGAGAATCGCACCGAAACACTCCAAAACGTTTGCGAAACCTTTCACAGGAACAGGAAACGACCATGGCAGCTGGGAAAAAAACTAAAAGCAAAGACACACTGGCAGTTGCGCCTGTAGCCACCGCAGCCCTTGAAGCGCCCAGCTTCCCTATTGTGGGCATTGGTGCATCAGCGGGCGGGCTCGCCGCCTTTGAAGCCTTCTTCTCTGGCATGCCTGACAATGCGGCCCCTGGCATGGCCTTTGTCTTGGTGCAGCACTTGGCACCTGACCACGCCAGCATCTTGACGGCGCTGATGCAGCGTTACACCCGCATGAAAGTGTATGAGGTGGAAGATGGCATGACGGTGCAAATCAACTGTGCCTACATCATTCCGCCCAACCGCGACATGGCGTTTTTGAACGGCTCGCTGCAGCTCATGGAACCCTCAGAGCCACGCGGTCACCGCCTGCCGATTGACATTTTGTTTCGCTCGCTGGCGCAAGACCAGCACGAACGCGCAATAGGCATCGTCTTGTCTGGCACGGGCAGCGACGGCACCTTGGGCGTGCGGGCCATCAAGGCTGAAGGCGGCATGGTGATGGCGCAAATCCCCGAATCTTGCGAGTTTGATGGCATGCCACGCAGCGCTATCGGCACTGGCATGGTGGATTACGAGCTCTCTCCCGCCGACATGCCCGTCCAACTGATGGCCTATGTGAAGCACGCTTTTGGCCGACCGCCGCGCTCGGCGACACAGTCGACTCCCCTCAATGAAAATGCGTTGAAAAAGATTTTCATCTTGCTGCGCGCGCAGACCAGCCACGATTTCTCACAGTACAAACCCAGCACCATTTGCCGACGTATTGAGCGGCGCATGGCTGTGCACCAGATAGATTCGACCGATGCCTACGTTAAATACCTGCAACAAACGCCGGTGGAGATAGAGGCGCTGTTTCGTGACCTCTTGATTGGCGTGACCAACTTTTTTCGCGACCCAGAGGCTTTTGAAGCCTTGGAGTCGCTGGTCATTCCCAAGCTTTTCGAGGGCAAACCGCCTGGTGCCGTGATTCGCGCTTGGTCTACAGGCTGCTCGACGGGTGAAGAAGCCTATTCACTCGCGATTTTGTTGCATGAGCAGTCAGAAAAACTAAGGCAAAACTTTAAGCTGCAGGTTTTTGCCTCAGACATCGACAGCCGCGCCATCGCCGTGGCGCGTGTGGGGGTGTACCCCGCCAGTATTGCTGCGAATATTTCGCCCGAGCGTTTGGCCCGTTTTTTTACGGCTGAGCCGGATGGCAGCGCCTACCGCATCCATAAAAGCATCCGCGATTTGCTGGTCTTTTCTGAGCATGACGTGATCAAAGACCCGCCGTTTTCAAAGCTTGACCTGATTTGCTGCCGCAATTTGCTGATTTATTTCGATTCAGACCTGCAAAAGAAGCTCATCACCCTCTTTCATTACGCGCTGCAACCGCGTGGCATGCTGTTTTTGGGCACGTCGGAGACCACCGGCGAGTTGGGCAACCTGTTCACCGTGATGGACCGCAAAAGCAAGGTGTACCAACGCAATGAAGACTTCCAAGGCTCGCGGCGTGCTGCTTTGGGTCGGTTTTTGCCCCCCCAAATGCTCAAAGACGCCGATCAACCCCAGCCTACAGGCAAAATGACGCATCCGGCGAAGTTGTCGTTGCGTGAGTTGACCGAGCAGTCGCTCTTGCAGCAGCTGGCACCTGTTGCCGCGCTGGTCAACGGCCAAGGCGATATGCTGTACCTGCATGGTCGTGCAGGCATGTTTTTAGAGCCATCGCCGGGCGATGCGGGCATCAACAACATCTTAAAAATGGCACGTGAAGGCTTGCGGCGTGATTTGACAACGGCGCTGCACAAAGCCGCAGGCAGCAAACACCGTACCCAGTCTCAGGGTTTGCGTGTTAAAACCAATGGTCACTATTCCTTGGTCAACCTCAGCGTTAGCCCTGTGGTGGCGGGCTCTGCTGGGGCGCTTGAATCGCCGCTGTTTTTGGTCACGTTGGAACTAGCGCCAACCCCGCTTGTGCAGTCCAGCGCCACGGCGGCTTTGCCGGCTGGCTCGTCTGCAGACAGCCAGCATGGAGACGCTAATTTAAATATCAACGCAAAAATCGCCGAACTCAACGAAGAGCTGCAAGCCAAAGAAGAATTTCTGCATGCCACCAACGAAGAGCTGG
>JBEBJY010000052.1:0-20209 GCA_040079635.1 Burkholderiaceae bacterium | reverse complement strand
TTCCTGGCTATGAAACAAAACAGCTGCTTGCTTGCCACCACTTCGAGCATAGGTGCTCACCATGGTTTTGAGTTTGACGCCTTGCTCGCTCGCGCGTGGGTAGGCAAATGTCAGCGCGCCACTTGGGCACACCGTGGTGCAAGAGCCGCAGCCCACGCATAAATTGGGATTGACTTTGATTTGCTGTCGGTCTTTTTCACTGCTGATGGCCTTGGCCGAACACACATCTATACAGGCATTGCAGCCGACTTTTTCATTTCGGCTGTGCGCGCAGAGCTTTTGCTTGTAGTTGAAAAACTTGGGTTTATCAAATTCACCCACCAAACCGCGCAAAGCCATCAAAGGCGCAGCATCAACGCCATCCCAGCGGAAATAGCCTTGCGGCAGGGCATGTTGCACAAAGCCAGTTTCAGAAGTCATCGCCTCAACAGTGCGCAAGTCCAAAATCAAATCAAAGCTTGCTTTAGAGCTTTCAGCTTCGCGGCTGAAGTCTATTGCACCAGCCACTTGGCAAGCTTTCACACAGCTTCGGTGGGACGTGCAAAGCGACATATCCACTTGGTAATCTAAGCCTATGGCATCTTCGGGACATGCCGTAACACAGGCGTTGCAACGCGTGCATACATCTAAGTCAATGGGGTTGGTGCGTTGCCATGAAAATTCAAAAGCACCCAGCCAGCCAGAGAGCGATTCGATTTTTCCGCCCAGCACGGGGTAGCGGCGCTCTTGCAACGGTGCAAAAACGGGTTCAATTTTCTTAGCGCCTAAGGTGAATATGGTGATGTCCAGTTCATCGCCCAACAAATCGGCCGCACGCTCGGCAGCAGCCAGATCACCAATAATCAGCACACGACCTGTGCTTTTGTAGGTGACCGTAGAGACTGGTTCTGGCTCTGGTAATTGCGCCACAGCCAAAAGCGCCGCAATTTTCGGGCTGGCTTGTTTCGCATCTTTGCTCCAGCCACCCATTTCACGGATATTGACAAAACGAATCGGTGAACTCGCGCCCACCGTTTGTTCGGCAAGCTCGGTAAACAAGCGCTTTTCTTGGGTGCATGCGACGACCACATCTTCGCCAGATTGAATGGCTTGCTGAAAACTGCCAGCCTCGCGTCGGCACAGGGTGGTATGAAGGGTTAAATTTTCATTCAGCGCCGCGCCCAAGCTTATGGGGTCCAGCGGCATGGTTTTGCTGCAATCGCAAATCAGTGTGGTCATCGTTAGGTCCGAGAATGTGTGTCGTATTAATTGATGTAAGGGTAGGCGTATCAGTTGACGAGCCTAAAGGCAAATTTTCTGTGCTCGACTGTGCCACAGATTGCATGCTTACGATATTGGCGTCATCCCCTAGGGATGGCATAGTTTTTAGCTTGTTTACCTCTAAAGCCGCTTTTTCAGCCGCAGCTTCAGCCTCTTCCTCGTCCTTGAATAGATTTAAAAACTTGGCACTTACCATTTGCCGCAGCATAGCCTGTGGAATCGGGTCTGGCTGTGAATAATCGTCAATATAGATGTCCAACCTATCCATCACGTTGTAATGCGGGTCAGTAAATAGCTTCTTCATGGCCGAGTTGCGCACTTCTGAGGAAACGTTTTTGGCCACGAAAGGTGAAAAATCGGATTCCGCTGTCAGTTGATGCACATCTTGCATGGTCGGCAAAGGGATTTCAGGTTTTTCAGCAATAGCGGTAGCTTCGGAAGCTTGCGTTGCAGCTAAACTAGGAGATTTGCGCTCTACAGGAACGGGCGTCACTGTAATTTCAGGCTCTGCCAGCGGCTTTCCAGCGCGAATATCTTGCTTACGCTGTGACCAGCGCCCTAAAAACCCATCAGCCATGGTTATTTCCTCCTTGGAAGCCGCCACTCATTTTCTTTTCCGTTGTGATTGAAGCAGGATTGCCAAATCTATCCTCTAAACGTTTGAAGCTCTCAGGGCGTTTACGTTTTTTGACCTCAGCCACATGGTGCTCATCCACAAAAGCTTGCAGCCAAACCACAACTTCTGGCGGTAGTGGCACTTGCTCCACAGTTTCTTGCGCATCCAACCAGCGCCCTGCATCGTGGTAGCTCAAGCTCACCATTTCAGGCTTGGCGATGGGTTCGTTGGTGATTCCTGGTTCTTCTTCTATGCGCCAAAGCACAAACCAGCACGGGGCATCAGTCGTTACATTGAGGTAGTAGCCTTCAGCATCATCAGCATATAGCTCTGCTTTGTAGCCTTCGTGTTTCCAGCGTTCATTGCTATCATCTTTGGAGATTAGCAGGGCGGTTTTTTCAACCACGTCAACAGATGCGTCACCCTCCAGAACCACATCTTCCAGCACCCATCGATGCGACTGCCAGCGACTCATCGCACCGACGATAGGCTCTCGGCGCATGATGACAGAAACTTCTAAGGATGGGCGTTTGAACGACATATGCCGTAATCATATCGTCCAACGCCTTTCAACTCATTTTGCAGCTTAATAACCAGTCTTTAGTGCCGCATTGCCACCTTGGGTAATGGAGACGGCGCAATACTTAAACTCTGGAATCTTGCCCACAGGGTCAAGTGCCGCATTCGTCATCATGTTCGCCGCTGCTTCGTAGTAGGCAAACGGAATAAACACAGCGCCACGCGGTGTGCCGTCGTCGCGTCGGATATGAATCGCCACTTCGCCACGGCGTGATTTAACGGTAATCACATCGCCCGCATTCAAGCCCATCGCTGCCATGTCTGCGCCACACAGTGATGCGGTGGCCATAGGTTCCAGCGCATCCAACACGCTTGCGCGTCGCGTCATGCTGCCGGTATGCCAATGTTCCAGCTGGCGGCCTGTAATCAGTACAAACGGGAACTGCGCATCAGGCCGTTCGTCAGCGGGGATGATGTCTGCTGGCACCAGCTGCACACGCCCATCAGCGGTGGGAAAGGTGTCGATAAACACGGTCGGTTGGCCGGGGTCTTCCGCACTCAGGCACGGGTAAGTCACGCTAGATTCGCGCTCTAATCGTTCCCAAGTGATGCCTGAGATGGCAGCGTGCATCGCTTGCCGCATCTCCTCGTAAACAGCGGCAACACCCGAATGATCCCCTTTGTAATCCCACGACAAACCCATGCGGTTGGCAATTTGCTGAATGATCCACAAGTCTGGCTTGGCATCGCCCGGTGGGGTGATGGCTTGTTTGCCCATCTGCACCATACGGTCGGTGTTGCTGACCGTGCCGGTTTTCTCTGGCCAAGCCGTTGCGGGTAACACCACATCGGCTAACCAAGCGGTTTCGGTCATGAAAATGTCTTGCACGACCAAGTGGTCTAGCGAAGCTAAAGCATGGCGGGCGTGGTTCAAGTCCGGGTCACTCATCGCTGGGTTTTCACCCATGATGTACATACCGCGCACCTTGTGCGGGTCGCTGTCTGGAGCCAGCGCCTTGTGCATGATTTCCACGACGGTGTAGCCAGGCTGGTCGTCTAGTTTTGTTTGCCAAAAGTCCTCAAACCAAGCATGAACCGCCGGAATAGTGACGCGCTGGTAGTTAGGGAACATCATCGGAATCAAACCTGCATCACTCGCGCCCTGGACATTGTTTTGTCCACGCAGCGGGTGCAGGCCAGAGCCTGGTTTGCCAATTTGCCCGGTCACAGTGACCAAGGCAATCAAACAACGTGCATTGTCTGTGCCGTGGATATGCTGGCTCACGCCCATGCCCCACAAAATCATCGCGCCTTTGGCTTTAGCAAATTCGCGTGCCACTTCGCGCAAGGTTTCTGCTGGTACGCCGCAAATCGGAGCCATCGCTTCGGGGCTGTAGCCTTTGACATTGTCGCGCAGTGCTTCAAAGTTGCTAGCGCGGTCGCGGATGAATGCTTCGTCTGCCAAACCTTCTTCAATCACGGTGTGGATCAGGGCATTCAACATCGCCACATCGGTATCTGGCTTGAACTGCATGGTGCGCCAGGCATGCTTACTAATGTCGGTACGGCGAGGGTCTGCTAAAACGATTTTCGTGCCGTTCTTGGCCGCATTTTTCATCCAAGTTGCGGCTACGGGGTGATTTGCCGTGGGATTGGAGCCAATCACCAGGATGAGTCCGGCGTGTTCCACATCGCTTACTTGGTTGCTCACAGCGCCAGAGCCCACGCCCTCCAAAAGCGCAGCCACGCTGGACGCATGGCACAGCCGCGTGCAATGGTCTACGTTGTTGCTGCCAAAGCCGGTACGTACCAATTTTTGGAACAAATAAGCCTCTTCGTTGCTACCTTTGGCTGAGCCAAAACCAGCCAGAGACTTTTTGCCGTAGGTGTCACGCAAACCAACCAATTTGCCTGATGTGTACGCCAAGGCTTCTTCCCAGGTCGCTTCACGGAAAACTTCGCGCCAATCGGCTGGATCTCGGGTGATGAGCTCGTCTTTAGCGACACCAGCAATACGAATCAACGGTTTGGTCAAGCGCTGGTCATGGTGCGCGTAGTCAAAACCAAAACGGCCTTTGACGCAGAGCCGGTTGTGGTTTGCTGGGCCATCGCGCCCATCTACACTCACAATTTTGTTGTCTTTGACGTTGTAGGTCAGCAAGCAGCCAACGCCGCAGAACGGGCAAACCGAATCAACCTTTTTGTCGACAATTTGTGAGCCAACCTGTGTTTTTGGCATCAGCGCGCCCGTAGGGCAAGCTTGCACGCATTCGCCGCAGGCCACGCAGGTGCTGTCGCCCATGCTGTCGCCAATATCAAACACAATTTCGCTGTGCGAGCCGCGCATGGCGTAGCCAATCACATCGTTCACCTGCTCCTCACGGCAGGCGCGCACACATCGGTTGCATTGGATGCAGGCATCCAAATTCACTGCCATGGCGGGGTGCGAATAGTCAGATTTTGGTTGCTCGCGGCGCAGCGCTTTGAGCTCAGGGCGCACGGTCACATCCATACGCGCAGCCCAGTCGCTCAGTTCGCCGTGCTGTTGCGATTCATCTTTCTCATTCCACTTGTAGCCCGAATCCGGCATGTCGCTGAGCAGCATTTCCAGCACCATCTTTTGGCTCTTCACGGCGCGTTCGCTTGTTGATTTGACGTTCATACCTGCAGTAACACTGCGGCAGCAAGAGGGAGCAAGTGTGCGCTCACCGTCAATTTCAACCACGCAGGCGCGGCAATTGCCATCGGCGCGGTAGCCTTCTTTGTAGCAAAGGTGTGGGATATCGACGTCGTGGCGTTTGGCGGCATCAATGATGGTTTCACCCTCGAAAGCCTTCATCGCTACGCCGTCAAGTTTGAATTCAACCAAAGCAGGCATCAGCTCATTTAATTTTGTAGGCGCGTTCATGTTGTAGCTCCTGCTTTGCCAAAACTGTTGTTCGGTCCGATTTCATGAGGGAAGTATTTTTGAACACAGCGCACGGGGTTAGGTGCGGCTTGTCCTAAACCACAAATCGACGCATCCGTCATCACAATATTCAGGTCCTCTAAGGTTTGGTTATCCCAAACATCTGCTTCCATGAGCGTAGCAGCTTTGGCAGTACCTACGCGGCATGGCGTGCATTGACCGCAGCTTTCATGCGCAAAGAAACGCATCATGTTCAAGGCTGCTTGGCGGGCTGAATCGTGCTGGCTTAAAACAATAACGGCTGCCGAGCCGATGAAACCACCGTGCGGTTGCAGCGTATCAAAGTCCAACGGTATATTGGCATGGCTGGCGGGAAAAATACCGCCCGATGCACCGCCGGGCAAATAGGCGTAAAGCTCATGCCCTTCTAACATGCCGCCACAATATTCTTCAATCAACTCCAGCAAATTAATGCCAGCAGGCGCGAGTTTCACACCTGGGTGTTTGACACGGCCACTCACACTGAAGCTGCGTAAACCCTTGCGTCCATTGCGACCAAATCCGCTGAACCACTGCGGCCCCAGCTGCACAATGTCACGTACCCAGTACAGGGTTTCAAAATTGTGTTCTAGCGTTGGTCGGCCAAACAAGCCGACTTGCGCGATATAGGGTGGACGCATGCGGGGTTCACCGCGTTTGCCTTCAATGCTTTCAATCATGGCGGATTCTTCACCGCAGATGTAAGCGCCAGCGCCACGGCGCAGCTCGATCAGCGGCAACTTACCAACCAAAGCCGCAGGCGGATTGGCTTGCAATTTGGCCAATTCAGCTGTCAGCAAGCGTCGGCAATCATGGTATTCGTCCCGCAGGTAGATGTAACAGGCATCAATGCCAACGACTTGCGCCGCTACCAGCAAACCTTCTAAAAACCGATGCGGGTCGCGCTCTAAATACGTGCGGTCTTTGAAAGTGCCAGGCTCGCCTTCGTCAATATTCACCGCCATCAACTTGGGTGCTGGTTGCTCGCGCACAATGCGCCATTTACGCCCAGAAGGAAAACCTGCGCCACCCAAACCGCGCAAACCCGAGTCTTCCATTGCCTTGATGATGGGCTCGATGTCTAAGCTGCCGTTGGAGATATTGCCGGCTAAAGCGTATCCACCATTCGCCAAATAAGTGGCGTAATCGGTGTAAGCTGGTGCCGCACCGGCTAAGGGATGCGTTGGGTGCGGAGAAATACTTTTTTCAGTCAAATCACTTGTTATAAAATTAATAGCTGTATAGGCAGTAAATACGCCGGCTACATCGATATTGGCTTCATTTTTAACGCTTTCTAAGGTGGCGTATGGCACATTTCGCTGATGAACCGTCACCGCTGGTGCTTGCTCGCAACGACCCAGGCAAGGTGCAGGAATCACCCGAATTGTGGGGTTGCCCAAAATGGCAGGTAAGCGCTTGAGTAAATCTTGCGCACCTGCCAGCTCACACGACAAACCGTCGCAAACGCGAATGGTCAACGCAGGCGGTACGCCATCAACGGTCAAATCACCATCTTTCACACCTTTGACCACTTCAAAGTGGTGATAAAACGTGGCGACTTCATACACTTCAGCCATCGGGATATTCATCTCCTTGGCTAAAGCGACCAAATGCCGCTCATGCAGGCAACGGTAGGCGTCGTTCAGTAAATGCAGGTTTTCAATCAACAAATCACGCCGATAGCCCTCTGCAGGTCGTGCCCCAATCAATGTAACAACTTCTGCGCGAGAAGCATCATCAGCTTGACGACCTTTGAGCTTGCTTTTCTGGCGAATACGCTCGCGCAATTGGTCAGGGGTGGCCAAAACAACGGGTTTTATCGGTGATGCTGTAGTCATAAGATGTGTTTGTTTTTAATTCGCCCTAGTGTGGAGTGCAAAGGAGCGGTGGTCAAATTGAATCGAAACATGCATTCATTCAAAAAATAAATGATGCACTGCAGCATTTGAAATGCTAATTTGTTTAACAGTTCAACTATTCAGTAAGCCGCTATGTTCCGCCGCATGTTTAAGCCAGCCAGCATCTTGTGCCAGCTCAAAAGCCGCTTGTTGGGTATGTGAGGTGCGCAGACTTTGCGGCATCATGAAGCCGATCGGCGTTGCGACTAGGGGGGCTTCTAACGGCAGCGCTTCTAGTTCAGCATAGCCACGCACCGTGTCCAGCATGGCACCGGGCAAAATGCTGCAAACCTCGCCAGCCACAACAGACACAGCCAATGTTAGCAATGAGTTGGTTTCTATGATGGCTTGTACAGTCACGCCAGCTTCTGCAAATGCGGCATCCACAATCGTTCGGTTGTGCATATCGGGCGTTAGCAAACACAGTGGTAAGCTGCTGGCTTGTTTCCATGAAGTTTTGGAGCCTATTTTGAGCTGATTTCTTGCATTAGGCTCGGCTGATTTTTGCACCAAAAAATAATGCTCGGTGTACTGTGCCAAGCTGCGCAGTCGCAAAGTTTTGGTTTGCAACCTGTCCGTATAGCCCAAGCCAAGGTCTAATGACAGCTTCTCTAAGCCGCTTTCAATCTCATCAGACGTCATCGACAGCACCGTCGGCATGATGCCTGGGTGCTTGGCTTGTAGCATAGCGGCAAATCGCGCTGCAATGGGCACGGCTGTTGGCACAGCACCAATCACAATGTTGCCCACAGGCTTGCTTGCCACACCACGCAAATCCTGCTCCAACAGTTCCCGTTCATGCATCATGCGCTGCGCCGTAGCCAGCACGCGTTCGCCCTCGGGTGTTAAACCGATATACACCCGCCCACGGTTGATGATGGTGGTGCCAAATTCTTGCTCAAGTGCCCGCAACGCGTTTGAAAGAGCTGGCTGCGTGATGTGACAAGCCAGAGCCGCCCGCCCGAAATGCTTGTGCTCGTCTAGGGCAACCAAGTAACGCAGCGAGGCTAGCAGGTTCATGGCAGATTTCTAGAGCTTTCGAATCACGTATCTTTTGAAATCTTGATGCTCGGAAACTTGCTGCTGAAATCTTTGTTTTTCGCCGCAATCGACACTGCCACCTGGCGTGCCACAGCTTTATAAATGCCTGCCACCTCGCCATCAGGGTCGCTCACCACGGTTGGACGGCCATTGTCAGCTTGCAGGCGAATTTGCATGTTAAGCGGCAATGCGCCCAAATACGCCATGTTGTAGTCTGCCGCCATCTTTTTGCCACCGTCAGCGCCAAAAATATGCTCGATGTGGCCGCAATTGGTGCACACATGCACAGCCATGTTTTCCACAATACCCAAAATCGGCACGCCTACTTTTTCAAACATTTTGATGCCTTTTTTAGCATCCAATAGGGCAATGTCTTGCGGCGTTGTCACCACCACAGCACCCGTCATCGGCACGCGTTGCGACAAAGTGAGCTGAATATCACCTGTGCCTGGCGGCATGTCGACGATCAAATAATCCAAATCTTTCCAGTTGGTCTGGCGCAGCAGCTGCTCCAGCGCCTGCGTCGCCATCGGGCCACGCCAAATCATGGCTTCGTCTTGCGCTACTAAAAAGCCGATAGACATGACCTGCACACCGTAGTTTTCCAGCGGCTCCATGTTTGTGCCGTCCAAGCTTTCTGGTTTGCCAGTGATGCCCATCATCATCGGCAAGCTCGGGCCGTAAATGTCGGCATCCAGCAAGCCAACAGAAGCGCCTTCGGCCGCCAGCGCTAAAGCTAAGTTGACAGCCGTCGTGCTTTTGCCCACGCCGCCCTTGCCTGAAGCCACAGCGACGATGTTTTTCACATTCGGCAGCAGTGCCACACCGCGTTGCACCGCATGTGCTGTGATTTTGCTGGTGATGTTGACTGAGACGTTTTGCACGCCAGCCACGCCCTTAGCCGCCGCGATCAGCGCTTTGCGGAATCCCGCAATCTGGCTTTTGGCGGGGTAGCCCAGTTCGATGTCAAAAGCGACATCGCCCTCGGTTACCGTCAGGTTTTTCAGCGCTTTGCTGGTTACAAAATCACGCCCGGTGTTCGGGTCTACAACAGTCTGAAGGGCTTGCAGTAATTGGTCTTGAGTGGCCATAGAGGTAATTTCAGTTCAAAAAAGAGTTGTTTATTCAGACGTTTATAGCTGGAAAGCCATGATTATTGCTAGAAGTGTAACGACAACCCATAAAATATAAGATTAGCCCTAAAAGAATTCCGTTTAATCTCATGACTGCACCTCAAACGGCTTCGCGCCAACTTTTCGTCACCACCGCACTGCCGTACGCCAACGGCAATTTCCACATCGGCCACATCATGGAGTACATCCAGGCCGATATCTGGGTGCGGTTCCAGCGGATGCAGGGCAATGCGGTCAACTTTGTTGGTGCGGACGACACCCACGGCGCGCCCATCATGATCGCCGCTGAAAAAGCCGGCAAAACGCCACAGCAGTTTGTGGCAGATATTGCAGCCGGTCGCAAGCAGTATTTGGACGGTTTTCACATCAGTTTCGACAACTGGCACAGCACCGACGCACCCGAAAACCACGAGTTGGCGCGTCAAATCTACAAAGATTTACGTGATTTGCCTGCTGAAAAAGGTGGTTCGCTGATAGAAACCAAGACGATTGAGCAGTTTTTCGACCCCGAGAAAAACATGTTCCTGCCCGACCGCTACATCAAAGGTGAGTGCCCAAAGTGCCACACCAAAGACCAGTACGGCGACAACTGCGAAAACTGCGGTGCGGTTTACGCACCCACAGACCTGATCAACCCGTTTTCTACGCTTTCAGGTGCAAGACCAGAACTCAAAAACTCCGAGCATTTCTTCTTCAAACTCTCAGACCCACGTTGTGTGGAGTTTTTGGAAAAGTGGACGCAAGACGGGAAATTACAACCCGAAGTCGCCAACAAGGTTAAAGAATGGTTTTCCGTCCGTACCAACCCTGATGGAACAACGTCTGAAGGTTTGGGTGATTGGGACATTTCCCGCGATGCGCCGTACTTTGGCATCGAAATTCCCGATGCGCCAGGCAAATACTTTTACGTCTGGCTGGACGCGCCGGTGGGCTATTTGGCGTCTTTGAAGAATTTGCTGGACAAACGAGCTGCACTTGACCCCCAAAGCCCAAGTTACGATGCCTACATGGCGAATCCGAATTTGGAGCAATACCACTTCATCGGCAAAGACATCGTCACCTTCCACACCCTGTTCTGGCCCGCCATGCTGCACTTCAGTGGCCGCAAAGCGCCGACCAATGTGTTCGTTCACGGCTTTTTGACCGTGAATAACGGCGAAAAAATGAGTAAAAGCCGTGGAACTGGCTTAGATCCGCTCAAGTACTTGAGTTTGGGGATGAATCCTGAGTGGTTGCGTTACTACTTGGCTGCCAAGTTGTCTGCTCGCAATGAAGACATCGATTTCAATGCCGATGACTTCATGGCTAGAGTTAATAGCGATTTGGTGGGTAAGTACGTCAATATTGCTAGTCGATGCGCGACTTTGTTGAAGAAGCACTTTAATGGTGAGATTGGCGATATTTCTTACGAAGCGCTTGAAATGCCTTCTGACCATGCTGATTTCCCTTCAGCTATGAGCGATGCTCCAGTCACTGTAATTGGATTGGGATCTCATGTTAGCTGGTGCTACGAGCAGCGTGAATATGCAAAAGCACTTCGCTTGATCATGGCTTTTACCGACACTGTTAATCGTTACATAGATGCTGAAAAACCATGGAGTTTGGCAAAACTCCCAGAAGAGCGTGAGCGCCTGCATAAAGTTCTTTCAACTTCCTTGAACGCTTTTGCTGCAATTACGCGTTGCCTTGCACCTGTCTTGCCAAACACGGCAAAAGCCGTAGCGCAGTTATTCGGGAATAACAACGATATTGATACAAGGTTGCTGCATGAATCCCTTAAAAAGGGTGATTTCATCGGTGATTACGTGCATTTGATGCAGCGCGTCGATGTTAAACAGCTGGATGCCCTGTTTGAAGTGCCAAATATGCCTCTAGCCGGCGTATTACATGCCTCAGCAGCTACTAAAACTATAGTAACAAACGCTCCTAAAGCCGTTGAGGAAACAGCTTCAGAAACCATCACCATCGACGATTTCGTCAAAATCGACCTGCGGATCGCCAAAATCGTCAACTGCGAAGCGGTTGAAGGCAGCACCAAGCTGCTGCGTTTGACGCTGGATGTAGGCGAGGTGGATGATGCGGGGCTGGCTAAGACGCGCAACGTCTTCAGCGGCATCGCCAGCAGCTACGCACCGGCTGATTTGATTGGGAAACACACAGTGATGGTGGCGAACTTAGCACCACGCAAGATGAAGTTTGGCCTGTCCGAAGGCATGGTTTTGGCGGCCAGCGCGGCGGATGAAAAGGCACAACCGGGTATTTATGTGCTGGAACCCATGCCCGGCGCGCAACCCGGCATGCGGGTGAAGTAGTCCGCACGACCTGACTTACCAAGATCTGGCACCCAAATTGCAAGCCCAACCCCATGATTGACTTTTTTGGGGCCTTGCGCATCTGGGCCGGCGTGGAGCGCACGGCTGAGAGCAACCTGCGGCTGGGTGTGATTTTGAGTTTTGTCGCCGGAGCCACCAATGCTGGCGGGTTTTTGGCAGTGGGGCTGTACACCTCGCACATGACGGGGATGCTCTCGTCGATTGCTGACAACCTCGTTTTGGGCAACTTTTTGCTGACCATTGGCGCGCTGGCCGCCATCGCCGCTTTTTTGGCCGGTGCCATGACCACGGCGTGGCTGATCAACTGGGGTTTGCGTCGGCAGTTGAACAGCGCCTACTGCCTGCCGCTGTTGCTGGAATCATTGCTGCTGCTGGTGTTTGGCGTTTTTGGCGCGTCCATCAAAGCATTTTCCATCCTGTTGGTGCCCATGACGGTGATGATTCTGTGCTTCATCATGGGATTGCAAAATGCGGTGATCACCAAAATCTCCAAATCTGAAATCCGCACCACCCATGTGACGGGCTTGATCACCGATTTGGGCATCGAACTGGGCAAACTGGTCTACATCAACGACAGCACCATGCCGACCAAAGTGTTGGCCAACCGCCCCAAATTGCGCACCTTGCTGCTTTTGATAGGCGGTTTTACCGTCGGCGGCCTGATCGGTGCGCTGGCTTTCAAATACTGGGGCTACACCATGACCCTGCCTTTAGCCGTGCTGGTGCTGCTGCCCACGGTGGGGCCACTGGCGGCTGATTGGCGGCAGCGGGTTTGACAGCCCCTGTTACTTTGTGCGACATTCATCCATGCATTTTTTTGGTAAAAACGTCGCCCATTTCACCCCGCAGCTCGCCGCATCTTTGCGTGGGTACACCCAAGAGCAGCTGTTTGCCGACATAGGCGCAGGCTTGACCGTGGGTGTGGTTGCTTTGCCGCTGTCGATGGCGTTTGCCATCGCATCGGGGCTGCCACCTTCGGCAGGGGTGTGGACGGCCATCATCGCCGGCTTTCTCATCTCGGCTCTGGGCGGCAGCAAGGTGCAAATCGGCGGGCCAGCTGGTGCGTTTATCGTGATTGTGTACGGCATCGTCGATCGCTTTGGTGTGGCGAACTTGATCATCGCCACGGCCATGTCGGGCGTTCTGCTGTTTGCCATGGGCGTATTCAAACTCGGCAGTTTGATTCGTTTTATTCCGATTTCCGTGGTCATTGGCTTTACCAACGGCATTGCCGTGCTGGTGGGTTTGTCGCAAATCAAAGACTTTTTGGGGCTGAAAGTGGGCAATATGCCGGCGGACTTTTTCGGCATCATCCGCACCCTTTATAACAATCTAGCTAGCTGGAGCCCGCAGACGGTGCTAGTTTCGGTCGGTTCGTTGGCCATCATTGTGCTGTGGCAATTTGGTTTGAGCAAATGGCTCAGAAAACTAAGTAAGCCCAGTCAAACCAATCAGTTCAGCTCAGAACTGCACGGCAAATTAAGCAACAAGCTTACCTCTGTCGCCGTTATTTTGCCGGGCGCGATCGTGGCTTTGGTACTGGCTACTTTGGTCGTTAGCCTGTCTGGTTTGCAAGTTGAGACGATTGGCAGCAAGTTTGGTGGTATTCCTGCCACATTGCCAGCTTTTGTGTGGCCTGACTTTAGCTGGCAGTCAGCCCGGTTTTTATTGATTCCAACACTCACACTGGCCTTGCTCGGGGCGATTGAGTCTTTGCTCTGCGCCCGCGTGGCGGATGGCTTGATTGGCGACCGCCACAACCCCAACCAAGAGCTGATGGCGCAAGGCATCGCCAACTTCGTGACGCCCTTTTTCGGCGGTATGCCCGCCACCGGCACGATTGCCCGCACCATGACGAATATCAAAAGCGGCGCAGCCAGTCCTGTGGCTGGTATGGTGCATGCGCTGGTATTGCTCGTCATCGTGCTCGTAGCCGCGCCGCTTGCTAATCATGTGCCATTGGCCACTTTGTCGGCGATTTTGATGTTTGTGGCGTGGAACATGGGCGAATGGCGCGAGTTTTTGCACCTGCGCCAGTTGCGCAAATCGTATGGCGTCACGCTGATGGCGGTGTTTTTATTGACGGTGATTTTTGACTTGACCGTGGCTGTAGAAGTGGGCTTGATTGCTGCGTGCCTAACCTTTATTTATCGCATTTCTAGCCTGTCTCGCTACGAGGTAGTCAGTGCCGATGCACAGCCTGCTTTGACACATTTGCAAGGCAGGGTGGATGCATATCGCCTGTACGGGGCTTTGTTTTTTGGCGCGGTGAAGTTGTTGGAAGACATGGAAGACAAATTACCGTCACACGCGTTGGTGTTAGACCTGAAAAACGTGATTTATCTTGACCCCACAGGCGCAGATGCCCTGAGCAGCCTAGCCCGCAAATGTCGCAAAGAGCGGGTGCGGCTGCTGGTGTGCGGCTTAGAACACCAACCGCTAGAGATGGCTGAGCGCGTCGGGCTGCTTAAAACATTAAGTGCAAACGATCTCTATGCCAATCTAGCCAGCGGTATCACTGCCGCCACGGCTGCAGCATCGCCAATCGACTAAAGCAGCTGGCTGCGGTGCGTTATTGCGCGGCTTTGATGGCGGCATTGTCAACCACCGAACCCGTTGAAATCACCTTCAAGTCTGGGTTAAACACCACGGTGAAGATTTTGGTATCGGTCACGTTCGGGCCGTCCATGTAGCGCCAGTCGTAGTGCCACTTCATTTGCAGCTCATACGGGGTGATTTTCATGGGCTTGCCCAACATCTTGCGCACGTCTTCCATCATCATGCCGGGGGTGATTTTGGCAAAATTTTGCGGTGTCAGGACTTGGCGCAAGGCACTCATTTTGCCATCAGCGCCAATGGTGATCATGTAGTTTTGCGTGCCGGCGGGCTGGCGGTTGTACTCAAAAATCTTGGCGCCGTTTTCGCCATCCCATACTTTTTCAGGCTCGCCAAACTTCATTTTCACATCGCCCTCAGAGGCCACGCCTTCCTCCAGCTGAGAAATGCGCTGGTTGTCGCAGCTGGTCAGGAATACAGCAGATCCCGCCAAAAGGGCTAAAACGCTGATTTTCCTTAAATAAGTGAACATGCTATACACCTCGTAAAATGGTTGTAATTTCGCAATTCTAGTGAATTTGAACTGAAAGCCATTTATGTCCATAGCTACCACCGTTTTTCGCCGCCCAGACTACGAGTCAGACACCACTTTGTTCATAGCCCAGCTCAAAGCCGCTAAGCCAACACTGGAAGCCGAGCAACGCGCTGGCCGCGCTTTGTTGTGGGACAAAAACATAGACCGCAACGCGCAAGCGGATATCAGCGAAGGCAAAGTGGCGCAATCAGCCTACGTTTATCAAACGAAGAAGTAATTTTCAAGAATACTAAAATACATGCTAAATGTGCATTAAAAATGCATCTAGCCGGCGTATTTATTGCCTAAAAAGCTATTAAATTTATAGTAAAAATGATCTTAATGTGGTATGTCTGAAACCGTAGATGCTTTGTCCGAGTCTCGGGACAATCCACTGTTGATGTCGCAAGCGATGCCACAGGTAGTGGATCAAGTCGCCTTGGCACGCTTGTATGGCGAGCCGCTGTTCAATTTGCCCAATGATTTGTACATCCCGCCCGACGCTTTAGAGGTCTTTTTAGAAGCCTTTGAAGGCCCGCTGGATTTGCTGCTGTACCTGATTCGCAAGCAAAATTTCAATATTTTGGACATTCCCATGGCGCCGTTGACGCGCCAGTATTTGAGTTATGTCGAAGAAATCAAGAAACACAACCTCGAATTAGCCGCCGAATACCTGTTGATGGCCGCCATGCTGATTGAAATCAAATCCCGCATGCTGCTGCCACCCAAGCGCACGGCTGAGGGTGTGGAGCCCGAAGACCCGCGTGCCGAGCTGGTGCGCCGCTTGATGGAATACGAGCAAATGAAGTTGGCTTCCATCAAAATCAACAACCTACCGCAAATGGGTCGCGATGTGCTCAAAGCGCAGGTTTATATCGAGCAATCACTGAAACCGCGCTTTCCCGATGTGGATATGTTCGATCTGCAAAGCGCTTGGCAAGATATTTTGAAACGCGCTAAATTAATCCAACATCACACGATTTCCAAAGAAGAACTCTCGGTGCGCGAGTACATGAGCATTATTTTGCGCCGCATGCAGGGCAAAAAGTTCTTGGAGTTTGAGCGTCTTTTTGATGGCAGCAAGGGCGTTCCCGTCTTGGTCGTCACCTTTGTGGCGATGTTGGAGCTAGCCAAAGAAGGCTTGATCAACTTCGTGCAAGCCGAGTCGTATGCACCGATTTATGTGACTTTGACTTACACTCCGACTTAATTCATCAACGTCATTTCTTCACGTTATTTATACCGTTTTATGACCCAAAAATTCGACGTCATCATCATTGGCAGCGGCCTGGCTGGGTTATCCGCTGCGCTGCATTTAGCACCCACGCACCGTGTCGCCGTTATCACCAAAAACGTGTTGGGCGATGGCTCCAGTGCTTGGGCGCAGGGCGGCATTGCAGCGGTGCTGGGCGAGGGCGACACCATTCAATCGCATGTGGAAGACACCTTGGTCGCTGGCGCTGGTTTGTGTGATTTGGACGCGACCATGTTCACCGTCGAGCACGCGCCAGAAGCCGTGCAGTGGCTGCAGCAACTGGGTGTGGAATTCACCCAAGAAGATGGCCACGTTCACCTCACCCGTGAAGGTGGTCACAGCGAGCGTCGCATCGTCCATGTGACAGATGCCACTGGTGCAGCCGTGCAAAAAGTACTGGTGCAGCGCGTGAAGGAAACGCCAAACATCACGGTGTTTGAGCAACACATGCTGGTTGATTTGATCACGGTTACCGGTGTTGGCAACTCAGAAAAACGCTGCCTAGGCGCTTACGTTTTAGACCAAATCAAAGACGAAGTCGAAACCTTCTCTGCGCCGCATACGATTCTTGCTACGGGTGGCGCTGGCAAAGTCTATTTGTACACCACCAACCCCGATACCGCAACGGGTGATGGCATTGCCGCTGCCTGGCGCGCTGGCTGCCGCGTGGCGAACATGGAATTCATCCAGTTCCATCCCACCTGCTTGTACCACCCGCACGCCAAAAGCTTTTTGATTACGGAGGCCGTGCGCGGCGAGGGTGGGCACTTGCTTCTGCCAAAAGAGGCAGGTGGCAAGCGTTTCATGCCCGATCATGACCCACGCTTAGAACTCGCCCCGCGCGACGTGGTGGCACGCGCGATTGACTTTGAGATGAAAAAACACGGTGTCGATTGTGTCTATCTCGATATTTCGCACAAATCGCCCGAGTTTTTGCAAGAGCATTTCCCCAACATCAAAGCCAAGTGCTTGGAACTGGGCATAGACATCACCAAAGAGCCCATCCCCGTTGTGCCCGCAGCGCACTACACCTGCGGCGGCGTGATGACGGATTTGCAAGGCCACACCGACGTGGCCGGCCTGTTTGCCATTGGTGAGACAACTTACACCGGTCTGCATGGCGCAAACCGTTTGGCGAGCAATTCCTTGGTTGAATGCATGGTCTTCGCCAAATCAGCCGTAGGGGCGATCAAACTTAATGTCAAACCCGCGCCAGGTCAACTCCCCGCCTGGGACGACAGTCGTGTGACCGACCCAGACGAACTCGTCGTCGTCTCCCACAACTGGGCCGAGCTGCGCCGTTTCATGTGGGACTACGTCGGCATTGTCCGCACCAACAAACGCCTAGAGCGTGCCGCACATCGCATTGATTTGTTAAAAGCTGAAATTCAAGAGTTTTACGCTCGCTTCCATGTGACACGTGACTTGCTAGAGCTGCGTAATTTGGTCGAAGTGGCCGATTTGATCGTCCAGTCCGCCCTCTTGCGCAAAGAAAGCCGTGGCTTGCACTTCAGCCGCGATTACCCTGATATGTTGCCTGTAGCAAAACCCACGATTCTGGACTCAAGAGAAAAACAGTTACACTAACATCGCTCCGGGGTGCGCTCAATCATGGTGATTGGGCGCTGAGATGGCTTTAACCAAACCCGTGAACTTGAATCGGTTCGTACCGACGTAAGAAGAGCTGACAACATCAATCTGTCGCAAATACCACGGTTAAATATCCGTGGTATTTGCAGTTCACACAGATGGTTTTGGCCACACCTTTCGGAGCATTTGTGCCACGGCACGTACTGTTTTACCGAAAAGGATGGCTTTATGAACGCTCCAGATAAACTTGCCACGCTCCTCGCCCTCACGCGCGAGCCTTTCCCCGCCTCCACCAAAATCCATATTCCAGGTGAAATTCACCCCGATCTGCGCGTGCACATGCGCGAAGTGCTGCTGACCAATGGAGAACAAGTGACGATTTACGACACTTCTGGTCCCTACACCGACCCTGCTGCCAAGATCGATGTCCGCAAAGGCTTGCCAGACGTACGTGTCCCTTGGATCAACCAGCGTGCTGACACCGAAGAATATGCAGGCCGCATTCGTCAATCCATTGACGATGGCCTGCGCCGTGCATTAGATGCGAACGACCCAGAAGCGGCGCGTATGGAATCTTTGCGCCGCGAAGCCGCCGCACTGCAGCGCCCACCGCGCCGCGCCAAGAGTGGCATGAACGTGAGCCAAATGCACTACGCCAAGCGCGGCATCATCACGCCAGAGATGGAATATGTGGCGATTCGTGAGAATGCTAACTCCGCTTGGGCAGCCGAGTATTTGGGCGACACCGAGAAAAACAACCGCCTGCGCGGCAACCCGATGGGTGCGATCTTGCCAACCATCATGACGCCTGAATTTGTGCGCTCTGAAATCTCCCGTGGCCGCGCCATCATCCCTGCCAACATCAACCACACCGAGTTGGAGCCGCAAGCGATTGGGCGCAATTTCCGCGTCAAGATCAATGCCAACATCGGCAACTCTGCCGTTACATCCAGCATTGAAGAAGAAGTCGAAAAACTCGTATGGGCGATTCGCTGGGGCGCGGACAACGTGATGGATTTGTCCACAGGCAAAAATATCCACACCACCCGCGACTGGATTGTGCGCAATTCACCCGTGCCGATTGGCACTGTGCCTATTTATCAAGCGCTGGAAAAAGTCGGCGGCGTGGCTGAAGACCTCACGTGGGCCATCTTCAGAGACACCTTGATTGAACAAGCTGAGCAGGGCGTGGACTATTTCACCATCCACGCGGGCTTGCGTTTGCCTTTCGTGCCGATGACCGCCAAACGCCGCACCGGCATTGTGTCGCGCGGCGGTTCTATCATGGCGAAGTGGTGTATTTCGCACCACAAAGAGAGCTTTTTGTACGAGCACTTTGAAGACATTTGCGACATCATGAAGCAATACGACGTGAGCTTCTCACTGGGCGATGGCCTGCGACCTGGTTCGGCTGCTGATGCCAACGACGAAGCACAATTTGCCGAACTGCGCACCTTGGGCGAACTCACCCAAGTGGCGTGGAAACACGATGTGCAAACCATGATTGAAGGCCCGGGCCACGTGCCCATGCACATGATCCAAGCCAATATGACGGAGCAGCTGAACACTTGCCACGAAGCGCCGTTCTATACCCTTGGCCCTCTAACGATTGATGTCTCACCTGGCTACGATCACATCGCCAGCGCTATTGGTGCAGCCATGATTGGCTGGATGGGCACGGCGATGCTGTGCTACGTGACACCCAAAGAACATCTCGGCTTGCCGAACCGTGACGACGTGAAGCAAGGCATCATCGCCTACAAAATTGCAGCGCACGCTGCCGACGTGGCCAAGGGTCACCCAACGGCCAGAGCACGCGACGAGGCATTGTCCAAAGCACGCTTCGAATTCCGCTGGCAAGATCAGTTCAATTTGGCGCTTGACCCCGAGACTGCCAAAGACTTCCACGACGAAACGCTGCCCAAAGACTCTGCCAAAGTCGCGCATTTCTGCTCCATGTGCGGTCCCAAATTTTGTTCGATGAAAATTTCGCAAGAAGTGCGCGAATATGCAGCGATTGAGGAAGGCATGAAAGCCAAGAGTGCCGAGTTCAAAGCGCAGGGTGGCGAGATTTACATCCCCATTCATTCGGTTTAAACGCGGCTTAATGAAAATCGGCATTGCAGGTGCGGGTTTGCTGGGGCGCTTGCTCGCGCTTCAGCTTGCGCGTGCGGGACATTCCGTCACCGTCTTTGATCCTGCCAATGGACCAGAGCATAGAGTCGCTGCTGGCTGGACCGCAGCGGGCATGCTATCGCCGATGGCAGAACTAGAGACTGCCAACCTTGCGGTGTTCGAGCAAGGCGTGCGTTCGCTAGCGCTGTGGCAAGGCATTGTTTCTCTGTTGCAAGATGTTGCTCCCTCGCATCCCGTGATGTTCAAACAACTGGGCAGCTTGCTGCTGGCACACAAAGGCGACGAAGGCGCAGCCAAACGCATGATTGATTTGCTGGCGCACAAAACCCCTTATCACTACGCAGAACATGC
>JBEBJY010000051.1:0-20265 GCA_040079635.1 Burkholderiaceae bacterium | reverse complement strand
GGAGAAACGGCATTACGCAGACGCTGGCTTTCGCGGGACGCAGCAGGCAAAAGTAGATGCGCCAGCATTTTCAATTCAATTGCCGCCACCGAATGTGACGGGTACGCTGCACATGGGTCATGCGTTCAACCAAACCATCATGGACTCGCTGACGCGCTATCACCGCATGAGCGGCTTCAACACAGCGTGGATTCCGGGTACAGACCATGCTGGCATTGCGACCCAAGTCGTGGTGGAGCGTCAACTGCAAGCGCAGGGCATCAGCCGTCACAGCATGGGTGACACGCCGTTTGAGTCGCGCAAAAACTTTGTCTCCAAAGTGTGGGAATGGAAAGAGCAAAGCGGCAACACGATCACCACCCAAATGCGTCGCATGGGCGCGAGCGTGGACTGGAGCCGTGAATACTTCACCATGGACACAAAATTGTCCAAAACCGTGACCGAGACCTTTGTGCGCTTGTACGAGCAAGGCTTGATCTACCGTGGCAAACGCTTGGTGAACTGGGACCCCGTGCTGAAATCAGCGGTGAGCGACTTGGAAGTTGAAAACGAAGAACGCAACAGCTTCATGTGGCACATTGAGTATCCGTTCAGCGATGGCCCGCAAACCTTGGGTGATGGAACAACTGTGCGCGGTTTGCATATCGCCACCACACGCCCAGAAACCATGTTGGCAGACGGTGCGCTGTGCGTCCACCCCGAAGACGAACGTTATAAGCATTTGGTAGGTAAATTTGTTGATTTGCCACTGTGCGATCGCAAAATTCCTGTGATTGCGGATGACTTTGTGGACCGTGAATTCGGCAGCGGTTGCGTCAAAATCACCGGTGCGCATGACTTTAACGACTACGCCTGCAGCCAGCGCCACGGTTTGCCACTCATCACGATTTTTACGTTAGACGCCAAAATCAACGAAAACGGCCCCGCTGCCTACCAAGGTATGGACCGCTACGACTGCCGCAAAGCGGTCCTGAAAGACCTGGAAACCCAAGGCTTCCTGCAAAAAGCCGTGCCGCATAAAAACATGGTGCCGATTTGTACGCGAACCGGTCAGGTCATCGAGCCAATGCTGACCGATCAGTGGTTTGTAGCAATGACTAAAACACCTGAGAATAATGATCTAAATAATGATGTAGCCGGCGTATCTATTGCCCAAGGTGCTATTGATGCTGTAGCGTCTGGTGATGTTAAATTTGTACCCGAGCAGTGGGTGAATACCTACGACCAGTGGATGAAAAACATCCAGGACTGGTGTATATCACGTCAATTGTGGTGGGGTCATCAAATCCCCGCTTGGTACGACGAAGATGGCAAAGTCTATGTGGCGCGCAACGAGGCGGATGCCCAAGCGCAAGCGCCGGGTAAAACGCTCAAACGCGATGACGACGTGTTGGACACCTGGTATTCATCAGCACTCGTGCCATTCAGCACCATGGGCTGGCCTGAGCAAACCGAAGACATGGATTTGTACCTGCCCTCCAGCGTGCTGGTCACAGGGTACGACATCATCTTCTTCTGGGTTGCCCGCATGATCATGATGACCAAGCACTTCACCGGCAAAGTGCCGTTCAAGCATGTCTACATCCACGGCCTCGTGCGCGATGCGCAGGGAAAAAAGATGAGCAAGTCCGAAGGCAATGTGCTGGACCCTGTTGATTTGATCGACGGCATCACGCTGGCACCGCTGCTTGAAAAACGCACAACCGGTTTGCGTAAACCAGAAACTGCGCCTACTGTTCGCAAAAACACCGAAAAAGAATTTCCGGATGGCATTCCCGCCTTTGGTGCGGACGCCCTGCGTTTTACGTTTGCGTCTTTGGCATCGCTAGGCCGCAACATCAGCTTCGACAGCAAGCGCTGCGAAGGCTACCGCAATTTCTGCAACAAGCTGTGGAACGCCACGCGTTTTGTGCTGATGAACTGCGAAGGGCAAGATTGCGGTTTGCGTGAGCACACTAAAGCGGAATGCGAAGTGGGCGGTTCTGCGCATGGCTACTTGAACTTCAGCCAAGCCGACCGTTGGATTGTCTCAGCTCTGCAACGTGTCGAAGCCGATGTCGCCAAAGGCTTTGAAGATTACCGATTGGACAACGTCGCCAACAGCATTTACCAGTTTGTGTGGGACGAGTTTTGCGATTGGTACTTAGAGATCGCTAAAGTGCAAATCCAAACCGGTGACGAGTCTCAACAGCGCGCGACACGTCGTACGTTGATTCGTACTTTAGAGACAATTATGCGTTTGGCGCACCCGGTGATTCCGTTCATTACTGAAGAGCTGTGGCAAAAAGTCGCACCTGTCGCTGGCAGAACGGGCGAAAGCGTCAGCATCGCTGCTTACCCTGTCAGCCAGTCAGACCGCATCGACGCTGCTGCTGAGGCGCACGTTGCCAAACTCAAAGGCTTGGTAGACAGCTGCCGTACCTTGCGCAGCGAGATGAACGTGCCGCCATCGACCAAACTTCCGATGTTTGCCCTGCCGGCTAACGCAGTTGAAGCGGCATTCATGCGCGATGTTGCACCCGTGTTGAAATCGCTGGCCAAACTCAGTGAAGTCAAAGTGTTTGACGATGAAACCACTTGGCAATCCGCAGCGCAAGCTTCACCTGTGTCTGTGGTGGGTGATTTGCGCATGTGCCTGCACATGGAAATTGACGTTGCAGCAGAGAAGCTGCGTATCGGCAAAGAAGTGACGCGCCTGGAGGGTGAAATCGCCCGCGTGAATGGCAAACTCAGCAACGAAGCCTTCGTCGCCAAAGCACCGCCAGCGGTGATTGAGTTAGAGCGTAAGCGTGTTGCTGACAACACGGCTACGTTACAGAAGCTACAAGATCAATTGACGAGATTGGTTTAAAACAAAATGGTGCAAGCTGAGATTGCCCTGTAGCTTTAAAAGCTGTCATTCCCGCGCAGGCGGGAATTCATGGTGGTTAGCTATCGCCTTCTGAGAATATGCACAAACTCTTTAACCTGATTGATTTCCAGAGTTTGCTGCTCCACCAAATCATTGCCCGTTTGTTTGCAAAAAGCTTGAAAGTCGCGCAGCGAGCCGGTGTCGGTGGCGACCACACGCAGTAGCTGGCCGCTGGTCATGCTGGCGAGTGATTTTTTGGCTTTCAAAATCGGCAGCGGGCAGTTTAGGCCACGCGTGTCGAGTTCAACATCAATACTTAATTCACTCATCGTATTTTTCTAAGTATTTAAGCTTTTGCCGTACGCAGCATGATGGAAAACTCTTGCAGTGCTGCAATACCACTGGCTTCAGCGCGGTGGCACCAGGCGGCCAATTCTGCCGTTAAATGCTCACGCGACATGCTGGTGTTGAGCCACAGCTGGCGCAACTCTTCACGCATGGCGACCATTTTGTCCAAAATAGGGTGCTCAGCACGCGCCAATTCGATGTGTGGCAAGGCTGCAGCGGGCACTTTGTCGGCGTCGCGGTGCAACCAACGCTTGGCGACAAGCAGGGTCGTCATGTCAGCGCGTTTGGCTTTGAGGACAACTAGCTCCGCTTTGCACGCCAAGCGCATCTGTTTGGCGTAGTTAGCCATCACTTCATAGCGGTTGGCAATCAAGGCTTCCAGTGTGTTTTCGGTCGCTAGCGCTTCGAAAGTGCCGCGCTGCAACTTAGGTGGCGTCTTTTTAACTTTGGCTAATCCCAGCGCTTGCATGATGCTGATGTAAACCCAGCCCATGTCAAACTCGTATTTTTTGACGGAAAACTTGGCCGATGTGGGGTAGGTATGGTGGTTGTTGTGCAGCTCTTCGCCACCAATCAAAATGCCCCAAGGCGTGATGTTGGTACTAGCGTCAGGCGCTTCAAAATTGCGATAACCCCAGTAATGCCCTATGCCGTTGATGATGCCAGCTGCCATCACCGGAATCCACATCATTTGCACAGCCCAAGCCGACAGACCCGCTGCGCCGAATAGCGCTAAGTTAATGATCAACATCAAAGCGACGCCTTGCCATGAAAAACGCGTGTAAATATGGCGTTCTACCCAGTCGTTAGGTGTGCCGTGGCCAAATTTCGCCAAAGTTTCTAAGTTTTTAGATTCCGCTCGGTACAACTCAGCGCCTTTCCAAAACACGGTTTCAATGCCATGCGCGTGTGGGCTGTGCGGGTCGTCTTTGGTTTCACACTTGGCGTGGTGTTTGCGGTGGATGGCTACCCATTCTTTGGTGACTTGCCCCGTGGTTAGCCACAGCCAAAAGCGGAAAAAGTGCGCTACCGAAGGGTGCAAATCCATCGCACGGTGCGCTTGGTGGCGATGCAGGTAAATGGTGACGCTGGCAATGGTGATGTGTGTCACTACCAATGTGTAAATCACCATTTGCCACCAAGCTAAGTTCCACACACCGTGTCCAAGCCAACCAACAACTGCATTCAAAACTGCCCAATCGGGTAATAGCATCTTGATTCCTAATTTATGCTGCCAATAACGTTAAAAGTGACTTTAAAACCAAAGCCGAAAGCAAATGTATGCCAAGTTAAGCTAAAATTCTTTAAATGACATTAAAAATCAGTAAATTCACCTAAAAACATGACAAATGTTTACTTCCTCTCCCAAATTGCAGCAAAGAAGCCATCGGTATGATGAATATGTGGCCACAAACGCAGGTATTCAAGCCCCGTGCTGCCTTCTAAACCCGTACCCGTGCATAAAGACGCGGCATTCTCAACCTTCAGCTGCGTCAGCACATCGCCTACTTGCAGCATCTCAAACTCAGGATTGGCGGTTGAAAACTGCTGCGCAATCGCCTCGTTTTCGTCTTTCAACAAGCTGCAGGTCGCATAAACCAAGCGCCCGCCAGATTTCACCAAGCGTGCAGCGCTTTGCAAAATAGCGGTTTGCAGAGTCGCCATCTCTTCGATGGTTTTAGGCGTTTGTCGCCATTTCAGGGCTGGGTTGCGACGTAATGTGCCTAAACCGGAGCATGGCGCATCCACCAAAACGCGGTCCATCTTGCCTGCTAAGCGCTTGATACGCTCGTCACGCTCATGCGCAATCGCGACGGGGTGAATATTTGACAGCGAACTGCGTGCCAAGCGCGGCTTCAACCCATCCAAGCGGTGCGCAGAGGTGTCAAAAGCGTACAAACGCCCCGTATTGCGCATAGACGCACCCAGTGCCAGTGTTTTGCCGCCTGCGCCCGCACAAAAATCTGCCACCATCTCACCACGTTTGGCATCCACCAACAGCGCCAACAGCTGCGAGCCTTCGTCCTGCACCTCAATCGCGCCACGTTTGTAAACGCTTAAATTGCGCAATTGCACCTTGTCAGAAACGCGCAATCCCCAAGGAGAAAAAGGCGTGGGTTCGGACGAAATGGCGACTTTAGCCAGTTCCTTGGCCACATCGTCACGCTTTTCATTCAACATGTTGACGCGTAAATCCAAGCCTGGGTTGACGTTGAGCGATTCAACATATTGCCAAAAACCTGCACCTTTTTTGTGCTCTAGCTGCGCTTTTAGCGGCTCTACCAGCCATTCGGGCAGGTTGTGGCGATGTCTATCCAGCAGTTCGTCGGTTTTGACGGCGTCGATTTTTTTGATCCAAGCCAGCTCTTGCTCGTTGATCGCGCCTTCTAAAAAGGCTCGCGGGGCGGCAAAACCCAAAATCGCCAAACGACGCTCTTTGCCGCCGCTGCCAGAAGGAGCAAAGTGGTCGTAACGCAGCTTGTTGCGCAGCACGCTGTAGACGGTGTCAGTCAAAGTGGCGCGTTCACGGGGGCCAAAATTGCGATGGTCACGGAAAAACTTGGCGACGATGGCGTCGGTTGGGTGGTCAAATTTGAGGGTCAACCGAACGAGTTCGGTGCAGGCTTCTAAGATTATTTGTGGGTGCATAACCCCTATTTTCCCACGCTTCCCCTATAGTTGGCGGATGACTGACCCAAATTCCACCCTCAATTCAGATTCTGCTGAAGTTCTGCCACCCTTAATCGTCACAAAACCCGGTTTTTACCGTCACTACAAGGGCGGCGAATACGAGGTCGTTGGCACAGTTCGCCACTCTGAAGACCTGCAACCGATGACGCTGTACCGCGCCTTGTACGGTGAGCAGGGGCTGTGGGTGCGACCGGCGGCTATGTTCAACGAAACCGTCGTGATTAATGGCGTTTTGCAACCGCGATTCACGTATTTGGGTGAGAAGAAATCGTTATAAACAGTATCTATTTTTAGGGCAATAAATACGCTTCTAGCCGACGTATTTATTGCCTAAGTAGCTATAAAAATAATAGCAAATTTGCAATTATTTACATGGCGTAGTGGTTGGCTGCCGCTGGGCTGGCGGGGTTAATGGCGGGCAAACGAACTTCTGCACCTTGAACCGTTTGCACGGTTTGAATCGGCAAAATCGCAGGTGCAATAACAAAGGTCGAGGTAGACGCCGCCATCAATGGCATCTCGATTGGCATCGCCAGCGGTTTGCGCGGAATATCTAAGGTGATATCTGGATGGTGCGTCAGTGCTGCGAAGTTCAAAAGCGGGTGATTCACGGCAGACCATTTTTCAAACGCGGTTTTCACGTTGAATGACATCACACGGTGCGGTAAATTGTTGGCATGAGCCAGTGGCACAAAACCTTGGCCAGGCACCACATCGTCAAACAGCATGCGCTGGTACATGCGGTCTACCGGCGCGCGGCCTGCAATCACCATCCACTCCACGCCAATTTGCTGGCAATACATGTAAAAGGCCTTGAACAAAGCCGTGGTCACCAAGCGACCGCCGACTTGATTGGTCACACCCAAACGCGTCGCTTCCGCCATTGGCAGCTCTTTGAGCCACTGGGGTAGGTTGATGGATTGCTCTAAGCACAGCGGCTTGTAGGCATTGGTTTGAATGCGCATGGTGCCTACTGGAGAGCCATCTTCTTTAGACTCGGCCAAGAGAACAACTGTGCCTTTTTCGAAATCAGCCGCTTCGGGTTTGACCAATGATTTTGCAAAGTCTGGCAAATGGCGGTCGTAGGCGGCTTGGCGAATCAACACTGCCTTGTCTAATTCGGCTTTCGTACGTACGATTTTGAGTGTGAAGGGCAGTGCTTCTTCGACTCTGGTTTTGCTAATAACTTTGCTACCAGCAGCAGGTCGTGTTTGAAGGTGGCTTGTTTGGACTAAGGCGGTGTTTGCTTGAAACATTTTGAATTACCTGTTGCAAATTAAAGGTGTCCAATTATTGAATCTACTGAACGTCAATAAATTATGTAACCGTGACTCAAAAAGTACCTATGGCGAAGATCAATCTAAACAACAAGAAAGCCAAAAGAGTTGTAAGAATTAGTAAAAACGATAGCATACATGACATATTAGCTAAAGCCGAGCTTAATTAGGTGCTCAAACATGAGGGCATTCTTGGTACTAGTGAATACTTAAGTTGCAATATGATGAAACTAAGCAAACCTATTGTGGGTAATATTCCCCAAATGGTAAAAAAAAGGGTTTTAAAACCATTTTTGCTATATTTGGCATAGCAAATGTAACTTTCAAATTTCCATCGATTAAACAAAGTTTATTTGTTTAAATATTGACTCGATTTACTCAATGAAGCTTGATGAAATCAGCAACCGCTTGCGGATAAATCAAATGCTCTTGTGTCAGCACCCTGGCAGCCAAAGTCGCTTGCGTATCATCACTCAAAACAGGTACCACAGCCTGCGTCAAAATGGGGCCCACATCTAGTTCTGCCGTAACTTGGTGCACCGTCACACCCGCAAATTTGCAACCTGCATCAATCGCCCGCTGGTGTGTGTGCAAGCCGGTAAAGGCGGGCAGCAGGGAAGGGTGAATATTGATCAATCGTCCCGCATAATGCGCCACAAAACCTGGCGTCAAAATACGCATAAAACCAGCCAATACCACCAAGCTTGGGTTGTGCTTGTCGATGTGCTGCATCAGTGCTTGGTCAAACGCTTCGCGCGAGTCGAAAGCTTTGTGGTCAATGCTGGCGGTGTCAATACCCTGTTTTTTCGCCCACAACAAGCCCGCAGCGTCTGCACGGTTGCTGATCACAGCCGCCACGCGTGCGTTCAAGCTGGTTGCCCAATCTTGACTTTTTGCAGTTTTAACGATGGCCGCCATGTTAGAGCCGCCACCAGAGATCAAAATAACGATATTCTTCATGGCTCTATTTAACTTTTTCTTTAACTTATTGGAATTATCGCTTTGGAAAACATCATCGACGCTGCAAGCGCACAAATAAACGTAGCCACAATCGCTAAAAATCTGCCTGATTTAACCGCTATTCAAGCCCGCGTTTTGGGCACGCTCATGGAAAAAGCCCGCACTGTGCCTGACAGCTACCCGCTGACATTGAATTCTTTGGTTTTAGGCTGTAATCAAAAAAGCAGTCGTTTCCCGAGCATGGAATTGACTGAAGTCGACGTATCTGCTGCCTTAATAGCTATGAAATCAATAGCAAATGATGCCCAACAGCCTTTGGTTCGTGAAGTCAGCGGCAGCAGGAGCACGCGCTTTGAGCATAACTTCCAGCGCGCCGTGGGCGTGCCAGAACAATCAGCCGTTGTCTTGGGCTTGCTGATGCTGCGCGGCCCACAAACAGCGGGTGAATTGCGCATCAATACCGAGCGGTGGTACAAATTCAGCGATATTTCGTCGGTTGAAGGCTTTTTGGAAGAGTTGCAAGACAGATCGATTGAAAAGGGTGGCGCTTTGGTGCAGAAATTGCCACGCGCCCCCGGTGCACGTGAACAGCGCTGGGCACATTTGCTGTGCGGTGCTATAGATTTGACGGCGCTAGCAACCGAGAACGAAGTGCAAGAGCTAGCGGCCAACGAAGGCTCGGTGATTCACCAGCGCATCAGTGTCTTGGAGCAAGAAGTCACACATTTGCGACAAATTGTTGAAAACCTGAGCAAAGAGTTGGGTCTGTCTCAGCCATGACAGTTATAAAAGCACGGTCGTGCTAGATTCAGACCATTGCTGAAACAACAGCTTGAATAATTAGCGTAAATTTGGAGAGAAGCAACCATGGATTTAGCCTTTACCCCTGAAGAACAACAGTTTCGCGAAGACATCCGCTCGTGGGTGGCCGCAAATTTGCCTAAAGAACTGTCGCATAAAGTTCATAACGATTTGAATTTGACGCGTGACGACATGCAGTCATGGGCAAAAATACTGGGTAAAAAGGGCTGGCTGGGTCATGGCTGGTCTAAAGAGTTTGGCGGGCCAGGCTGGAACGCCGTTCAAAAACACCTGTTTGAAGAAGAGTGCGCGCGTGCAGGTGCTCCCCGCGTTGTCCCATTTGGCCCGGTTATGGTGGCGCCTGTCATCATGGCTTTTGGCAATGAAAAGCAGCAAAAACAGCATTTACCTGGCATTGCCAGTGGCGAGGTATGGTGGAGCCAGGGATACAGCGAGCCAGGTTCGGGCTCAGACTTGGCTTCCGTCAAATGTAAAGCAGAGCTAGTCAAGGGAATAGGTGGCGATAAATACATCGTCAACGGCCAAAAAACGTGGACGACCCTGGGTCAATACGGCGAGTGGATTTTCTGCTTGGTACGCACCAGCAACGAAGGCAAGCCGCAAACCGGCATCAGCTTTTTGCTGATCGACATGAAGAGCAAAGGCGTCACGGTGCGGCCAATTGTGTTGTTGGACGGCGATGCTGAAGTGAACGAAGTTTGGTTTGACAATGTGGAAGTTCCCGCCGAGAACTTGATTGGCGAAGAAAACAAAGGCTGGACCTATGCCAAGCATTTGCTCAGCCACGAGCGCACCAATATTGCGGATGTGAACCGTGCGAAGCGCGAATTAGAGCGTCTGAAACGCATTGCAAAAGCCGAAGGCGTGTGGAATGACACCCGTTTCCGCGACGAAATCGCCAAACTTGAAGTCGATGTCGTGGCGCTGGAAATGATGGTGTTGCGCGTGTTGAGCGCCGAAAAATCAGGTAAAAACTCGCTAGATGTGGCTGGGTTGCTGAAGATTCGGGGCAGTGAAATCCAGCAGCGCTATTCTGAGTTGATGATGCTGGCCGTAGGTCCGTATGCTTTGCCTCTGGTTCGTGAGGCCATGGAAGCAGGCTGGCAAGGCGACCATGTTGGTGCTGCTCACTGTGCGCCGTTAGCGAGCACTTACTTCAACATGCGTAAGACGACCATCTACGGTGGCTCTAATGAAGTGCAGCGCAATATCGTTTCCCAGACAGTCTTAGGTTAATTAGGAAGAAAAATATGAATTTCGATTTCACAGACGACCAAGAACAATTGCGTGATGCTGTCCGTAAATGGGTAGACAAAGCTTACACCTTTGAACGCCGCCGTAGTATTGAAAAAAGCGGCGGCTTCTCGAAAGAAGCCTTTGACGAAATTGCCGAACTGGGGCTGGGTGGCTTGTATATTTCAGAAGAAGATGGCGGCTTAGGCATGGGACCCGTCGAAGGCATGGTGGTGATGGAAGAGCTGGGGCGCGGCATCGTGCTTGAGCCGTTTGCTCAAACTTTGATTACCAGCGGTTTGCTTTCAGGTTATGCGCCAGCAAATGTTAAAGCCACTTGGCTGCCGAAAATCGCCGCTGGTGAGGCCTTGGTCGTTCTAGCTTATCAAGAACGAGCAGCACGGTATAACTTGAATGTATGTGTTGCAACGGCATCGAAAATAGCTGTAGCCGGCGATAAATATGCTTTAACAGCTACAAAAAGTGTAGTATCCGTGGGTGACAAGGCGGATGCATTTTTGGTTCCGGCGATGCTGGACGGCAAGATAGCGATGTTTTTAGTCGAAAGCACGGCAGCTGGGGTGGCAACTAAAGGCTACGGTACGCAAAACGGCGGCCGTGCTGCAGAGCTGGTGTTAACGAATGCGCCAGCAGAGTTGGTTACTTTGGATGGTTTAAGCGCATTAGAGCATGGCGTTGATATCGGCATTGCTGCAACTTGTGCTGAAGCCGTGGGCGCGATGGACAAAACCGTCGCTATCACAGCCGAGTACATGAACACACGTAAACAGTTTGGCGTGGTCATCAGCAGTTTCCAAGCGTTGCGCCACCGCATGGCGGATGTGAAGATGCAGTTGGAATTAGCCCGCTCCATGAGCTATTACGCCGCTTTGAAGTTGAATGCGCCTGCGCCAGAGCGCCGCGCTGCCATGGCTCGCGCCAAGTACCAGTTGGGCAATTCCATGCGTTTTGTGGGCCAACAAGCGGTGCAGCTGCACGGCGGTATTGGTGTGACGGATGAGTACATCGTTAGCCATTATTTCAAGCACTTGACGCAACTGGAAATGACGTTTGGCGACACCTTGCACCAGTTGGGTGAAGTATCTAACCGCATGCAAGACACGGCTGGGGTTTTTGCTTGAGTTTCAGGGAATAAATTTAGCGAACGAAGCGCGTAGGCCTATTGAGAGGCTCGGGTTCTGCAAAAACATCAAAATCTATCAGGTTGCCTTTGGCGTCGTCTTTGCTTGATGCCGCTTTAGCCACTGTAGTAGCACTAGGCTTGTCATCCAACACTGGCGCTGATGTAGTGACTGATCTCAATTTTGGCGGCGTATCAGCCAAAACCCAATCCATCAATTCTGCTGACGATGTGATAGGTTGCGCATGCGCAATGTCTCTATCCTTCTTTTTGGTGCGAAGCACGCGTTCATCAAACCGTGGATCATCAAAATGTGGTGGTAGTGGGCTGATGATCCGTTTATTGGCCGTCGTCTTTGTCGTTTTAGCAAGTGGTTTTTCAGTTTGCGCTTGAGTCGATAAAGATGAAACTTGAGAGGCAACTTGAGGTTGTTCATCTTCAACAACCTCTACAAATATTTCTTCATCTGATGGTTTTGATGCGACCTCAGCTTTCACTTCGATTTCTGTTTTCGTGTCAAAGCTTGGTTCTAACGCTTCTTGGGAAACAGTTTCAGTTTCATAAAAATTTGAGTGCATAAATTGAGTTGGCTCATGATCAATAACTGCATCATCTGTTACTGCATCATTCAACCATCCATAGCCTGCTCGTGAAGCTTTACGAACACGCAGCCACAGCCAAGCAATGCAGGCAAGCATCAAAGCCAACAAGCCGATTAGGCCGTACACCACCAGGTTAGAGAATTCGCTTTTGCCCGCGAGCTTTTGATTCATCAGCGTGGGTATTGTCACAGGAGACACTTGCACAGCTGGCGCTTTGGTTTGATCGACAGCTACAACATCAGCAGCCGGAGTTTCAGTTGTTTTGACTTCAGGCGGCATGCCATTGATAGCGCGCCATACCGCAGTGGCTTGCGCCAATGCTTGAGTTTCTTCAGGTGTTCGCATGCCAGTAGGCGCAACCAAGGCCGTCGATAGCTTGAGTAGAACTTGATGTTCGTCTGTCAATTCAAATGTTTCCATTTTCAGCCGCGATTTCCCCACGGCATCGGCAACCATGTCGGTTGTCTTCTTTGCGCCAATAGCAGCAACAGCATTTGCAGGTGCTATCGGTTTTATTTTTTTCGAAGTTGAAGGTAATTGTGCAACTGGCGTATCCGACTTTGGTTGGGACGTTTTTACTTTTGTTTGTGATCGCTTCACGCTCCAATTAGAAACAGGTACTTGTTCGATGGCAGAGCTAGAGATAGCTGCCGATGCTGAGCTTGCAGCATTTGCCGTAAGTTGGGTGGGTGTGGTTTCAGCAAGCATGTTGCCAGCAGGTAGTTCGGTCGCAAAATCTGTCAAGAAATCATATTGCCGCGACACTTTTGCGCCGCAATTACTGCGCAAAATGACTTTCGCCCAAGGCTCGTTGACAGCGGTTGCAGAGCGAACGCGCACTGTCGCGTCCAAACCATTGGCCGCAGACGTGACATCTAAACGAACACGTCCTACATCAAACTTGTTGTCTGCTTGAAAAACTTCAGCGCTAAAGCAATTTGCAGCTTCTTCTGCAGGCGCATCTAAACGAACTTGAACACTTAAATCAAGCGGACGACCGAAAACAGCAGCACCTTTTGCTGAGCCGAGTTGCACCGCTTCAACCGTCAATGCGGTGAAGAGCAGCGAAGCAATTAAGAGATAACGATTGAGGTGGCGCATATTCCCTAGGCCGTAGTACTTGTAAAAACCTGTGAAGTGATTTGCAAAAACGATTGCATTTGATTCACTTCTCAAGTCACCTGTGCTTCGTTTCACTTATGTATCTAAGTGTATTTAATGTTACTTTTATCGTGATTATGAATACTTTTGAATGCAAAGTAAACATTTTTATGGATCTAATTTAATCGTAAATATTACCCAATTCCGAAAACTGTGGGTAAATTAACCGGCAATGTGTGTGGTTTTTGGCGCCAGACACTTATCTTGTTGCTCACAGTCTGCATATTTGCTAGCGTCAACCCGCAACTGGTGGCCAAACGTGTATTTGGCTGCAACTGCGTGATTAAAGTCTGTAATAAAGATGCATTTCGGTAAGGCGTTTCAATAAAAAGTTGGGTTTGCCCTGTTTTTAATACCAATTGCTCCAATTCTTTGATGCGTTTGGCTAGCAATGTTGCGTCTGAGGGCAAATACCCGACAAAGGCAAAGTTTTGCCCATTGAGTCCACTAGCGGCCAACGCCAACATCAACGATATGGGGCCTACCAGCGGTACAACGGCGATGCCTAAATCATGTGCAGCACGCACAACGGACGAGCCTGGGTCGGCAATCGCTGGCATGCCGGCCTCAGAGACCAAGCCCACATCGAAGCCGTTCGATGCCGCCTCCAGTAGTGGCTTGGCATCAAAACTCGCGCCAACACTGCCTGGGTGGTCGCCTTTTTTATGCACTTCACGCGGTAGCTCTTGAATGCTGATGGCTTGTAAGGGCTGTAGCAAAGGGCAAATAGCATCAACACGTTTCAAATAAGCGCGGGTAGATTTTGCGTTTTCGCATACCCAATATTGGAGTTTTGCAGCCGTTTGCAAGGTAACGAGGGGCAACACATCTGTCAACGGCGTCAATGTGTTGCAGCCAAAATCTAGCGGCGCTGGAACCAAGTACAGCTTACCTTTGTTGCCATTTGAGACGGTGGTCATAACAGCTTCACTCCAGCAGCGCGCAGCATGTTGCAAGTGCGAATCAGCGGTAGACCCACCAGAGCGGTAGGGTCGTCGCTGTTGATGGACGCGAGCAGTGCAATCCCCAAGCCTTCGCTTTTGGCGCTTCCTGCGCAGTCGTACGGCGTTTCAGCCCGTAAATAAGCGGTAATTTCAGCATCTGACAAATCGCGAAAAACCACATTCACAGAGGCGCAGTCTTGTAATACAAACCCAGTAGAGTGGCAAACCACAGCGACTGCCGTGTGAAAAATCACTGTTTTGCCACTCATTTGGCGCAATTGCAGCGTGGCGCGCTCAAAATTACCGGGTTTGCCCAAAGGTAAACCATCTAAATCAGCCACTTGGTCAGAGCCAATCACCACAGATTCTGGGAATTTTTGCGCAACGGCGTGTGCCTTTGCTAGCGCAAGGCGCTGAGCGAGTTGTAGCGGCGATTCGCCGTTGTGTGCAGTTTCGTCGACATCGGGTGCTTGCACGTCAAAGGGAATGCGCAGCCGGCTGAGTAATTCACGGCGGTAAACCGAGGTCGATCCTAAAATCACGGCACGATTTTTATCAATTGAGCTTGTCATAAAACTTGTCATAGCGCCGTATTTTCGCACTCGTTGGTACACTTGAGAGTAACAAAGGAAAAAACGAGTGACTGTATGGCTGAGTTAAAAAAAGATTTAAGTTTGAATTTTCGCGCAGATCGCTTGGATGTAGCTGGTTTAGCGCAAGCCAATGGCTGTATCAAAGGGCAAGATTCGCTATCGAAATATGAGCGTCTTAGGCAGGAATCATACCGGCTAGAGGCTGATTTAACTGCTGAAGAAATCGTTATTTGGCAAGCTGAGGGTGAATGGATTGAAAGTGCTGGCGACAATACAAAAGTTAAACCGCAAGTGTGGCTGCATCTAACCGCGCAAACGCATTTGCCGCAAACCTGCCAGCGCTGCTTGGGAGAAGTTTCCACGCTTTTAGAAGTCGAGCGTTCCTACCGCTTTGTGGCGGATGAGGCGACCGCAGAAGCCGAAGATGACGAATGCGAGGAAGATTTACTGGCCATCAGCCGTGAATTTAACCTGTTAGCGCTGATTGAAGACGAGCTTTTGATGGCGCTACCCCAAGTGCCCATGCACGATGCTTGCCCCGTTCAACCCAAAATGACTGCATCGGATGCTGATTTTGCAGGCGATGCCGAAGCTGTCGGGGCGGGTAAACCCAACCCATTCGCAGCTTTGGCCGCTTTAAAAGGAAGTTTAAAGGGCAGTGCTAAGGCCGAAAAGTAGCAATTTCGCTAGGAATGCGCTATAATCGAGGGCTTCGCTGTGCTTAAAGTGTGCAGCTAAAGTCACTTTTTAGCCCGAATTCATATAGTTTAGGAGCCACATCATGGCAGTTCAACAAAACAAAAAATCACCGTCTAAGCGCGGTATGCACCGTTCACACAACGCATTGGTTGTGCCAGGTATCGCTGTCGAGCCAACAACTGGCGAAACACACTTGCGTCACCACATCAGCCCTAACGGTTTCTACCGTGGTCGCCAAGTGTTGAAAAACAAGTCTGACACGGCAGCTGAATAAATTTTTCAAGCTGTAGATGGGTTTGGCGGGCTTTTTAACATGATCAAGCTCGTTTAATGGTTACGCTATCCGTCGACTGCATGGGTGGTGACCACGGTCCCATCGTAACTTTGGCGGCATGCCGCCAGTTTCTCGATAAACACGAAGATGCCGAACTCTTGATGGTCGGCTTACCCGCTGCATTGGCGGGTTTTTCGCATGTGCGCGCCAAAATTGTGCCGGCTAGCGAGGTTGTCGGCATGGATGACCCGCTAGAAATCGCACTGCGCAAGAAAAAAGACTCTTCCATGCGCGTCGCCATCAACCAAGTCAAAGACGGTGCAGCGCAAGCCGCCGTTTCTGCTGGTAACACCGGCGCGCTGATGGCTATTTCTCGCTTCGTTCTCAAAACCATTGACGGCATCGATCGCCCCGCTATTTCAGGCTTGGTGCCCAACGCCAAAGGCGAAGCCACCATGGTGCTCGATTTGGGTGCCAATGTGGACTGCACGGCCGAGCATTTGCTGCAATTTGCCGTCATGGGCTCGGCCTTGGTCTCCGTATTGCGAAACAACGAAACCCCAAGCGTGGGTTTGTTGAATATTGGTGAAGAAGACATCAAAGGTAGCGAAGTTATCAAACAAGCGGGTGAATTGCTGCGTGCCGCCGCCGCTGCTGGTGATTTAAATTTCTACGGAAACGTCGAAGGCAATGATATTTTCAAAGGCACAGTCGATATCGTGGTGTGCGACGGCTTTGTGGGCAACGTCGCTTTGAAGACCACAGAAGGTGCCGCCTCTATGTTTGGTAGCTTCCTTAAAGCAGAGTTTTCTCGCAACATTTTCACCCGAATGGCTGCTATCTGCGCTTATCCGGTGCTAAAAGCGTTTAAATTCCGTTTTGATCACAGACGCCACAACGGCGCTGCTTTGCTCGGTTTGCGTGGTTTGGTTTTCAAAAGCCACGGTTCAGCAGACGTTATGGCATTTGAAAATGCCCTCAGCCGAGCCTATGAAGCTGCCAAACATGACTTGGTGGAACGCGTCAAAGCCCGTATCGCGCATGCGGCGCCACTGTTGAATCGTAGCCAAACGGCCGCTTCACCCTAACTGCGCACTCTAACTGCAGTTAGTTCGCGCTCTCTAAAAGCGCTGTTAAACTCAGTCACTTAGACAACTTTTGGCAAATCTATTGCCCAGAATCTTTTGACGACTCAGCCATCTCAGACAAAAAATCAGCCAACCCAAGTTGCGCGCTTTGCTCGTATCACCGGCACAGGCAGCTTTTTGCCCCCCAACCGTGTCACCAATGCCGATTTGGTTGCTCAATTAGCCGCCACAGGTGTAGAAACCAGTGACGATTGGATTGTGGAGCGCACCGGCATTCACGCGCGGCATTTCTCAGAACAAGGCGTTTTGACCAGCGAACTCGCCGTTGCAGCCGCAAAAAACGCCATGCAAGCGGCTGGCTTGCAGGCTAGCGACATTGATTTGATCATCGTCGCCACCTCTACGCCAGACATGGTTTTCCCTTCTACGGCCTGCATCGTGCAAAACAAGCTGGGCATGGCTGGCGGTGCGGCGTTTGATATTCAGGCGGTTTGCACAGGTTTTGTTTACGCGCTGTCGGTGGCTAACGCGATGATTCAATCTGGCGCAGCGAACAAAGCCATCGTCATTGGCGCAGAGACGTTTTCGCGCATTTTGGACTTCAAAGACCGCACGACTTGCGTACTGTTTGGCGACGGCGCAGGCGCGGTCGTCTTAGAAGCGTCTGATACGCCGGGCATTTTGGCAACCGATTTGCACGCTGACGGCAAGCACGTCGGCATTTTGTGCGTCCCTGGCAATGTGGGTGGCGGCGCTGTTGAAGGTTCGGCATTTTTACAGATGGACGGACAAGCTGTGTTCAAGCTCGCGGTTGGCGTTTTGGCGGACACCGCCCGCGCCACGCTGGCGAAAGCAGGTAAAACAGAGGCGGATATCGACTGGCTGATTCCGCACCAAGCTAATATCCGCATCATGACCAGCACGGCGAAAAAACTCAAATTGCCCATGGAAAAGGTGGTTGTCACGGTCGATCAACACGGCAACACATCCGCTGCATCGATTCCACTGGCACTAGATGCCGCTGTGCGCTCAGGGCAAGTCAAAAAGGGTCAAACGCTGATGTTGGAAGCCGTCGGCGGTGGTTTTACTTGGGGTTCTGCGCTGCTTGAGTTTTGATGATTATTCCCTAAAATCGCTATATTTTTAATAGCTATTTAGGCAATAAATGCGCCGGCTAGAGTCAAATTTAATGCTTAAAAACCGCTATATTATTTATAGCAAATTAACTTGTAATACGTATCATTAAGGTAGTTCCATGAAACCATTTGCATTCGTCTTCCCAGGTCAAGGTTCTCAATCTGTCGGCATGTTGGACGCTTGGGGTCTTAGCGTTAATGCCAACCCCATCGTCGCGCAAACGCTGCAAGAAGCGTCGGACGCACTACATGAAGACATCGCTGCCCTCATCAAAAACGGTCCTAAAGAAGCACTGGCGCTGACCACCAACACCCAGCCCGTCATGCTGGTATCCGCCGTGGCGGCGTACCGCGTTTGGCTGGCAGAGACAGGTTTGACGCCTTCCGTCGTTGCAGGGCATTCGTTGGGCGAATACTCCGCTTTGGTCGCTTCTGGCGTGTTAACCCTCGCCCAAGCCGCGCCGCTGGTGCGCCTGCGTGCCCAAGCCATGCAAGACGCGGTGCCTGTGGGGCAGGGCGCGATGGCGGCTATTTTGGGTTTGGATGCTGCAAAAATCATAGCTGTTTGTGCAGATATTACGTCTGCTGGAGGCAGTATTGGTTCAGAGAATTTGATTCACTCCGTTCAGGCGGCAAACTTCAACGACCCCGGCCAAACCGTGATTTCAGGCAGCAAAGCCGCTGTGGATGCGGCATGCGAGCAGCTCAAAGCTGCGGGTGCGAAACGCGCCTTGATCTTGCCAGTGTCTGCACCGTTTCACTCGCAATTGATGCGCCCAGCGGCTGAAAAGCTGCAAGAAGCTTTGAAATCCGTCACCTTTGCAGCGCCGCAGATTCCAGTCGTCAACAACATCGACGTCACCGTGCAAACAGATGCCGCCGCCATCAAAGACGCCCTTTACCGCCAAGCTTTCGGCCCAGTCCGCTGGGTCGAATGCGTCGCAGCCATCAAAGCGCGTGGCGTTACAACAATTGTGGAATGCGGCCCAGGCAAGGTTTTGGCGGGTTTGGTCAAGCGGATTGATGCCGAGTTGACCGGCGTGGCGTTGTTTGATCCAGCGAGTTTGGCTGAGGTTAAAACGCTTTTGCAAAGTTAAATTGCAAGTTAAATGACGTAGTTAAAAATTAAAAAAAATAGGAGAAATTTATGACAATCAACGTATCAAATCAAGTTGCCTTAGTTACGGGCGCATCACGCGGGATTGGCGCATCCATCTCGCTCACTTTGGCGGAAGCTGGCTACAAAGTTATCGGAACTGCGACCACAGACGATGGCGCAGCCAAAATTTCAGCAGCTTTAGCGGCTTTCCCGAGCTGTAGCGGCAAAAACCTCAATGTTAACGACGCAGCAGCTGCTGAGGCACTGATTGATGCCATCACCAAAGAACACGGTGGCTTGCAGGTGCTGGTGAACAACGCCGGAATCACCCGCGACACTTTGGCCATGCGCATGAAAGACGAAGACTGGGACGCTGTGCTAGACACGAATTTGAAAGCCGTTTTTCGCATGTCTCGCGCGGTGATGCGCACCATGATGAAACAACGCTATGGCCGCATCATCAACATCACCTCCGTCGTGGGCGCTTCTGGCAACGCTGGGCAGGCCAATTACGCGGCTGCCAAAGCAGGCGTGGCAGGCATGACGCGTGCTTTGGCGCGAGAGTTGGGCAGCCGTGGCATCACGGTGAACTGCATTGCCCCAGGTTTTATTGAAACAGACATGACAGGCAGCTTGCCAGAAGAACAGCAAAAAGCGCTGTTGAGCCAAATTCCGTTGGGACATTTGGGTAAACCAGCTGATATTGCTAACGCTGTTGCGTTCTTGGCATCACCCTTGGCGGGCTATGTGACGGGGCAAGAGCTGCATATCAACGGCGGCATGCACATGTCCTGAGGGCTTTGTAACTGTCAAGTAACAGGCTAGAGTAAATTTTTTTTTAGCTAAATCAATATAAACTCAGTTAAAAAGAACTCAAACTTAGCGTAAATTAAGGATTGATTTAGGGCATAGGCTCTAAGTTGGTTAAAATAACATTTTTCACAACCCTCAGAGGGAATACATGAGCGATATCGAAGCACGCGTTAAAAAAATCATTGCTGAACAACTCGGCGTTGAAGAATCACAAGTCACTGCAGAAAAGTCATTCGTGGCTGATCTGGGCGCTGACTCATTGGACACCGTTGAATTGGTGATGGCTTTGGAAGATGAGTTTGGGATTGAAATTCCAGACGAAGAAGCTGAAAAAATCACAACCGTGAAAAACGCGATTGACTACGCTGTTGCCAACCCTAAAGCGTAATTACGTTTAAGCGTTACAAAAGCGTCATCCCTAAAACGTAGTTTGATACGTTTTAACAAAGGTGGACAAACTCACACAGCCGCTAAGGTTTGATGTCTGTTTGTCCATTTTGTCGTTAAGACTACTGTTTTTTAAGTAGTATCTG
>JBEBJY010000050.1:0-20418 GCA_040079635.1 Burkholderiaceae bacterium | reverse complement strand
AGGAAATTGGAAGTTGATGCAGGAGAACATCAAAGATCCGTACCACCCGGGTTTATTGCACACTTGGTTTGTCACCTTTGGGCTTTGGCGGGCGGACAACAAATCAGAACTGCGTATGGATGACAAACACCGCCATGCGGCCATGATATCTACGCGTGGTACGGGTGGGCAAGCCAACCAAGCTGCGCAAGTGACACAAGTTAGCAGCTTCAAAGAAAGCATGAAGCTGAACGACCCTAGTTTTCTAGACATCGTGCCCGAGCCGTGGTGGAGCGGCCCAACAGCGGTGATGATGACGCTGTTCCCCAGTGTGATCATTCAACAGCAGGTCAATAGCGTGTCCACGCGTCATATCCAGCCTGATGGCCACGGCGCGTTTGATTTTGTATGGACGCATTTTGGCTTCGAGGACGACACACCTGAAATGAGCGAACGCCGTCTGCGGCAAGCCAATTTGTTTGGTCCAGCTGGTTTTGTATCCGCAGACGATGGTGAAGTGATTGAGTTCTCGCAAGAGTCGTTTGAAGCCAAGCAAAACCACCGCACACTAGCAGAGCTTGGTGGACGCGATGTTGGTGAAACCGACCACATGGTCACCGAAACGCTGATTCGGGGCATGTACGAGTATTGGCGCAAAGTGATGGAGGCGTGATGATGATTGACATGCAAACTTGGCTCAGTATCCAGCAACTTTATTCGGATTACGCCAGCGCCGTTGACAGTGGTCAGTGGGATTTGTGGCCTGAATTTTTTACCGATCAGTGCGTCTATAAAGTTCAGTCGCGTGAGAACCATGAACGCGGCTTCCCCTTAGCAACACTGGCTTTTACAAGCAAGGCGATGTTGAAAGACCGTGTTTATGGCATTTCGGAAACCATTTACCACGATCCTTACTACCAACGCCATGTCGTGGGTGCTCCCATTGTGCGCAAAGTGGAAGACGAGCGCCTGCATGTTGAGGCGAACTACGCTGTATTTCGCACGAAGTACGACAAAGAAAGCACAGTCTATAACGTTGGACGTTATTTAGACATCGTTGTACCCACAGAGCAGGGTTTGAAGTTCGCGCAGCGGCTGTGTATTTTTGACAGCGAAATGATTCCTAACTCAATGATTTACCCGATTTAACTAAGACTAAGACGAATAAAAAACTATGACTAATTGGACCGACGTGGCCGCTGAGGCCGAATTGTTTGAAGGCGCAGGGATTGCCGTGACCCCTGACGGTCGCGATATCGCCCTCTTTAAGGTGGAAGAGGGCGTTTACGCGATTGACAATATTTGCACCCACGGACACGCCAGACTGTGTGAGGGCTTTGTGGACGGAAATATGGTGGAGTGCCCATTTCATCAAGCTATGTTCGATGTACGCGATGGCTCTGTGACTTGTGGGCCAGCTACTGAAGCGGTGAAGTCATGGCCAGTGAAGATTGAAAATGATAGGGTCTTTTTGGATTTGACTGTTTAAATAGCGAACTGCATCAAACATACTTCATCAAACATACCAATCAGATTCCAACCGTGTGCCACTAAGGTTTAGGCTTTGACGGTGTATCTCTCAAAGTGTCGTGCATCAGAGCACGTACTTTGTCCAACAAAGGTGGCTCAGTGCGTGATGCAATCGTGACCAATCCAAAACGCGCTTTGACATTCAAGGGTGGGGTGACGGGTAGCTCGACTAAATCTGGCGCTGAGGCTCGGATAGTCAACACCACGGCATCACTTTTGCGCGCCACATCCAGTAAGCTGGAAATTTCTTCAGAACGCAGGTTCACCAGATTGTCGGGATGCGCTTGTGGACCATATCTTTCCATCAAAATCCTAGCTACTTCCGCGCTTAAAGGCGTTGATGCAATGGGATAGTCTCGCAGCATAGCAAAAGGCACGTTGCGTTTCTTGGCCAGAGGGTGGCCTGGGCGACACATAAAAACGCCTGCCATCTCGTGTATCGCTTCAATTTTCAAATCAGCAGATGGCTCTAAAGAGCGAATATCTAAAATCAAAGCATCCAAAAGGCGCTCGCGCAAGGCTTGCACCAGCAGGGTCGTGCTGCCGCGTGAAATGTCAATGTGAGCTTTGGGGTATGTGGTCGCCATGAGCATCAACATGGGTGTCATCAGCATGGCGCCTGGCCCAGAGCCCATGCCGATGCGAAATTGGCCAATGTCACCTTTTTGCAGCTGAGCGCTTGTTAGGCGCAACTCATTGGCTTCGTCCACCAACACGCGTGCACGCTGGACGATATGAGCGCCAAAAGCAGTGAGTTCGTTTTTGCGCCCAATGCGATCAAACAAGGGCTGACCCAATTCGTCTTCAAGCGCTTTGATACTGCGGCTCAATGCTGGTTGCGTCAGGTGGAGTTTGACGGCAGATTGGCTGAACGAGCTGTTGGTAGCCAATTCCATCAAATGTCTAAGCTGAACCAAGGTCATAGCAGTTTTACCTATTCATAAAAGTTATGCTAAAGCTGAAAATTATGCATTGGACATTATAAACAGGGCATTCATAGAATGCACTCACCACAACTTTTTGGAGAGAGACATGATGAAGAAATTGAACCGTATGGCTGCTTTTTTGAGCGGCTTGGTCCTCGCTAGTACTGCTATTGCTCAGACCTTTCCGACTAAGCCTGTCACATTAATGGTGCCGTACCCCGCAGGCGGTTTGTCTGACGTGATCGCGCGCACCGTCAATGCGCCTTTGGGAAAAGCATTGGGGCAGCCCGTTATCGTTGAAAACTTGGGTGGTGCAAGTGGCGGTATCGCCGCACAAAAAGTGCTTAATGCACCGTCTGATGGCTATATGCTGTTTCAAGGTTCACCCAATGAGTTGATTTTGGCACCCTTGGCTTTGTCTTCTGTGAAGTACAAATCAGAAGATTTCCGCCAAGTTCACCGCATCGCCCTAGCGCCTATGGCCATCATTGCGCGGGGAGACATTCCGGTCGACAACGCGGATGAGTTGGCTGCCTACGCCATCAAAGTTGCCAAAGAAGGAAAGCCTATGACCTATGCCAGCGTCGGCGTGGGTTCTTTGTATCACTTATTGGGTGAGCAAATGAGCAAGATGGTAGGCGCACCCATGTTGCATGTGCCTTACAAAGGGTTTGCTGATGCGGTGAAAGATTTGTTGGGAAATCAGGTCGATATTTTCATCACGCCATATGGCGCACCACAAGTGGCATTGGCCAAAGACAAGAAAATCAAATTCATCGCATCAACTTCGCCTGGTGCACACCCATTGCAGCCACAACTGGGCCGAACCAGCGACAGCAAAGGTGCTTTGAAGAACTTCAGCTCTGAAATTGGAACTGGCTACTTCGTTAAACGCGACACACCAGAGCCGGTGGTGCAATCCATGCACAAAGCGCTGCAATCGGTGCTGGGTGATGCGGAGTATTTAACTCGCATGGGTGCATTGGGGCAATTGGCTTCACCTTTGCAAACATTGGAAGTTGCCAACAAAGCATTTGTTGACGAAACCGCGCAATACCGAGCTATTGCCAAGGCTATTAGCTTACAGGCTCAATAACATGTCGTATTTGGGTGATGCACTTGTCGAGCGCGTGGGTGAATTCATCCAGCTGCGCCGCGACATTCACAGCCATCCAGAGCTAGCGTTTGAAGAATTCCGAACTTCTGATTTGGTGGCTGCCAAGTTAGAAAGCTGGGGTTATTCGGTGCATCGTGGCTTGGGTGGCACTGGCGTGGTTGGGACTTTGAAACGTGGAACCAGCCAGCGCAGCCTAGGCATCCGTGCCGATATGGACGCTTTACCGATTCAAGAAGCGACTGGCTATGCCTGGGCAAGTAGCAAGCCTGGCCTGATGCATGCTTGTGGTCACGATGGGCATACAGCTATGTTGCTGGCTGCAGCTAAAGCCATCGCACAAGATGACGCACAAGAACCCTCATTCGATGGCACGTTGAATTTGATTTTCCAGCCCGCAGAAGAGGGCGGCGGCGGTGCGGTGCGCATGATGGAAGATGGTTTGTTTGAGCAACACCCCTGTAATGCCGTCTTTGCTATGCACAACATGCCGGGTGTACCCGTTGGCCATTTTGTGTTTCGCGATGGTGCAGCCATGGCATCCAGTGACTACGCCACAATTCGTATCCACGGCACTGGTGGCCACGGTGCTATGCCGCACCGTGCTGCAGACCCCTTGGTTACTGCAGCCTCCATAGTTATGGCTTTGCAAACCATCGTCTCCCGCAACGTTGACCCCTTGCACACTGCAGTGGTCACTGTCGGAGCCTTGCACGCAGGGCAGGCAAACAACGTCATTCCAGCACTGGCAACGATGGAACTCAGCATGCGCACGCTTGACCCAGAGGTTCGCCTTCTTTTGGAACAACGTATAAAAACTTTAGTATCAGCACAGGCCGAAAGCTTTGGTGTGAGGGCGGAAATTGACTGGAGAAAAGGCTATTGCGTACTGGTGAATTCAGCCCCTGAAACCGACTTTGCGCGGCAGGTTGCTCTCAAATTGGTAGGGTCTGATCGCGTTACTTTGAATGGTCCTGCTTTGACAGCCAGTGAAGACTTTGCCTTCATGCTTGAAAAGATACCTGGCAGCTATTTGTTTATTGGCAATGGTGATGGTGACTCTGCAGGCGCTTGCATGGTGCACAACCCTGGCTACGACTTTAACGATGACAACATCGCCACGGGCGCCTCTTACTGGAAAGCGCTCGTGAAGGCATTCTTTGCTTCTTAGATTGTGTTGTAAAATATCTGTAGCCGGCGTATTTATTGCCTTATTAGCTATAAATTTTATAGCAAAAAAAGAGCGTTAAAGTTTCGCTAACTTTTCTAAAGCCAAATTCAAAGTTTCGTCTTTTTTAGCAAAGCAAAAGCGAACAATGCGCTGGTCAAAGCTGTTGCCGTAAAAAGCCGATAGAGGAATCGCAGCAACGCCGATTTCTGTGGTCAACCATTTGCAGAACTCGGCTTCAGACAAATCACTGATGTCGGTGATATCCACACACTGGAAATAACTGCCAGTGGTGGGCAGTATTTTGAATTTAGTCTTAGCCAAGCCTGCTTTGAATAAATCGCGCTTTCGTTGGTAGAACGCGGGCAGAGTCAAATAGGGTTGAGCATCGGCCATGTAGCTGGCCAAGCCATATTGCACGGGTGTGTTGACAGTGAACACGTTGAATTGATGCACTTTGCGGAACTCAGCGGTTAACGCGGCTGGTGCAGCGACGAAGCCCACTTTCCATCCGGTCACATGGTACGTTTTACCAAAACTTGAGACGATGAAGGCGCGAGCGGCAAGTTCGGGGAAGCGAGCCGCACTTTGATGTTCTTGACCGTCAAAGACCATATGCTCGTAGACTTCATCGCTGATCAGGAAAACATCCGTTGGAGCCAATACCTCTTGCAGCTTCAGCATGTCTTCCCGACTCCAAATGGTGGCGCTGGGGTTGTGTGGTGAATTGATGATGATGGCGCGCGTTTTTGATGTGATCGCAGCACTGATTTTGTCGAAGTCAGGTCGGAAAGTGCCCGGTTTTAACGGGACACGAACCACGACGCCACCAGCCAGTTCAATATTAGGCACATAGCTGTCGTAGCAAGGCTCTAAAACGATGACTTCGTCGCCAGGATGTACAACTGCCAATATCGCTGTGATGATGGCTTGTGTTGCACCGGCAGTGATGGTAATTTCGGTATTTGCGTCGTAGTACTTGCCGTGCAAGGCCATCACTTTTGCCGAAATAGCGTCACGCAGAGCTGGCACACCCACCATGGGCGGATATTGATTAAAGCCCGCCGTCATCGCCTGATTCACGGCTTGAACGAGTTTGGGGTCACAGTCAAAATCTGGAAACCCTTGCCCCAAATTGACGGCTTTGTGTTCTGCAGCCAGGGCAGACATGACAGTGAAAATGGTTGTGCCAACAGCAGGCAATTTAGTTTTAAGAATAGGAGTGCGCGCGTTCATCATCGTCATATTCATCAATTTTGCGTTGAGATTACATTGAAAAATCTTCACCATTGCCCGCCATGGCTTGAATAATCAAGTCTCGACTGAGGCGGTCGCTGAGCAACTCGGCAAATTTATAAACAAAATTACGCAGATAGGCGCTGCGTTTAAAGGCGACGCGAGCCACGTTGTGACCAAACAAATGCCCCACAGGAATAACGGCTAAATCTTGGTTCGAGTCTTGTCCCATACCCGCGCCTTCACCACGGTTGACGGCCATTTCCGCCACGATACCTATGCCCAAACCGGTACGGACGTAAGTTTTGATCACGTCAGAATCAATCGCTTCTAGGGCAATGCGCGGCTGCAGCTTTTTGAGTGCAAACGCTTGGTCAATTTTGGTGCGTCCTGTGAAGGAAGGGTGGTAAGTAATCAGTGATTCCTTGGCCAAGTCCTCTAAGCTGAGGTTTTTAGTTTTTGCCAGAGGATGGTCAATCGGCATCACCAAAACATGCTGCCATTCGTAGCAGGGCAGCGTGACGAGCTGGTCGTCATGCGCCAGCGACTCGGTTGCGATACCGATTTCAGCCACTTCGTCAATCAGCATTTTTGCAACTTGATCAGGCGAGCCTTGGTGCAAACTGATATTGACTTTAGGGTAAGCCTCGCGCAGCTTGGCAATCGGCACCGGGAGCACATAGCGCGCTTGTGTGTGCGTGGTGGCGATTGACAGCGTGCCGCTGTCTTCTGCGCTGAATTGCTCACCAATGCGCTTCAGGTTGCCCAGTTCGCGCATGATCAAATCAATACTTTTAAGCACATGCTGGCCTGGCTCAGTGACACGTTTCAAGCGTTTGCCATGTCGCGCGAAGATTTCAACGCCTAATTCTTCTTCTAGCTCAATAATCGCTTTTGACACGCCAGGTTGCGACGTGTGCAAAGATTTTGCCGCTTCTGTGAGGTTCAAGTTGCGTCTAACGGCTTCTTGAACGAAACGAAATTGATGTAAGTTCATATTGAATTCCAGCTAAAGGATGGATTCATTATGCATTATCAATGTGAGATTTAGTGCATACAACGTACAGTTATAAGCAAAAATGCATCAAACTTAACGTGAAGAAAGGGCAATGTCAGCCAACAAATCAAGCACGGCTGGGTTTTCACCCACAGCGGGTTGCACTAGAAACGTCGTGCTAGGGTGATTTTGCTTCAACTCAGCGATGAGCGCTGGTAAGTCTTCGCGCGCATGCCGCCCAACCCCTAAAAACATGGGCAAGATAGTGATGTCGGAAACACCCGTGTCTATCAAGCCGGCTGTAGCATCTGGCAAAGACGGCTCAGTTAGCTCTAAATAGGCGCAAGTCACCGTTGTATTTGGCGATGTGATTCGAATACGTTCAGCCACGGCCTGAATCGGCAAATGCCACAAAGCATCACGAGAGCCATGGCCGAAAAGAATGATGGCGGTTTTTGTGTGTGATTTTGTAGTTAATGTCACGTTCGTCATCGTTGAAGTTATCGTTTAAAGACCAAAACACTGAAAGCGACCAAAGACAGCATCAAGTACACCATACTGGGCGCAGCGGCCGTAAATAGTGGGTTCCAAGCCAGCAAATTGCCAAAATAATCAAAAATATTGTTCAGCACAAAAAAGCTGATACCCACCATCACACCACCAAACACATAAGCGGTGATACCGCCAGAGCGAAAGTGTAAATACGCAAAAGGCAACGCCAGCACCAGCATCACAATGCAACTGAGTGGGTAAAACACCTTTTTCCAAAATTGAATTTCGTACAGCTGCGCGATTTGTTTATTGGCATCCAAATGACGAATGTATTGGTACAAATCAAGCGTGCCCATGCGATCTGGTTTGAGTAGCGCCACTGTCACCATGTCTGCGTTCAGTTCAGTCGGCCAGCGATAGGTTTCTAGTTGAGATTGTTTGATGGAGGCTGGCTTGCTTTTGACTGTCCCGCTTTTAGTCGTGCTGCTCGTCGTTCCATCAATTGCATAGTCGCTTCTGCGTACATTTTTAAGCGTCCAACTCTTGTCATTTTCAAAGATAGCTTCTTTGGCGTGGGTTGTGGAAAGAATCGAGCCAGCCGCATCAAACTCAAACACCCGCACATTCAGCATATCCGCATTTGCCGACATGGCAGACACGTTGACGGCATACGATTTATTGCCTTTTTTCTCTTTCAGCCAAGCGCCCGTTTGCCCGATTGATATTTGTCCTAAATACCGCGCTTTGAGTAGCTGCGCTGTTTTATCAGCCAAAGGTGCTACATAGTCACCAATCACAAAGGTGATGGCAACCAAAGCTGCGCCTAATATCAGCATCAATTTCAATGCCAGCCCGGGGCCTAAGCCGCTGGTTCGCAGAATGGTGAACTCTGAGCTGTGCGCAAATCGCGCCATGACAAACACGCCGCCAATCAGCACGGCAATCGGCAGCAGTTCATACAAATGGTTAGGAATCAACAGCGCGACATATAGCAAAGCGTGCTGTATCTGATAAGAACCAAAAGTGCCGCCGGCAAATGATTTACCAATGTGCGTCAGCTCATCAACCAAGTCAAAAAAGAAAAACAAAGCCAAAAAACCCATGGCCACAAAGGCGATGGAGATAAAAGTCTCTTTGTAAAGCAGTTGCCGAATGGTTTTCATGTGGCTGCTTTCAATGTTGATGCCTTTGAGGTTTTGCGATGCTTCAAAGCAGCCAAGAATGACCAGTTGTTATGCCGCTTTGCCAACCAAAGCGCGCTGACGATGAATATCCCACCATGCATCGCCAATATCAAAGCTGTAAATCTGAACTGCCCGCTGGCAATCCAACTTTGGCTGAGGTTGATCAAGTTGTAATAAAACATAAACGCCATCAGAGCGAACACAAAACTAGCGCCTCGACCAGCGCGCGGGTTGCCGTTGGCAATGGCAGCGCCCAAAATAATAAAATTCACCGCAGCAAATGCCAAACCCAGTCGCCAGGCCAGTTCACCCATATTGCCGTTCGTTCGATTCGCCAGCAGGGCATAGCTAGACATCGCTTTGCTGGGGCCGCCTTCAAACGGTGTGAGCTTGGCGCTTTTGATCAAATTGCCGTATTCCTCAAACTCGCTGACTTTGATTTGCCCCGTTTTGCTGTCAATCTCGGAGCGCTGTCCATTATTCAGCAGCAAATATTGGCTGCCATCTCGGCTTTCAATGCGGCCAGCACTGGCTGTGGTGACTGATTCTTTGCCGTTTGATACGGTGGATATGAAGATATTGCTGCGACTGTTGGCGAATTTTTCGACTTCCTTTGACAACTTGTCGTTGCCATCTAGTTTCAAGCCATCTTTGTTTTTCTTTGCATTTTCCTTACCAGTTGCAGATTTGCTGTTCTTAGTATCGCTTTGCTTTTCATCTTCTTTGTCAATAAAAAACACCCGGCTGCCATTGGCCGATTCTTGAAACGTACCTGGCGTGATGCGGTCTAGGTCACTGCGCTGCTCAAATTTGGTGCGCATGTTTTGCGCTTGCTCGTTCGACCAAGGCCACACAAACAACGCCAAAACGGCAATGGCCACGCAAATAGGCCATGCAAAACCCACCAGTGGGCTGATAAAACCTGTCAAACCACGCCCGCTGGCGTTCCAAATCACCATTTCGCTGTCGCTGTGCATGCGTGACAGCGCCACCACAATGGCGATAAATAGGCACAACGTCAAAATCGTTGGCAAGTGTCCCAGCACGAAATAGCCCATGATGAGCAGCACATCCGTGGGGTTGACGCGGCCACGGTTGGCTAAAAACAGCACGCGAATCAGCATCATGGTCATGACCACGGTGATTAATACCACCAGCGATGCGCCAAATGTGCGGCTTAATTCTTTGCGAACTGAAGAATGGAATAACATTAGGGCTATTTTACGAAACTATACTGCTGAAACTAGGCGCTTGAAACTAAAACGGAAACCAAAGGAAAAGATCAAGATGGAATTGAAACTCATTGCTCAAGATTTAACGCAAACCAACAAAACCGCCTGCGACGCCTTGATTGTGCTGGTTCCTGAGTCGTTTAGTGCAGCCAAGGGTAAATCGGCGCCAAAAACGGCTGAAAACTTGACTGATACGATCTCCCAAGCTCTTAAGGACGGCGATTTTGAGACCAAAACTGGCAAATTACTGCAAATCTACCGCTCCAGTCACACAGCAGCCACGCGCACGGTGCTGGTCGGTGCGGGTGATGGCTCGGTCAAAAGCATCAAAACTGCAGTGACGGCGGCAGTTGCAAGCATCAAATCTACATCAGCAAAAAAAGTGGTGATTTGCCTGAGCGAATTACCGAAGGTCAGCCAAGAGGGTGCAAAAGCAGCTTTGCTTTGCGCGGCAGACGCCAGCTACGTCTACACCAGTACCAAAACCAAAGTCGAGCCTCGCAAGCTCACCAGCATCACTGTAGCGGTTGATAAAGATGCTTTGAGCGCTACTGATTTAATAGCTACTCAGGCATATATCACGCCGGCTATGACCGGTATTGAGTTCGCCAAAGAGTGGGGAAATCGCCCCGCCAACCATGCCACGCCTGAGTTGTTGGGTAAAGCGGCGAAGAGCTTGTCTAAATACAAAAACATCAGCGTTGATGTGTTGGGGCTCAAAGAAGTGACCAAGCTGGGCATGGGCTCGTTCATATCCGTCGCGCAGGGCTCAGATCAGCCGCTTCGCTTCATCGTTTTGAAATACAACGGCGCTGCCAAAACGGTTGCGCCTACGGTTTTGGTCGGCAAAGGCATCACCTTTGACACCGGCGGCATATCGCTCAAACCGGCGCCAGAGATGGATGAAATGAAGTTTGACATGTGCGGCGCAGCCAGCGTGTTGGGCACGTTTCGCGCTTTGGCGGGCATTCAGCCCAAAATCAACGTGGTCGGCTTGATTCCCGCCTGTGAAAACATGCCCAGCGGCAAAGCCGTGAAACCGGGCGATGTGGTCACCAGCATGAGCGGCCAAACCATTGAAAACCTCAACACCGACGCCGAAGGCCGCTTGGTGCTGTGCGACGCGCTGACTTACGCCGAGCGCTTCAAACCCGCCGCCGTTATCGACATCGCCACTTTGACCGGTGCTTGCGTCATCGCCTTGGGCGCGGTGCGCAGTGGTTTGTTCAGCGCCAACGACGATTTGGCCAACGCCTTGCTCAAAGCCGGTGAAACGAGTGGCGACCCTTGCTGGCGCATGCCTTTGGACGAAGAATATGGCGAAGGCTTGAAATCCAACTTTGCCGACATGGCCAACGTTGCCGGCCGCGCCGCAGGCTCGGTCACCGCTGCCAAGTTTTTGCAAAAATTCACCGCCAGCTACCCGTGGGCGCATTTGGATATTGCGGGCACGGCGTGGAAGAGTGGGGCGGTCAAAGGCTCCACAGGTCGTCCTGTGCTCTTGCTATTAAATTATTTGCTAAATTTGGAGTCAAATAATGCTATAGCCGGCGTATCCATTGCCTCAACAGCTATTAAAAAGATAGTAAAAAAACCTGCTAAAAGCGCAAAAACCACAGTCAAAGCATAACTCTGCATGACCGAAATCGCCTTTCATGTCAACGCGCCAGACAAGCTGGACTACGCCTGTAGGCTCCTGCGCGCCACGCAGAAAAAGTCCGCTCAAGTGCTGGTTTTGGGGCAGATCGATGCACTGAAATCGCTCAGCAGCAAGCTCTGGGCGATGGCAGCTACTGAGTTTTTGCCACATTGTTTAGCAGATGCAAACGCCGAAGTCATCGCTCATTCGCCTATCGTTTTAAGCGCAGAACTACCAAGTTTCGGCGCAGAGTCGCAAGTGTTGCTCAATCTTGGTGCGGTTTTACCCGCTGGTTTTGAGCGTTTTGAGCGTTTGATTGAGCTAGTAGGTCAAGATTCCGACGACCTACAAGCCGCCAGAACCCGCTGGAAGCACTACAAAGACCGAGGTTATGCACTGAGCCGGTACGACGTGGTGAGTAAGGCGCAGACGGCGCATTGAGTCGTTGATTTAACTTAGCTTAGTGGTACTGGAATCTATTGCAAAGATCCTAGGAAATTTCAGTCAAGTTTGAGTTTGATTCGTTTGGCGACCTCACCCCATTTTTTGGAATCTGCTGCCAACCGCTGCGCTACATCGGGCTGAGTGCTTGCAATCACTTCTAAGTCACTGAGGCGCAATTTTTCCACGACATCTGCGCTCTTTAACGCGGCAACCATAGCTGACTGCATGCTTTGCTGTACAGGGGCGGGCGTGCCCTTTGGCGCAAACAACACCAGCGAAAAAGTTGCATCAAAACCGGGGTAGCCCGACTCTGCCACAGTAGGTACCTCTGGCAATACTGCCGAGCGGCGGGCGCCAGAAATTGCCAAAGCAGTCAAGCGACCGGCGCGGACGTGGGGCAGCACGGTTGGACCTGCCAAGAAACCGCATGCCACTTGCCCGCCTATCACGTCTTGCATGGCTGGAGCCGGGCCTTTGTATGGGACGTGCAGCATGGGGATGCCAGCCGCCGCCTTAAACAGCTCAGTCGTCAAATGCCCCGGAGAGCCCGCCCCGCCCGACGCATAGCTAATCTCTTTCTCCTTTGCTTTTTGGACCAGTTCAGCCAGCGTCTTTGCGCCTAGGCTGGGGTTGCACACCAAAATCTGGCTGAATGCAATGGCACGAACAATGGGCTCCAAAGCAGTGACGTCGAACAACATCTTTTCATAAACATGCGGGTTCACGGTGATGGTCGTGTCAGTCGTCCACAGCCATGTATAGCCGTCAGGCATTGCGCGCGCTACTTCGCTTGATCCAAGGTTTCCATTCGCGCCCGGCTTGTTTTCAAGCACCAAAGCTTGCTTCAGTATCGGTTGCATCTTCTCCATTGCGGTACGCAGGACGATGTCGCTTGGTCCCCCGGGTGGCAGCGGCACAATGAGTTTGATGGGCTTGTCAGGCCAGCTTTGCGCAGATGCAAGGGATGCACCCGCAATCAATCCCGTAGCCACAAAATGCTTTGCAAGGGTTAATATGGAGGTTTTCATGTCGATTCCTTTATGTGGTGGCACCTTCAGGCACCCTAATAAATGTATATAAAGACGATTAGGACACGGCAAAACACTTTACGCAAGATGGCGTGAACACATGGGCCATAACCTGGAGCTATGGATGAAACTTGAACAGATTCGTAACTTCCTGGCGGTGATCGAGTTCGGCAGCATTTCTGCTGCAGCCCGAAAGTTGGGGTTGTCTCAGCCTGGTCTGACCAAGAGTTTGGGTGCGCTGGAGGCAGAGCTTGGCGCGTCGTTGCTCAAGCGCACGCGTACCGGCGTCACGCTCGCGCCTTTGGGTCAAGCCTTTCATGTGCGCGTGCGCGCCGGATATTCCGAATTGGTGAAGGCTCAAGAGGAACTGGCTCAGGGAGACAAGCTGCGGGTGGCGCTTGGATTTGGCCCATTCTTTGCATCGCAGATCGTCCCGCAGGCGGTTTTGCGCTTTCGAGAGAGGTTTCCTGACGTCCAACTGCGCCTGGTGGAAGGCCTTGGCCATGCCACGCGACCGATGGTGCGTGACGCAAGTCTTGACATGACCTTAGCGCCGCGCCAACCCGGCGCGCCTGACGACCCAGCCATTCGCTTCAAGCCAATCGCCCATCTCAACCAGATTGTGGTTGCTCGCCGGGGTCATCCGTTGGTCAAGGCGCGATCTGCCTCGGTCCTAGGAGATCAAGTGTGGTTGTGCAACATGCAGCTCAGCGTTGCAAATGGGATGCTAAATGTGCTCGGCGTCCCAGAGCCGAGGCGAATTATCGAGTGCGAATCGATAAGTGGCATGCTCACACTGATTGCCGAGTCAGACATGCTGGCGGTCGTGCAACACCCGTTTCTGAACATGCCACTGGTGGCGCAGGCTGTTCAGCAGATACTGATTGCGGAAGCTTTGCCTGGGCTAACGGTAGGCCTTCACACGCGTGCTGATGCACCATTGACAAAGCCAGCGGCTGCGCTGGCGAAATTGTTGTCAGATATTGGCCGCAAGGAGCTGCAAAAAGGCGTGTCAACCAGTGGATCTTTGTGATGGTGCAGAACTGTTGCTAAAAGTTGCTATCAAAATAAGAGTAATTTTATAGGTGTAAAAATGGCAATAGCCAGCGTATTTATTGCCTGAAAAGCTATTAAAAATATAGCAAATTTTGATTGCTCGCACTCTTATGGTGCGCTGCAGCAAATTGGCACAATATTTGCTGTATAAATGGCATGAACAATGCCTCGGCTAAAGTAAATCCATCCCTGCAGGCGATGCCATCCCTACGGATTGTCGTGATTGCACCAGAATTGGTCATTTCAGACCCAGCTGACGATTACGCCATCAGCCAAGCTGAACGGTCACGCAGTTTGCGGATTGGCTTGCTGGAAAACGGCTTCAATTTGGTTGCTGTGCTACCTGCAGACACGTTTTTGAACGAGCGTTTGACGCAGCTTCAACCGGACATGATCATTGTGGATGCTGAAAGCCAAGCCCGTGATGCGTTGGAGCACGTCGTCGTCGCCACCCGCGATGCGCGCCGGCCGATTGTGATGTTTACCAATGACAACGACACTTCGCATGTGAAAGACGCTGTCGCTGCGGGCGTTTCGGCTTATATCGTGGCGGGGCTCTCCAGCGAGCGGATTCGCCCGATTTTGGACGTGGCGATGGCGCGGTTTCAGCACGAGCAGGCACTGCGCCAAGAGCTGGCAGACACCAAAGTAGAGCTGCAAGACCGCAAAATCATTGACCGCGCTAAAGGCATGCTGATGCAGCGCCAAGGTTTGAACGAGCAGGCAGCCTATGACAAGCTGCGTAAAACCGCGATGGACAAGAGTTTGAAAGTGGTTGAAGTGGCGCAGCGGATGCTGGATGTTGCGGAGCTTTTAGGTTAAATCCGAAAACCTTCCTTCGCTATGCCGTCGTTCCCGCGAAGGCGGGAATCCACAAGCGCCTCCATGGATTCCCGCCTTCGCGGGAATGACAAGATTTGAGCTGGTGAAGTGAATTTGATTTGCGTGATTGAAAATTGGCACGCAGATTGCTTAGTAGTTATTAATATCAAAAAGCCCAACGGCGGGTTTTTTAATAAAGGACAAAGGCGTCCCCACAAGCTGGTTAGCGATTCTTTCGCTAGCGGCTTCGTGAGGACGCCTTTTTTCGTTTTGGATTTGAATTTTGTATTTTTTATAAACGTAAGGAGTTAACCCATGACTGACTTGATCTCTACCCCTGTACCTTCGGCATCTTCTGCATTGAGCCGTAGAACCGTTTTGCAATCCGCCGTGGCAAGTGCATTGGTGATTAGCCCAGCCTTGCGCTCTATGACTTACGCAGCAGGCTCAGACGCACCAGAAAAAACCGAAGTCAAAATCGGCTTCATTCCGTTGACGGATTGCGCCAGCATCGTGATGGCGTCTGTGTTGGGTATCGACAAAAAGTACGGCGTCAAAATCATTCCGACCAAAGAGTCCAGCTGGGCCAGCGTGCGCGACAAGTTGACCAGTGGTGAAAACGACTTCACCCACATGCTGATGGGCCAAGCTTACGGCGTGCATTTGGGCATAGGCGGCGCTAAAAAAGACATGGCGGTGTTGATGACGTTGAACCAAAACGGGCAGGCTATCACTTTGTCTAAAAAGCTGGCAGACAAAGGTGCGGTGGACGGCGCAAGTTTGGCTAAATTGATGGCTTCTGAGAAGCGCGAATACACCTTTGCCCAAACTTTCCCGACCGGCACGCACGCCATGTGGTTGTACTACTGGATGGCGGCGCACGGCATCAACCCGATGAAGGACGCCAAAGTCATCACCGTGCCACCACCGCAAATGGTCGCCAATATGCGCGTGGGCAATATGGATGGTTACTGCGTTGGCGAGCCGTGGAACCACCGCGCGATCATCGATGGCATCGGCATCACCGCGCAAACCACGCAAGATATCTGGAAAGACCACCCTGAAAAAGTGCTGGCTGCCACCGGCGACTTTGCCAAGAAAAACCCCAACACCTGCCGCGCTGTGACGGCGGCGATTTTGGAAGCGGGCAAATGGATTGACGCTGGCTTGCAAAACAAAATCAAAATGGCAGAGACGATTGCAGACAAGAGCTACGTCAACACCAGCGTGGACGCCATCAACCAGCGGATTTTGGGCCGTTACCAAAATGGCATGGGTAAGACTTGGGACGATGCGAATCACATGAAATTCTTCAACGACGGCACAGTCAACTTCCCTTACTTGTCAGACGGTATGTGGTTTTTGACGCAGCAAAAGCGCTGGGGTTTGTTGAAAGACCACCCAGATTACCTCGCTGTGGCCAAGCAGATCAGCCAGATCGACCTCTACAAAGACGCCGCAACCGCCAGCAAAACGCCAGTGCCAAAAGACGTGATGCGCACCTCCAAGCTGATGGACGGTGTGGTGTGGGACGGCAAAGACCCGAAAAAGTACGCGGATTCGTTCAAAGTTAAAGCATAAATCTAGCGTAATTTACTTGTTAAAGGAGAACCACCATGGTTAGCGCTGTTTTTCATTCACCCTTTGCGGCTCATTCCGAGTCAGCTACTGTTCGGCCTGAGTCTGTAGCTGTCAAAGCCGTATCGGCAACACGGGCAGAGCCAAAACCTGATGCTCCAAAGGCGGCACGCACACCGTTTGACTGGCGTGCCATGTGGCTGGCTGTCTTGCCACCGCTGTTTGGTTTGGGGCTGCTCATCGGTTTGTGGGCACTGGTGTCCGCGCTAACAGCAGGCAGTATTCCAACGCCTTTGGATACGTTCAAACAAGCCGTGGTGATTTTCTCTGACCCGTTCTACCGCAAAGGCCCGAACGACCAAGGCGTGGGCTGGAATATTTTGATGTCACTTGAGCGCGTGGCATTGGGTTTTGGTTTGGCTGCGGCGGTTGGCATTCCTGTGGGTTTTGCGATTGGTCGTTTCGAGTTTTTAAGCCGCATGTTTAACCCGTTGATCAGTCTTCTGCGACCCGTGTCGCCACTGGCTTGGTTGCCGATTGGTTTATTGGTTTTCAAAGGTGCAAACCCAGCAGCGATTTGGACGATTTTTATCTGCTCCATCTGGCCCATGATCATCAACACCGCTGTCGGCGTGCAGCGCGTACCGCAAGACTACATGAACGTGGCCAAGGTGTTGAACCTATCTGAGTGGAAGATTGTTACCAAAATCCTATTTCCGTCTGTGCTGCCTTATATGTTGACTGGCGTACGTTTGGCAGTTGGCACGGCTTGGCTGGTGATTGTGGCTGCAGAGATGCTGACTGGCGGCGTGGGCATTGGCTTTTGGGTGTGGGACGAGTGGAACAACCTGAATGTGAAAAATATCATCATCGCGATTTTTGTGATCGGCATCGTGGGTTTGATTCTGGAATATGCCCTGATCAAACTAGCAACCGCATTTACTTTTGAAGAGGTGAAATCATGATTGACGACTTGAACAAAAAATACATCGACATCGCCGGTGTCGAACAAACCTTCAAAACCAAAAAAGGCAGCTTCTGCGCCTTGCAAAACGTCAACCTGCAAGTGGCCAAAGGCGAATTTGTGACACTGATTGGGCATTCAGGCTGCGGCAAATCGACGCTGCTCAACCTGATTGCCGGTTTGACCACGCCCACCCAAGGCGCACTGTTGTTGGGCAACCGCGAGATCAAAGGCCCAGGCCCAGAGCGCGCTGTGGTGTTCCAAAACCACTCGCTGCTGCCGTGGTTGACGTGTTTTGAAAATGTCTATTTGGGCGTAGAGCGCGTTTTTGGTGCAGGCGATAAAAATGCTGGTGCACCGTCTGAAAACAAAGCGCAGCTCAAAGCCCGTACCGATGCTGCTTTAGCGCTGGTGGGACTGACAGCTGCCGCCCAAAAGCGCCCGGGAGAGATTTCTGGTGGTATGAAGCAGCGTGTCGGCATCGCCAGAGCACTGGCGATGGAGCCCAAAGTGCTGCTGATGGACGAGCCTTTTGGTGCATTAGACGCTTTGACCCGCGCCAAACTGCAGGACGAATTACTCGCCATCGTCGCTCAAACCCAAAGCACGGTGGTGATGGTGACGCACGATGTGGACGAGGCCGTGCTGTTGAGCGACAAAATCGTGATGCTGACCAATGGCCCCGCCGCGACGATAGGCGAGGTGTTAACCGTTGACCTGCCGCGACCACGCGACCGCGTTGCCTTGGCTAAAAACCCGCAATACGCCAGCTACCGCCAAGCCGTGATTGACTTTTTATACACGCGTCAAGGGCATGTGGAGAAGCAGGCCGCTTAAATTAAACCCTGTCATTCCCGCGCAGGCGGGAATCCACAAGCACCACCATAGATTCCCGCCTGCGCGGGAATGACTGATTTGGTGCACTGCACCAAAAATTGGCATGAATCTCGCTTCATAGCGTTATCTGTTAATTTTTAGAGGGCCATTGCACCATGTCGGGTAATTTTCGAACTTTCTTAAAAAGCGGTCATGCGCCTACGCTATTCGCGTCCTTTTTGTATTTTGACTTTTGCTTTGCTGTTTGGGTATTAAACGGCGCCATGGCACCGTTTATTTCAGAGGCCTTTCAGTTGTCAGCAGCACAAAAAGGCTTCATGGTCTCCGTGCCAATCTTGGCTGGTGCTTTGATGCGCTTTCCCCTAGGTGTTTTAGCCCAATACATAGGACGCAAAAACGCTGCCATGGTAGAGATGGGTTTGATCGTTTGTGCACTCGCAGGCGGATATTTTTTCATCAACAGTTACAACCATGTTTTAGCGATGGGTGTGCTGTTGGGCATCGCTGGTGCGAGTTTTGGCGTTGCTTTGAGTTTAGGTTCAGGCTGGTTCCCACCCAAATACAAAGGTTTGGCGATGGGGATTGCTGGCGCGGGCAATTCCGGAACCGTATTAGCCGTGTTGTTTGCGCCGCCCTTGGCCACAGCGTATGGCTGGCAAACGGTTTACGGACTGGCCGCTTTGTGCATGATGTTACCAATGGCTGTGATGTGGTTTGCCGCTAAAGAGCCACCAGACGTCGAGCACCAAAGCCTGCGTCAACACGTGGCGTGCTTGTTTGAGAAAGACGGCTGGGCGTTTAGCTTGATTTATGTCATCACCTTCGGCGGATTCATCGGCTTGGCCAGTTTTTTGCCCACTTATTTTTACGACCAATTCAAAGTTAGCAAGATAGAAGCGGGCCAGCTGACCATGCTCGCCGCCTTGATGGGTTCGGCCATCCGCGTCGTAGGCGGCTACATTTCAGACCGTGTGGGCGGTATCAACACCCTCAGCGGCGTTTTGATTGCCGTTGCCATTACCTTGGTGCTGTGTGGACTGGCAGGCGGGTCTTTGGTGTTGACCACGCTACTTTTCATGCTCTGCTTCGCCGCTTTGGGCGCTGGCAATGGGGCATTGTTTCAACTCGTTCCCCTGCGCTGGCCACTGACGACAGCGGTCGCCGGTTCCATGATTGGTGAAATCGGGGCTTTGGGCGGTGCGATTGTGCCAAATGCGATGGGCTTGTCTAAACAATATGCGGGTACGTATTTGTGGGGATTTGTACTCTTCGCAGTTCTCGCCATCGCCATGCTAGGCATGCTACGCGTCATGCAACTGCGCTGGACGCGGACTTGGGCAGAGAAGGGTGGACGGGCTAGAGGTTGATTTTGCAGTCTAATTTTGCTATATATTTAATAGCATACTAGGCAGCAAATACGCCGGCTAGAGGCGTATTTATTAATCTATTTTTTTGAAAGAGATGCTTCTTGTACCTGCATCTCGGCCAAAAGCCTTTCTTGAAGAAAGCTTTTGAGTACACCTGACTGGGTCTGGTCGAAACATTTGCGAAATGCATTTCTATGACTTGATCCGAACAAAGGAATGTCGCAATCTACGCCAGCAATAGCATCATCAGGCAATTTAAGTAAAGTCGTGCCCTTGATGCGAGATAGGAAATCTAAGTCAACTTGAGAGTTGTAGTCATCGTTTTTAAATGCAAAAACGAGTGATGTAATAAGATTTGCTGACAGTATCTCTGCCGCTTGTGACTCATGGCGCTGCTGCCAAACCTCAGGACGCCACTGTTTTTTCCCTGCAAACGCAGGTGCAAAGGCGACGACGGCATTGACGCTTTTAGGATGCCGCTTTTGGTGCAAAAGTGCAGCCCAGCCCCCTGCAGATTGTCCGACAAGGAAGATTTGAGAGGAATCGACCCCCGCACGGTTTAATTCTTTCAAAGTTTCGTCAATAGCTTGGACGCGCTGATCAATCTTCAACGGTTCACCCAGTTTGGTGGCTCGGCCATGGCAAGGTGCAAAAACCATCACTTCTAAACCAAGCACTTGTGTCCCGTTCAGATGCTGAATGACCTCAGGTACAGATTCTCCAAGCATCGTGCTGTTTGGATCGCAGCGGTCGTCCATCTTCTCCACGACAGAGCCATGCAAATACAAAATAACTGCTTTTGATTTGGGGTTTGCAATGCTGAGG
>JBEBJY010000049.1:0-20474 GCA_040079635.1 Burkholderiaceae bacterium | reverse complement strand
TACTTGGAAGTTATGCTCTTCGTGGAACACATGGTGAATGGTTGTCAAACCAATGTTTTCATTCACACGGCCGTCACCGGCGATGTAGTGGTCTCCCACAGCTTCCATCAGTACTTCGCCTGCGAGAATGGACTCGGCACTTCCTGGAGTTGACATTGGTGAAAATGTGCTGAAATTTATGATATCGCCCAAACTTCCTAGGCCACCTAAAGCATAGTTCCCATTTCCACCAGGAGCAATACCCAAGTCAAGAAGTGCAGCAATAGTTTCAGGTGTAAAGCGCGAAACATGGAAAATTGGATTCATGTCCAGTAGCAAAGATTGTCCTGACAATCCAGCATTTACACCAAGATCTACATCGCCATTAGCGTCACGGTTCCGCAAGTTAAGCACGTCATCCCAAGTTAAATCATCGCGACCAGTGTCTAGCAAATGAGCGCGCAATTCGTTCAGCGTTGGCAGTGTGGCTTTGGTTTCTTCGTCAAATGCGTTTATCCAAGCTTTAGATGTGCTGCCATCCAGCAACTCAGCGCCAGCATGGAAGCTTAAGCCGTCAGTCGTTACCCATTTACGCAGCAGTTGCGTCATTTGATCGCTAGAGCCATAAGTTTGGCTTTGGTCGATATATGGTGATGTATGGTTCACCCACTCGGCATTACCCTGCGCATCGTAACCGCTTACATTGGCGCGAGAAACTACGATTCTTGTGTTGCCCATGTCCCCAATACTTGGATTGGGAGCACGGTACAAAGGATCATCCAATGCTAGTGGAATGTAGATTTTTGATGGCGTCAAGCCTTGGCCTTTGTCGATAAAGTCCAAGCCATGGTCAAAGAATTGGCCAAAGTAGGCGAGCCAGCTGTTGCCAGGTGCAACGCCAGGATTGGTTGCGCCAATGAAATACTCGCTGTTGGAGGGGTCTTGCATATCGCGCTGACCCAGTTGCTGCAGCAAGCCATAGTCCGTGATGATGGCAGCGCCTTCAATCAAGGTCGTAGTGTCGACACCAGAGCCATCAACCAAAGCAGCATAAATGGCATTCGCAGAAGTTGTGTTGCTTGCAAGAATGTCGGCCTGTCCAGCATCGTACTTAGCTTGGTACCAATGTTCAGCTTGACCAGTACCATTCAACAATGGCGTAGCCTCACCCGTTGTGATGGTACGGCTGATCATGCGTGGTGTGTAGTCAACAATGGTGCCGTTGTTTTCACCCAAATTATTGGTGCCACCTGGATGGGCTTCATTTTTTGTGTAATCAGGCCCTGCATTGCTTTGATTGGCTTGAGTGGTTGTCAGAGACAAAGATAAAGGGGCAAACGCTTTGTTAGCGTAAAACGAACCCAAACCACCCACTGCCATAGGCTGGATGTAATTGTTGAAGTCAGAAGCAACCGTTTGCAGAAATGCCTGATCTACAGCACCCCAAGCTTGATTGACGCCCAGCAAGTTGTTATGCAAGCCAGTAACGTCGCGCAAACCTTGTGCGGACGTTTGGGAGAAGTAAGAGGTACCGAAGTCGAGAATGTTTTGTGCCGCATCATTGGTGCCCCACGCAATCTGGGTGCCTGTTCTGTCATAGGCATCAGTCGTGCCGTCCCAGTTGATCAACGCGTTGCCATTGATGTCAAATAAGGGCTTAAACGCGATCTGGTCGCGCATAAAGTTCAAATCAGCAAGGTTAATACGGAATGGTTTGAGTTGGAAATTGGTGGACATAATGTTTCCCCTTTAAATAAATATTTGTAACAAGCAAAGCTAATAGTTCAAAAACGCAAGATCCGGTTAATGGTTCACGAAATATTTTTACAACGTGTAGGCAATGCCGGGGCTACGGCAAAAGTTTCATATCTACCGAGGTTTTGTAACCTTTTGGTTTCAATTATTTTTTTGCTTAAGGCGACTTTATTCAAAATTTAAGCCAAAGCAATACCCAGTAGTGCGGCCCATTTGAGATTAATTCTCATTGGCGCTTGCTACAAAAAAAAAGACTTTGAATCTGATTATTTAGGGGAGAAAAGCAAAAAAAGCGGATTGCAAGACTTGTGCAAACGTGTTTTTTTGTAATAATTAATAATATTACAAAATGTGTCTTTTGTATCTAAATGTTCATTTAAGAAAGGTTTAAGCAAATTTAACAGTTCAAAACGAAAAGTTCCTCAAAACCACCTATCGGCTCAAACCGTTTGTTGGCGTAACGCAGCCGCGTAGGGCCGGGCAGGGCACGCTGGTTAACGGAGTGCTGAGGATCGCCCGGATAAGTGATGGTGCGTATGCCCTCAAAATCAAACGGCTCGGGCTCAATAACGGCGGGCGGCTTGCTGCGCGCCTCAGCCAAAGCGCTGGAAACGGTACGGTGGTGCGACAAATGCGCCAAGCTCATGATCTGCGGCGGTGCAAGCGAGATACCGCCGCGCCAGTATTCTTCCAGCGCAGTGCGCGGGGCGAGCCAGACGCTTTCGGTAGTTTCATAGTTATCATGCACAGCGGTTTGATGATGGGGCACTGCTGCTATAAAAAACCTAGTATCAAACCGCTTGCTAGATACGGAAGCCATTTTTGGTGTGATCCAGCGTGACCATGGCTGCACATGCTGAGTTTGCAGCCGTAAGCCAAGTTGTGCGAGCACGGCAGGAAAAGTTTGCCCCGCTTTGAGCAACCGCGCCGCTTGGGCAGTGATGTCGAGTGTGGCACCTTCAGCAAACAGCACGCCAGACTCTTCAAACGCCTCGCGCAAAGCGGCCACATAGAGCGCGGCGGCGTTGTGGTGCTGCAAATTTGGTTCGTTCAGCGCCGCATGCAAAGCTTGTGGCGTTTGGTCCAGGCGATTAGGCATGTCGTCTATCACGTCAGCCGCATCCAGCTTGCCGCCAGGAAACACATAAGCCCCACCCAAAACGTCAGACAAACCGCTGCGTTTCATCAAAAAAACCTCCAAACCCACTGGCGCATCGCGTAGCAAAACGACGGTTGACGCGTCGCGGACAGGGGTTTCAATGGCTTGGTGGTTTAATTCCATAATGGTGAGCAAATAGGGGTTGAATTTAGGCTTGGGGTTTTCAGATGACTTTAAAAGGAAAAAAACGAGATGGGCATGTCATTAAATTCGTTAGATTTTAAAGGCCGCGTAGCTATTGTGACGGGTGCAGGTGGTGGCTTGGGTCGCCAACATGCCTTGGCTTTGGCGGCTCGGGGGGCCAAAGTGGTGGTGAATGACTTAGGCGGTGCACGCGATGGTGCTGTAGGCACACAATCCATGACCGCAGCGCAAGCCGTGGTCGAAGAAATTCGGGCTGCGGGCGGCGAGGCGATGGCCAATGGCGCATCCGTCACCGACTACGCCGCCGTGCAAGCCATGGTGGCAGAGGCAATGGCTAAGTGGGGACGCGTGGATATTTTGGTCAATAACGCCGGTATTTTGCGCGACAAAAGCTTTGCCAAGATGGAATTGGCCGACTTTGCACTGGTGGTGGACGTGCATTTGATGGGCGCGGTGAACTGCACCAAAGCAGTTTGGGCGATCATGAACGAGCAAAAATATGGTCGTATTGTGATGACCACATCATCCAGCGGCTTGTACGGCAACTTTGGTCAAGCCAACTATGCCGCAGCCAAAATGGCGCTGGTCGGTTTGATGCAAACATTGTCAATCGAAGGCGCTAAAAACGACATTCGTGTGAATTGCCTGGCACCCACAGCTGCGACGCGGATGACCGAGGGATTGATGTCTGAAGAAGTCTTGGCAGCCCTGAAGCCCGAAGCCGTCGTCCCCGCCATGCTGGTGATGGTGGCTGAAAACGCACCAACCCGTACGATTTTGTGTGCAGGTGCTGGCACGTTCGAGGCCGCACACATCACCATGACGCAAGGTGTGCACATTGGTTTGAGTAGCGATGCGCCTGAGTTGTTAGCTGCAAAATTAGCTGAGGTGACAAATCGCCAAAATGACACCGTGCCTATGAGCGGCGGTGCGCAAGGCACGAATGAAATCGGCAAGTTGATGGCGAGTAAGGCTTAAACAGCAAGAGCTAAGAGTGACTTTGAAAACGCTCAATATCATCGGGGCAGGACGAGTCGGTCGCAGCTTGGCGCATTTGTGGCACAAGCAAGGTGTTTTTGCGGTTCAAGATGTGCTGACTCGGTCGCAAGCCAGTGCCGACGCGGCCGTTCAATTTATCGGTGCAGGGCGTGCCGTAACCCAATTGAGCGATATGTGCGCAGCCGATGTGTGGATGTTGGCAGTACCTGATGGCCAAATTAAAAACATTGCTCTAGAACTTTCAAATGAGGTTAAAAATAGTGCTCTAGCCGGCGTATTTATTGCCTCTAATGCTATCATTTTTCATTGCAGTGGCGCGCTTTCTTCAGCTGAATTACAGCCTCTAAAAAGCATCACAAATCAAGGTTTGCAAATTGCCAGCGCACACTGCATTTTGAGTTTCAGTAAACCAAGTTCTGCCGTCGCACAGTTTGCCGGCACGCCATGTGCGCTTGAGGGCGATGCTGCGGCTACGCAAGCTTTGCAGCTTGTTTTTGAGGCGATTGGTGCTAACTGCTTTGACTTAGCAGCTAAAGACAAGGTGCTATACCACGCCGCCGCCGTGTTTGCGACTAACTTTTTGCCTGTGTTGCAAGTCGTTGCTGCTGATCTGTGGCAAAGCACGGGCATGCCCAAGGACTTGATTGCACCTTTGAACGCATCGCTCTTGCAAAAGGCGGTGCAAAACATCGCAGCGCAAGGGGCAGCCAAAGCGCTGACGGGACCTGCAGCGCGGGGTGATACTGAATTGGTAGCTTTGCAGGGCGCTGCGGTTGCCGAGTGGAACGACCAAGCGGGCAGGGCTTATGCAGCTTTGAGTCAGCTAGCCTCGCGAATCGCGAAAGATGGTTCGATACAAAATTCGATTCAAAATACGACAACAAAGGACATATCAACATGAGTCAATCAACCTTATCTACAGTTCCTACAGTTTTGTACGCAGAGCACGGCGCAGTCGCCGTCGTCACACTGAATCGCCCCGAAGCACTCAACAGCTTCACCCGCCAAATGCACACCGAGTTGTGGGCTGCTCTGGACAAGGCGGAAGCCAACGCTGCCATTCGCGCATTGGTCATCACCGGTGCAGGCCGTGCTTTTTGTGCGGGGGCGGATTTGGCTGAGTTTGACTTTGCACCCGGCCCGAATGTGGAAGATTTGATGCGTCGCGCTGACCCTGGCCCGGTGATTGAGCAATTGTTCAACCCGACAGCACGCCGCTTGCAAAGCCTGCGCATGCCCACCATTGCTGCGGTGAATGGTGTGGCAGCGGGCGCTGGCGCTTCGTTGGTGATGAGTTGCGATATGGCGATAGCTGCGCCTGCTGCCAGTTTTATTCAAGCTTTCAGCAAAATTGGGTTAATTCCAGACGCGGGCGGCAGCTGGTTTTTACCGCAACGCCTAGGCTTGGCGCGGGCGATGGGGCTGGCGCTGACGGGAGATAAATTGAGCGCTGCTCAAGCCAAAGAGTGGGGCATGATTTGGGATGTGGTCAAAGAAGGTGAAGATTGCGTGGCTGTCGCGACAGCGTTGGCAGAACGCCTAGCCGCTATGCCCACCAAAGCCATGGTGGCAACCCGCCATTTGCTGCGAGATGCTTCAACCCGCACGTTGAATCAGCAGTTAGACGCCGAGCGCGATGCCCAATCCGCCATGGGACACACGCATGATTACATCGAAGGTGTGATGGCGTTCAAAGAAAAACGCCTCGCTAAATTTAGAGGGGCGTGAGCTTCAAGAGGTTCGAAATACAGAATTATTTGACCGTGATAGTGATGCGTTCGCTCATCACCACAGGGTGATGTGGAATGTGGTTTTGGTCGCCCAGCACCAGCTGCATGGTGTGCACGCCAGGTTTCAAAGCAATCGATGTCTCAGTTTGTCCGGCACCAAAATGGCGGTGCTGGTCACTCACTGGAATACCTGCATTCACGTCCAACTCAGCCACATCAACCAGCAGATGATGGTGCCCCGTGGCAGCTTTTTCCATACCAGCGGGCGCTACGCCCATGCCGCGCAAACCAAACTGCACATTCACAGGGCTAGCCACTGCGTCGCCATTCTTCAGGTTGATGAAATACAAGCTTGTGCCAGAAACTGCGGCCACTTTGTTGTAAGTGCCTAATACAACCGGTGCACTGGCATTGGCCTTGAGCGGCGTTGTAGCTGCAGCACTACCATGCATCATGTGATGGTGACCGCCACAGCCTGCTAGTGCCAAAACGCTGATAAGTAACAAGGGTAAAGTTGCTTTCATTCAAAGTCTCCGTTAAAGTATAAAAATGACCGATTAGTTACAAAATGAACACATTACATCTCAATGCCTTGCAAGTCAACTGAATGACCCTAATTACGTTAAGCCTATATCCGTTAACATAGCTTGTGCATAGTGAGCCAAATCCAATGAATCCACCTTACATAACCCTTAAAACAACGCTTTCAGTATTTGCGACTGTTGCTATTGGCTTGGTTTCATTGGCTGGCAATTGCACGGCTTTGCCTGGTAACGAAGCGGCTGTTGCCACGCCTGCTGTCGTCGCAGTTGCCAAAAACAGTGCCCAAGATTCCATCAGTGTGGCCAATTTTGAATGGCAAGATGCTGCGCGTAACCGTGATGTACCTGTGCGCTTGTACTTGCCTGATATCAACACAACGGGTACGGTGCCCGTACCTTTGATCGTGTTTTCACACGGCTTGGGCGGCTCACGCAACGGTTACCAGTACTTAGGCCGCTTCTGGGCGAGCCAAGGCTACGCCAGTTTGCATGTGCAACACATTGGTAGCGACAACAGCCTGTGGCGCGGCAACCCGTTTGGATTGACCATGCGCTTAGCCAGCGCGGCACAAGATTCTGAAGCCATAGCGCGCGCTAAAGATGTGAGCTTTGCGTTGACCGAATTGCTGACCATGCCAAACATGGCGGCTCGTTTGGATGCAAACCGTATCGTCGCTGCGGGGCATTCCTACGGCGCTAACACCACCATGCTGCTGGTCGGCGCGGCGGTTCCGCGTAAAACGGATGCTGGCGATGAGGTGCTCAACCTGCGCGACCCGCGCATCAAAGCCGCGATGTTGTTATCAGCGCCACCGTTTTATGGCTACGGCAACCCAGCGGCCATCTTGGGCTCCATTGCCTTGCCAACGCTGCACATCACCGCCACTGGCGACGAGATCATGGTGCCTGGCTACGGCTCTGGTTTTGAAGACCGCGTGAATGTGTTCAACGCAATGGGCGATGCGCGTAAAACACTGGTTGTATTCACAGGTGGTTCACACAGTATTTTTACCGACCGCAGTAATACTGGTGGCGCAGAGCTGAACCCGAAAGTCAAAGCCGCCACGCAAGCGCTGTCACTGGCGTTCCTCAAACAAACTCTGGGCGGTGAGGCCAATGCCATGGCGGATTGGCAGCCCAAGTTTGCCGATTTACTGGCTAAGTTCGTACCTGCTAAGTGATTTGAACTTGGTTTTACTCTTAAATAGGGTAAAATAGTCTCAAATATGGCTCTGGCCGGCGTATTTATTGCCTAAGTAGCTATAAAAAGCATAGCATATTTTGGGGTGGTAAATACCGCAAAATTTACCCAAAATACCTTCTCAAGAAAGCTCCCAGATGGCCATCCAATGGTTCCCCGGTCACATGAACGTGACCAAGCAAGCCATCAGCGATCGCATCAAAGACATTGACGTGGTGGTTGAGTTGTTAGACGCCCGCTTACCCGGATCCAGCGCCAACCCCATGTTGGCCGAGCTGACCAGCAGTAAGCCCGCGCTGAAAGTGCTCAACAAACAAGATTTGGCTGACCCTGCCATCACAGCACTGTGGCTGGCGCATTACAACGCCTTGCCTAATACGCGTGCTATTCCGCTGGCTGCAACGGACGCGGCCCCAGCCAAAGCCCTCGCCAAAGCCTGCAAAGAACTCGCCCCACTGCGCGGCGGCATGATCAAACCGCTGCGGGTGCTGATTTGTGGCATTCCCAACGTGGGTAAGTCCACACTGATCAATACCATGACAGGTCGTCGTTTCACCAAAACAGGCGACGAAGCAGGCGTTACAAAAATAGAGCAGCGCATCACTCTGGCTGACGATTTTTACCTGTACGACACCCCCGGCATGCTGTGGCCACGCATCATTGTCGAGAAAAGCGGCTACAACTTGGCCGCCAGTGGCGCGGTAGGGCGCAATGCGTTTCAAGAAGAAGACGTGGCGCTAGAGCTGATTGATTACCTGATCAAACACTACCCCGCGCAGCTAGAAGCCCGCTACAAGCTTGACCCCGTGGTAGACAAAACCGACGAGCAAGTACTTGAAGCCATCGGCATCAAACGCGGCGCATTGCTTGGCAAAGGCAAAGTGAACCTGCAAAAAGCCGCTGAAATCGTGATTTTCGACTTCCGCACCTGCAGCATTGGCAACGTCACACTGGAAACACCCGACGAATTCGCCCAATGGCTGGCAGTGGGGCAAACCATTGACGCAGAGCGCCAAGTCAAAAAAGACGCAATTGAACTGGACAGGAAAATTCGGTTTAAGAAGATTCCACGGCCTTCGAAACGAAAAATTGACTGACGTAAAAGTGATTGATTGATGCGGCATTGTTTGCCGAGTTGATACATTTTCTACATCAAATCTTTACAAACCAGCGCAATGATGAAGTTTTAGCTCTTCGGGGCTTTCATCTTTAGTAGGAGTTTCAATGAAAAAAGTATCGTTATTTTTAGCCACCAGCGCTTTGTATTTTGCTGCCAGCAGCGCGTTTGCAACTGGGTTAGCCACTTGCGATTCGGGCGCTAAATCGACTTGGCAACCGGTGGAAAAGCTAGAATCCCAACTCAAAGAAAAAGGCTACACCGTGCGACGCATCAAAGAAGATGGCGGTTGCTACGAGGTATATGCCTTGGATGACAAAGGTCAGCGTGGCGAATTTTATTTTCACCCCGTGACTTTGGCGCCTGTGCCAACCAAAGCTCGTTAAGTTAAAAGTGATATCTTCAAAAGTGGCAATTTCAAAACCCACTGTCCTCGTTTGGAGTGTCGCTGTTCGTTTGTTGCATTGGACGCTAGCGCTATCCATGATTGGTAGTTTTGTCACCCATGAAAGTGGCGGCGCACTGCATGAAAATTTGGGTTATGTCGCGCTTGCTGCTGCCATCGTACGGGTTCTGATGGGTTTTTGGGGGAGCGGTTACTGGCGGTTTTCTCAGTTTTTGCGTGGCATATCCGCTACAGTGGCTTATGCCAAAGACGTTGTCAAACACCGCGAATTGCGCTACCTCGGCCATAACCCTTTGGGGGGATGGATGGTTGTTGCGTTGTTGACAGACGCAGTTGCCACAGGTTTCACAGGTTGGTTATTTACGACTGATAGATTTTGGGGCGTCGAATGGTTAGAAGAGTTACACGGTGTGCTGGGTGAGGCGCTGCTACCGCTTCTGTTTTTGCACATCGCAGGGGCAGTTTTTACCTCGTACCGTCATCGTGAAAACCTCGTTGGCTCCATGCTGCACGGTCGTAAGCCGGTAGCTGAGCCAAACGATGTTATTTAACTTACTGGTAAATTAAAAAATCAGTAAATCAGCGAAATTAAATTAGCGAATGAGTAAAACAGGTGTTTTGCTGTTCGCTAATACCTTGGTGGCAACCGAGCCCATCACCATGTTAACAATCGAGCCGTTCCCGTGCGATCCCATGATCAGCATGTCAAACTTGCCATCATCGGCAAATTTGCCAATCGTCTCACCAATCTGTCCGACTTTGGTAACTGTCTTTGCATCGATGCCATGTCGCATGAGAAATTTGTGCACGGGTGAAATGACTTTTTCAGACTCCGTGGTGTAGTAGTTGTCCACCACTTCTTTACCGACTGCCGCGCGTGCACGGGTTGGCACGGGTGGTTGCACGGTTAACACGGTGAAATCATTGTTGGTATGAAACACTTCATCGTGCGTTACCAAATAAGCGAGCATTTTTTTTGTGTAGCTGCTGCCATCGACTGAAAGAAGAATTTTCATGTTGGTTCCTTATAAGTGTTAGTCCAGTTGTTATTCTGAACTTTTTATTCAGCGCTGTCTCTGTTTAGATTTGATTCATGTCAATAAAACATCTGAAACGGTGAATATCAGTCATTTGCCTACAAGGTCGTCGTGCTGTTCCGTCATAATCGCCGATATGCGACATACTGAACGACACAAAAATCACCGTATTGGCTGGCTCAGAGCGGCTGTGCTAGGCGCAAACGACGGCATTGTTTCAACCGCCAGCTTGGTCTTGGGCGTTGCTGCAGCTGGGGCAACACCGCAAAACATATTGATCACAGGCGTTGCTGGTTTGGTGGCTGGTGCGATGTCGATGGCTGCGGGTGAATACGTCTCTGTGAGTTCGCAATCCGACACAGAGCAAGCCGATATCGCCAAAGAACGACATGAATTAGCCACACAACCAGATCACGAGCACGCCGAATTAGCCGCTATTTATGTAGCGCGAGGCTTGGATGCCGCTACTTCACAAACGGTCGCGACGCAGCTGATGGCGCATGACGCCTTGGGCGCACACAGCCGTGATGAACTGGGTATTTCTGACACGACAGCTGCAAAACCCGTTCAAGCTGCACTAGCCTCCGCACTCACATTTGCCGTGGGTGCTGCTCTACCTCTATTAGTGGTTTTGGTGACACCTGTCGCGATGTTGAATGTGGTCGTCGCGCTTAGTTCTCTGGTATTTTTAGGCGTGTTAGGTTCGTTGGCTGCTCGAGCTGGCGGCTCCTCGGTCATGACTGCAGCGCTTCGTGTGACATTTTGGGGTGCGTTGGCTATGGGTATTACCTATGGCGTAGGCACTTTGTTCGGCGTGGCCGCTTGAAGCATGACTACGGCTGATTTGATGAAAGAATCTATACCGCAAACAAGTTGGTATGCACAATTTGCAAAAAAAGCGGCCCATTTTTGTGGTCGACCCCGCGTATTTACGATTGCAGTAGCCATCATTGCTGTTTGGATTCTCACGGGCCCGATTTTTAACTTCAGCGACACGTGGCAACTGGTTATCAATACAAGCACAACCATCATCACATTCTTGATGGTGTTTTTGATTCAAAACACCCAAAACCGAGACACCCAAGCTATTCAAGTCAAGTTGGATGAGTTGATTCGCGCGACAAAAGGCGCGCACAATGCGCTGCTTGATTTGGAGGAACTGGAAGAAGAAACGCTTGATGCCTTTCGTCTGAAATACCAAGCCTTAGCTGCTGCTGCTAGATCAGAGATCGACCGAGGCGATCTAGACACTGGCACGCCCGAGCCTTGAACGACTATTGCTAGCATTTACTTAGACTTTACAACCCGGGTACGGCAAAGTACCTATTTTTTTAAATTTGCATATATACTCCACTCAGTATATTTCATAACTTCAAAATCAATAGAAAGAAAACCAGTCATGTCACATTCAATGAAGAAATTTCGGTTCGCAACGGTTATTTTGGCTGGATTGGCAGCTGTCAGTGCCATTAGCTATGCAGCAGCACCTGCCACACCTGCGACAGCTGCAGACTATGCCGTGAACAAGCGCATGGTTATTAAGGCGACGGCTGAAGAGCATGCCTTTGTGTTGACCGAGATGAATGATTTCATGGCATCGTTGAACACTATCAACAATGCAATTGCAAATAAGGATTTTGAAACGGTGGCTAAAACCGCTTCAGCAATTGCAAACCACAGCGCTGAGAAACCAGCCATAGAAGTCAGCTTCGAAACTAAAATTCCGCCCGAGTGGAAAACCTTTGCTCGCCCACTTCGCCAGGGCTTTGGTGAAGTTGCTCAAGCCGCAAAGCAAGAGCCGACTGTTGAAAAAGTCATGTTGAAGTTGGCTAAAACAACGCAAAACTGTGTTGCTTGCCATGCGACATTCAAAATCGTCAGTCCATAAAACTTGAATTTCTACTATGCTTAAAATCAATGCTATCAAGTCATTTTTGACTCAACTAGCAATTGCCGCACTGATAGGAGTAACCAGTATGAATGCTTTCGCCGCACCACCTATGGTAAGTTTGGACGACGCACGTAAGGCGCTTGAAACGTCTGCAAAAGTCGTGATCGATATTCGGGAACCCTATGAACATGCCAATGGTGTTGCCAAGGGCGCGAAGTTGATTCCCATGAGCCAACTTGGCGCCAGACTGGCTGAACTCCCTAAGCCTGGTAAAGAGCCATTTTTGGTGATTTGCAACACCCAAAATCGATCAGCCAATATCGTGGGACAGCTGCAAAGCATGGGTTACACCAACGCCAGCTACGTCAATGGCGGTATGAGCCAGTGGGCAAGACAGGCTTGGCCAATGGTGAAGCCTTAATTTGCTCGCTCGGTTGTCGCCCCCGTTACTCGTTTAGGGTAAGCCCGTGTTGCATCACGGGCGAGTCATAGCAAGATGGTAGAACACTTCATTGTTGTTACCCATCTAGGATTGCTATGACTTTTTTTATGTCTCAAATCTCGCGCTTTATCATCGCTTTCGTGGTGCTGCTGAATGGGTGCGCTATGATTTCTTCACCCAACGGCATGAAAAAATCACAACCCTCTATGTCAGACACGCCGCCCATCGTCTTCGTTCATGGCAATGGCGATACGGCTGCGCTGTGGTTGACAACGCTTTGGCGATTCGAATCTAACGGCTGGCCGCGCAGCCGCTTGCACGCCATTGAGGTGCCATACCCTCTGGCGCGTGATGAAGATGCCAAGCCACAAGCAGGCCGCACCTCAACAGCAGAGCATGCTGCTTATTTAAGTGCTGAAGTCGACAAAGTATTAGCCGCCACGGGTGCGAGCCAAGTGGTGCTGTTCGCCAACTCGCGTGGTGGCTATGCGGTGCGAAATTACATACAAAACGGCGGTGGCGCTGCAAAAGTGTCGCATGCCATCTTGAGCGGCGTGCCAAACCACGGGGTTTGGGCGATCAAAGGATTTCGCGAGGGCAGTGAATTTGCTGGGACAGGCGCATTTTTAACAGGTTTGAACACCGCCAAAAACGCCAATGGCGACGAAGTGACTGGCCCTGTGAAGTGGCTAACCATTCGGTCTGACAACAACGACAAATTTGCCCAGCCCGATGGTCTTTGGATAGGCTCCAAAGGCACGCCGACCAACGTCACCTTTGCAGGCCCAGAGCTCAAAGGCGCAACCAATGCCGTCATTCCACGCCTTGACCACCGCGAAACTGCCTTTTCACCAGCCGCATTTTTAACCGCCTATAGCTTTATCAAAGGCGTTGGGCCGCAGCATCCGAGCATCGCTGCTGAAGCTGTGGTGGTGTTAAATGGCAAAGTCACAGGCTTGGGCGTGAGTTCGGGTGACGCCAAATCTGGCAATTTTGTCAACAACTTGCCTGTGCCTGAAGCCAATGTGCAAATCTTCGCAACCGATGGGAATGGCTCGCGAGTCGGTGGTGTTGCACATACCAAACGTGTCGGTGCGGATGGGCAATGGGGTCCGTTTACGGCGCAGCAGGGCGTGGCTTACGAGTTTGTCGTCACTGCAGCTGGCTATAGCACCACCCACATTTACCGCAGCCCGTTTCCCCGCTCTAGCGAGGTGGTTCATCTGCGAGCAGAGCGCATGTCAGATGCTGACAGAGCCAATCCCGCAGCCAAAGCCATCGTCACTTTTTTCCGACCACGCGGTTATTTTGATGCGCAGCGCGACAAGATGAGTTTTGACGGATCAGCGACATTACCCGGCATACCACCCGCAGGCGCAGGTATTGCTAGCTCTAAAAAGTTGATTCCACAAGCTGAAGCTCGCGCCATCGCTGCAGAGTTCAATGGCGAACGTATCACGGGGCAAACATGGCCAGCCGCTGAAAATCATGTGGTGGTTTTGGAATTAACGTATTGAGGTGGAGATCTTGCTTTTTAGTGCTTAAATTGGCATCTAGCCGGCGTATTTATTGCCTAAGTAGCTATAAAAATGATAGTAATTATAGATCTTTGCAAGCACTAAAAATTACTAATTGGTTAACCACACCCGCCACCACGTCGCATCCGTCAGCAGCACACATCCACCGTTTGGCAGCGGCGTGATGCGTTTCACGGTAGCGGGTAGCGGCTTCACATCTGCCAGCTCTTTCCACTGACCAGGTGCTTCCCAGCGCAACGCATGCAGTGCTTTGAGCTGCATGTCCGGCACGATGATGGTGGGGCGAAGGCCTTTTTGCTCGACAACCACGGCCACTTGTTGCTCCAGGTCGCCCATGCGGTGGTTAGACGTGTCCATGGCTTGTGCAAATGGCTCTAGCTTGGGTGGCGCGTAGCGGTAAAGCGTGAGTAAACCACCAACATGTGGGGTGATCACGCTGGCTACATCCAGTTTTCCATCACCGTCAAAATCTGCCACACCCACGGGGTTGAGCCAGCGAAAGGTCGATCCCGTTTGCGCACTTCTCGCCAGTTCAGCCAAGATGGGTTTTTTGTCGCTTCCCTTAGCCGTTTTGACGGATTGCACCCCATAAACCACGGTGGCTGAGCCGCGCAACGCGTCAGATTCAATCAAAACAATCTCATCGCGACCATCGCCGTCTAAATCTACCAAGCGCGGCATGCGGTCTTCAAAGACGCGGTTGAAGGGCAGTTCGTGCACGATTTCTAGCTGTTTGCTACCCGCCACATTCACCAAAACATGCAAACTGCCCGCATGCGTGCTCGCACCCAGTGCCTTGTGTGGATAACGCATGGTAGGTGTGCCCAGCCATGCCCAAGCAATGTCTTTGCTACCCGTGGCCACTTGGCTGTCAGGCAGGCGTTTAGCGGCTTGAACGGGCAACACGGGCTGCATCGGCGCTGGCAAGCCGCACTGTGCCGTACTTAACTCCACCATCAAACCCATTGCCAAACTACTGCAGCATGCTATCGGCAAGCTCAAAGCGGCTACCCATCGCATGGTGGTTGCTGTACTTAAATAGGGCATGGTTGGATATTTCAAAAAAAATCAGATATTGAGCATTAATAGTCAACTGCCTGCCCGCGTTCTTACAGAATTCACTGAAAAGCGGAAATAGTTGGCATGCAGTTTGGTTGAATTAGCCAATAATCAAAGAGTTACAACTTTAGTTACAATTTTCATGCGAATCCTCACTGTCAAAAAACAATTCATTTTCATCTGTCTGTTGATCTGCAGTTCGGTTATCCCTCAAGTTTTTGCCCAATCTAGCACCAATGCGGTGCGCAATACGACAGCGCCAACAAAAACCAAAGCTGAAAATTTCCCCAAACAAATCCAAGTTGAAGGCGTCAAGCTAAGTTTGAATGGTTTGGGTACACGCTACAAAGCCATTTTCAAGGTGTATGACATGGGTTTGTACACGACATCCAAAGTCACCACCTTGCAAGATGTGATTGCTGCCCCTGGCCCTAAGAGGCTGCATTTTGTGGCGCTTCGTGAGCTGCCAGGTACCGACTTGGGCATCTTGTTTTTGCGCGGTATGCGTGAAAACTCATCACCCGAATTGAATACAAAATACGCTGCTTCGGCCAACAGATTGGTAGAAATTTTCTCTGGAAAAAGTAAATTAATACCTGATGAAAGTTTTTCCATTGAGTTTGTGCCCGGCAAAGGCACAACGTTTTACATCATGGACAAACCACAAGGCGCTGCCATTGGTGATGCCGAGTTTTTTGCGATGATTTTGCGCATTTGGCTTGGTCCCGTGCCCGCCGATTACAAGCTCAAAGACGCTTTGTTGGGCGCAGCTTCTTAAGCTTTTGACACTAAATTCCTAGCGCCTTGCGCAGTTCACGCCCGCTAAGCCTTTGGCCTTTGGTGTGGGTGGCGATCAGTTTGCAAATGGCCGCATTGCACGGCGCTGCTGTGCGCACCTGATCTGCCAAGCGAACCACGGCACCACACAAATCGTCCACCTCTGTCGTGCGGCCATGCTGCACATCGTCCCACATGGATGATCTGGCGCTGGCGTCCATGCGCAGCATCTTCTTGGCAAGGCGGGTGAATATCCAATTCGGTAGCTTGAGCAACATTGGCATGATGTGCGGCTTCACGGCGGCTAGCTGTTTGGGCTCGATACCCGCCTTTTTCATGGCGGTTAGTGCCTCAAGCTGCAGCGTGGCAAACACGTAGCGAAAATCGCGGTTCAGCAATTGCTCGCGTAAAGGAAGGTCTGACAGCGCGTTGATCGGGTTGTTCACATTCAGCAGCAGCTTGCCCCATTGCACAGCACGCATTTCGGTCGATGCCACCGCTTTTAGCCCTGCCGCATTGAATTTGACCACCAGTTCTGCCATCAATTCTTTCGCTGATTCAGATGAGTCAGACGATTCCATATAAATTTGCCCCATCGTTGCGCGGTGCACATGGGTTGAGCTCTTCATCACCACGTTGTACGGCACCATGCCTGCCAGTGCTGTCATTTGCGGGGCCACTTTTTGCATACGCGCCACATTGTCCACACCATTTTGCAAGGACACAATCACCGTACCTGCGGGGCAGCAGTCGGCTACTTCTTGCGCGGCAGTGGTGGTTGCGCCCCCTTTGACGCACAGCAGCACCACTGTGGTTTCGTTGACGACGCTACCCATGTTTGACCAAGCCAGTTTCAAGTTGGACGCAATAGACAGCGCGGGCGACGCTAAATCAGCCTTTGTGTCAGCCTTGATGTCCGCGTTTATATCCGCTTCCACATGCGCTTTGAAGCCTTGCAAATCGGTTACCGTCAAACCACGCAGCGCCAGCGGCTCAGTCGTTCGTGGTCTGCCCACCAAAGTCACACGTTCGCCAGCAGCAGCTAAGCGACCACCCACATAGCAACCAATGGCGCCAGCGCCTAAAACGATGATGTTCATGGCCTCAGTTTACCTCGTTCACGTCCTTGGCATATCTGGTGCCCTCACGCCGCGCCACCCAAATAGTGGCTGCGCTGATTACCACGCCGCCGATGATGGCGTTCAGCGTCGGCACGTCGCTGAACAGCAGCCAGCCCATCAGCGCCGACCACACCAGCTCTAAAAACTTGAGCGATTGGGTCGATGAAATATCCGCCTTGGAAAACGACTTGGTCAAAAAATAATGCCCTGCCGTGCCCAGTGCGCCACTCAGCAAAAAACCCGCCCACTGCCAAGCGCTTGGCCAGGTCCAATCCAACAACGCCATCGGCAGGCTGAGCAGCGACACGGTGATCGCCTGCCACACCATGATGGTGCCGGTCGATTCATAACGCGTCAACGCCTTGGTCACCAAAAACGATGCGGCAAACAGTGGTGCAGACATCAGCATTGCCATGTGGTACCAGCCCGAGTTGCCGCCCGCCACCGCATTGCTCAACGAAAACTGCGGCCCCACAACGACCAGCACGCCGGTAAAACCAATCAGCGTGGCCAGCCAGCGCTCCCAGCGCATGGGTTCTTTCAAGAAAATATAAGCACCCAGCATGATAAAAATTGGCCCAGAAAAGCCAATCGCCGTGGTGTTTGCCAGCGGAATATTGGGCAGGGCGGTGAACCAAAAGCACAAAGCCAGCGTGTGCAACGCGCCCCGTGTGAACTGCCCGGTGATGTTTTGCGGCTTATACGCTGCCCAACCGTTCTTGAAAATCAAGGGCAAAAGCAACAGCAAACCCGCTGAATAGCGCAAAAACTGCGTCTCAAACGGTGGCAAATTCTTAGCCAGCAGCCGCAAAAGGGCATTCAACATGCTGAACGTCAACCCAGCGCAGGCTGCCAGCAAAATGGCTTGCATACCGGGTGACAAGTGGTGGGTGTGGTGGTGAACGCGTCCTCTGAACCACGAAATCACCCACCGAATGGGGTTTGCGGTTTGCAGGGGCTGAGCAGGGCGGTTCGAATTAGGCATCTACCAACGAAGTATGCCTGATGACCTTGCAGCCATCAGGCATATTTTGCGCCTAAGCGACAGGCACTTGATCGTGGGTTTATTTCACTTCAACAATGAACTCTTCACGTGGACGGCGGATTTTCGGCAGCTTCTCCAGCCAATCTTTGCCCTCTTCACGGTAGCCCAGCGGCATGATGGCGACGCTGCGCAGGCCGCGCGCTTGCAGATTCAAAATCTCGTCAAAGCTTTTCGGGTCAAACCCTTCCATCGGCGTGCTGTCCACGTGCTCGTAGGCGGCTGCAATCAGCGCTGCGCCCAGGCCAATGTAGGCTTGGCGAGCGGCGTGTTCAAAGTTGATTTGCGGGTCGCGCGCTGGGTAAGCCTTCAGCAACATCTGGCGGTAGTTTTCCCAGCCTTCGTTCGTGCCACCACGCTGAGCGTTGGTGTAGTCAAACATGTGGTTGATACGCTCAGCCGTGTAGTTGTCCCACGCTGCGAATACCAACAAATGCGAGCCTTCGGTGATCTGCGCTTGGTTGCTCGCCTTGGCTTGCAGCTTGGCGCGGACTTCTGGGTTAGTCACCACGATGATTTCAAACGGCTGCAAACCGCTGGATGTAGGCGCGAGACGCGCGGCTTCCAAAATACGCTCCACCTTCTCTTGCGGCACATCTTTGGCCGGGTTCATCTTTTTGGTGGCGTAGCGCCATTGCAGTCTGCTGATTAAATCTGACATAAATTGCTTTCAAGGGATTTTCGAATAGGTCGTGCCGCTAAAACGAGCAACACAAACCTCAACTGGGGTGAAAATCTGCTTTAACAAGGCAGCAAACCCCATCAAAACTCATCAAACCCCTCGCAAAAGCTAATCGCCGGTTACCCGCGAGACTTTGCTGCGCAGCGTCTTGGTTTCAGACCGCTGGCTTTTCGTATCCAAACGCTTCAATTTCGAAGCTCTGCTGGGCTTGGTCGCCTTGCGCACCACGGGTGCAAATTCGACCGAATTCACAATCTCATGCAGCCGCAGCATCGCGTCCAGTCGGTTCATGTCTTGGGTGCGGTGCTGCTGCGCTTTGATGATTAATTCGCCAGATTTGGTGATGCGCGAGTCATGCAGCGCTAAAAGCCGCTCTTTCACGTCGTCCGGCAGGGTAGACGCCACAATGTCAAACCGCAGGTGAATTGCGCTGGACACCTTGTTCACGTTCTGCCCACCCGCACCCTGCGCGCGGATGGCGGTGATGGAAACTTCAGATTCGTTGATGTTCAGCATACAGCGATTATATATATGCCTCTTCTATGGCGTCTCTATACCTATAATAGGCTTCTAGCCAGCGTATTTATTGCCTAAAGTGCTATTAAAATTATAGTAAAAATGCGGTAAAAACGGGCGTTTTCAAGCCGCTTTGCTGTCTAAAGACGATGAAAATTGACGGTTTGGCGCTGTGCCGGCAATGCAATCGGTGCATACCACCAACACCCCAATTTTGTCGGCACGCCCCGTTTGCGTCAAAACCCACGGGTTGTTGGCAACAGGCGGGTTGTGCGGCAACTGCTGATCGTGTCCGCAGTCCAATTTGGCAACCCAGTGCCCTTCGACGTCTTGAAAATAACAGGTTATAGCGTAATGCATGTGTAGATCCAAGTGCTCATTCAGCGTTAAGATTTGGATTCTACTTGTACTTATGCTTAGCGACCACTTAAGAAATTATTAAATGCGGTAATAATCACACTAAGTCACATTAGCGACTAAATCTATGTTTTATAAACCCGTTTCAGCAACTGAAATCGTTTTCGGCGCCCCTTTTGCGATCAGCATGCGCCAGCTGATGATCAAAATAAACACCCCCGTCATCAGCAAAAACACCCCCAAACCCGCCAAAACCCAGCCCCAGCCAGAAGCGCTATGCCATTTGACCACCCGCCCCAAGTTAGGCTCGTCCCGCAGGTAAACCACATCCACCTTCTTCCAAAGCAGCTCGTCCTGCTGCGCCTTGTTCAGCGGATGCTCGTAGCTGGTCGGGATTTGAAACGCGCCTTTGGGCGTCTCAATCGACACCACAGGATATTGCCCCGAATTGCGGTAGCCATATTTGCCCGTAAACGTCACATGCCTAAAACCGCTCACAAACCCCTGCGTTTGCACGCCCTCGCGCTCAAACCGCTGGTCAAGCGCATAGTTTTGCCAACTGGTTTGCAGCAGTCCAAATGCCATCCATGCAAAAAAACAAGCTACCGCCAGAAACAAGCCTGACAGCACCACCCGCTCACCCCTTGAATATTGCCGCAAAACTGTTTTGGTTGCCATAGTATGTTTTTGAATTCAAATAATATTATTTAATCTCAATTATTTATTTATCTATTTACTTATTTTCAACCTTGGGGGCAACATCCAAATTCTGATTCGGATTTTTAGATACTGATTGGTTGTAATAAATAGCCATACCACCGAGTACCGCAATTAATAAAATGGCCAGTGCTTTGTATTTCATGGATTTGTCTTTCTGTTATTGATACTAGAGGCTTAACTTACAGCACAATCTGCATCAAAATTATCGCACGACCCGATCAACTGGCGCACCCGCATCACACTTCTTGCACCCCAACAAC
>JBEBJY010000048.1:0-20861 GCA_040079635.1 Burkholderiaceae bacterium | reverse complement strand
GTGCCGTCCAGCTTGGTCACGATCAAACCGGTGAGGCCTAAAGCTTCGTCAAACGCTTTGACTTGCATCAAGGCGTTTTGACCGGTGTTGCCGTCGATAACCAGTAATATCTCGTGGGGTGCTAAATTTGCTATTATATTTATAGCTTTATCAGTAATAGATACGCCGGCTAGAGTCGAATTTGAGGATGAATTTGGCGCAGCATCCGCCTTGGCGATGATCCTTTTGATCTTTTGCAGCTCTGCCATCAAATGCAGCTGCGTCGGCAGGCGGCCAGCGGTGTCGATCAGCACCACGTCTTTGCCTCGCGCTTTGCCGGCAGTCACGGCGTCAAAGCTCACAGCGGCGGGGTCGCCACCGTCTTGGCTGATGATGTCAACCGTGTTTCTGTCCGCCCAGACGTTCAATTGCTCGCGGGCGGCGGCGCGGAAGGTGTCGGCCGCGGCCAGCAGCACCGTCGCACCGTGGGTGACCAGATGGCGGGTGAGTTTGCCGATGGAGGTGGTTTTGCCCGCACCGTTGACGCCCGCCACCATGATGACGGTGGGTTTGTGTAGCCCGATTTGCAGCTCTTTTTCGAGGGGTTTGAGCAAATCTGCCAAAGCCTCAATCAGCAAGCCTTTCACCGCTTGCGGTTCTGTGGTTTTGTTGTCTTTGACGCGGCGTTTCAGGTCGTCCAGTAAAAACTGCGTTGCCGCCGTGCCCGTGTCGGCCATCAAAAGGGCGGTTTCTAGGTCTTCGTAGAGCGCATCGTCGATTTGCGTGCCAGTGAAAACGGAGGCAATGCTGCTGCCGGTTTTGCGCAGGCCAGCCTTTAGTTTGTCTAGCCAGGCTTGGCGTTTCGGGGCAGGTTCGGTGGCTATTGGTGCGGGTGTAACTGCAGTTGATGTCACCGGTGCGGGCGGCACTTTCTCCGTGATGACCTCTTTAACGGCTTCTGGCGCTGGTTTTTTCTTGAAGAAATTGAACATAAAAAGGGCAAATCTGAAAGCGAGTGTGAACGAATATGGTCTACGTAGAATCACACTATTCTATGAAACCTCAAAGGTACGATTTGAAGCATCTCTCTTCTAGGCTAATTTCCAAGGTAATTGTCGTTATTTGGGGCTGTTTGGGCTTAGCGCAAGCTGGTTTTGCGCAAACCACACAAACCGCACAAGTCAGCCAATTCAAGCTCGCCAACGGCCTCACCGTCATTGTGCAGCCCGACAAACGCGCCCCTACCGCTGTCCATATGTTGTGGCTGCGAGTGGGTTCTATGGATGAGGTGGATGGCACTTCTGGCGTGGCGCATGTGTTGGAGCACATGATGTTCAAGGGCACGCCGACCGTCAAAACGGGTGAATTTTCGCGTCAAGTGGCCGCTTTGGGCGGGCGAGAAAACGCGTTTACGTCTAAGGATTACACGGGCTATTTCCAGCAAATTCCGTCCAACCGCTTGGAAGACGTGATGCGCCTAGAGGCGGACCGCTTCGGTAACAGCCAATGGGCGGATGCGGATTTTGCCAAAGAAATCGAAGTCGTCAAAGAAGAGCGCCGCATGCGTACCGAAGATTCGCCTCGCGCGCAGATGGGCGAGGCGCTGAACGCGACCATCTACACCGCCAGCCCGTATAGAAGACCCATTGTGGGTTGGATGAGCGATTTGGACGCTATGACGCCGCAAGATGCACGCGCGTTCTTCCAGCGCTGGTATATACCTGCCAATGCCGCTGTGGTGGTGGCGGGAGATGTGGATGTGGCGCAGGTGAAGCTGTGGGCAGAAAAATACTACGGCGTCATCCCTTCACGCCCCGTGCCAGAGCGCAAACCGCGCCTAGAGCCGCTGCAAGCTGGCATCAAACGCTTTGAGTTCAAAGCCCCCGCTGACCAAGCCTACATCGCCATGGCGTACAAAGTGCCGGGTTTGAAGGCGGAAACGCTGCTAAACGCGGATTCAGCCCCTGACGATGCCTTGGCTTTGACCGTTTTAGCCGCTGTGCTGGATGGTTATTCAGGTGCTCGGATTGACAAAGCCTTGACGCAAGGTGACAACGCCGTCGCCAACAGCGCCGGCGCTTACAACGGCTTGATGGGGCGCGGGCCACAGTTGTTTTTCTTGGACGGTGCGCCTGCCAAAGACAAAACGGTGGCACAAGTGGAAGCGGCGTTGCGCGAGCAAATCGTGCTGATCGCCAACAACGGTGTGAGTGAGGCAGAGTTGAACCGCGTCAAAACCCAGTGGGTAGCGAGTGAGGTGTACAAGCTAGATTCCGTGATGAATCAAGCCCGTGAGCTGGGTTCCTATTGGGTACAGGGCTTGCCGGTGGATGCGGGCTCGCGATTGATTGCGAAATTGCGCCTCGTCACCAGTGCCCAAGTGCAAGCGGTGGCAGCGACTTATTTTGGCGACGACCAATTGACGGTGGGCGTGCTGGTGCCGCAAGCCATAGACAAAACCCGTAAACCGCGCATTGCGCCTGCAGGAGCACGGCATTGAACGCCACTCTGTCATTCCCGCGAAGGTGGGAATCCACACAACGCGTTAAAAATACTATGAAATTAATAGCAACTCAGGCAATAAATACGCCTGCTAGAGTCATATTTGGCACTCTTTTTTGTATAAATTCGGCTTTTGCAGCTCTTCCCATCGAAAATTGGATGCAACCCAGCGGCGCACAGGTCTTTTTGGTGCAAAGCCCCGCGATTGCCATGGTCGATGTGCAAATCGACTTCGACGCTGGTTCACGCCGCGACCCTGCGGACAAAGCAGGGTTAGCCAGCGTGACAGCAATGATGTTGTCAAAAGGTATCAAAGCCAATGGGGTAAATGCAGCTTTGGACGACAACCAGCTGAGCGAAGCTTGGGCCGATTTGGGCGCTTCCTTCTCTGCTGGGGCGGGGGCGGACCGCATGAGTTTTTCGCTACGTTCGCTCACTTACCCTGATCTGTTGGGCAAAGCGGTTGATTTGGCAGCACGGCAAATGGGACAGCCCGCTTGGCCCAATGCTATCTGGCTGCGTGAGCGCGAACGTATCGCCGCCAGCATCAAAGAAGCCAACACCCGCCCCGCCACGCTTGCTGGTCGCGCTTTTAACCAAGCGGTGTACGGCTCGCATCCTTATGGTTTTGAGATGACTGAATCTAACCTCGCCGCCATCAGCGTGGCAGACATGCAAGCTGTTTATTCTGCGTTGGTGCTGCCATGCAGAGCCAAAGTCAGCATTGTTGGCGCAGTGACTAAACCACAGGCTGATGCTTTGGTTGCTAAGCTTTTAGGGCAGCTGCCGAAAAGTGAGTGTTCACTACTATCTGCCAATTTACCTACGATTCCTGAGGTTGAACCGCTTAAACAAGCAGCAGACAAACGTATCACTTTTGAATCTGCCCAAGCCCATGTGCTGATCGGTCAGCCCGGTTACAAGCGTGATGACTCGGACTTTTTTGCCCTCTTGGTCGGCAATCACATCTTGGGTGGCGGTGGTTTTACCTCGCGCTTGACCAACGAAGTGCGTGAAAAGCGGGGTTTGACGTATGGCGTTTACAGCGGTTTTCAACCCGGTAGTCATGCTGGCGCGTTCACACTGGGCTTGCAAACGCGACCTGACCAAGCCGCCCAAGCGCTGCAAGTGTCCAAAGACGTGTTGGCCAAATTTGTCGCAGATGGCCCTACCGAGACCGAACTACAAGCCGCCAAAGACAACCTGACAGGTGGTTTTGCCCTGCGAATTGACAGTAACCGCAAACTGCTGGACAACGTGGCCAATATTGCTTGGAATAAATTGCCTTTGAATTATCTGGATGTGTGGACACAGCAGATCGACAAAATCACCACCGCGCAGATCAAAGCGGCGTTTCAGCGCAAACTGCAGCCTGAGCGGATGGTGACGGTCGTACTGGGTGGCGCTTAGGGTAGGTGTGGGCAGGGTGCAATAATCGGAGCTTACTTTTATTGCTGCCATGTCCAAACTCAAACCCATCGTCCCTAAAAAGAAACCCATCGTCAAACGCCCCACCACGCCATCGGGCGAGATTCGCATTATTGGCGGACTATGGAAGCGCACCAAGCTGTCGGTTGCCGACTTCCCGGGTTTGCGCCCCACGCCAGACCGTGTGCGGGAGACGCTGTTTAACTGGTTGGGACAAGATTTAAGCGGTTGGCGTTGTGTCGATGCCTTTGCGGGCACGGGGGCGCTGGGTTTTGAAGCGGCATCACGCGGCGCTGACCATGTGCTGATGTGCGAGCAGCAGCCCGCGTTAGTGGCACAGTTGCAAGCCACGGCGACCAAGTTGCAGGCAAAAATGGTTCGCGTTGAGCGGGGTGATGGCGTGGGTGCTTTGAAGAGAATCGCCTCAAAAAGCGTAGATTTGGTGTTGCTAGACCCGCCGTTTGAAGCCGTAGGCGTTGCGGATGCCGCTTTGGCAGCCGCCAGTTTGGCGGTGGCGGATGAGGGTTTTATCTACCTAGAATCGCCTAAAACTTTAACGGCAGAAGATGCAGAAGTCTTTGGTTTGCAGGTTCACCGCTCTGGCAAAGCGGGCATGGTGCACTACCACTTACTTCAAAAATTGGCTTCAAAAGCTGCAGAAAACACCTGAAACCGTATAAATTTACAAATTTGGGATAATCAGGGTATGACAACATCAAACAAGCAGCCTCGCATTGCCGTCTATTCTGGTACGTTCGACCCCATCACTTTGGGCCACGAAGACGTGGCACGCCGTGCCGCCGGTTTGTTTGACACGCTGATTATTGCAGTCGCGATTGCACACCACAAAAAGACACTATTTCCACTCACAGCCCGCATATTACTTGCCAAAACAGCTATGAAAAATATAGCGAATGTGGTTATCATGCCGTTTGATGGTCTGATTATGGATTTTTGCAAAACACAAAGTGCTACGGCAGTGGTGCGCGGCGTGCGCAATGTGACTGATTTTGATTACGAAGCGCAAATGGCGTCTATGAACCGCAAGCTGTTGCCTTCGGTCGAAACGATCTTTTTGCTTCCAAGTGCGGACGTGCAGCCCATCAGCAGCACCTTGGTGCGTGAAATCAGCAAATTGGGTGGCGATGTGAGCCAGATGGTGAGCAGTCCTGTGGCGGAAGCTTTGAAATCAGCGCATCTATCCGCTGAAACGGCAAAATAAGCATCTAAATCATGGCACTGCTGATTACTGACGAATGTATCAATTGCGACGTGTGCGAGCCCGAGTGTCCGAACGACGCCATTTACATGGGCGAAGATATCTACGAGATTGATCCGCACAAATGCACCGAGTGCGTGGGCCATTTTGACGAGCCGCAGTGCGTGCAGGTCTGCCCCGTGGCGTGCATTCCGCTGAACCCGCAGTTTGTGGAATCGCAAGAAAAGCTGTGGGATAAATACAGGCGTTTAACGTCTGAGAAGAAAACGGCTGAAAATAGCCAGCTTATTCCGCTGACGGCTCCTTTGACGCTTCCGCAGATTTAACAGGCTTTGGAATTTTTGGCCTAGGGGGCTTGCTGGTGTGAACAATCATGGTGGCTTTTTCCATGTCGCCACTCAAGAAATCAGGTAGAGCTTTGAGCGAACGCGCAATGCCTTCATCAATCAACTGGCGTTGCTCTGGCGATGGTTTTTTCAACACCCAGTTCAGCACTTCAGCTTTCACGCCTGGGTGGCCAATACCAACCCTAAGCCGCCAGTAGTCGGCACTTCCTAGCTGTGCGTGAATGTCTTTGAGCCCGTTGTGGCCTGCATGGCTGCCGCCGAATTTCATTTTCTGCTGACCCGCAGCTACATCCAGCTCGTCATGCACCACTAAGATTTCTTCGGGCTTGATTTTGAAGAATTTGGCCAAGGCGGAAACTGATTTGCCCGACAAGTTCATAAAAGTCTGTGGTTGCAACAGCCAAATGGTTTGCCCATCCACCGTAGTACGTGCCACATAGCCGTGGTAGGTTTTGTCCATGACGAGTGTGACTTTGAGCTGATGCGCCAACTCATCAATCCACCAAAAGCCGGCATTGTGCCGGGTGGCTGCGTAATCTTGGCCTGGATTGCCTAGGCCGACAAAAAGTTTGATCATGGGTAGATTATCGGGGCAAAAAAAAGCCCACCGAGGTGGGCTTTAGCATTGGAAAATAGTTTAAAACTTTAAATAAAAAGTCTAAATTATTTCTTAGCTGGTGCTTTGGCTGCTGGCTTAGCGCCGGCTTTCGCTGCTTTAGCGTCAGCTGCTGGATCAGCAACCACCGCTTCAGGAGCTGCCACAACAACAACAGACACCAACACTGGGTTTTTCACGCCGTGAGTAACTGCAGACACGCCTTTTGGCAAAGTGATGTCGTTCAGGTGCAATGAAGAACCTTTCTTCAAACCGCTCAAATCAACGGCGATGAATTCTGGCAGGTCTGCTGGGAGGCAAGACACCAAGATTTCAGTCAACACGTGGTTGGCGATACAGTTTTCGGTTTTCACGGCTGGAGACAACTCATCACCGCTGTAGTGCAATGGCACTTTCATGGTGAGCTTGTGGTCGGCTTCAACGCGTTGGAAGTCGATGTGCAAGACGAGTTGCTTGAAGGGGTGGTATTGCACGTCGCGCAGCAAAACTTTGCTGGCTTTGCCGTCTTTTTCCATGTCCAAAATAGCTGAATGGAACGCTTCTTTTTTCAAGGCGTGCCACAATGCATTGTGGTCAAGTTCAACGAGTTCAGGCGTACCTGAACCGCCGTAAATAATACCCGGTGTGCGACCGGAGATACGCAGACGGCGGCTCGCACCCGTGCCCTGCTTTGCGCGCTCAAAAGCGACGAATTTCATAATTAACTCCTAGCTAGGAACCCACCGCGACCAGTGTGATTCCGGTTTAAAAAAGCTTTTCAATCAAATATTGAAAAGCTACATGTTGTTTGCCGATCAGCGCAAAATCAAAAAAGATTTTGCTCTTGATCGTCAAACAAACGCATGACCGACTCTCCGCTGGCAATGCGCTGAATGGTTTCAGCAATCAATGGCGCGACGGAGAGTTGGCGAATTTTTTTACAAGTAGCTGCTTCAGCTGAAAGTGGAATGGTGTTGGTAATCACCACTTCGTCCAAAGCATCACCCAAGCGAATGCGTTCAATGGCGGGTCCAGAGAAAACAGGGTGTGTGCAATAAGCGTAAACTTTTTTAGCGCCGCGTTCTTTCAGAACTTCAGCCGCTTTGACCAGTGTGCCGGCCGTGTCAATCATGTCGTCCATGATGACGCAGTTGCGGCCATCAATATCGCCAATCACGTGCATCACTTCGGATACATTGGCTTTCGGGCGGCGCTTGTCGATGATGGCCATGTCGCAACCGAGTTGCTTAGCCAAGGCACGTGCACGAACCACACCACCCACGTCTGGTGACACAACGATCAAGTCTTCGTAATTTTTTTGACGCAAATCACCTAGCAACACGGGTGAAGCGTAAATGTTGTCGACAGGAATATCAAAAAAGCCTTGAATTTGATCTGCATGCAAATCCATGGTCAAAATACGTGACACACCGACGGTTTGCAACAAATTGGCAACCACTTTAGCAGTGATAGGAACACGTGCTGAACGCGGGCGGCGGTCTTGTCGGGCGTAGCCGAAATAAGGAATCACGGCACTGATACGCTCGGCCGAGGCGCGTTTCAACGCGTCAACCATGATCAGCAGTTCCATCAAATTTTCATTGGTGGGGGAGCACGTGGATTGCACAACAAACACATCACGCGCACGTACGTTTTGTTTGATTTCTACGGTGACTTCGCCATCAGAGAAGCGGCCCACGTCGGCAGCACCGAGCGAAATGCCTAAATGTTGCGCAATTTCAGAAGCCATGCCAGGGTTAGCATTGCCAGTGAAAACCAGAAAGTCAGGCGTGTGGACTTGCGACATAAAATTTGGCAAAAAATAAGCACGACATGTGCACTAAACACCAACACAGTATGTGTTGATTGAGAGCATCAGTACATCTTGTACTGAAAAATCATCAGCACTTTGGTGCTGAAAAAATTTGGCAGGGGCGGAAGGACTCGAACCTTCGCATGCTGGAATCAAAATCCAGTGCCTTAACCAACTTGGCGACGCCCCTACACTGGTTATTGATCAAAACTTAGAAATCGAAACTGCTTAATTCTGACCAACCACCGAAAATCTTCTACATCTTCTCACTCTCTTCAATTTACCCAGCTTTTCAGCGGATGTTCCACTAAATTACTGCAAAGTTTAACAATTGCATTTTTAGGTGCATCTTTAAACTCAACAAATCGACTCAAGTCATCTTCGCCAACATGCGCAAAAACTGCGCTGCCAGAGCCTGTCATTCTGGGCTTGAGACCTTGATCTCCCCCTTGTTTTTCCAGCCAATTTAAGGCGGTACTCACATCAGGACACAGCTTTTGAGCAACAGCTTGCAAATCATTTTGGCCGAAGCTAAATGGGTGAGCAGCAAAGCCTGAAATTATAGCATTCTGTGAGTCCCGTTTCAAGCTAGAGTCCGTAAAAATTGCTTGAGTTGACAGTCCACAGGCTGGTTTGACCACTAAAAAGTGCGCTTTGGGTATGTTAATCGGCATAATTTGCTCGCCCACGCCCTCAACCCATGCATTACTGCCGTGTATAAAAAAAGGCACATCGGCCCCTAGTTTCAGACCAATATCGGCCAATTGCTGCTTGGAAAGGTTTAATTTCCACAGCCGATTCAGCGCTAAAAGCGTAGAAGCCGCATCAGATGAGCCCCCGCCCATACCCGCTTGTGCCGGAATTGACTTGGCGATGCTGATGTGCGCCCCCACCGTTGAACCTGCCGCCAATTGCAAAGCGCGTGCGGCTTTAAGCACCAAATCATCGTCTGGCAGAGGCGTCGTCAGGTCTTCACGACTTAGTTTTCCTTTGGGTCGCAGCTCAAAATGCAGGGTATCGCACCAATCAATCAACATAAAAACCGATTGCAGCAGGTGATAACCGTCGGCTCGCCGCCCAGTGATGTGCAAAAACAGGTTCAACTTGGCGGGGGCTGGGACGTCAAAAAGGGCGGTCATCGTATTTTCATTTGTCTATAGCAATGCGTAGCTCGGCAGCAGGCAGGGGCGAAATGCGTTTGGCCACAAAGCGCTGCGCGGTTTCATTGTTAGTGTTTGCGGGCTTCATGGCTGATAAGTCAATTTCCCAGCCTTCAGCGGGTGTGTCTTTGCCGGCCATCCAGTCAAACAAAGCATTGAGCGGAATAACTGTACCAGTTACATGTTCAATCAAATCGTTGGTGGATGGGTATTCTTTCGTCTCATTGTTCGCTTTTAAAACAGCACTTTGGGGCGTCCACGACAGCTGCGCGAGTGAATTGCCCAGTGGTGAATTCAGTGTCAAATCGCCCGTTTGCGCATCACCGTTTAAGTTGAAGCCAGCGTAAAGGGATTGCGGCGGGTCGGATGCGATGCGCAGTGATAGCCTGCCTTGGTGGTTGGGGATGCCGGCATTCAGCTTTGATGTCGAATTTTTCTCTTCAATAATGCCACTAGCCGGCGTATTTATTGCGCATCCAGCTATTAAATTTATAGCAAAAATTAAGCTAAGAAATCGTAGAAAGCGCCATAAAGCCATCATAATTTCACGCCAAAGCGCTTCAATGTTTCCACCAATGTATCGTTGTTTTTGTTGATTTTGACGCCTTCTTTCCACATGGCTGTGGCACGGTCTTTGAGTCCCTGCTTCCACAGCACTTCATCCAAATGTGCAGCTATCTCAGCATCAGGCTTGGTTTTGTAAGCGGCTTCTAAAACACGTTGCGCTTCAGCCAAATTACCCAATTTGAACTCTACCCAGCCCAGGCTGTCAGCAATAAACGGGTCTTCGGGGGCAAGTTTCACAGCTTTTTGAATCAATTCTTTAGCTTCTGGCAAGCGCTGGCCGCGATCAGCTAGTGAATACCCTAGGGCGTTATAAGCCTGCGGGTCTTCGGGTTTTGATTCAATTACTTGCCTCAAAATGCGCTCCATTTCATCTAAACGCTCTAATTTTTCAGCCATCATGGCCAAGTCGTACTGCAAATCGGCACGATCGGCTTCGTTGCTGTTCTCAATAGCCTTGCTTAAGGTGTCATACGCTTCTTGGTATTTCTTGTTGTTTTTAGCCATATTGGCTAACAAAATATAGGCACGCGACTGGCTGGCGCTGCGTTGGGCAAGTGGCAAGGGGTCGGTCAATTGGATAAATTTAGTCAGCGACACTTGTGCTGCTGCAACCAAAGCGTTTGCATTGTTTTTATTGGCGGCATCTTGGCTCATTTGGTACTGTAGCGTGCCCAAAACCAGCCAGCTAGGCGCATACGCGGGCGAGTCGGTACTGAGTTTCTGCACCTGGCCCAACGCCTCTGTAAGGCGCGTCAACGTCACCAATGTTCTGGCATATGCGAGACGTATTTCGGGTTTGGGCTGAACCGTTGTATTTGACAGGTATCGTTTGACCAGTTGCTCAGCCAGTGGCTCTTTAGCCGCCATCAAGGCAATTGCCAGTTGAGCCGCCTCTTCATCACTGGCGTTTTTAGCCAATGCAAGTTTAGAAACTTCCAAGGCAATAGCGATGTCCGCTTTGCCTGCAGGTAGTTCTAAACGGTTCATGCTCACCGAGATTTGAACCATGTAGCGTGCCGCATCGATAGATGTCGGTATGGCCAGCAACCAAGCCCTTGCTGCTGACAATGCGGAATCACCCGAGCGGGCTTGCAACGCAATGGTGATGGCGCGCTCAAACAGCAAGGCGTCCTTGGTTTTGCGGGCGCTGTCTAACATCAGCGCGAAACCAATTCTGGGCTCCTCATCCAGCAAATTCAACTCAGCTAACAAAATTTTGTAAAACGTCTCGGCATCCAGCACGGAATTGTTCACAACGGGCTCAGTCGGCACCGGTGACGCTGCTGGTTCTATGGCTGGCGCTGACTGCCCGAAAGCAAGCTGCGCAGAGCCAAGAAAGCCCAGTAAACTTAAAACCGCGACGACTTTAAATTTAATGAGTGGCTTGAGGAATCGATGTTGTTGCATGTAAGCATGATAATTCATGCCAAGTGAGCCTGCACAAAGTGAGCCTGTAAATACCCACTTGAGCTGCTTTACTAATTTACTAATCCTTTACGCCTTTTACCTCGTTTACACCCGCATGCCTGAATTACCCGAAGTTGAAGTGACTCGCTTAAGTTTTGCCTCCAGCATCGCTGGCGCGCGTATCTTGGCTGTGCGAGTCGGCAAACCGCTGCGTTGGCCGCTGCAATGCGAGCCTGACGAGTTGTTAGGCATGACGGTGCAGCAAGTACGCAGGCGGGGTAAATACTTGTTGCTTGATTTACAGGGCGGCAGTCCGAGCACGGGCTTGCTATTAATGCATCTAGGCATGTCTGGTAGCTTGAGTTTCACGCCAACCACAGTATTTGGCGTAGAAGTGGCCGCTTCCGGCAAACATGACCATTTTGACTTGGTCACCACGCAGGGTTTGCTGCGCTTGAATGATCCGCGCCGCTTTGGTGCTGTTGTTTACGCACCCGCTGAGCAATCGCCTACAGCGCAAAAGCTCTTGGGCAAACTGGGTGTTGAGCCTTTAACAGACGCTTTTGACGTTAAAACTTTCCATCAAGGCCTTAAAAAACGCCAAACAACGATCAAACAAGTGCTCTTAGGCGGAGAATTGGTCGTCGGGGTGGGCAATATTTACGCCTCTGAAGCCCTGTTCATGGCGGGTATTCGACCGACGACGCGTGCTGCGAAAATCAGCTTTCCCAGAGCTGCCAAGCTCCATGCGGCAATTCAAGAAGTCTTAGCCCGCGCCATCGCCAAAGGCGGCAGCACTTTGCAAGATTTCTCAAGTGCTAAGGGAGAATCGGGCTACTTCCAACTAGAAGCCAAGGTGTACGACCGTGCAGGCTTACCGTGTTTGAATTGCCAAACCCCCATCAAAAAAATCGTGCAAGGTCAACGCTCGACGTTTTATTGCTCCGTATGTCAAAAACCATGACAAAAACCAATATAGAGATATTGTGTTCAAAAGCCATCGCGGAATTCGCCCCCGCGCTCATCGCTTGGCAAAAAACACACGGCCGACACGATTTACCATGGCAAAACACCCGCGACCCGTACAAAGTTTGGCTGTCTGAAATCATGCTGCAGCAAACGCAAGTCGTTACTGTGAAAGACTATTTTGCGCGTTTCCTAGCCGCGCATCCTACGGTAGCAAGTTTGGCTGCCGCCAGTTTGGACGATGTGCTGGCGCTGTGGAGCGGCCTAGGCTACTACAGCCGCGCCCGCAACATGCACCGCTGCGCGCAAGACGTGGTCGCGCTGCATGGCGGCGCATTCCCACAAACGGCAGAAGTGCTGCAAACCCTGCCCGGCATTGGTCCATCCACAGCCGCTGCCGTTGCATCCCTGTGCTTCAGCGAGCGGGTGGCTATTTTGGACGGCAATGTGAAGCGGGTGTTGACGCGTTTGCTGGGTTTTGATGCTGATTTGGCCAAATCAGCCAATGAAAAAGCCTTATGGCAGCTCGCAACCCAAGTTTTACCTCAGGATGGCAAACCCGACGATTTGTGGACAGCTATGCCGCACTACACCCAAGGCGTGATGGACTTGGGCGCAACCCTGTGCACCACCCGCAGCCCCAATTGCTTGCTCTGTCCTGTGGAAAAGCTGTGCGCGGCGAAAAAGTTAGGTAATCCTGAGGCCTTCCCCGTCAAAACCAAAACCTTGAAACGTACCAGCCAATCGCTTTGGCTTCTGTGGGCGACACAAGAGGATGGCTCAGTCTATCTAGAGCAGCGCCCCACGCCTGGCGTGTGGGCGGGTTTGTATTGTTTGCCCGTTTTTGACAGTTATGAGGCCCTGACTGCCGCAGTTTCACCGGCTGACGTTTCGCATTTGCAAGATGGCGAGGTGTTTAAGCATGTGTTGACGCACAAAGATTTGCATATTCATCCTGTGCGCTTGGCCATCAAGTCGAAAAGCGATATGAAAGTATCTGGGCAGTGGTTTGCATCAAAGGAATGGCCAAAATTGGGTTTGCCTGCACCGATTAGGAAATTGTTGAATTTTACTGACTAATTTGACTCTAGCCAGCGTATTTATTGCCTATGTAGCTATTATTTAAATAGCAATTTTGATGAATATCAATTCAGCAACTCCCTATGCCGCTTCAAAGTCACCCAATTTTCATGGGCGGTTTTGGCTTGTGCAAACGCCGCCGCCAACTGCTCCACCAAGTAAACCGAGCGGTGTTGACCGCCCGTGCAGCCGATGGCGATGGTGACGTAGCTGCGGTGGTCGCGGGCTAGGGCGGTTAGCCATTTGCTGACAAATTTGGCGATATCGGCTTGCATGTCCATCACTTCGGGCAGGTTTTGCAGAAAAGTGGCTACAGGTGCATCGCGGCCGGTTAAATTGCGCAGTGCGGGTTCGTAATGCGGGTTGGGCAGCATGCGGACATCGAAGACATAGTCTGCATCCATGGGAATGCCGCGTTTGAAGGCGAAGGATTCAAAGACCAGTGTCATGCCGCTGGCAGGGGCGGAAATCATTTCTTTCACGTAAGCCAAGAGCTGCGCGGGGCGAATCATGCTGGTGTCTATGATGTGCGCACCTTCGCGCAAATCGGCGAGCATGTCGCGCTCAAGCTCGATCGCTTCAATCAGGATGTGCTGCAAGCTTGGCTGGTTGTCTGGGTTATAAGCCGTTTGGTTGGTTTGGCTGGAAAGTGGGTGTTTTCTGCGGGTTTCTGAGAAGCGTCGCACCAAGGTGTCCGTCGTCGCATCTAAAAACAGTGATTTCACGCTAACCTGACGATTTTTCAATGCTGACAACAACTTAGGCACCATGGGTAGCGATGTGGCACTGCGAATATCCATCGCAATCGCCACTTGTTTCACGCCGTGCTGCTGCTCTAAATCAATGAAAGGCAATAGCAGTTCAGGCGGTAAATTGTCTACGCAGTAAAAACCAGCGTCTTCCAAAGCGTGTAGCGCGACCGATTTGCCCGAACCAGACATGCCTGTGATTAAAACCAGTTCTAAAGTCATGCCAGAGCCTTGGATTTAGTCGATTTTGCATCCAAAGTCGTTAAAATTGGTGTAAATATGCCATTAGCCGGCTTATTTATTGCCTGAGTAGCTATCATTTCTGCAGCGTGCAGAATCGTTGCTTCCGTCACCTGCGCGCCGCCCAACATGCGGGCGATTTCATTGATGCGGTCTGAATTCATCACTTCAGTCACGCTGCTTTCGGTGTTTTGACCCTGCAAGCGTTTGGCGACTACCAAGTGCTGGTCGGCGCAGGCGGCCACTTGCGGCAAATGCGTCACGGCCAAGACTTGCCTGTCCACGCCCAGTTGTTTCATCAACCTGCCCACGGTTTCTGCCACAGCGCCGCCTACGCCCGCGTCTACTTCGTCAAAAATCAGCGTTTGCGCTGTGCCAAGCTGGCTGGTGACAACTGAAATTGCCAAGGCGATACGTGACAATTCGCCGCCCGAAGCCACTTTGCCCACTGGGCGCGGTGTGCTGCCAGCGTGGCCGGCGACCAAAAATCCAACGTCTTCTAGCCCAGCCTCTGCTGGTGCATCTAATGCCGTCAAAGCCACCTCAAACGCGCCACCCTGCATGCCCAAACCTTGCATGGCAGCGGTGATGGCTGCGGCCAACTTTGGTGCTGACGCACGGCGTTTTTTTGAAATGGCGGTTGCCTCAGCTTGGTAGGCTTTTGCTGCTTTTTGTTCAGTCGCTTCCAATGCGGCTAAATCCGTCGAGGCATCCAAGCGCGTTAATTCTTCTTTCCACGAAGCGAGCAAGACCGGCAACTCTTCAGGTGTGCGCTTGTAGCGGCGGGACAGCGACAGCCACAGCGCCATGCGTTCGTCCAACTCCGCCAAGCGCTGCGGCTCCAGCTCGGTTTTGCGCAAATAGCTGTTCAAGCTGTGCGCGGCATCTTCAAGTTGGGCTAAATTGGATGCTAAAACGTCTGCCAAGGCTTTAAATTCAGGCTCAATATGGGCGCGTGCTTCCAAAGCGCTGTAGGCTTTGACCAAGCCGCTGATCACGTCAGCACCAGCGTCAGATTCATCATCCTGCAGCGCTGAAAATGCCGTTTGCGCCGCTTCCAAGAGCGATTGCGCGTTCGACAGCTTGGTGTGCTGCGCGTTCAACTCGTCCCATTCGTCAGCGCCGGGCGCTAGTTTGCCCACTTCGGCAATTTGCCATAGCACGCGTTCGCGCTCGTTTTGCAGGTTGTGCATAGCCGATTTGGCGGTGTCAAGTGCCTTGGCTGCAGATCGCCACTGTGACCATAACGAGCTTAGTGATTGGCAGTTGTTGCCCGCATAAGCGTCCAGTAGGCCGCGCACGGCATCAGCGCGGCTCAGCGTTGCCCAAGCGTGCTGGCCGTGGATATCCACCAGCTCGTCGCCCAGTTCTTTCAATTGTGATGCTGTCGCCGTGCTGCCGTTGATCCAAGCACGGCTTTTGCCGGCGCTGTCTACCGTGCGACGCAATAACAAAGTTTCATCTACATCAAAACCAGCTTCTTCTAACCAAGCTGCAAACCAAGTTTTTCGTGTGGCTGGAATATCAAATTCAGCGCTAACTTCAGCTCGGCTTGCGCTCTCTCGCACCCAAGAAGTATCTGCACGCGAGCCCAAAGCAAGTTGCAGTGCGTCAATCAGAATCGATTTACCAGCACCCGTTTCACCCGTCAACACAGTAAAACCGCTGCTTAAATCCAACTCCAGCTCGCGCACGATGACGAAATCGCGCAGAACGATCCGTTTCAAAGCCATACTTAAGACCCCCCCTCGTTCCAATGCAGTTTTTTGCGCAGCGTATCGTAATAGCTCCAACCCTTGGGGTGTAAAAACCGAACGGAGTACTGTGATTTCATCAGTTTGATGCAATCGCCAATCAACATTTCTGTGATCGACTGCATATCAAAGTTGGCACTAGCGTCGCGGCCAGAGACGACTTCTACGGTGATTTCAACCGCATTGGCCAGCACGATAGGACGATTGGACAAGTTATGCGGCGCAATCGGCGCAAGCACCCAGCCCGGTACAGAAGGGTGCAACAAAGGCCCACCCGCCGACAATGAATAAGCTGTCGAACCCGTAGGGGTCGCAATGATCAAGCCGTCGGCACGCTGGTTCGCCACAAAATGGCCATCCACATCAACGCGCAACTCCACCATGCCAGACGTGCCGCCACGGTTAATCACCACGTCGTTCATCGCCAGCGCGTCAAACACGCATTTGCCGTGGCGCATGACTTTGCCCTGAATCAAACTGCGGTGGTCTTCCACAAACTCGCCCAAAAGCATGGGTTGGAGCACGGCTTGGTAGCCCTCAAGGGCGATGTCGGTGATAAAGCCCAAGCGCCCTTGGTTGATGCCAATCAGTGGCACGCCGTAGGGTGCAAGTTGGCGGCCAATGCCCAACATTGTGCCGTCACCACCCACAACAAGTCCCAAATCGCACTGTTCGCCAATGCTTTGAACGTCTAAAGTGGGGTAGTCTGCGATGCCAGAGAGTTGCGCAGTGGTCTGCTCCAACACCACTTGGCAACCCAAATCGGTCAAAAATTGCGCAATATCTTCCAGTACGTTTGCACTGGCAGCCAAGCCTGGCGTGTGGAATTTGCCAATCAGAGCGACTTTTGAAAAGCGTGATTGTGAAGAGGATTGCGAATTTGTCATCGATAAATGTGTCGATTAAAGAATATGAGCTAAATCACATCATACTAAAATGCCACCATGCTAGACGACAGAGCCAAGTTATTGTTGAAAGCGTTGGTTGAACGCTATATTGCCGATGGGCAGCCCGTAGGCTCGCGCACCTTGTCGCGTGCCTCTGGCCTTGAACTCTCGCCTGCCACCATTCGCAATGTGATGTCTGATTTGGAAGAACTGGGGCTGATCGCCAGTCCGCACACCTCCGCAGGCCGCATTCCAACCACACGCGGCTACCGGTTATTCGTTGACACCATGCTCACCGCACAGCGCGAAACCTTTGCGCCACAAATTTTGGCGGCTGAGCAGCCAAAAAAGGTGATCACGAACGCGGCGCATTTGCTCTCCAGCCTGTCGCAGTTCGTTGGTGTGGTGATTGCTCCTAGGCGCACGTCGGTGTTCAGGCACATCGAATTTTTGAAATTGTCTGAAAAACGCTATTTGGTCATCATTGTCGCCCCCGATGGCGATGTGCAAAACCGCGTTATTTTTACTGAAGCGGACTTTTCACAGTCGCAATTGCTCGAAGCATCCAACTTCCTCAACGCCAATTACGCTGGCATGGCGATAGAACAAGTGCGCGAGCGCCTCAAGCTCGAAGTTGACCAGCTTAGAGGCGAAATCGCCCATTTGATGAATGCAGCCGTGCAAGTTGGCTCAGAAGTGTTGGCGCAAGAGCAAGACGAAGTGGTGATTGCTGGCGAGCGGAATTTGCTCTCCGTCAGCGATTTTTCAACCGATATGGGCCAATTGCGTCGTGCGTTTGACCTGTTTGAGCAAAAAACCCAGCTGATGCGCCTGTTGGACACGTCCAGCCAAGCGGAGGGAGTGCGCATCTATATTGGCGGCGAAAGCCATGTTGTGCCGATAGAAGACTTGTCCGTCGTCAGTGCGCCGTATGAGGTGGATGGACAAGTCGTGGGCACTTTAGCCGTCATTGGTCCTACCCGCATGCACTACGACCGCATGATTCAAATTGTCGATATCACCTCAAAATTGGTCAGCAACGCGCTGAGCCATCAGAAATAAGCCAAAAATATTTGCAGCGACTGCAATTACAATAGAGAGTTCGGGCCCCTAGCTCATGCTTGGTTAGAGCAGCGGACTCATAATCCGTTGGTGCCGTGTTCGACTCACGGGGGGCCCACCAGATTTTATGCCAATATTATGCCTCTAGCCGGCGTATATATTGCCTTAATAGCTATTAAAATAATAGCAAAAATCACTCTAAAAGCAATCCAAAAACGCCGATGAGCAAAGCCTTCACAAAAGAATCAGAGTCTGAAGATGATGACGATTTTGGCCTGCCTGCCTTGCCTACGGGTGGTAAAAACTACATCACGCCCGCTGGTTATGCTCGGATTCGCGCTGAACTACTAGATTTGATCGACAACGAACGCCCCAAAGTTGTGGATGTGGTGCATTGGGCGGCGAGTAATGGTGACCGCTCGGAAAATGGCGATTATATTTACGGGAAACGGCGTTTGCGTGAGATTGACCGACGTATTCGATTTTTGACTAAACGCTTGGAAATCGCTGAAATTAGTGAACCTAGCGTACATTTTGGTAGCGATCAAGTTTTCTTTGGTGCGACGGTGACTTATGAAGAGGAAAGTGGTTTGCAGCGCACAGTGACTATTCTTGGCATCGACGAAGCTGATAATTTGCGCCAGCAGGTGACTTGGGTTTCACCAGTTGCGCGGGCTTTGCTCAGAACACAAGTGGGCGATGTGGTTCGTTTGAATTCGCCCAGTGGTTTGCAGGATATTGAAATTATTCGGGTGGAATACCCGAAATCAGCTTAGTTGGAAGGCTTTTACTGGAGGTTTTTCAAAGATTCTGTACCGCTAGGTAACATTCGCTCTGCGGTTAAGACAGAAGCTGTTCGGCGCAAGTTCTTGAGTACCAGATCTAAATGTGCTCGATCTCGCACGGAGATGACAAAGCGCAGATCAGTTGCGTCTTGTGCGTATTCTGAGCCCATATCAATGTGTGAAATATCTGATTCTGAGTTTGCCAAGGTTACGGCAACTTTAGCCAAAACACCTTTGCCGTTTGCGACCGTTGCAACGACACCGACTTCAAAATTGCGAACGGGTTCATCCGACCACTCAACCACAATAAACCGTTCAGCGTCTTTGTTTTGTAATCGTTTCACAACGGGGCATTGTGCGATGTGAATGGTTAATCCTTCGCCACGACCCAAGTATCCCAAAATAGCGTCGCCAGGAATCGGACGGCAACAGGTTGCAAATTTAACAGATGCGTTTTCGCTACCATCCAACGTGATGGCTCCTTGCGAGAGTGGCTCAGGCGAGAAAAAACGCTCTTTGGTGATGAGCAAGGCATCCAGCTTTTCACCGCTACCGGTTAGCAATTGAGCCAAACGTTTGGCAACGATGCTGGCAACGCGTTTGCCAAGCGCAATGTCTGACATCAGCTCCGCTGTGTCGCGGTTGCCGGTGAAACGCAAAAGCTTTTCCCAGATCGCCAAGTCGTTTTGTGAATCAGCGGGAAGTTGCTGAAAACCTTCTGCACGAATAGCTTGTGTGAGTAGTTTTGCGCCTAGCTCAATCGACTCGGTTTGAGCCATTGTTTTGAGGTAGTGACGAATCTTGGAGCGTGCTCTGCCCGTTTTTACAAAACCCAACCAACCCGGATTGGGGTTAGATGAGGGTGAAGCGATGACTTCAACGATGTCGCCATTTTTTAGTTCGGTTCGCAACGGCACTTGATTGCCATTAACCTTTGCGCCGATGGCATGGTCGCCCACATTGCTGTGAATGGCATAGGCAAAGTCCACCATGGTAGCGCCTCTTGGCATAGACATGATTTTGTTTTTGGGCGTAAACACGTATACAGCATCGGGGAACAAGTCAATTTTGACGTGATCCCAAAACTCTGCCGCATCACGGGTTTCGTCATGGATATCCAGCAGCGATTGCAGCCATTTCGAACCCATGCGGTCAGCTGTTTGCGCGTCTTGCACGTTTGTTTTATACAGCCAGTGTGCTGCAACGCCAGACTCTGCCACCACGTCCATGGCCTGCGTTCGGATTTGAAACTCAACATTCACGCCAGCAGGTCCCACTAAAGTTGAGTGTAATGATTGATAACCATTGATTTTAGGAATGGCGATGTAATCTTTGAACTTGCCTGGAACTGGCTTGTAAAGTTGATGCATCAAACCCAGTGCGGTGTAGCAATCTAGCGCTGACGGCACAACCACTCTGAATCCGTAAATATCCGTCACTTGCGCAAAACTGAGATGTTTTTCATCCATTTTTCGGTAGACGGAGTAGAGCGTTTTCTCGCGGCCAAAGATTTGCGTGTCCATGTTGATCGTTGAAAAAGAAGTCTCCACAGATGCTTGCACCGCTTCAATCAGGTCACGCCTGCGATTCCGAGCCTTGGCGATAGCTTTGGAAAGCACCTCGTAACGCCAAGGCTGCAGATGTCGAAAAGCCAAATCTTGTAGTTCGCGATAGGTTTGGTTTAAACCTAAGCGATGCGCAATTGGGGCATAAATATCCAGTGTTTCAGAAGAAATACGCCCCCATTTACTGCGCGGCATATCGCTTAGCGTTCGCATATTGTGGCTACGATCAGCCAGTTTGATCAAAATCACGCGTACATCTCTGGCCATGGCCAGCAGCATTTTGCGGAACGATTCGGCTTGGTTTTCTTCTCGTGTATCGAACTGCAGCTTCTCAAGCTTGGTCAAACCATCCACCAGTTCAGCCACGGGTGAGCCGAAACGCTCAATCAGTTCAGCTTTTGTCACGCCGCAGTCTTCCATTGCGTCATGCAGCAAAGCTGCCATCAGTGCTTGTGCATCTAGCTTCCAAGTCGCGCATTGCGCTGCAACAGCGATAGGGTGCGTGATGTAGGGCTCGCCATTTTTGCGCAATTGGCCTAAATGCGACTCGTCTGCGAAGCGGTAGGCCAGTCGCACAGATTCAATATCTGTTTTGTCTAAGTAATCTAATTTCTCTGTCAATGCGGCAAAACTGGCAGCAGCTGCGTTTGCGCTTGCTTTTGCAGTTGGTTTTTGAGCTGTTTTTGAAGACGACTTTACCCCTAACGCTTGCTTGTCATGCGGTTTTTTTAGGGGTGGCATGCTTGCTTCTAAACT
>JBEBJY010000047.1:0-21155 GCA_040079635.1 Burkholderiaceae bacterium | reverse complement strand
GAAAGCATTTTTTAGTACAAAACGCTCTAAATTTCAGTTGAAAATTGATTTAAAAGGGTAAAATATGCCTCTAGCCGGCGTATTTACTGCCTTATTAGCTATAAAAAATATAGCAATAAAAAAAGGGTGAAGAACTGACGCTCTTCACCCTTTAAATATGAATACTAAGGGATTATTTCAATCCCTAGGGCTTTATCTACCCACTGGCAACTGGCCGCCTTTACCCAAACCGCCTTTGACTTCTTGCGCTTTGTACTGACGCAACGAAATCACCATGCCGTTGTAAGCATCCATAAAGGCAGCCGCAATCACTTTACCCTGTGGGGTGTTGGTGTAACCACCCAAACCAGCCGCACCGCTGATGCCCGCTAACGCGCCGAAACCACCCAAGTCGGTCTTAGAGGCTGAGCCTTCTGATGCTGCAATTTGAACGCTAGAACGGTTGTCAATCATTGTGAGCAACACGCTGGCCTCACGTGTACGAGTAGATGCGCCAATCGCGGCAACTGCACGACCCGCTCCACCGCCAATCAAACCGCCGAGCAATGCGCCAGAACCTGAAGCATTACCTTCATTGAAAATAACCTCAGGTGACAAACCGAAGTCTGACGACACCATTTGGCCACGACCAAAATTGCTACCGCCGCGTAATTCGCCAGAGCGTTGCAAATCACGCTCGCGATTCATAGCATTCATGCCAGCTGCACTGCGCTCAACAACCACGAAACAGTTGGATTGCTGAATCATCAAACGCAATAAGTTTGCTGTTGGCGGCAAGCGGTATTGGCCAGTCAAAATCGTGTACCAACCGGCGTTGACGTTTTCAATCAAGGAAATCGTGCCTAAAGGTGCAGCGCAACGCTCTAACGCAGTATTCGCTCCAGCCGTGGTGCTGCCACCAGCGCTGCCCGTAGCGACGGTTTTAGCTGCTGGGTCGCCCATTTGCATAGGAGGTGCTTGGCAAGCGGATAAAAATCCAAGAGCAGCGATTGCGACGGATAATTTTAAGAATTTCATGCATTTTCCCCATGTAAGTTAGTACGTTTGTGAATTTACCATGCATTTAGTGCCACATCTAGCCATTAACAATTAAAATCGAGGGTTTATACCCAAAGGTACAGACCAATTTTGGTGCTCGTAAGTTCTCAATGTCAGATTTATCACAAAACCCTGCCCCATCAGCCTCTCAACCCGCCACTGAAGCGCGCGATGAGAACCAATTAATTGCCGAACGCCGCGAAAAGCTCAAAGCCATCCGTCAAGCTCAGTCAGATGGCAAAGGCGTGGCGTTTCCTAACGATTTCAAACCGCAAGACCGTGCCACCAAACTGATCGCCAGCTACGACGGCGAAGCCAAGGATGAGTTAGACCCGCAAAAAATCGTCGCCAGCGTAGCGGGTCGCATGATGCTGAAACGCGTGATGGGCAAGGCCAGCTTTGCGACGCTGCAAGACAGCACTGGGCAAATTCAAATTTACGTGACGAATGACGGCGTGGGTGAAGCGCTGCACAGCAGCTTCAAACACTGGGATTTGGGCGATATCGTGGCCTGTGTGGGCACATTGTTCAAAACCAAAACCGGTGAATTGTCTATCCATGCAACCGAAGTGCGTCTGTTGACCAAAAGCCTGCGCCCTTTGCCCGATAAATTCCACGGCATGGCAGACCAAGAGACCAAATACCGCCAGCGCTACGTCGATTTGATCACCGACGAGTCCGCGCGTAGCCGCTTCAAAGCGCGCAGCAAAGCAGTCAGTGCGATTCGGGAATTCATGGTCGCCAACGAATTTTTAGAGGTGGAAACACCGATGTTGCACCCCATCCCAGGTGGTGCAAATGCCAAACCGTTCAAAACGCACCACAATGCGCTGGATCAAGAGATGTTTTTGCGCATCGCGCCGGAACTGTACTTGAAGCGTCTGATTGTGGGCGGTTTTGAGCGCGTGTTTGAGATCAACCGCAGCTACCGCAACGAAGGCATCAGCGTGCGCCACAACCCTGAATTCACCATGATGGAGTTTTACGCCGCATATTGGGATTACAACGATTTGATGGCCTATACCGAAGCCATCATTCGCGATGTGGCGATGAAAGCGACGGGTTCGCTGCAACTGACTTATGGCGGCAAAGCTGTTGATTTGAGCCAACCGTTTGAGCGCCTAACCATTGTGGAAGCGATTGTGAAGCACACAGAAGCAGGTGCAAATGTGCATGATGCCGCATGGCTCATCAATGCTTTGCGTAAAATCGGCATGTCTGAAGAAAAGCACAAATTATCGACCCGCTCACTAGCCAGTTTGCAGGTGCTGTATTTTGAAGAAACCGTGGAAGAAAAGCTGTGGCAACCGACCTTCATCATGGAGCACCCGACCGAGATTTCACCACTGGCTCGTGCCAATGACGACCGCCCAGAAGTGACCGAGCGCTTTGAGCTGTACATCACAGGCCGTGAATTCGGCAATGGTTTCAGCGAGCTGAACGATGCCGAAGACCAAGCCGCCCGCTTCAACGCGCAAGTCAGCGCCAAAGACAGCGGCGACGACGAAGCCATGTTCTATGACCATGACTTCGTTCGTGCACTAGAGTACGGCATGCCACCTACTGGCGGTTGCGGTATCGGCATTGACCGTTTGATGATGTTGCTGACTGATAGCCCTAGCATTCGGGATGTGATTTTGTTCCCCGCGCTGCGCCACATTTAAGTTCAAACGCTTGAATTTACTTGTTGTGTGAAGTACCTAGCTCATTATTCTGAGGGTGTTCAGTCACAAGTCCGTGATCTGATCACGAATAACAAATTAGGCGAACTTTTACTCAAAAAAATATAGCACCGCGCTCACTATTCGTAATGATAAGGCGCCATTTGACAAATTAACCCAGCGTATCGTTCATTATGTTTGCCGCCCAAGACATCGCGTACAGCGCTTCTGTACCACTTGGGGAGTCTGAAAGTCCGCCCGAACCAGGTACAGTAACCATGGTCTTTTTTGTTTCGTCGTATCGGTAAACACCAGCCACATGTATTGCCTCAGTTTGCGAAATGAAGCTGTAGCAAGTATTAGCAATAATTGGCATATTTGGAACTGACTGCCCTAAAGAGAGCGCTGCAATTGCACCCGCGCAAACTTTGGCCTCTTGATTAGCCATATGACCTGATTTGGGCATACCTGGCGCACCTGATATTGAATCACCTAAAACATGAATATTTTTATGTTTGGTAGATTCATAGCTCAGAAAATCTACACCACACCATCGGTTGCCAATATTTGCAAGTCCAGCCCTTACGGCAATCGCACCGCTGCGTTGGGGAGGTATTAAATTCAAAACATCAACTTTTTGCTTTGGATGTACGGTAAAACTCATGGTTCGCGTCGCCGCATCTACACTTTCAATCTCTGCATTTGGCACGTACTCAATCAATCCAGCATATTGTCGTTTCCAAGCGGCCTCGAAAAGACCTTTTTTGGATTGAATCTCAGGGTTACTGTCATACACAAGCAACTTGCCTTTAGGATTATTTGCTTGCAAAAAAGCTGCGATCAAGCTAGCCCGTTCATAAGGACCAGGAGGACAACGGTACGGAGTTTTAGGGATATGAATTGCAGCCACGCCACCTTGGGGCATGGCTGCCAACATATTTCTCAACTGCAATGTTTGCTCTCCAGCTTTCCATGCATGTGGTATCGCCGCTTGCGCAGCGGCAGTTCCCATGCCTGGAATGCCCTCGTAGTTGTAGTCCACGCCAGGAGCGACTATAAGTTTGTCATACTGAATCCTGTCTTTCCCCACTCGAACTTCTCGCTTATCAACATCAATTTCATCTGCCATAGCACGAATCCATCGTATGTCGTATTTTGTAACAAATCTATCGTAAGGACGTGAAATATCTCGCATCGACATGCCGCCATAAATCACACGGTTGCTCATCGGACACATAACAAACTCTGCACTGGGTTCAATCAATGTAACTTTTAAAAATGGGTTCAATCTCTTAAGATATTTTGCGGTAGTTGCGCCTGCAAATCCACCTCCAATAATTACTATGCGCTGGCCATTTTGTGCATGACTAATAATATACGGGGCAGCAAGTGTTGAGGCGCCAATAGCTTGAAGCGCAGTACGACGAGTTAGCGACATAACAACCTCACTTTATTTGTGAAAAAAACAATGCAATACGCTTCAGTTCATCATCGCTGTATCCCTTGGCATGCTGCTGCATGATGGTTCCTAACCGTTTCCCAGATTTGTATTCAAGTAACTCTCTATACAATTCATCAGCCTTGTGCCCTCCAATAGTCAAGCCGACGCCCTCCGCTTTGCCATCGGTTCCATGGCAAGCCATACAACTAGATGCCCAAACCACAGCTTGCAAATCAATTTTTAATTGCTGACTAAAAACCAAGCTGTGCGTAAATAGCAGTAAAAATGGAAAAAATACGAATGATTTTTTCATGACTAGATCCTAGGTTTGTTTATAAAATTTTACGTCTGTACACATTTTGAAAGTTAATTGCAACTTACTCTTTGCTTATTTGTGTAGCTACGCAGCGTGAAATGTGAATATTTTCTGGTTTTTAAAAACAATATCGTCTCAATAGTTGCCATGTGAGCAACTTAGTATTACTTATCAAACCACTGCAAGAAGTTGCCTAGTAGTCACTCAAGTAGAAATGAAATATCTCAAACAATATTCACAAAGCATCCAATCGCAGGTGATCGATTTAATTGCCAGCAATCAATTGCGGTCGCTGCTGCTAAAAAAATATACATCTGCACATACCATTCGTAACGACAAAGCGCTGTTTGACTATGTGATGGCGCTTAAAAACGAGTTTTTACGTGGTGCAGACCCGTTGAGCAAAGTAGCTTTTGACAGCAAGCTCAAAGTCATCCAGCACGCGCTAGGGACGCACACCACGGTGTCGCGTGTGCAAGGCAACAAACTCAAAGCTAAACGCGAAATTCGGGTTGCAACGCTTTTCAAAGAAGTACCGATAGAACTCCTAAGAATGATTGTGGTGCATGAGCTCGCACACATCAAAGAGCGTGAGCATGACAAAGCGTTTTACAAGCTCTGCACCTACATGGAGCCGCAATATCACCAATATGAGCTGGATTTACGGCTGTATTTAACTTATCAGGATTTGCCTAAAACTGAGGGGAACCCATCCCAACTGTGGCTACAAAGCACGTGATTGAGTGCGCGGTTTAGCGTGTACTTTCGTTGTTAGTTTTTTTTACTGGCACACGCAAATCATCCAAATAATCGCGAGCAATGTTCAGCGTGGCTTGGTTGCCAATCTGGTCAACGTATTGTTTGAGCCATTTTTGAGTGCTCTCGCGCCCCAAATCACGCAGTTTGTGAATCATCTGGCTGTTGGTCGATACTTTACTGGCGGCGTTGTAATCTTCGAGTAGTTCACCACCGTCAATGCGATGCATCAGCACATCTTTGTAGTGACTGGCATCTAGCTTGCCCTGCGCAATCAAGCGTTTTACAAAATCGATCGCACGCATTTCAGCCAGCAAGCCGGCGTTGAAGGTGATTTCATTCATGCGATCCATGATCTCAGCAGCCGTGGTGGGCAACTTGTCGCGTTTGATGGGGTTGATTTGCACCAACATGATGTCGCGGCTGGTGCAGTTGTAAATCAAGGGGTGAATGGCTGGGTTGCCTGAGTAACCGCCATCCCAGTAGTGTTCGCCCTCAATTTCAACCGCTTTAAAAAGCGTGGGTAAACAGGCCGATGCCATGACGGCTTTGGCGGTCACGCGTTTGCCACTGAAGACTTCGGCTTTGCCCGTCGAAACGCCCGTTGCGACAACATACAGTTTGAGATTTTTGAGCGCGGCAATAGCGTCAAAATCAATGTGTTTTTCTAAAAATTCTTTGAGCGGGTTGATGTCTAAAGGGTTGTTTTGATACGGCGACATGGATTGCGTCATCGCCGTTGACCACATGTTGGTCACAGACGACATCATTTGCCCCATGGGCGAGGTCTCACCACCAAAAGCGCCCAAACTACCCATGAGCATATCGAATGGCGCACGTTGCACTTCACTCACAGCCCCCATGCTGACGACACCATTCCAAAAATTCGCCAACGATGCACGGGCTTCATCGTTTGCACTCTGTTTGGTTTTGCGTTGCGATTGCGCAAACCCATGCGCTAAAGCCACCGCATTCATTGCTCCGGCACTGGTTCCGCTGATACCTTCTATCGCAACTTGCCCGTCTTCAAGTAAAGCGTCCAAGACGCCCCATGTAAAAGCCCCATGCGAGCCACCGCCTTGCAAGGCAAGATTCATGACAGGGGAATTTTGCATCAAGGAAGCAAACTCAAGGCTTGCATATACGACGGCTGCACCATCAAAGCATCCCAATCGGGCGCAGGTATCGTAGGTAGCAGTGCTAGACGTCGCAGATCGCTGGCTTCGCAGGGTAGCCATTGCTCTTTCACCACCGCCTCAACCATACCGTTGATCAGCTCATCCACTGCTTCGCCACCATCGACAGACTGGTTGCACAGCAACACCATGTCGCAGCCGGCATTGAGCGCCGTCACAGCAGCTTGGGTGTAGCTGACGCGAGCGCCGTCAATCAATCGAGCGGCTTCCATGCTCAAATCGTCGCTAAAAATCGCGCCGGTGAAGCCACACTGGCCGCGCAAAATATCACCCAGCCATTTGCTAGAAAAACCAGCGGGGCGGCTGTCCACTTTGGGGTAAATCACATGCGCTGGCATGACGCTGGTTAAACTGCTAGACAACCAGTTGTAAGGTGCGGCATCGTCTGCCAAGATGGCTTTGAGGCTGCGTTTATCTAACGGAATATCGGTGTGCGAATCTGCCTTCACAAAGCCATGGCCAGGAAAATGCTTGCCGCAATTAGCCATGCCGCTTTGCAGCAAACCGTGCATCAAGCTTTTTCCCAAAAGCGCGGCAACGCGTGGGTCGCGGTGGAATGAGCGGTCACCAATCACACTGCTTTCGCCAAAATCAAGATCCAACACAGGTGTGAAGCTGAAATCAACACCACAAGCGCGCAACTCAGACGCCAAAATGTAGCCGCAAGCGGTGGCTGCATTAGTCGCTTTCATGGCGTCTTTCATCCATAAATTGCCCAACGTGCGCATGGTTGGCAAATGGGTGAAACCATCGGTTTTGAAGCGCTGAACGCGGCCACCCTCGTGGTCAACACAAATAAGCAAATCTTTGCGCACTTGTTTGATGTCGGCACACAAGCTGCTGAGTTGTTCGCGGTTTTGCCAATTGCGCGCAAACAAAATGATGCCACCGACCAGCGGGTGTTTGAGGCGTTTGCGGTCTTGCTTGGTCAGTGTTAAACCGGCAACGTCAATGATGAGTGGGGCATGTTGTGTCATATTTCAGGTTCTTTTCAAGTTGAAAATCGGTGCGCGTTAAAATCAAATACTCGTTATATTTTCCAAATTTACTATCTTTTTCATAGCTACTTAGGCAATAAATACGCCGGCTAGAGGCCAATTTTAATGATGAAAATTAGTTACTTTAAATAACTTTTTCAACAACGCAAAAGCTGGCAGCATAGTCTGACTCGTCAGTAACGGTGATGTGCGCAGTCAGCCCCTTTTCTGTAAACCAGTCTTTCAAACCACCGTGCAAAACGATCTCTGGCTTACCGCTCGCCATTTTTCTGATTTCGCACAATCGCCAAGTCATCGGCATGCGCATACCTAAACCGATGGCTTTGCTGAACGCTTCTTTGGCTGAAAACCGCGTGGCTAAATAGCGCACTCCGCGCTCTGGCCAGCGCGCGCTGCGGGCTTTCCAGACTTTGAATTCTGCATCACTCAGCACTTTTATCGCAAAGCGCTCACCGCTGCGGTCTAGCGCTGCTTTGATGCGGCGAATATCGCAAATGTCAGTGCCTATGCCGTAAATCATGGTTTGGATGTCGTGGCTTAGAAGTTTTGAAACTATTGGGCAATTACTTAGTGGCTGCAATGCAACGCAAATAATCTGCAATAGTGGCTGAATACCCAAGTTCCAATGCATCTGCAATGAGCGCATGTCCAATCGAAACCTCTTGCACACCAGGGACTTGCTTTAAAAAAGCTGTCAAATTGTCACGATTCAAATCGTGACCGGCATTCACACCCAAACCCACATCCAAGGCCGCTTGCGCGGCTTTGGTGAAGCACTCCAACTGCGCTGATTGCGTTGAGGTTCCCCACGCAGCAGCAAAAGGCTCGGTATACAGTTCCACCCGATCTGCACCCACAGATTTTGCCCACGCCATGTGCGAAGGCTCTGCATCCATGAACAAACTCACCCGCACACCCAAGGCTTTAGCTTCTGCAATCAAAGGGCGAAGTTTGTCCGTATCCGTGCTGGGGTTCCAGCCGTGGTCACTGGTGAATTGGCCTTCCCCATCAGGTACAAACGTCGCTTGATGCGGTTTGAACTGGCGCACAAAACCCATCAAATTTTGCAGGGGATTTCCTTCGATGTTGTACTCGCGGCCTGGCCAAGCATGCATCAACGCTGACAAATCTGCCACATCGGTAGCACGAATATGCCGTTCATCCGGCCTTGGGTGTACGGTGATACCCTGCGCTCCCGCTTGCAAGCACAGCGTGGCAGCACGGGTGACGCTGGGAATACCCAAATGCCGCGTGTTGCGAACCAAGGCTACTTTGTTGAGGTTGACGGAAAGATGCGTCGTCAAGGGTGTCGTCATAGGTGCGGTCATAGATTTTGACTTAGAGGCTTTGAATGTCCATCATCATTTGGCGCGTTTTTAAAGTCGAAACACCGCAATGGTAATGTAAGAGCGTGCGAAGTTGTGTTTTAAGGGGTTGCAAGCACGTGCTGCAGGCTTGTAAGAGCTGAGAGAACGGAGTTTCAGAATCCAGAGCGGCTTGCAACAACAGCCACTGCGTACCGGTCAAACTGCTGCGATCTTCAGAATGAGCAGCCCGTAAACCACCTTCTGGGATCAAGACATAGGCAGTCTCAGTCTGCAAATCCGCCAAATTAGCTGTTTGAGACTTCAAAGAGGGTAAAAACCCAATTTCTCGCAGAAGCATCAATTCAAAAGCACGCAAGGCAACTTCTAAGGTTTGCAGATTTTCAGAGCCACTCTCAGCCCCATTTTCAGGGCGTTTAGCTTCTTGCGCGATGATGTGCACCGTCAAAGCATAAGCGTCGAACAGCGCTGGGTGAGGGTCATCGCGCGCCAAAAGGCGTATCAGCAGCTCATTGAGGTAATAACCCGCCATCAGCGCCTCGCCCGTGGGCATGACATGACCACCCATCCATTCGGAACTGCGAAGTGTACGAATTTCAGCATCACCGCCAAAAGCCAAGTGCAGCGGCTGCAGCGGTAGCAAAATCGGTCTGAAGTTGGAACTGGGTTTTTTCGCACCCTTGGCGACAAGTGCAATACGCCCGTAATGACGCGTCAGCACCTCAAGAATCAGACTGGACTCGCTCCAGTCGTAGCGGTGCAGCACATAAGCGGGCTCGTCAACTATGCGTTTATTCATCAATTCCCCGCTGAGCCGCCTCAAGGGGAATTAACCCCCTCGGGGGGCAGCGCAGCACACTAGGTGGCAAGCGTGGGGGCATCATTCATAGCCAAACGAGCGTACCCGTGCTTCGTCATCGGCCCAACCCGAGCGCACTTTTACCCACAGCTCAATAAACACTTTCGCATCCATCAAGCGTTCAAGTTCTACGCGTGTCTCAGTGCCGATCCGTTTGATGCGTTCGCCTTTGTCACCAATCACCATAGCTTTGTGCCCATCGCGCTCAACAATGATGGTTGCAGCGACTTTGACCAAGCGTTTTTGTCCCTTTTTCTTGGGCGCTTCTTCTTCAAACTTGTCAATCACAACGGTTGAGGTGTACGGCAACTCGTCACCCGTCAAACGGAACAATTTTTCGCGCACCATTTCACCAGCCAAGAACTTTTCGCTTTTGTCAGTCAACTCTTCAGCGTCATACATCCAAGGCTGCTGCGGCAAGTATTTCTCACAAATGCCAAACAAACGTTCGATGTCTTTGGCGTTTTTAGCCGACATGGGTACAAATTCATCAAACTTATGTTGCGCTTGCATACCTTGCAGCCAGGGCGCAATATCGCCACGGCGGTTCACCATGTCTAGCTTGTTGGCGATCAACAATGTTGGAATGTCGTTGCTCAGCAAGGAGACGACTTTGTCATCCGCCATATTCGAGCGCCCAGCTTCCACCACAAAAAGCACCAAATCGACATCACTTACGGCGCCTTGCACAGCTTTGTTCAGCGAACGGTTCAGGGCATTGCCGTGCAGTGTTTGAAAACCTGGCGTATCGACGAACACGAATTGCACCTCTGCGCGGGTTGACATACCCGTGATGCGATGGCGTGTGGTTTGCGCTTTGCGCGAGGTGATGCTGATTTTTTGACCTACCAAGGCATTGAGCAAAGTAGATTTACCAACGTTTGGTTTACCCACAATAGCAATCAAACCGCAACGCTGAGACTCAACCGGAACATTCGTGATAGTTTTAGACGCTACTGCCGCACCTAGCATAGCAGTGATACGGGCTTGCTCTACTGCAGGGGCGGAAGCTTCTGGATTTTTATCATTAATTTCGACATTAAATTCGGCATTAAATTCGGTATTAGCCGGCGTATTTACTACCTCATTAGCTATATTATTTGTAGCATTCATTTTTTTATTTAATTTTTATTGTTAGTTTTTACATTTGCTTTTAAAGCCGTTTTGATGCACTGCAACATCACAGCAGCGGCGGCTTGTTCACCTGCACGGCGCGAGGCGCCAATGCCCCGTTCATTCAAATTCAACTCGTCAATTTCACATTCGACTTCAAAAGTCTGCTCATGCGCAGCGCCTAAAGTTCCGACCACGCGGTAAATAGGTAACCTCATTTTGCGACCTTGCAGCCATTCTTGCAACTCGGTTTTGGGATCTTTGCCAATCGCTTGCATTTGTGGATTGATATCGACAGCCCTAAAAAGACGTGCCACCAAGGCTTGCGCCGTCTCAAAACCTGCATCTAAGTAAACAGCACCGATCAAAGCTTCTAAGGCATCAGCCAAAATCGAAGGCCGTTTTTGACCACCCGATTTAGACTCACCTTCGCCCAAGCGCAGCACTTCTGGAATGCGCAGCTCTAAAGCCAGCTGGTGCAAGGTCTCTTGCCGCACCAAATTGGCACGAACACGCGACAAATCACCTTCAGGTAATTCTTTAAGCCGCTCGTACAAAATACCGGCAATGACCATGCCCAGCACGGAATCGCCTAAAAACTCAAGACGTTCGTTGTGGTCTGCTGAAAAACTTCTGTGCGTGACAGCGCGTTGCAGTAATGCGATGTCTTTAAACTGATGCTGTAGCCGCGTTTGAAGGCCAATCAAAGGAGTGGTCACGCGACTAAAACCAGCAATTCAAACTGTTGAGAAGCTCTTGAGAATGCCGCATTTAATTGCTTTTACCTTCGTACTTGAGCAACAAATAAGCAGGACCCGCCAAAGCGATTTCTTTTTGATAGGCAAAGCTTACGACGTGCTTATCAGCAATTTTTTCAATGATCAGATCTTTGCTGCTGATGGCATCAAAATATCCGGTAGCTTGATTTTTATCGAACATGCTCCGCACTTCTGCAACTGAGCTGCCCATTTTTGCCGTATTGACCGCTTTTAAAATGGCTTGGTATTCAATCACTGTGGGTGCTACTTTAGCGCCAACAATGAACAAGATGCCGATGACAGCCGCAATAAACAACATACCCAAAAAAGTAGCGCCACGTTGTTTAGATTTCAATTGAGACAAGTTAGTCATAGCAATCTCCAAAAAAATTATTTAACTAAGAGCGTTAAGTTATAAAACGACAACTGGTACCTGATCAATTGAATGAACCAATACGCTTCAAATTGCCAAAATTCATCCATACATAAAAGGCTTTACCCACGATGTTTTTATCAGGTACAAAACCCCAGTAGCGTGAATCTAATGAATTATCGCGGTTATCGCCCATCATGAAGTAATGACCTGCAGGCACTTTGCAAACCACGCCTTCAATGCTGTAGTTGCAATTTTGTTTGAATTCAAAGTCACTCGCCCCTGAAACAAAGGCTGGCTGCGTTTCTTCATTCAGCAAACGGTGCGTTTTTTCACCCAACAACTCTTCAAATTGCTTTGAATAATGCATGGTGTCATCGTCAAAAAAGTCTGGCAAGCTGGTTTTACTCAACGGTTTGCCATTTATTGTCAGTTTTTTGTTCAAATACGCGACTTCGTCACCTGGAATGCCGACCACACGTTTGATGTAGTCTTGGCTTGGTCGAGGTGGGTAACGAAAAACCATCACATCACCACGCGCAGGTGGTGTGCCCTCTGTGATTTTTTCATTGATAACCGGTAAGCGCACACCGTAATGAAACTTGTTCACCAAGATCAAATCGCCAATCATCAAGGTAGGAATCATCGAACCTGATGGAATTTTGAAAGGTTCAAATAAAAACGAACGCAACAGGAATACGACCAAGATAACGGGGAACAAACCTGCCGTCCAGTCCAACCACCATGGCTGAGCACGTATCCTCTCTTGCGCAGTTGTGATATTCGCCAAATCGCCATCAACACGGCTGATGCCCATTTTGGTGAGTTCAGTCATGCGTGCTGTGGATGCATCTTGCAAAGCTTGCGCTGCCTTTTCACGCTGTGGGAGAAAATAGAAACGTTCTGCCAACCAGTAACACCCCGTCACGACGACGGCCATGAACAGCAACAAAGCAAAGTTGCCATCATGCATCCCCAAATACCAGCTACCAGCGTAGCCTACGAAACATGCGAGTATGAGAGACGTTATAAATTGCATTAATCTTGAACCTGTAATATAGCTAAAAACGCTTCTTGGGGAACCTCAACCGAGCCAATTTGCTTCATGCGTTTTTTACCTGCTTTTTGCTTTTCTAACAATTTCTTTTTACGCGAAATATCGCCACCATAGCACTTAGCAATCACGTTTTTACGCAAGGCTTTGAGTGATTCACGAGCAATGATATTCGCACCGATAGCTGCCTGAATCGCCACATCAAATTGCTGACGCGAAATGATCTCACGCATTTTAGCAACCACAGCACGCCCACGGTACTGGGATTGTGAGCGGTGAACGATGATGGACAAGGCATCTACCTTTTCGCCGTTTAGCAAAATATCAACTTTCACGACATCTGCAACACGGAATTCTTTGAATTCGTAGTCCATAGACGCATAACCTCGGCTCACCGACTTCAATTTGTCAAAAAAGTCTAAAACGATTTCACCCAGTGGGATTTCGTAAGTGAGCTTCACCTGACGACCCGCATAAGTCATGTCCAACTGAATGCCACGCTTTTGATTGGCCAGTGTCATCACAGCACCCACGTACTCCTGTGGCATATACAAATGCACGGTGACGATAGGTTCACGAATTTCTACCATCTTGCCTTGATCTGGCATTTTGGCTGGGTTTTCGACCTTCGTGACCGCACCATCGGCAGTCATCACCTCATAAACAACGCTGGGCGCTGTCGTAATTAAATCTTGATCAAACTCGCGTTCCAAACGCTCTTGCACAATTTCCATGTGCAGCAGACCTAAAAATCCGCAGCGGAAACCAAAGCCCAGCGCTTGGCTGACTTCAGGCTCGTAATGCAAAGAGGCATCGTTGAGCTTGAGTTTCTCCAAACTGTCACGCAAACCTTCGTATTGATTCGCTTCAGTAGGGTACAAACCCGCAAACACCTGCGGCTGAATTTCTTTGAAACCTGGCAAAGCCTCGGTCGCTGTAAATGCTGCGCCGCCAGAGCCAACTTTGATCAAGGTGACGGTATCGCCTACCTTGGCAGCTTGCAACTCTTTGATACCTGCAATGATGTAACCCACTTCACCCGTTTCTAAAGCGGGGCGTTCGACATCCGTTGGCGTAAAGACGCCCACTTTGTCAGCGTTGTAAGCAGCGCCAGTCGCCATCATCTTGATGCGATCGTTCTTCGCCAAGCGACCATCGACCACACGCACCAACATCACCACACCGACGTAGCTGTCAAACCAGCTGTCAATAATCATCGCACGTAGCGGTGCATTGGGGTTACCGCGCGGCGGTGGTACTTTAGCGACGACCATTTCTAGGATGTCGTCAATGCCCAAACCAGTTTTAGCTGAGCATGAAATCGCATCAGTCGCATCGATGCCAATGACATCTTCAATTTCTTGGCGTGCACCTTCCGGATCTGCGTTAGGCAAATCCATTTTATTGAGCACAGGTACAACTTCTACGCCAAGGTCGAGCGCGGTGTAGCAGTTCGCTACCGTTTGCGCTTCTACACCTTGGCTGGCATCAACAACCAAGAGTGCACCTTCGCATGCGCTGAGTGAGCGCGAGACTTCGTATGAAAAGTCAACATGACCTGGTGTGTCAATCAAATTGAGGTTGTAAATTTCGCCATTTTTTGCTTTGTAATGCAACGCTGCCGTCTGCGCTTTGATGGTTATCCCACGCTCTTTCTCGATATCCATCGAGTCTAAAACTTGTGCCGACATATCACGCGCTTCAAGACCACCACAGCGCTGTATCAAACGATCAGCGAGAGTAGATTTACCATGATCAATATGTGCAATGATCGAAAAATTTCTGATGTGATTCATCAACGTGATGCTTTAAGTGATTGAATTGAAACGAATGCCATTACTAAAAAGAGTCAAACGGAACAGCGCGGACATAAAAAAGGGCGCGTCGAATTGTGACGCGCCCTGAAACCAACAAGCATGGCAACTGCGATAGTTGGAACTTCATTGTAGGCAAAAAAGCCAGTTTGTGAAGTCCCAAAATCTGTTGGCACGAGATGTTGCAGGGCAGCAACGAAAAGTTATTCACAGCTTAATCACAGTTTTACAATTTAACCACTGGACAACTTGTGGGCGATCTGTGGATCGTCGGTGGACTGTTGTACGTAAAGTCATAAAGTAGCAAAAAACTGATTCAATATGCGACAAATCTGCCTTTTCAAGCTTTGATTCTATCTAATTTTATCGTAAGTTTCGAAATTAAGTTAGTGAGCGCACACTTTTAAGAGCTTGAAAATAAATAAAAATAAATAAATTATTGTCCTATTTTAGACAAATCAGACCATAAAAAGACCTCAAAACCATCGCTGGTTTGAGGTCTTTGCGCCCTGAATCTGGTCCAAACCAGACCAGGTTTGCTTATTTTGATGGCTTGATCAAGGCAAATTGTGCCCACTCACCACGGCGAAACAGCACATTGATTGTCTTAGTTTTGTCAATTTTCGCAAGCACTGCTTCAAATTCTTTGACGGTATTGACTTCCATATTCGCTACTGAGCTGATCACATCACCTTCACGCAGACCTGCGCGCTCGGCTGCATCACTGGCTGCATCAACCTTCACGCCACCTTTGATCTTGAGTTCTTTCTTCGCCGCATCAGTCAAGTCGCTAACGACCAAGCCCCAGCTCTGCGCAGCCGTCGCCACTTTGGGTTTGACGTCTTTGGCTACAGGTTTTTTGGTAACTTTTTCATCTTCAAACTCGCCTACCGTCACAGTCAACTCCTTGGTTGCACCGCGTCGGAACACGCTCAACGTGCTTTTACTGCCAGGCTTTGTGTTACCTACAAAGCGTGGCAAATCGGCGGATTTCTCAATCGCCACACCACCAAACTTCAAAATAACGTCACCCGCTTCAACACCGGCAAGCGCGGCCGGCGCACCGGCTTCAACGCCACGTACCAAAGCACCTTGTGCCTTTGACAAACCAATAGATTCAGCAATTTCCTTGCTCACCTGATCAATCTGCACACCGATACGTCCGCGTGACACACGACCCGTGGTGCGCAACTGATCACTCACACGCGCGGCTTCGTCGATAGGAATGGCGAACGAAATGCCTTGGAAGCCGCCTGAGCGTGAATAAATTTGGCTGTTGATACCTACAACCTCGCCGCGCATATTGATCAGCGGGCCGCCTGAATTACCTGGATTGATGGCCACATCGGTTTGAATCAAAGGCAAATAATCACCCGTGTCGCGCTGCTTGGCGCTCACAATGCCAGCTGTGACGGTGTTTTCCAAACCAAACGGAGAACCAATCGCCATCACCCACTCGCCCACTTTGAGGCGATTCACATCGCCAATCTTTACTGCGGGTAAACCAGTGGCTTCAATTTTGATAACCGCCACATCCGTGCGCTTGTCTGCCCCAATAATTTTGGCTTTGAACTCGCGTTTGTCCGTCAAGGTCACCAGCACTTCGTCCGCACCATCAACCACATGGGCATTCGTCATGACCAAGCCGTCCGAACTCAATATGAAGCCTGAGCCCACACCGCGCGGCTGGTCTTCTCTAGGCTCAGGCACTCGGCGCTTCGGTGTTTTGGGGTCAGATTTTTCAGCTTTTGGGTCAGCCTTAGGATCCGCTTTAGGTCCGCCCGGCAAGCGGTCGCCAAAGAATTTACGCAACAGCTCTTGGATGTCTTCGTCTGTTTCAGGACTATTTGCCCCACGGCTACTGACTTTCTCTAAGGTTCTGATATTCACCACAGAGGGGCCAACTTGCTCTACTAGCTCCGTGAAATCTGGCAAACCACGCATTTGCGCACCTGCCGTGACAGGCAAAAACACCATGCCAGCTAAGGCAATAGAACCTAGCAAACCTGCAAACTTAGAACTAAAACTCTTGAGAGAAGTCATGAAAATGCCACCTAATTAACGATTATTGCGATTATTGCGATGAATGCGATAAATACTGCCAACTTAAAAATATCACTTTAAACGAAACTATTTTTTACGTTCCAACTGCTGCGCAAAGACCTTCAATGTGGGCGCTGGCACTTCGCCTACCGCTGTGAGCCACCAGTCATCCATGCGTTTCGTCAGCGTTTGTGTGGCCCCCATAGCCCACACACCTTCTTGGGTGTGGCGTTTGCGGTCAAAAGGCTCTACAAACAACGACACCGTTGCCAGACCATCTGAAAAAATCCACTGCATCGTGTCCGTCCGCTTAAAACAACTCACCGATGCAAAACCTGGCACGCTGCGCGGCATGCTCCAACCCTGCGCTATCGCCGTCGTTTTGCTCATTTCCACCTGCTCTAGCTTGTGGCCAGCGGTGTTGTTCATCATCGCAGCCAGTTTCTCCATCTTCACAGGCGCATCTAGGTTCAGCTCTGAAAACGCAGTTTGCTCAATCACGCGGCCAACAGCATCTAAAGTTTGCAGCTTCACAACCAAACCGCTTTTGCGTTCGGTCCAAATGCGGTAGCTGTAGCGCAACGCGTCTTTGGCTACCAGCTGCACCACTTCAGCCTCAAAACCCGCCACCCGCTCCGCATCCAGCATTTTGATGTTGTAAAACTCAGCAATCGCGCTGTCGTTGGATTTGAGAAAATTAGGGAAAATACCCAATGACTCACGCTCTTCTGAGCGAGCTACCTTGGTGTCTGGGAAAAAGGTGACGACATGGTTGTTGCGCCTAAAGGTCGAACGCGGCGCACCTGTGAGAGATTCCACCCGCTCCATCTGCTGCTCACCATCACACACATGCCAAATGCGCGCACTGGCCATGTCTGTACCCACAGACACCACAAATGTTCCCGTGTAAGCGCGCTTGCGTGAAGCATCGTGAATACGAACCAGCCATTCATTGACAGATTTGTAGCCACCAAGCGGCGCTGCTTTCGTCGTATTTGTAGCAGATGCGCTGTGCGCAGATTGCGGCTTAGTTACGTTCAAATCATCATTTGCTATAGAATTAATAGCTACAGAGGCAATAAATACGCCGGATAGAGCCTTAAAATGCATTGAAAATAGCATTTTTATATTCATTTATCACTCACAACCGTTGCCGATGTACCTGTATTGAACGTTGCACTACGTAAAAAGCCAGACGGCATTTGCAACGCAGAACTACCGCCCGCTTGGTTATGCGCAGCAATCAAGGCGTCAAGTTGCGGGCTGCGCAGCATCACGCCGGCGGCGCTTGCTGTTGCTACAGGTGCTGCCTGCACAGCCGATTGCGCTAATTGCGCACCTGAACTATTTGGGGCATTTGACGTTGTTGCCACCAAATTCCAACTAAAAACGACAGCTGCTGCTGCTGCAGACAAGCCACCCACCCATTTCCAATTGAAAAACGAATCGTTAGCTGTCGGCAAGGCTGAAGTCAGCGCGTTGGACTGAACAATGGGTTCTGCGCTTGGCTTTACGGCAGGTTTTAACAGCGGCTCTTTGGCTAAATTTGCTCTGAAGGTGTCTAAAAAAGCCATGTCTTTGGCGATATCCGCCGTATTGGCTGTTGCATTGGCTGCTATTTCGCCGCGCAATGCATCACCCGCCACGTGCAAACCGTACCAAAAAGCGCGCGCTTGGCTGTTGGCGTCTAGCAAAGCCATCGCATCGGCAAATGCAGCGCCGCGCAACTGGCCATCAGCCAAATCGCAGATGTGCGCTCTTTGCAGCTCACTTAGCTGTTCGTTTAGCGGTATGTTGTTGTCAGTTTTCATATCTTTAAAGTCGTTAATTACTTTTATTACTATCTCTCGCTGCTATGCCTCATCACCAACGCTTCCCCGTTTGACTCTCCAGCAACGGCCCTACTTTGGCCGAAATAGCCTCTCTGGCCCTGAAAATTCTAGACCTCACTGTGCCAATGGGGCATGCCATCAGCTGCGCAATGTCTTCATAGCTCATGCCATCAATCTCTCGGAGCGTGATGGCTTGGCGCAAATCTTCAGGTAGCGCCATCATCGCTGCGTTCACGGTGTTGGCTATTTCTTTGGCGGCAAACAAGGTTTCGGGCGTATCGTCTGATATTGGTTCGTTTTTAGACTGGAAAGTTTCATTGTCTTCGTCAGTGTTACCAAAAGCGCCAATGGACACGGTTGGGTCACGCTTCATTTCTAGTAAAAACTTTTTGGCCGTATTCACCGCAATGCGATACAACCAGGTGTAAAACTGCGCTTCACCACGAAATTTGGGCAAAGCGCGGTAGGCGCGAATAAAGGTTTCTTGCGCAATATCGTCCACCAAATCCACATCGCGCACCATGCGGCCAATCAAGCGCTGAATGCGCCGCTGGTATTTGATGACCAGCAACTCAAACGCCCGCTGGTCTCCCGCAACCGCACGTTCGACCAGCATGGCGTCGCTGTCTGGCTCTTGCGCAGCTGGGGGCAGCACGTCGTCTGGCAGGTCACCAGATGGGTTGGGAGGGGGTGTCATATTAAATGGAGCGAATTCTGTAAGGCTGGGCGCGAATATACAGCACGGCGCAGGTCATGCCAATGGTTGGATGAAAATCGTTCTTCCAGCCATAACCAATGCACGCGATTAAACTCATTTTCAAACCGCAGCAGCATGCCACTTTGCCCGTCAAACCGAATGCTGACAGTACCTACTTGATCTATTTGATCCACTTTGTTTTCGAAATACCAGTTTTCGCCATCAAAATCGAGCTCGCCCTGTGGCAGATGGCGCAAAAACCGCCAAGCTGCCGCAGTACTGAAGAGCCAAACACCTGCCAACAAAACCCATTGCCAAGTCAGTAATTTAGAAGCTGAACCGGTGAAATAGCCGAACAAGCACAGTGATGCAGCACCTAACAACACGATGCCAGCGAGCAGCCACCTCAAACAACCAGCTCCACCTGTGGCGTAGCTGACGGCTGGCGCGAGATGGTGGTTCAGAAAATTAACGCAGGCGTTTGAAGACCAAAGTACCGTTGGTGCCGCCAAAGCCAAAGTTGTTTTTCACAGCAACTTCGATCTTGAGATCACGCGCGGTGTTGGCGCAGTAGTCCAAATCACACTCGGGGTCTTGGTTGAAGATGTTGATGGTGGGTGGACTTTTTTGATTGTGAATCGCCAAAACAGTGAACACACTTTCAATACCGCCAGCGCCACCCAACAGGTGGCCTGTCATTGATTTTGTGGAATTGACCACCGTCTTCTTGGCGTGGTCACCAAAAGCCAGCTTGATGGCGTTGGTTTCGTTCAAATCGCCCAGTGGCGTTGATGTGCCATGTGCATTGATGTAGTGCACGCTGTCTGCATTGACGCCAGCGTTTTTCAACGCCATTTGCATGGAGCGGCGTGGGCCATCCACGTTTGGTGCTGTCATGTGGTAGGCATCACCCGTCATGCCGAAACCAGCCAATTCAGCGTAGATTTTTGCGCCGCGTGCTTTGGCATGTTCGTATTCTTCCAGCACTAAAACGCCTGCGCCCTCACCCAACACAAAACCATCACGGTCTTTGTCCCATGGGCGCGATGCAGTTGCTGGGTCGTCGTTACGGGTGCTCAAAGCACGGGCTGCAGCAAAACCACCCAAGCCGAGTGGTGAAGTTGTCGCCTCAGCACCGCCAGCGATCATGACATCGCAATCACCGTACTCAATCATTCGCGCCGAGGTGCCAATCGCGTGTAAACCGGTGGTGCAGGCGGTGACAACGGCAATGTTTGGTCCTTTGAAGCCAAATTTGATCGATACATTGCCTGAAATCAAGTTGATGATGGAGGCTGGAACGAAAAATGGGGTGATGCGGCGTGGACCGCGGTTCACGTACTCAATATGCGTCGCCTCAATGGTAGGCAAACCGCCAATGCCAGAGCCGATGTTGCAGCCAATGCGCACAGCTTCTTCTTCGCTCAGCGCATCACCTGTTGCCAAGCCTGAATCTGCCACGGCTTGGCAAGCGGCTGCCATGCCCATGTGAATGAAGCGGCCCATGTGGCGCGCTTCTTTTTCTGGGATGTAATCTTCAATTTTGAAGTCTTTCACCTCACCAGCAAAATGCGTGGTGAAGGCGCTGGCGTCAAAGCCTGTGATTTTGGCAATGCCAGATTTTCCGGCCAGCAAGGCTGCCCAAGATGCCTCTACGGTGTTGCCCACGGGGCTAACACAACCTAAACCAGTCACAACGACGCGTCTACGAGACATAAAAGGGATGCTCCGAAAAAATGATCAAAAGAACTTTGATGCAAAACCGCACCAAATCACAACAAACAGATACTACTTAAAAAACAGTAGTCTTAACGACAAAATGGACAAACAGACATCAAACCTTAGCGGCTGTGTGAGTTTGTCCACCTTTGTTAAAACGTA
>JBEBJY010000046.1:0-21240 GCA_040079635.1 Burkholderiaceae bacterium | reverse complement strand
TAAACTTATCCACAGCCCATGAGCATGGCTTTAAACTGCTTTAGGTGGGGTCAAATTTGGATGAAAAGATGGGGTCAGTTCTAAGTGAAAATCAACAACGTGTTATCTGTACAGCGTGGTTTAGGTACGGCACGTAACTTTAAAACGGGTGCAACGATAAACGGTTGGGAGGAATGGAATGCCGCACGGAAAGAATGTAAAACTACAGGCCATGCGGTAAGCGGTGATACATCAGTTCGGACAGAAGCTGTCAAAGACGTACTGACTTTCTTGCAGAGCTTGAAATAATAGTCTCAGGGTGAACTTGACTAAGTCGTCGTGATTACGGTGACTTTCAAATAGTCTGTCCAATCCTGCATCAAGTGACGGCGTTGCTCGACAAAGGTCGTACGTGCATACGCCTTCTCAACGTCGTCCATAATGTTATGTGCTAATGCAAGCTCGCATACTTCCCTTGGATATGTGGTTTGCTCCCCAGCCCATGTTCTAAACGTTGAGCGAAACCCATGAGCGGTGTAGGGCACTTCCAAATTCTCACGAAGAACGACCTTGGTGAAAGCTTGGTCACTAAATGGCTTTCCCGAGGTCAAGTTAGGGAAAACCAACTCACTTTTAGGTGATAACTCAAAAGCTCGTTTCAGCACCTCGACAGCGCGGTCGGACAAGGGGACAGAGTGCGCTTTGTCCAGTTTCATGCGATTATCAGGAATGAGCCACAATTTGGTGTCAAAGTTGATTTCGGCTTTTAGTGCTCCCCGTGCTTCACCAGAACGTGCTGCGGTCAGGATGGTGAACTCAAAGCAGAGCTTGAGTATCTCTGAGACATTCGACTCCCACAATTTGCCTATTAAGGCCGCAATCTCGGTATAGGGGCATGAAGCGTGATGCGTCTCTTTTTTCTTGGGACGGCCAGACAACAGATTGGGCAGTTCGTCCCACATCTTGAGGTCGTAGTTGGGGTAGTAGTCATGGGCAGACGCCCAGCCAAGCACGATGCGGATGCGCTGCAAGATGCGAGAGGCGGTTTCTTGCTTTGTCATCCAAATGGGTTCTAGTACCTTGGCAACTTCTTTTTTGCCAACACTGGCAACATTCATTGAGCCAATGATGGGAAATGCGTAGTTGGTCAGGGTGTTAATCCACTGCGCTTTGTGCTTAGGATTCTTCCAAAGCGTTTGCTTGTCGTTGTGGCAAGCTGTAGCGCACTCTTCAAAAGTCTTGCGGTTTGCCTTCTCGTCTGAGCGAGCTTTTTGTTCAGCGTCGCGGAATTCGATAGGGTCTATACGGTCATCAATAAGTTGCCTGTATTTTTTGGCTCGTTCACGTGCTTCGGCCAAAGTCCAATCGAGCAGGGGGCCTAAGCCCATGTCACGGGTTTTTTTATTAATGGTATATCTGAGAATCCATGACTTGGTGCCAAACCGGCTGATTTGCAAATATAGTCCACCGCCGTCATGATAGAAGCCTGGCTTGGATGCGTTCTTAATTGCTATGGCTGTGAGTCGTTCGCGTGCTCTGGTCATGTCAGGGTGTCGATAGTGGTTAAATTTTTCTAACCACTATTCTAACCATAATCAATCTTTGGATGTTGCTAAATGTAGTGATATGTCATGAGACATGCAATGCAGAAACGGAACAGCTATTCCATTGGCGATACTAGGTCTTTGATACGATGTGAGTCCTTGTTAGACATCAGACTTAATTCTTCAAAGCGGTCGTCTGCTCCGCCAAAAGTTTAAAAGCCTCGTCATTCTTTGAGTGACGAGGCTTTTTGCTTTGCAGTGACGTATTTGTGCCGCTAGCCTGCGTATTTATTGACTGAGTAGCTATGAAAATTATAGTAATTAACACTGCATGCAAACAAAAAAGCGACCTAGCTTGTACCAGTTAGGTCGCTTTTATAGAGGCTAAAGAAAAGAATCTGTTTCTTTAATATCTGTTTTTAACGTCCAAATGAACGCGGTGGGTTGCCACCTGGACCACGCGGGGCAAAGCCACCACCTGCAGAACGGTTGCCACCACGGTTGCCACCGAAGCCGCCGCCGCCATTATTGCCACCACCACGACGTCCGCTGCCGGCCATGCTATCTACGCTAGTGCGCAATGGGTCGGGCTGACCACCGGCGCTGTTGCGCTGGCCTTGGTTGTTTGAGCTAAAACCGGTGACGTTGCGACCAGCGTCGTGGCGAATGTTACGGGGTTGGAAATCATCACCACCACCGTTGCCGGAATTGCCTTGATTGCCACCAAAGCCACCTCCACCACCGCCGAAAGGACGACCTCGTCCAGCTTGTGCGGGGCGCTGAGCCGGAGGACGACCACCGTTGTCAGCGCCAGCAAAGCCTTGACCAGGTTGGCTAGGGCGACCACCACGATGGCCGCCGGCGTTTCCACCAGCATTGCCGCCACGCCCGCCGCCCGCTGGGCCGCGTCCTGAAGCCGCACCGTTGCCAGCGCGGTTTTCACGCACGCGGTTCAGCATGTCTGTACGCGCCGCTTTGGCTGCAGCAGCCATCACGTCACGACCTGGTGGCTTGCCTAAGCCGCCCCAAATAGTTTGGCGACCCATGGCCAAAGGCTCGGCTTTTTCGCCAGCGTCTGGGCCAAAACCTTCAACGATTTCGACGTTGATGTTTTGCTTGGTAAAGGCTTCAATGTCTTTCATGAAACCTTCTTCGTCCAAGCAAACAAAGTTGACCGCTTGGCCATCCGCGCCCGCGCGGCCTGTACGGCCAATGCGGTGCACGTAGTCTTCGCTGACGTTCGGGATTTCGTAATTGACCACGTGTGGCAGGTCATCAATATCAATACCACGTGCTGCAATATCTGTAGCTACCAAGGCGCGCACTTCGCCGCTTTTGAAGCCGGCAAGGGCTTGCGTGCGGGCGCTTTGGCTCTTGTTGCCGTGCAGTGCCATAGCGGTGATGCCGTTCTTTTCTAAAAACTCGGCTACGCTGTTTGCGCCAAACTTGGTACGGGTGAAAACCAACACTTGGCTCCACTTGTTTTCAGTGATGATGTGCGCCAGCAAAGCTTTCTTTTTAGCGCGACCGACAGGGTGAATCACCTGCGTGATGCGCTGTACAGTTGTGTTGCGGGGTGTCACTTGGATGTGCAAAGGGTCATTGAGCAAGTTGGCTGCCAAGTCGCGAATTTCATCGCTGAAGGTGGCGGAGAACAGTAAGCTTTGCTTGTCTTTTGGAACCAAGGCCAAGATTTTCTTCACGTCATGGATAAAACCCATGTCTAGCATGCGGTCAGCTTCGTCCAAAATGAGCATTTGCACTTGACCGAGGTCCAGCATGCCTTGCTGTTGCAAATCAAGTAAACGGCCGGGTGTGGCGACCAAAATGTCCACGCCTTTTTTGAGCTTGCTGATTTGCGGGTTCATGCCCACACCACCAAAAATGACAGTGGAGCTGAGTTGCAAGTATTTGCCGTAGGTGCGTACAGATTCTTCAACCTGAGCGGCTAGCTCACGGGTCGGTGTGAGCACCAGCACGCGAATGCCCGTACCACCAAATTTGTTTTGTGCGCTGCGCGACATCGACAGGCGATGCAGCATAGGCAGTGTGAAGGCAGCCGTCTTACCGGTGCCGGTTTGCGCACCACCCAACAGGTCGCGGCCTTCCAAGACGGCCGGAATGGCTTGGGCTTGAATGGGGGTAGGGGTGTCGTAGCCTTGTTCGAGTACGGCTTTCAAAATGGCAGGAGCCAAGTTCAATTCAGAAAAATTCATGTTTATAAAAGGCGCTCGTCCGGAGCGCTAGGGTATCAGCCCGTCGCAACCACAAGTAGGTTGCACCAGTCAAAGGCAGATGAAAAGCAAAATTGGATAAAAAGTTCTGACTAAAAGAAAAACAGGTTTTCAGAAAAGCGGGTTTTTGGTTCAAACCGCAAGGTTTTGAACTCTAACCTACAAATTTGTCAGGGTGATTTAGCCCCAGCAGGTTGCTGGCGTTGTGTACAACTGGAGTGCACAACATCATGATTATCGCACAAATGGCTAGTTATGGCTGCCTAAAAACTATTTTTGAGGTTTAGTTGAGTTTGATGCGTTGTAAACCGTTGTTCGTTAGTTGTAGCACTTCCGCTCGGTTTGGTGCGGCTTTCAAGTCCCAATCCGTCATGACCACACGTTTAAAACCGTTGCCTAAGTCGTGATCGGCAGGCTTGTGGGTGTGGCCGTGAATCATTGTTTTAGTATTCGAAGTTTCTAACCACGCGATAGATGCTGTATCGTCAACATCTGCGTATTCAAGCAAATTTTGCTGATTTTTTTGACTCTCAGCTCGCATGTGACGGCCAATGGCTTGTCGCTCAGCCAGCGGTTTTGCCAACTGCGCTTGTTGCCAAACAGGTTGGCGCACAACATCACGAAAAGCGAGGTATTGGGTATCTGCTAAGCACAGCATATCGCCATGGGTGAGCAGGTAGCGCTGCTGCTGAAACGTCAGCACGGTTGGATCCGACAGCAAACTTGCATTGCTGGTTGCCATCATCTGAGTGCCAACTAAAAAGTCGCGGTTGCCATGCATGAAATAGAGGTTCAAGCGCTGACCAGCAGCTTGAAGCACCAAAGCACAGCGCTCCTCAAAGTTCAAATTTATCGATGAAGGTGAAATGTCAGCACGAATACTGTCATCACCCACCCAGATTTCAAACAAATCTCCCAAGATGAAAACAGCACCAGCCGTGGTGGTGGTCATGTAGCGCTGCCACGCATCGAAAGTGGCAGGCTCTGACTCACTGAGGTGCAAGTCAGAAATGAAATCTACCGTGCGCCAATGTTGCAAAGCTTGCAGCTCTGCAAACGGCGGCACGGCTGGTTTCATTGAGTTACAGGGCGACTGCTTTGGCAATCACGACATCGTCTTTTGGCACGTCGTCATGGAAGCCCTTACGACCGGTTTTGACGGCTTTGATTTTGTCAACCACGTCGTTACCAGCCACTACTTTGCCGAACACGGCATAACCCCAACCGGAAGCTGAAGGCGCTGTGTGGTTCAAAAAGCCGTTGTCTGCCACGTTGATAAAGAATTGCGCGGTGGCAGAGTGTGGGTCGCCCGTGCGTGCCATTGCAACGGTGTAATTGGCGTTTTTAACACCGTTGTTCGCTTCGTTTTCAATCGGAGCGCCGCAAGATTTTTGATTCATGCCCGGCTCAAAGCCGCCGCCTTGCACCATGAAACCTGGAATCACGCGGTGAAACACGGTGTTGTTGTAATGACCGCTATTGACGTAACTTAAAAAGTTAGCGGTTGATTTTGGTGCTTTGACAGCATCAAGCTCTAAGGTGATGACGCCGTAACCGGCGATGTGGAGTTCTACTTGTGGATTGCTCATGGTTATTTACCTTTGAAATTGAAGAGTGAAAGTTTGAATAAGTTAATTTTATTTAACAATGACAGCTGAAGTTATAACGATTTGCGTTTTCGGTACATCGGAAGGGAAGGGGCCGCCAGAACCCGTTGGCGTGGCTTTCATTTTAGTGACTACGTCCATGCCTTCAACCACTTTACCGAAAACGGTGTAGCCAAACAGTTGCGGTGATGACGTCAACTGGTTGCGCGGCACGTTTTTGTAGGTTTTGTTTTGGTATTCAAACGAAGGCACTGGGTCACCAGGTGGAATCACTGTTGGGTCTAAAAACGCGTTGTCTTTCACATTGATGAAGAATTGCGCGGTGGCAGATTGCGGGTCACCCGTGCGTGCCATGGCCAAGGTGCCGACGACATTCTTCAGGCCACCTTTAGCTAAAGCTGCTTGTCCTTCATGCTCAACGGGAGCACGTGTTTTTTTCTCGGCATACGCAGAATCAAAACCGCCGCCTTGCACCATGAAGTTGTCGATCACACGGTGAAAAATCGTGCCGTCGTAGTGTTTGTCTTTGACATATTGCAAAAAGTTGGCGACGGTTTTGGGCGCTTTGTCGGCATGGAGTTCAACCACAAAGTTGCCAGCAGAGGTGCTGAATTGCACTTTTGGATTGATCTCTGATTTCGTCTGAGATGCCGTCTGTGATATGGCTGTAGTCGGCGTAATTATTGCCTGAATAGCTATTAATAATATAGTGGAATATTTTAAAATGGATAAATTTTTAACCACATTCATAGTTGTACCTTTAAATAACACCTTCAAAAAAGATTTTCCAATTTTTCCCGTCACGTATCCAATATTGTCGTTTGGTGACGCCAGTTTGCTTGCCAACGATAACCTCGTCAAATGTGACTACCATAGTATCGTTTTGATCGGACCAACGCATCATGTTGATGTTGGTTAAGGCAATATCACGACCTTTGAGTTTGTTGAGTTCGTTGGCTAATATCGACGACCATTGTGTCAAATTTTTACCGTAATTCGAAAAATCTGACGTGTAAAACGCCACGACTTTGGCAATGTCAGACTGCACTTTGGCCTGTCGCCAAGCCATCAAGGTGGTGTTGAAGTTTGCCTTCTCAGTATCCAAACTGGCTTTTGAGACCCAGTTCAGGCGGTCAGCAATAACCACAGGCGTTGTTCTAGATCGCACACTGGTCAAAATGTGATTGAGGTCAGGGTTGGCCAAAACCACACATCCGTCTGAGGCTTTTGGCGCGCGAGAAAATTGTTCCGAAGGCGTGCCATGCAGCCAAATGCCGCTGCCCGTTTTGCCACGTTTCAAATCGAGCGGGTTGGGGTAGTTGATCGGTAAGGCCCCCACACCGTAAAAATCGACCAGAGATGTGGGGCTTAAACTGCCGGTGATGTAATACACACCCAGAGGTGTACGTTGGTCGCCCTCGGTTGATTTTTCAACCCCTAATTTACCTACGGAAATATAGTAATCTGCAATCAGTTTGACGCCATTGCTTGTGTTTTCAAACAAATACAAGCGTGAGCGCGATGCATCAACCGCAATAGCGTGTTTGTTGCGCTCGGACAGTGCTAAAAACTGCGATGGCACTGTATTGGCAGGCGGGCGTTCGCGCAAGGCTTTGAGTCGCTGCAAAGATTCCTCTCGCAATTCATTCAAAGCGGCGGAAGTTGCAGAATTAGGTGAAGTAGCCGAAGAAGCAAGCGGAATTGATTTTGGCAAATCACCTTGGCTATTTACCGGCCGTACAAAGCTGCTCAGCAAATCACCATGCACGAGTTGAGCGAGTTGAAAATTGGGTTGCGCTTTGAGGAGTAATTCAGACTCAGCCATCGCTAGCCGATTCTGCCCTTTGCCAATCAGTTGGTAGATGTGCAACAGCTTGGCCTCTGCCTGCAAATCAATTTTGCGTTGGGCAACGTTTTTATTTTTGCCGCTACTTAAGATGGTTATTTTACTGCTTTGAGCCCAAGCGTTCGGTGCGAAAAGCACAGCACAGCACGCAGCACTGCTGGCTAGCAACGCTATGGCAGAAGAATTGCGGAAACAGTTCATCAGTCGGTTCAAAGGAACCCCCACTCAGCGACCCGCAAAAAAATCAACCGCCCGTGGTTTCTTTGGCGATTAACCAACGGTCGCCGACTTTGTTCAGCTCTAGTGTTTTACGGCTTGAGGTGGACAAAGCATCTGCGTCATACGATTGGCGAAATTTCACAACGGCAGTATTACCATTGGTTTTTGTTACCAAATCGCTCACTTTCACGCTGATGCGTGATTTGCCCATGATGCGGTCACGACGCTCTTCTTCCCAAGCTTTGCGGGGTAAGTTTTTAGGTGTGTCAAAGTTTTTTGCATACGCACCCAAGTAAGCATTCATGTCTTTGCTAGACCATGCTTTTGCCCAAGCTTGTACCGCTTGCTCGATGTCTTTGTCAGAAGACGCAACGGCTGCTGGCAGAGCCGGTGCTGGTGTTGGTGCCACTGGCGCAGTCGCTATAGGTGCAACAGGCTTAGCTGGAGCAGTGGCGACAGGCGCTGTAGGCGCAACAACTGCTGGTGTGACTGGCGCAGTAGCCACAGGTTTAGCCGCGTTAGGATTCACACCTTTGCTACCCGGTGCGAAGAGTTCACGAATCAAGGTCAGCTTAGGTTGCAGCGTTGAGCTAGAACCGCCAAGCTGCAGCGCTTTGCTGTAGGCTTGGCTGGCCAAATTGGCGTAAATGTCTCCTAAATTTTCATGTGCTGTTGAATAGCTTGGGTTGGTGCGAATCGCCATTTCTAGCGCGGCGCGGGCTTTGTCAAACTGGCCACCGCTGGCATGCAGCACGGCGAGGTTGTTGTACGGCTCTGGCAGCTCTGGGTATTCTTCGGTCAACTTCGTGAAAGTACCAATCGCGTCTTGCGGTTTGCCCAGCTCGGTTTGAATCACGCCTTTGAGGAAGCGCAGCTGCGGGTCGCGCGGCTTGGTGGTCAAAGATTGTTCCACCTTAGTCAGCGCTTGCGCTTGCTTGCCTGCTTTGAGCAACTGGTTGACGTCATCAATGTCGCTTGCGTGAACGGACACCGCAAACAAGGCTGCTGACAGCGCAAAAGTCGCTGGCAACAAACGCAACAAGGAGATAGGTGTGAATGAAGACGTAAACGAAGACGTAAGGGAGCGGATGCTTGGCATAGGTGGTCTTTTCTAGCTGTTAAACTTTAAACTTAAACTGCAAGGCAAATTGTACCCGCTGTACCCGCCTAGCTAGCTCCGCTTGTTAACCCACCAGTTGCCTATTTAGTTACCTACTTAAAATCACCCCATGAGTTTGCGCATTTACAACACGATGTCTCGTGATTTAGAAGATTTTGTACCGATTGAGCCCGGCCATGTGCGCATGTACGTCTGTGGCATGACGATTTATGACCTGTGCCATATCGGCCATGCGCGCATGATGATGGCGTTTGATGTGGTGCAGCGCTGGCTCAAAGCGAGCGGTTACAAAGTCACTTATGTGCGAAATATCACGGATATTGACGACAAAATCATCAAACGCGCCTTAGAACGCGGCATCACCATCCGCGCACTGACCGACGAAATGGTCGCCGCCATGAACCAAGATATTGGCGCTTTGCACATTGAAACTCCGACGCATGAGCCCCGCGCAACCGAGTTTGTGCCGCAAATGCTGAGCATTATCAAGACCTTAGCGCAAAAAGGCTTGGCTTACCAAGCGCCTAGCGGTGACGTTAACTTTTCGGTGCGTCAGTTTCCGGGCTACGGCAAGCTGTCGGGCAAATCAGTGGATGAACTGCGTGCTGGCGAACGCGTGGCGGTTTTGGAAGACAAAGACGACCCCTTGGATTTTGTATTGTGGAAATCCGCCAAACTCACCGAGCCTGAAGATGCCAAATGGGCAAGTGATTACGGCGCTGGCCGTCCAGGTTGGCACATTGAATGCTCGGCGATGAGCTGCGCGATGTTGGGCGAAACCTTTGACATCCACGGCGGCGGCGCAGATTTGCAGTTCCCGCACCATGAAAACGAAATAGCGCAAAGCGAGGGCGCGAACGGAAAGCCGCTGGCGAACTACTGGATTCATAACGGCTTTGTGCGCGTAGACAATGAAAAAATGTCCAAAAGCTTGGGTAACTTTTTCACGATACGTGAAGTCTTGGCCAAATACGACCCCGAAACGGTGCGTTTTTTCATCGTGCGTGTGCATTACCGCACAGGTTTGAACTACAGCGACGTACATTTGGACGATGCGCGTGCTTCGCTCAAACGTCTTTACACCGCTTTAGATTCCGTTAAGCCTGCTGAAATCACCGTCGATTGGAGCGATCCGTACGCAGCTCGCTTCAAAGCCGCGATGGACGAAGACTTCGGCACACCCGAAGCCGTAGCTGTACTTTTTGATTTGGCAACGCAAGTGAACAGCACCAAATCAGCGCAATTGGCTGGGCTGTTAAAAGCGCTGGGCGGTATTTTGGGATTGCTGCAAAATGAGCCGACAAAATTTTTACAATCAGGCGTTGTAAATGCGCTTGACACTGCGCAGATAGCGCTTAGGATAACGGAGCGCAACGATGCTAAAAAGGCCAAAAACTTTGCCTTGGCCGATGCGATTCGTCATGATTTATTAGCGCAGGGTATTGTGCTGAAAGACTCGCCAACAGGAACGACGTGGGAAACGATTTAAACATGAATTTAGTCAATAAAAATACATCAAATATGCCTATAGCCGTCGTATTTATTGCCTGAATAGCTATAAAAAATATAGCAAAATTGACGTATTGAACATGGTATCGACTAGCATAACCACTCCCGACTATTGGCAAGATGCTTGCAAGCATTTGGGTAAAAAAGACCGCGTCATGAAGCGCCTGATCGGGCAGTTTCCAGATGTCTCTTTGAGCTCGCGTGGTGATGCGTTCACCACGCTGGCGCGTAGCATTGTGGGGCAGCAAATCTCTGTCAAAGCCGCGCAAACCGTGTGGGACAGATTTGCGTTGTTGCCGAAAAAAATGCTGCCTTCGCACGTGCTGAAACTCAAAATCGACGACATGCGGGCAGCGGGTTTGAGTGCCCGCAAGATTGAATATTTGGTCGATTTGGCGATTCATTTTGATTCTGGCGCCATCAGCAGCGACACCATGACGGATATGGATGACGAAGCCATCATCGCCGAGCTGGTTGCCATTCGCGGCATTGGTCGTTGGACGGCGGAGATGTTTTTGATGTTTTACCTGCTGCGCCCCAACGTGCTGCCTTTGGACGATATTGGGCTGATCAACGGTATCAGCAAAGGTTATTTTTCTGGCGAAGCCGTTAGCCGCAGCGACATTCGGGAAGTGGCGGCCGCTTGGGCGCCGTACCGCAGCGTCGCTACTTGGTATATTTGGCGGTCGCTAGACCCTACGCCTGTAGCGTATTAACATTGCCGTATTAATTTCCGTATTAACCATCATTATTTTCATATTAAGCCTAGCTTATTGAACTTGACTGAAAATAGCGACACAAATCCAAATAAGAGAAATAAGAGGACAGACACTTGGCTAAAAAAACATTTCTAGATTTTGAGTCACCGATAGCTGAGCTAGACTCAAAAATCGAAGAGCTGCGCTATGTGCAAACCGAGTCAGCGGTTGATATCTCCAGTGAAATTGACCAGTTGGCCAAGAAGAGCCTGCAACTCACCAAAGATATCTACAGTGATTTAACGCCGTGGCAAATCACCAAAATCTCGCGCCACCCCGAGCGTCCGTACACCATGGACTACATCAACGACATCTTCACAGACTTCGTTGAAATGCATGGCGACCGCCATTTTGCGGACGATTTGAGCATTGTGGGCGGCTTGGCGCGTTTCAACGGCGCTGCTTGCATGGTGATTGGTCAGCAAAAAGGCCGCGACACCAAAGAACGCGCCATGCGCAACTTTGGCATGAGCAAGCCCGAGGGTTATCGCAAAGCCTTACGTTTGATGAAAACGGCTGAAAAGTTCAAATTACCAGTTTTCACTTTTGTCGACACACCCGGTGCCTACCCTGGGATTGACGCTGAAGAACGCAGCCAGTCCGAAGCCATTGGACGCAATATTTTTGAAATGGCGCAGCTAGAAGTGCCCATCATCACCACCATCATTGGTGAGGGCGGCTCTGGCGGTGCTTTGGCGATTTCTGTGTGCGACCAGTTGGTCATGCTGCAATATTCGATTTATTCGGTGATCAGCCCAGAAGGATGCGCGTCCATTTTGTGGAAAACTTCAGATAAAGCGGAAGATGCGGCTGACGCCTTGGGCATCACCGCGCATCGTTTGAAGGCTTTGGGCATTGTCGACAAAATCGTCAACGAACCTGTGGGCGGCGCGCACCGCGACCACAAGCAGATGACCGCGTTTTTGAAGCGCGCTTTGGTCGATGCCTATCGCCAAGTCAGCGATTTGAAGACCAAAGAACTCTTAGATCGCCGTTATGAGCGCTTGATGAGCTACGGCAAGTTTACCGATATCAAGGCGGATGCTAAAGCGGAAAGAGCCGAAAGCAAAGCAAGTCAAAAGTAGGTCCCTGTAGGGAACTATTTGACTAGTTCCGCACCTGAATACCATGTTTAAACAGATTTATCTCGTCGTTGGGTTTTTCCTGAGTCTATTCACTGCACAGGTTCAAGCACGCACTTTGTTCATTGATTTCAATAACGCAGAGAGCGAAATAGCTGTTTTCAAGCAAAGCCAACAGGGTGTCGCTTCTGAGGTGGTGGTCGTGCCGTCTTACCAACGCATCACCCGCAAGCAGCGCTTGCATATCGTTAAAGTCAACGAAGCGATTGAAGCATTCACCGTGAAGTTGCAAGATTGCGCAGTCGCCGTCAAGCGTGACGCTAAGTGTGATAGCTACTACGACAAAATTTACAGCTTAGAACAAGAGCGCGAAAAAACCACGGGCTACTACAGCGCGGAAGACTTGAAAAAAGAGTTGCTGGCGCTTTTAGAAGACAAAAATGCCATCCCGTTCAACATGGTGGTGATTTCAGGCCACCACGAGCAAGGCTTTTACAGAGGCGAGCTGACGGATGCCAGAGTCAAAGAGTTCGTCGACATGATGGACGAAAGCCGATCTTTGTACAACAAGGTCAATACCGTTGTATTTTTAGGTTGTGAAACAGGAACCAAAGCGGTTTATAAAAACACCTTGCAGTCCATGTTTCCAGACGTCCCCGTGATTTTGGCCTCTGAAGACAACGCGCCTACCCGCAACGAAGCGCGCAATTTGGCCTACATCAAGCAAGTGATGGCGATTCGCCCCAAGTTGTTGGCGGCTAAATCGGTCAAAGAAGTGCAGCCGCTGTTTCAAAGTTTGCTGGCAAAACATTGGCCTGCCAGTTTGCTGTGGAAGCAAAATGTCGTGTTTTTCAAAGAATCTACCGAGTTGCTTTTTGAGCCTGTCCTTTGAAGCCGCCATCGCTGCGTTCTCCCCAACTTTGCCACTGGCAGTTGGCTACAGCGGCGGCGCAGATTCTACGGCTTTACTTTTAGCCTGTGCTCAGAAGTGGCCTGGTCAGGTCAGCGCCATTCATATTCACCACGGTTTGCAAGATGCGGCAGACGATTTTGCAGCCCACTGTGAAGCGTTTTGTAAAAGCATCAACGTTCCGCTAACGGTTAAAAAAGTCAATGCCAAGCATGAACTCGGTGAAAGCCCGGAAGCTGCAGCAAGAAATGCCAGATACAGTGCTTTTTCGAGTGCAAATATGCATGTAGACGGCGTATTAATTGCCTCATTAGCTACTAAAAACATAGCAAATATTGGCAATATTGCACTTGCACAACATGCGGATGACCAAGTTGAAACGCTGCTACTCGCGCTCAGTCGAGGCGCTGGTTTGCCCGGTTTGGCTGCCATGCCAGCCGCTTGGCAGCGCGATGGCATTCAGTACTACAGACCGCTGTTACAAGTCTCAGCTGGTGAGATTCGCCGCTGGCTCGCAACGCAAACGCAGCTAGGCGATGGCGGTGCACCTTTTGTGGAAGACCCAACCAATACCGACGAATCTTTCACCCGCAACCGCATCCGCGCCAAGCTCTTGCCCGCTTTGGACGAGGCGTTTCCTCAGTTCAGAGACACGTTTGCCCGCAGCAGCAGCCACGCGGCGCAAGCGCAGTTGCTTTTGAATGAAATTGCTGAAGCGGACTTGCAAAAAACCGCAAACCCACCCAATATCAAGCAATTACAACAACTTAGCGATGCCAGAATGGGCAACGCGCTACGGTTTTGGTTGAAAACAACACACCAAACCACGCCCAGCACCGCGCAATTGAGCCAGTTGGTCGATCAAATCAAGGTTTGCACCACGCGCGGGCATCAAATTCACCTTAAAGTCGGACGCGGTTTCATTGAGCGCAAAGAGGCGTGCATTGATTGGTACAATCCCTAGGTTTTACTTTTCTAGTTCGACCCTTTAGTTCGTTACATTTCATTAAATTCCTATGGCTTTGATAGTTCATAAATACGGCGGCACTTCTATGGGCTCGACAGAGCGCATTGCCTTGGTCTCCAAACGCGTTGCCAAATGGGCGCGCGCTGGTCACAAAATGGTCGTTGTCCCCAGCGCCATGAGTGGCGAAACCAACCGCTTGCTGGCTTTAGCAAAAGAATTGTCGCCAGCAAAACCGGGTGATGCGTACAACCGAGAACTCGACATGCTGGCCTCCACGGGCGAGCAAGCTTCCTCTGCTTTGTTGGCGATTGCGTTGCAGGCTGAAGGCTTAGAAGCCGTGAGCTACGCCGGCTGGCAAGTCGCCATCAAAACCAACAGCGCCCACACCAAAGCACGCATCGAGTCGATTGACGACAAAAAAGTCCGCGCTGATTTGGATGCGGGTCGCGTCGTCATCGTCACTGGCTTTCAAGGCGTGGACGACTTGGGAAACATCACCACGCTGGGTCGTGGCGGGTCAGATACGTCCGCTGTGGCCGTGGCTGCTGCGTTGAAGGCGGACGAATGCTTGATTTACACCGACGTCGATGGCGTTTACACCACCGACCCGCGCGTTGTGCCTGAAGCGCGCCGTTTGCACACTGTCAGCTTTGAAGAAATGCTGGAAATGGCGTCCATGGGCTCCAAAGTGCTGCAAATCCGCTCGGTCGAATTTGCCGGTAAATACAAGGTAAAAATGCGCGTGTTGTCCAGCTTCACGCCGTGGGATATTGACATTAACGAAGAGGCCGCGTCCGGCACTTTGATTACTTTTGAGGAAGATGAAGACATGGAACAAGCCGTCGTATCAGGTATCGCATTCAACCGCGATGAAGCCAAAATCTCCGTGCTCGGCGTACCCGACACCCCAGGCATTGCCTACAAAATTGTCGGTGCGGTGGCAGATGCCAACATTGAAATCGACATGATCATCCAAAACGTCAGCAAAGAAGGCAAAACTGACTTCAGCTTCACCGTGCACCGTAATGATTTCGCCAAAGCGGTTGATTTGTTGAACAACAAAGTCATCGGTGCTTTGGGTGCGAAAGAAGTGGTGGGCGATGCCAAAATCTGCAAAGTCTCCATCGTCGGCATCGGCATGCGCAGCCACGTGGGCATCGCCAGCAAAATGTTCAGCTGCTTGGCTGAAGAGGGCATCAACATCCAGATGATTTCAACCTCAGAGATCAAAACTTCGGTGGTGATTGACGAAAAATACATGGAATTGGCCGTGCGTGCCTTGCACAAAGTGTTTGGTTTGGATCAAGCTGCAGCGTAAAATCAGAGCATAAATCGTGCGATAATATCGCTTGATAAGTAGGAAACGTGACCGAGTGGCCGAAGGTGCTCCCCTGCTAAGGGAGTATGGGGTGTTGAGCCTCATCAAGGGTTCGAATCCCTTCGTTTCCGCCAGTAAAGATAAAGCCCTGTAATTCATTGAGTTACAGGGCTTTTTTCTTTGTAGTCCGACATATGAGACATCAGGCTACAATAGAGATTCACCAGGGGTGTCTTTGCATTGAAAAATATGTGCGGACTGAGAAATACCCTGTTTACCTGATCTGGGTCATGCCAGCGTAGGAAGCGTGAGACTGAAAGTTTCTTCTGTTCTTTCTTTTTATGCGTCCTGTTGCGGCGTTTTAGAAGAGTACAAAAGGAAATCATGAACAAAATTAGCAAACATTTTTTACTCGCTTCAGTTGCATTTGCTGCTGGCGTGTTATCCGTATCAGCTTTGGCCAAAGACTTGCGCGTTATCGTGCACAGCTCGTTTGATTTGCCCAAGCCCTTATTGACTAAATTTGAATCCGAAGCCGGCGTGAAGCTCAAAATCGTCAAAGGCGGCGATTCGGGTGAGATGTTGAATAAGCTTATTTTGACGAAAAAAGCACCTATTGCTGACGTCGTCTACGGCATCGACAACGCGCAAGCCGTCAAAGCCAAAGCGGCTGATGTGCTGGATCTTTACGAAGGCGCAGCAGCACAGGGCGAATCAAAAGCCGAATTTGCAGGCATGGCCGTTGCCGTTGACTATGGTTTTGTGACGCTCAACTACGACAAAGCCACCGTGGCTAAACGCGGCACACCGCTGCCAAAATCATTGGAAGATCTAACTCAGCCCGCCTACAAAAAATGGCTGGTCGTCGAAAATCCAGCCACTTCAGGCCCAGGTTACGCATTCTTGCTGGCAACGATTGCCCACATGGGTGAAGAAAAAGCGTTCGCGTGGTGGAAAAGCATGCGCGGCAATGGCATGAAAGTCGCCAAAGGCTGGACAGAGGCCTATTACACCGACTTCAGTCGCAACGGTGGCGCGTACCCCATCGTGGTCAGCTACGCCAGCAGCCCAGCCGCTGAGGTGTTTTATAGCAAAGAAAAATTAACAGATTCACCAACTGCCAGCTTGTTTTTACCGGGTGCAGTGTTCCGCCAAGTTGAAGGCGTGGCGCTCATCAAAGGCGGCAAGCAACGCGCAGAAGCCGAGAAATTTTTAGAATTCATGCGCTCAAATGACGTGCAAGAAGCCATGCAGACGACGATGTGGATGTTCCCGATGCAAAGCACAACGAAGCGTGCAGATGTGATGCGTTTTGCGCCTGAGCCAGCTAAATTCGACAGCATGGCACCTGCTGTTATTGCTGAAAAAGGCGCTGGTTGGATCAGCCGTTGGACCAAAACTGTTTTGAAATAAAGTATTCAATTCAGTTTTCAAACTAAGCCATGAAACACTCGTCAAGAGTGGCCTTGCTCCTGCTGCCCAGCGCGGCGGTGGTGTTGATGCTACTGTTGCCGATGCTCCGTTTGGCTGCAGAAGGGTGGGGCGAATCCTTTTATGAGTCGTTTTTCACAGTATGGCAAGACGATTTCCTAACGTGGCGGCTGCTGTGGTCTTTCACGCAAGCTGTTGTGACTTGCGTTTTGGCACTCGTTTTCGGTCTTCCTGTTGCATGGGTGCTGGCTCGGTTTGAGTTTCCCGGTCGCCAACTCGTGTTGGGACTGTTGATGTTGCCTTTCGTTGTGCCCACACTGGTCGCCGCACTGGGCGTATTGGCATTGTGGGGACCACAGGGTGTATTTAGCCAAGCTCTTGGCATTGATTTACAAGACACACCTTGGTTACTTTTATATGGCAATTTGTTTTTTAACCTGTGCTTGGTCATACGTGCAGGGGTAGATGCACTGGGGCAGGTGAATGCGCATTGCATGGCTGCCAGCCGTTCATTGGGCGCAACACCGTGGCGTGCCTTTTGGCGGGTGGAGTGGCCGGTGATAGCGCCTTGGTTAACGTCTAGCTTGTGCCTCGTTTTTTTGTATTGCTTCTCTGGCTTTGGCTTGGCCTTGGTGCTGGGTGGCCAGCGCTATGCTACGGTAGAAGTTGAAATTTACACTTTGGTAGCTTACGAGCTGAAACTCGCCCAAGCCAGCAGTTTGGCGTTGTGGATGCTGGTGTTAACGGGTTTGGTCGCTCTGGCTTATGCCTATGTGGAAAAGCGATTGTCTGTATCAGCACGCTTGCACCCCGTTGCCTTGCGCCAACCTAAAACTGTTTTAGGTTGGTTTGCGGTGTTGGCAGGCATGGCTGTTTTGTTCTTCTTTTGTGCTGCGCCTCTCTTGGCAATTGTTTGGCACGCCATGCAGGCAGATACACAGGCTTGGGATGCTTTGCTGGACGCAGATACTTTGAATGCCTTGTGGAACACTTTGCGCTTTTCAGTCGTAGCACTGTTGATCGCGACCGTGCTGGGTATCGCGCACGCTTTGGGCACCCAAGGCTCGGTTGTGTGGCGTGCAGCAGCGTATTTGCCGTTGATAGCGTCACCAGTCACTGTGGCCTTTGGCTTGTTGCTGTTGTATCCCGATTGGACAGCGAGTTTGGCTTTGTTGATAGCCGCTTATGCCGTGTTGGCCTACCCCTTTGTCACCAAAGCCATGACCGCTGGTCTAGGCAGCTTGCCTGAAAATTTGAGCCAAGTCGCTCGTACCTTAGGTGCGAGTCCCATGCGGACTTTTTGGCGGGTAACGCTGCCCTTGCTCAGCCCCGCACTGCGCCGCGGCATGGCGTTTGCAGCGGCGACAGCGTTGGGTGAGTTTGCCGTGACGTTGTTTTTATCCCGCCCCGAGTGGACGACGCTGACCACCTTGATTTACCAGCGCCTTGGCAAGCCTGGTGCGGTCAACTTAGATACTGCGATGCTCTTGGCATGTCTGCTTATGTTGCTGTCTGCGCTTGTTTTCGTGGTGATTGATTCTCCGCAAAAAACTTCAGAGACAAAAACGATAGGATAGCTGCATGCTTGAATTAAAAAACATCAGCAAACGCTACGAGAACCGGTTCTTGGCAGACAAGCTCAATTTAAGCGTCTCTCGCGGCGAGATTGTGGCTTTGCTCGGTGCTTCTGGCGCTGGTAAAAGCACCTTGCTGAAAATTGTGGCGGGTTTAGAGCAGGCCGATGCCGGGCAAGTCTTTTTTGACCAGCAAGACATCACCCAGCTCCCCCCAGAAAAGCGCCATTTCGCGCTGATGTTTCAAGACTTCGCTTTGTTTCCGCATTTGAACGTTTTAGATAACGTCGCTTTTGGCTTGATTGAGCAAAAACTAAGCAAAAAAGCAGCCCGTGAACAAGCCTTAGTAATGCTGGCGCGCTTCAATTTGGCAACCCATGCGGCGGATAAAGTCACGACGTTGTCGGGCGGTGAGCAGCAGCGAGTTGCCTTAGCAAGAGCGCTCATCACACAGCCCAAAGTATTGTTGTTAGATGAGCCGTTTTCCGCTTTAGACGCAGAACTGCGTCAATCCCTGCGGGATGAGTTCAAACAGCACATCACCAATATGGGTATCGCAACTATTTTGGTTACGCATGACGAGCTAGAAGCCCGTGCTATGGCGAATCGTTGCGTTCGTTTGTCAGCTGGGCAGCTAACGGCTGTTTGGTGAGGTTTTATTGCCATTTTGCTATATTATTTATAGCTTCTTAGGCAATAAATACGCCGGCTAGGGGCTTATTTGAGGGGTAATTCCGAGGTTTTAACCAACCACAACCGCAGCACCCGCACCCTGCGGTGCAATCGCACCGATTTCAAACACTGTCTCGCCCAAATCACGCAAAGTCTGCGCTACAGCGGCTGCGCTGGCGGCATCTACAACTACCACCATGCCGATGCCGTTGTTGAAGGTGCGGTTCATTTCGATGTCGTCGATACCGGCTGTGGCTTGCAGCCAAGCGAAAAGCTCAGTTTGCGGCCAGCTGCCTTTGGTCAAATGGGCTGCCATGCCTTTGGGCAGGACGCGGGGAATGTTTTCTAGCAGGCCGCCGCCGGTGATGTGGGCCAAAGCTTTAATCCCCGATGTCTTGCCTGAGGTTGAACCGTTTTCTGCGGTATTTAGTGGGTGAGCCGCTAATGCCTTTAAAACATTCAACACGTACAAACGAGTTGGAGCCATGACGGCTTGCTTAAAGGGTTGGCCGTCTAGCGTCGTGGGGATGTTGCCAGCAGCTTCTGCACGCTCAATACACTTGCGCACCAAGCTGAATCCGTTGGAATGTACACCATTGCTCTTCAAACCTAGCACCACGTCGCCTGCGCCAATTGACGCACCAGTCAAAATCTTAGCTTTTTCAACTGCGCCGACCGCAAAACCTGCCAAATCGTATTCGCCAGCGGGGTACATGCCCGGCATTTCAGCAGTTTCTCCGCCAATCAGGGCGCAGCCGGACAGCTCGCAGCCCTTGGCGATGCCTTGGATGACTGCCGCAGCGGTGTCGATGTGCAGTTTGCCACAGGCGAAATAATCTAAGAAAAACAGCGGTTCAGCGCCTTGCACCAGCACGTCGTTGACGCTCATGGCGACCAAGTCGATGCCCACGGTGTCGTGCATTTGCCACTCAAAAGCGAGTTTCAGCTTGGTGCCCACGCCGTCAGTACCGCTGACCAAGACTGGTTCTTTGAACTTTTTCGACACCTCAAACAGCGCGCCAAAGCCGCCAATGCCAGCCAACACGCCGTCACGCATGGTTTTCTTGGCAAACGGTTTGATGCGTTCGATCAGGGCGTCGCCCGCGTCAATGTCAACGCCGGCGTCTTTGTAGCTGAGGGGAGTGGTCATGGTGTGGAAAATGGAGTTTTTGGAGTTTTTTGGACTTTGCGTCACTTCCAGCCTCTACCGACTAGAATTTGCCTTGATTTTAAGGGTTTTTACTATGCAATTCACCTCCACACAAAAAACGGCCATGACTTGGTTGGGCATCGCGACATTTGCCGTATTGCTGTTATGGCTCTTGGGCCCGGTTTTGACGCCGTTTGTAGTGGCTGGCGTGATGGCCTATGCGCTCAATCCACTGGTGAATCGTTTAGACGCTCTGATGCGCGGAAAAATGCCGCGCGTGATTGCCGTTCTTCTCGTTGAGCTGCTTTTTATTGTTGTCGTGTTGGCTATGCTGCTGCTGATTGTGCCGATTTTGACCAAGCATTTGCCGCTTTTGAAGCAGCAAATCCCCGTGCTTTTTGACAATATCCACGATTGGCTCAAACCCTTACTGGCGCAATTGGGCATCAAAGTCACGCTTGATTTTGCGCACATCAAAGACTTCGTTCTCAAATACCTCAACACCAACGCGGAAGACAGCGTGGGCTCTGTGCTGTCATCTGTCAAGCTCGGTGGCAGCGTAGCGCTGGCGATTGTCGGTAATTTGGTGTTGATACCCGTTGTGCTGTTCTATTTGTTGATCGACTGGGACCGCATTGTGGGTCGTTTTCAGGCCTTTGTGCCACCACGCATGCATCCCGCGTTTGACAGTTTTACGAAAGAATCTGACGCTGTGCTGGGCCAATACCTGCGCGGTCAGCTCTTGGTGATGTTGGCGTTGTCGGTGTTTTATAGCGTGGGATTGGCTTTGTTTGGCTTAGATTTAGCTTGGCCGATTGGTATCTTCACCGGTTTGGCCGTGTTTGTGCCGTATTTGGGCTTTGGTTTGGGGCTGGTTTTGGCCTTGTTGTCTGGACTTTTACAATTCGCGTCTATCAAAGCCTTGGTCATGGTCGCTGTAGTGTATGGCGCAGGGCAGGTGGTAGAAAGCTTTTACCTGACGCCGCGATTGGTGGGCGAGCGCATCGGCCTGCACCCTTTGTCCGTCATTTTTGCGTTGATGGCGTTTGGGCAATTGTTTGGCTTTGTGGGGGTCTTGGTCGCCTTGCCAGCCAGCGCCGTGCTTTTGGTGGCGATGCGGCGCGTGCAGGCTAATTACATGTCGAGTCAGCTTTATAAGGGCTAAAACTCGGTTCAAATTTGTAATTTATTCCGTAAAATCACAGTTATGAAACAAATTGCACTTGATATTGGCCTGCACACAGGGCCGACGTTGACCAATTTTTTCGCTGGGCCCAACGCTGCGGCTTTGCAGCACCTCAATTTGTGGGCCAGCAGCCC
>JBEBJY010000045.1:0-21446 GCA_040079635.1 Burkholderiaceae bacterium | reverse complement strand
TGCCCCAAATGCGCTCATCAAATCAAGTGGTATGAAAACATTCCTGTATTGAGTTACCTATTTTTACGCGGTAAATGTTCCGCCTGTAAAACAGCGATTAGCTTGCGTTATCCAATGGTCGAACTGGTCACGGGAGCACTTTTCTTTTATTGCATTTGGCGTTGGGGGCTCACACCAACAGGTTTAGCTTGGTGCGGTTTTAGTGCAACATTGCTGTCTTTGTCTATGATTGATTGGGACACGACCTTGCTTCCTGACGACATGACACTGCCTTTGCTTTGGGCTGGTTTGTTGTTAGCCGCTTTGAAGTTGACTAATGTTTCACTTGAATCCGCTGTTTGGGGGGCTGCAGCTGGTTATTTTTCGTTGTGGCTCATTTACTGGATATTTAAACTCATTACGGGCAAAGAAGGCATGGGCTTTGGTGACTTCAAACTGTTCGCGGCGCTGGGTGCATGGTATGGTTGGCAGGCATTGATTCCTATTATTTTGATGGCTTCAGTTATAGGTGCAATTGTTGGCATTGCGCTTAAATTTTCCAGTAAATTACGTGAAGGTGGCTATATTCCGTTTGGTCCATTTTTAGGGCTTGCTGGTTTCAGCGCCATGTTTTTCGGGCCACAAGCTATTTTGAAACTTGTAGGTCTGGCTTCACTTTAAACTCGACAACTCGTATGTCGTATCAACCAACGCGTTTAGGCTTAACTGGCGGCATTGGCAGTGGGAAAAGCACTGTTGCGGGCATGTTTGCAGCTTTAGAAGCGATAGAAGCGATAGAAGCGATAGAAGCGATAGTTATAGATGCTGACGCTATATCTCGCAGCCTAACTGCTTCTCGTGGCGCGGCCATAGAATCGATCAAACAACAATTTGGTGAAGCCATGATCAGCGCTGACGGCAGCTTAGACCGTGAAGGCATGCGTGAGTTAGTATTTACAGACATTGGCGCAAAAAAACGCCTTGAAGCGATTATTCATCCATTAATCAAGCTTGAGATGCAGCGACAAGACCAAGCAGCTCTGGCCTCAGGAGCCAAACTCATTGTGTACGACATACCTATGTTGGTTGAATCTCAAAATTGGAGAGCAATCTTAGATCAAGTATTGGTGATTGATTGCTTGGAACAAACACAAATTAACCGAGTTATGCGACGAAACACCTTGAAACAAGAGGATGTAGAAAAAATAATCGCCAGCCAAGCCAGTCGAAAAATGCGTAACAGCGCGGCCGATATCTTGATATTCAATGATAGTATCACCGTCGAACACCTTCGAGAGCAAGTAACGCATGTCGCTCAGCATTTACTGCGCCCATTCGATGAACGGAAAAAATTGTGATCCTCTACGAATACCCATTTAACGAAAGAATCCGAACTTACCTTCGGCTTGAACATTTGTTTAATCGCCTTGGCGAATTGTCGTCGCGCGAGTCGGCGCTTGACCACCATTACGCTTTAACGACCATTTTTGAAGTCATGGATGTTGGGTCGCGCGCTGACCTTAAATCTGATGTGATGAAGGATTTAGAAAAGCAAAAGCAAGTTTTCAACAGCTACCGTGGCAATCCAGCTATCGCTGAAGGCGTTCTAGATGGCGTTATTAATGAACTAGAGCGTTGTTTTATCTCACTTAACAATTTAGCTGGCAAAGCTGGCCAGTCACTCACTGAAAACGATTGGTTAATGAGTGTACGCAGTCGTATGGGTATCCCTGGCGGAACTTGCGAATTTGACTTGCCAGCTTATTTCGCGTGGCAAAATTCTTCATTTACACGTCGTCAAACCGATATTATGCGATGGTCTGAGCCTTTGACTCCCTTGGCAAATGCTATTTATTTACTCTTAAAAATTTTGCGCGAATCAGGTTCTGCTCAAAAAATGATCGCAACCGGTGGGCAATTTCAACAAAACCTGCCTCAGGGAAAACCTTACCAATTACTACGGATGCGCATTGATTCATCGTTAGATTTGATTCCTGAAATCAGCGGTAACCGATTGATTGTGATGATTCGTTTGATGCGTCAAGACAATGAAGAAAGGCTACATCCAAGCACTGAGGATGCGGCTTTCGAATTGACACTTTGCTCATGAGCACAAGTAAATCCACCAAAATCGTTACATGCCCACAATGTGGCGGAGACAGTATTTTTGCAAGTAGCAACGTTTATCGCCCTTTTTGCAGTGAACGCTGCAAAAATATAGACTTCGGCGCTTGGGCGAGTGAAAGCTTCCGCATGCCAGCAGATGCACCACCAGATGATCAAGTATACGGCGATGCAAAATTACAATGAAATATGCTTCTAGCAGGCGTATTTGCTGCCTGAATAGCTATAAAAATAATAGTGATTTTGAAATTCATTGATCAACTCAGCAAGCTAACTCTTTTCATTTTCTAACCACTGAAGCACTGGAACGGTGCCAGCCAACACAGGTTCGACTTGAACTGGCAAACTTTGCCATGCAAATTGCTGTGATTCACGCATATGCAATTGCCCAGTCCATTCAGATATTTTGCAAAAAGTTAAACGAACTAAGGCATGTGGATAGTCGACCAGACTTGAGCGCCAAATTTGTGCGTCCTGAATGCTGACACCAATTTCCTCTAACAACTCACGTCGAAGCGCTTCGACGACGGTTTCGTTGGCCTCTAATTTACCACCAGGGAACTCCCAGTAGCCTGCATACGCTTTGCCCAGAGGCCTTGTCGTCATCAAAAAATCGCCGTTTGAGCGAGTCAAGATACCAACAGCAACTTCAGTGACAGGTCGTTGCCCCAATGCTGTGCGTGCAATCTCGGGGTCTACAATCTTGACATCCTCCACTCAAATGCGCCCCGCAAAGTCTCGCGCGAACTGGTAGGCGACGCGACCACTACGGGAGCCACGCTCCAATGCCCAAACTAACGACTGTGGTCGTGCTTCAGGGAATTTTTGAATATCAATCCCAAAGAAATTCAACCATTGGGTCACGATGGCAAGATATTCGTCTTGGTTGAATGGGTAAAAACTGATCCACAAACCAAAGCGTTCAGACAATGAAATCTTCTCTTCCACACCTTCCCCGGGATGCACTTCACCATCGTCCGTGTGTTGGTAGGTTAGATTTTCCTTCATGTACTCAGGCAACAAATGCCTGCGGTTGCTGGTGGCATAAATGAGCACATTAGGCGATGCTGCAGCGATCGAGCCATCTAAGATGGACTTCAAAGCTTTGTAACCTGGCTCGCCGTCTTCAAAACTCAAATCATCGCAATAAACAATGAATTTTTCAGGGCGATCAGATACAACATCAACAATGTCTGGCAAATCAACCAAATCAGCTTTGTCAACTTCAATCAAACGCAGTCCAAGGTGGCTATATTCGTTCAAGCAAGCTTTGATCAACGAAGATTTACCCGTACCACGCGCTCCTGTCAACAGCACATTATTAGCAGATTTACCTTCAACAAATTGCTTGGTATTACGTTCAATTTTTTCTTTTTGAACGTCTATTTCTTTTAAATCACTCAGTCGTGTGATTCCAATATGCCGTACAGGCTCTAAAGTACCGTGGTTATTGCTGCGTTTTCTGTATCTGAAAGCAATGCCTGAACCCCAGTCTGGCGCTGTTAGCGCTTGCGGCAAAGTTGCCTCAAGTCTAGCCACCAATGATTCCGCGCGAATTAAAAACCGCTCAAACTGCTCATTCATGATTACTGATTGATAAAAGTTATGATTTAGGAGCGGTAATCGGCGTTAATTTTGACATAGTCGTAAGACAAATCACACGTCCAAACTGTTTCGCTGGCTTGACCACGACCTAGCACCACGCGCACAGTGATTTCAGATTGTTTCATGACGCGTTGACCATCTGACTCTTGATAGCTTGGGTTACGTCCACCATGGGTAGCCACATTCACGTCATCTAAAAAAAGATCAATTTTTGTTTGATCAAGATCATCAATGCCTGCGTAGCCAACGGCTGCCAAAATACGCCCTAAATTCGGGTCGCTCGCAAAAAAAGCTGTTTTCACCAGAGGAGAATGTGCAATCGCATAAGCAACTTTTCGGCATTCTTCACCGCTTTTCCCGCCATCTACCTGAATAGAAATAAATTTGGTAGCGCCCTCGCCATCGCGCACAATCGCTTGCGCTAAAAGTCGCGCCACTTCCATCATGGCAGCTTTAAGCGCGGCGCCGTCTGTACTCGCCCAAGTTGAAATCGGCGTATGACCTGCTTTATTGGTAGCAATAACGACAAATGAATCATTAGTTGAAGTGTCGCCGTCCACTGTCACGCAGTTGAATGAGCCATTTGCAAGCTCTGTTGCTAGCTGTTGCATCGCTTCGGGAGCAACGCAAGCATCGGTTGCCATAAAGCCCAGCATGGTTGCCATATTAGGGCGAATCATGCCCGCACCTTTGCTGATGCCAGTAATACTGATTGTCTTACCTGCGATTTGCACGCGTTTGCTATAAGCTTTAGGGATAGTATCCGTAGTCATGATCGCTTCTGCAGCACGCAGCCAATGGCTCGTTTTAGCATCACCGACAGCAGCATCTAAACCCGCAGCAATACGATCATGCGGCAAAGACTCCATGATGACACCGGTCGAAAAAGGCAATATCTGCTGCGAATTAAGACCTAACTTTTCTGCCAGTGATTGGCAGGTAGACCGCGCACGCATTAAACCGTCTTCACCAGTACCAGCATTCGCATTACCGGTGTTGATAACCATGGCTCGTATACCACCAGCTCCTGCGACCGTGTTTAATGCCAGATGCTCTCTACACACCTGAACGGGTGCAGCACAAAACCTGTTTTGCGTAAATACGCCAGCTACTGAAGCGCCTTCATCCATCAAGACAACCGTTAAATCTTTCCGGTTTGCCTTACGTACACCAGCTTCTGTCACGCCAATTCGAAGGCCTTCAATATCCAGCAAAGAAGATGCAAGTGGAGCAGCTAAGTTAACAGGCATGGTTCACTTTCAAGTTAATTTTCAGGCTAATTTACCGTGGCATTGTTTGTATTTTTTACCGCTACCGCAGGGACAAGGCTCATTTCGGCCAACACGCGGTACGTTATCACCTGTTGCAGTAGCGGTAGACGCGTCAAGCACCGTTATCGCTTCACCAGTTTCAGTTGGAGCCGTATAGGTAACATTGGCTATATTTTCGGCACGGCTTTCCATGTCTTCAGCCACGCGCTCAATCTCTTCACTAGACTGTACTTTAACTGTCATTAAAACCTTGGTCACATCAAATTTAACAGCATCTAGCAATTGACCGAATAACTCAAACGCTTCACGCTTGTACTCTTGCTTAGGCTGTTTTTGAGCGTAACCACGCAAATGAATACCTTGGCGCAAATAATCCAAAGCGCTCAAATGGTCACGCCAATGGCTATCAATGTTTTGCAGCAAAACCATGCGTTCAAAGTGCGTGAAGTTATCTTCGCCAATTTGATCGACTTTGCTGTTAAAGCCAGAGTTAGCAGCATGAATTACTTTTTCCAAAACTTCTTCGTCTTCTATGGCAGAAGCCGCTTGCACTTCTTGCAGCAGAGGCACGCTGATTTGCCAATCTTGTGCCAAAGCTTTTTCTAAACCAGCCAAATCCCATTGCTCTTCCACTGTATTTTCAGGCACATATTGACGCACCAAATCCGTAAAACAGCCTTCACGCAGCGACTTGATTTGTTCACTCAAACTGCCCGCATCTAAAATATCATTGCGTTGCTGGTAAATCACTTTACGTTGATCGTTGGCAACGTCGTCGTATTCAAGCAATTGCTTGCGGATATCAAAATTACGTGCCTCAACCTTTCGCTGTGCACTTTCAATACTACGCGTCACAATGCCAGCTTCAATCGCTTCACCGTCAGGCATTTTGAGCCTATCCATGATGGATTTAACACGATCGCCCGCAAAAATACGCATCAACGAATCATCAAGGCTCAAGAAAAAGCGCGATGAGCCGTTGTCACCTTGACGGCCAGACCGACCACGCAATTGGTTATCAATACGGCGTGACTCATGGCGCTCTGTAGCGACGATGCGTAAGCCGCCAACTGATTTTACAAACGCGTGATCAGTAGCCCAAGTGGTACGCAATTGTTCAATCTGCTTTTGCTTAGCTGATTCATCCAACGAGTCGTCTTGCTCTGTTGCATCAATCGCCATTTGCAAATTACCACCCAACACAATATCTGTTCCACGACCTGCCATGTTGGTGGCAATAGTGATCATCTTTGGGCGACCAGCTTGCGCCACGATATCAGCCTCGCGCGCGTGTTGCTTGGCATTGAGCACTTGGTGCGGCAAGCCTTCTTTTGTCAATAATTGGTCAATAATCTCAGAGTTCTCAATCGACGTTGTGCCCACCAAAACGGGTTGCCCACGCTCATAGCAATCACGAATATCTTTTACCGCAGCTTCGTATTTTTCACGTGTGGTTTTGTAAACACGGTCTAACTGGTCTTCCCGCTGGCTAGGGCGGTTCGGCGGCATCACCAGCGTTTCTAAGCCGTAGATTTCTTGGAATTCGTAGGCTTCTGTATCAGCCGTACCTGTCATGCCGGCTAACTTGCCATACAAACGGAAATAATTTTGAAATGTAATAGAAGCGAGTGTTTGATTTTCTGCTTGAATTGACACACCTTCTTTAGCTTCAACAGCTTGGTGCAAACCATCACTCCAGCGACGACCAGACATCAAGCGCCCCGTAAATTCATCAACAATGACGATTTCGCCCTCTTGCACGACGTAATGCTGGTCACGATGGAATAGATTTTTAGCGCGAAGCGCTGCATACAAATGGTGCACCAACGTGATATTGGCGGGGTCATACAAAGTTGAACCCTCAGGTATCAAGCCCATGTTGTACAAAACACGCTCAGCGTTTTCATGTCCCATTTCAGTCAAAAACACCTGTTGTGTTTTTTCATCCAACGTGAAATCGCCTGGCTTGGTGACGCCTTCACCAGTACGCGGATCAGCTTCACCTTCTTGTCGAGTCAATGTAGGCGCTACTTTATTCATAGCGATATACATCTCAGTGTGGTCTTCCGCTTGCCCACTGATGATCAAAGGCGTTCTAGCTTCGTCGATCAAAATCGAATCAACCTCGTCAACAATGGCGAAGTTCAAACCGCGCTGCACGCGGTCATTGACTTCATAGACCATGTTGTCGCGCAGGTAATCAAAGCCGTACTCGTTGTTAGTGCCATAGGTAATATCAGCAGCATACGCAGCTTGTTTTTCTTCGCGTGGCATGTTTGGCAAATTGATGCCGACGCTCAGTCCTAAAAAGTTATACAGCTTACCCATCCAACGTGCATCACGGTTGGCCAGATAATCATTTACTGTGACAACATGAACGCCTTTGCCCGTCAAAGCATTCAAATACACAGGTAAAGTTGCGGTCAAAGTTTTACCTTCGCCAGTACCCATTTCGGAAATTTTCCCGTAATGCAACGACATACCACCCAGCATTTGCACATCAAAATGGCGTAACTTCATGATCCGCTTTGAGCCTTCGCGCACGACGGCAAAAGCTTCTGGCAGCAAATCATCGAGTGATTCGCCATTACTAACTCTGTCTTTGAATTCTTGAGTTTTGTTTTTTAGCTGCTCATCACTGAGCAACTCTAGCGAGGCCTCTAGAGCATTGATCTTGACAATGACTTTGCGATATTGCTTGAGTTGCCTGTCATTGCGGCTGCCAAAAATTTGCGTAAGAAAGTTACTTGCCATGAATACTTGAGCCAACTAACGCACTTATCGTACGCAAGCCAGAGTCGCTGGTTAATGTTATGAATAGATATGGGGATAAGCAAACGGATTTCAACGCTTGATTAACGCGGTCAACAACCTTAGATTTTACCTTTGTCAGCAGGTAATTCTGAAAAAATCAATTATTTGACTGATTTTGATGCTGCAGACTTTGCACCAAGGTTTTTATCGTTTTTTGCCACCATATCGTCAACCATGGCTTGACCGGCGGTCAAAAATTTTTGCGGATCTTGTGGGACACCTTGAACCAAGACCTCAAAATGCAAATGCGGGCCTGTTGAGCGGCCCGTTGTGCCCACTTCGGCAATTTTTTTGCCGCGTTTGATCAAGTCGCCCTTTTTAACGAAAACTTGCGATGCATGTGCATAACGTGTAATTAAATCATTTCCATGGTCAATTTCAACCATATTGCCATAGGCAGGATGATACTCTTGGGTGACGACAACACCGCCAGCTGCAGCCACGATCGGGGTTCCAGTAGATGCTTGAAAATCTAAGCCCGAATGCAGCGCTGAGCCACCATTGATGGGATCTATTCGCCATCCAAATGACGACCCCAGATTGCCAGAGGCAACCGGATGTTGTGTAGGTATCAACAACTTCTTGATTTTCAAATCGAATAAACGTGATTCAACGACAGTTAACATATCGACTCTTTGACCGGTATGCGCTTCTAAGTCATTCAGCGCTTTTTGAAGCTCATCCATGCTCAAAGGGCGAGCAGAAACCAACGCACCACCGCTGCCAGCTCTCTTGGTGTCTGTAACAGGTAACCCAGCAAGTCCTGATACGCGTTCGCCTAATGCATCTAGCTGTAACAGCTTTGCTTGCATTTCGCCAACTTTTTTAGCCATGGCATCCAAATTTTCGCGCAAAAAACGCTCACGTTGGACAGAATCGTCTTTAGCAACTAATTTCACTAGGCTACCGACAATAGGCCAGCCTTCACGCGCAGCAGTGAGAAAAACCCAATGGTAAAGACCAACAGAAACAAGCATCAAACACAACGCACTCAGTAAACCAGCCAAAAAAAGCTTGGTTCCACTTAAATGCATGGCTTTGCTTTTTGCCATCCAAGCGTCAGTGATAATCAAATGCATACCAAATGCTCCAAAATACTTGACTCATGAACCGCCGCAACACACCTTACTCGATCGAAGAGGCAACACAGGAGTCGCCTACTTTAGCAAAACTTATAGATTTGTCTCGCGAATCGAATGCCATGCTGCAATCCATCCAGTCGTTGATTCCCTTATCCCTTAGACCCGCCATAAAAGCTGGACCCGTAGATACGACTGCTGATGGTACTACGTGGTGCTTGATAGTCGAGGGGAGTGCTGCAGTTGCCAAATTAAGACAGCTGCTGCCTAAATTTCAAGCACACTTGCTTTTAAAGGGAAAGCAAGTCACTGAGATTCGTTTAAAAGTGCGTTTAAAAAGTTAATTAAGCGAATAAGAACTAAATTCTTATATTTAAACTTCTAAACGATAAAAATGGTGCCGATTATCGGAGTCGAACTGATGACCTACCGCTTACAAGGCGGGTGCTCTACCAACTGAGCTAAATCGGCGTATCTCTTATTCTAACTCGAAATTCTAGCAACTCTTTATTGCTGATTAGAAAATTTCAAATTACTTGACAATTTTTAACGCAGGACGCGTTACGCTTGGTGCCTTAGGTGCCTGCTCTGCTTTTTCAGCAGTAGCTTCTTCACGAGGAACATTGTCTAAAACTGGCAAATTTGGAAACGCCATGCCTTGACTATTTTCACGCGCATATATGGCGACGACACGATTGACAGGCACAACAATATCGCGCGCCACACCTGAAAATCGGGCTTTGAACTCAATGTAATCATTGCCTAGTTTCAAGCCACTTGTGGCATCAAAGCTGAGATTCAAAACAATCTCTTTGTCTTTGACGTGCTCTCTCGGCACTTGCGTGTTGGCGTCAACTTGCACCGTGATAAGCGGCGTAAATCCATTGTCGATACACCATTCGTGTAGGGCACGAATGAGGTAGGGACGTGTTGATGTGGATTCAGTTGAATTGATCACAATGCATTCTCAATGTGCAAAAAATTACTTGCGCATCACTTTTTCAGACGGCGTCAACGCTTCAATGTAAGCAGGACGCGAGAAAATGCGCTCCGCATATTTGAGCAAAGGCGCCGCGTTTTTGCTCAGCTCAATGCCATAGAAATCTAAACGCCACAGCAGTGGTGCGATAGCCACGTCGAGCATTGAAAAATTGTCACCCAGCATATACTTGTTTTTCAAGAAAACAGGTGCGAGCTGCGTCAAACGATCACGAATATGTGAACGTGCTTTTTCCAACACTTTGTCGTTACCTTTGTTCGCACGGTTTTCTAAAGTACTGACATGGACAAACAATTCTTTTTCAAAATTGAGCAAGAACAAACGCACGCGAGCACGGTCGACTGGGTCGCCGGGCATCAACTGCGGATGCGGAAAACGCTCGTCGATGTATTCGTTGATGATGTTTGACTCATACAGAATCAAATCACGCTCAACCAAAATTGGCACTTGACCGTAGGGGTTCATCAAGCTGATGTCTTCTGATTTGTTGTACAAATCCACATCACGGATTTCAAAATCCATGCCTTTTTCGAACAACACGAAACGACTACGATGAGAAAAAGGGCAAGTAGTACCCGAATAAAGCACCATCATGGTGAGGACTCCTAAAAATCAAAAAGAGTGGGAAGCGTATAAAGCCACCCCACTCCGAAAATCCAGCTCAAACAAAAGTCATAGCTGAATCAAGAAAATATAACCAGTGGTCGAACTAATTATTTAACATCTTTCCAGTAAGACGCATTCAAACGCCATGCAATCACTGAGAACATCAGCAAGAACAATAACACCCAAACACCAACTCGAACGCGGCTGGCTTGTGCTGGCTCTGCCATCCATTGCATATAACCGACCAAATCGCCAATCGCTTGGTCGTATTGCAGCGGTGTCATTGAACCAGGCTTGACCTGTTCCCACTTGCCAGAAAAAACTTGCACTTTTTGTCCATGCTCTTCAATTTCATTGAAAATTGGCTTGCGCTCGCCTTGCAGCTCCCACAGCACGTGCGGCATCGCAACATTTGGCAGGGCTAAGTTATTCCAACCTGTAGCTTTGGTCTCGTCACGATAATAAGTACGCAAATAAGTGTACAAATAGTCAGCACCTGTACCGCCACTGCCTGCACGTGAACGTGCAATCACAGTCAAATCTGGTGGGTTTGCACCCAACCAGTCTTTGGCTTGCTTAGGGTCGATAGCGGCTTTCATGGTTTCACCCACTTTGTCAGTCGCAAACAGCAAGTTTTCTTTGATTTGCGCTTCCGTCAAACCAATGTCTTTCAAGCGGTTGTATCGCATGTATGCGGCTGAATGGCAATTCAAACAGTAGTTGACAAACAACTTAGCACCATTTTGCAAAGCGGCCATATCGTTGATTTTATTGGGCGCTTTGTCCCAAGCAAGTCCGCCAGTATTCGCTTGAACAGCTGTAGTTAAACCCAAAGACAAAATCAGGCTAAGGAGTAATTTTTTCATTTTTATGGTTCTCCTTCTAATCAATGTGCAGCAAAAATAATGCGATCAGGCACGGCTTTAGGCGTACCCAACTTGCTCCACCAAGGCATCAACAAGAAGAAGCCAAAATAAAACAAAGTACCGACTTGTGACACGCGCTCGCCAATGGCTGACGGTGGCTGCACACCCAAGTAACCCAAGACCAAGAAGTTGATCACGAAAATACCATACATGTATTTGTGCCAATCTGGACGGTAGCGAATCGACTTCACCGGGCTGTTGTCCAACCAAGGCAAGAAGAACAAAATAATGACCGCGCCGCCCATGACGACCACGCCCCAGAACTTCGCATCAATGGCCAACATCATGGCGCTCACACCAACCGCAGCAACAATCGCAGCACCCTTGAAGAGCGTTGGCAATTTGGACTTGAGCGCGGTGAACGCAGCTGCACCCAAAACGCAAGCAATCAAGGCATACATCATTTGCGATGTGATGGCGCGCAACATCGAGTAATACGGTGTGAAGTACCACACGGGTGCAATGTGCAAAGGCGTTTTCAACGGGTCCGCAGGAATGAAGTTGTTGTACTCCAAGAAGTAACCACCAAACTCAGGCGCGAAGAAGATGATGGCAGTGAAAACCATCAAGAACATGCTGACCGCAAAAATGTCGTGCACAGTGTAGTACGGATGGAACGGAATGCCGTCCACAGGGTGGCCGTCTTTGTCTTTCAACGCATTCGGGCCTTTGATTTCAACACCGTCTGGGTTGTTTGAGCCCACTTCATGCAAAGCAATGATGTGCGCAGCCACCAAGCCGAGCAAGACCAATGGCACAGCGATCACGTGGAAGCTGAAGAAACGGTTCAATGTCGCGTCACCCACCACATAATCACCACGAATCAGCAAAGCCAAGTCAGGGCCGACAAACGGAATCGCAGCAAACAAGTTAACAATCACTTGCGCGCCCCAATAGCTCATTTGACCCCATGGCAGCAAGTAGCCCATGAAAGCTTCAGCCATCAAGCACAAGAAAATCGCGCAGCCAAAAATCCAGACCAGCTCGCGTGGCTTCCTATAGCTGCCGTAGATCAAACCACGGAACATATGCATGTACACCACGACGAAGAACATCGATGCACCGGTGGAATGCATGTAGCGCACCAACCAGCCCCAAGGCACGTCGCGCATGATGTACTCGACGGAAGCAAACGCCAAAGCAGCGTCTGGCTTGTAATGCATCACCAAAAAGATACCGGTGACGATTTGAATCACCAGCACCAAGAGTGCCAATGAACCAAACATGTACCAGAAGTTGAAGTTTTTAGGCGCGTAATACTCGCTCAAATGCTCTTTGTAGAGCTTAGAAGCGGGAAAACGGTTGTCTACCCAGTTCAGCAATTTTTCGCCCGCTGGGGCGTTAGGGGAAATTTCTTTATAAACGGCCATGACTAATTACCTTAAGCTTTTTTGTCTTCACCAATGATGAGTCGAGAGTCCGACAAATACATGTGTGGTGGAATTTCTAGGTTGTCAGGCGCAGGTTTGTTTTTGTAAACACGGCCAGCCATGTCGAATGTTGAACCGTGGCAAGGGCACAAAAAGCCGCCTGTCCAGTCGTTTGGCAACGATGGCTGCTCGCCTGGCGTGAATTTGTCTGACGGTGAGCAACCCAAATGTGAGCAAATACCCACGGCAATGAAAATTTCAGGCTTGATAGAACGCGCTTCGTTCCGGGCGTATTCAGGTGTCAACTCCTCTGGTTTGCGCTCAGATTTAGGGTCAGCCAACTGCGCGTCAACGCCTTTTAGCGCTGCCAATTGCTCTGGCGTACGTTTCACAATCCAAACCGGCTTACCGCGCCACTCAACGGTCAGCTTTTCGCCCGGTTTCAACGCTGAAATATCAACTTCAACCGCTGCGCCTGCCGCTTTGGCACGCTCAGACGGGGAGAAACTGCTGACGAAGGGGACGGCTACAAAGCCTGCGCCCACTGCGCCTGCGCAACTGGAGGCTATTAGCCATGTTCTTTTACTGGTATCGACGCTTGCGCTCATAGGTGCATTCTTTTGTGAAATTTAACGAAATGTGATGCAAATCAGGGGTAACTCCTTATTGTAGCTGACCGCTGAAAGCAAAATCAACTGAAGGGATACACAAAAACACGTTTGGACAAGCTTTCTACCGCACTTTTAGCGCATTTTTCTGGGCAATATGCACCCCAGAACCCGAAGTTGACAGTCAACTTACAAAAGGCATAATCGCGCCGTTAAGTTTTTTAACGATTCATAAGGAAACAAATATGAGCATGATGTCTGAATTTAAAGAATTCGCCCTCAAGGGTAACGTGATGGATTTAGCAGTCGGTGTGATCATCGGCGGCGCGTTCGGCAAAATCGTTGACTCGTTCGTGGGCGACCTGATCATGCCACTCGTGGGCAAGATTTTTGGCGGTACAAACTTCACGGAAATGTACGTCATGCTGGCTCCTCCAGTCAAAGCCGTCGAAGGCGCTGCCAGCTACGCCTCGCTTAAAGCGGCCGGCGCCAACTTGTTCGCCTACGGTAACTTCCTCACCATCGTGGTGAATTTTGCGATTTTGGCATTTGTTATCTTCTTAATGGTCAAACAAATGAACAAGATGAAAAGAGCCGAGCCAGCAGCACCTGCGCCAGCGACACCAGAAGACGTCGTTTTGCTCCGCCAAATCCGAGACAGCTTGGCGAAATAAACGCGCTTTTTAGCTAATTTCTCAATTGTTAACCGCCTGCAGGCTAACTTGCAGGCGGTTTTTTTACGTTTAATGACTGCAATATGCTATATATTTAATAGCTACTTAGGCAATAAATACGCCGGCTAGAGGCATTAAATACCTTTAAAAACCAAGTTTTGTCGATAAATCGGGTTTAAGCCGCTTTTTATCAATTTTTCATCAAGCCGTGGCCAATCTTTTCGCCATTTTGATCGCCGCAATCAAGCTAGAAGCATCAGCAACGCCCTGCCCCGCAATATCAAACGCCGTCCCATGATCAGGGCTAGTACGAACCAGTGGCAAGCCGAGCGTCACATTCACGCCCTGCTCCACCCCCAGGTACTTCACGGGGATCAGCCCTTGGTCGTGGTACATGGCAATCACAGCGTCGAACTCACCTAACTGCTTGACACCGTTGATTATTTTGTCCCGCGCTCGCATAAAAATCGTGTCTGGCGCAAACGGCCCCACCACGTCGATGCCTTCCGCTTGAGCCGCTGCGATGGCGGGCGAAATGATCTCCATCTCCTCCCGCCCAAACAAACCGCCCTCACCCGCATGCGGGTTCAAGCCCGCCACGGCAATTCTTTGCCTTTGGTTTTGTTGCCTGGTTTTTTGCTGACCTTTTGACTGTAAATTCTGTGGGGAATCCGCGACAACACCCCCCATCGTTCTGTGCAAAAAATCACGGGTTATGCGAATAGTTTCAATCACGTTATCGTAAGAAACTGCCTCAATCGCGTCTCGTAGCGACATATGGATGCTCACCAAAACAGTGCGCAACTCCTCGTTCGCCAACATCATCCGAACCGGAACATCTTTGATGGCTTTGCCTAAAAAAGTAGCAGCTTCAGCCTGCAGCAGCTCGGTATGCCCCGGAAACGTCACCCCCGCCAACGCCAAAGCCTCTTTGTGCAGCGGCGCCGTCACCAGCGCAGCAATCTGCCCCCTCAGCGCCGCCCGCGCTGCCCAAACCACCGCATCAGCAGCAGCCTTGCCCGATTTGGCGCTGATTTTGCCGATTTCAAAAGACTCAGCAGCATCAAAAATACCCTCTTTTTGATCACCTATATGCAGCACCTGTATTGATAGCAGCTCAGGCAATGAATACGCCGGCTGAGTGCCAATTTGAACCTCTAAAATCGGTTCAATTTTGATAGCAGACCCCACAAACCCAGCCGCCCGCCGCATCACCGCCACATCGCCCACGACAAAACAGCTCTTCGTCAGCTCAGGCTCTTGCATGAACGCTTTGACGATGATTTCAGGGCCGATGCCCGAAGGATCGCCCATGGTTATTGCAATGGGTAGTGCGACGGAGTTAACGGGTAAATCAAAAGTGCTCATTTTTTGCCTTCTATTTTCGAAACCGCAAAGTAAGGATTTAACTCACCCTATTTTGAGAAATAGTTGTTAATTAATCGTCATTTTCTACATTTAGTTTGGCACACCATCTGCATTCAGCAGAAATTCAGCAGAAAATAAACATTAACTTACAGAAAAATACATAAGTGCGATTTATTTTCACAAAAACAGCATGCCCAAAACTCACTTGAATTCATCTCTTCGTCTTGTTGCCACAACCACAATTTTAGGTATTGTCGCTTTTTCACTCACCGGCTGCGGCACCTTAACCGGCATCCCCTCGCATGGTGGCGGTAAACGCTATGCCGAAGAGCAGCGCTTGGTTTCAGCCAGCATACTCAGCCTTGAAAGACATTGACGTCACCCTTCTCAAAGGCAAACGCGCCGCCTTGGTGTTCGATATTGTGGCTGACGAAGGCGGCGGCAATTTGTCAGGCGGTCGTATTTCCCCAGGTTTGTTGTTCAGCGTGGGTTCTATGATGAGCCCAGTGACATCTACCAGCAGCGCCTTTCAGCTGTTTAATTTGGCCGAAGGCGGCAGCAGCTACAGCAATACTGGCGGTGGTTCAAACTCCAATGCCTCGACCACCACTGTTACCAATGGCACAGGCAGCAACTCAGGCACATCCTCCGGTACCAATACAGGCTCAGGCACCAGCACTGGCAGCAACACAGGTACATCAAGCGGCAGTGGCACCAACACCTCAAACGGCACAAGTAGTGGCACGAACACCAATACAGGCACGTCTAGCGGTACAAATACCAATACAGGTACAAATAATAGCTCTGGTACAAATACAGCTTCAACGGGTGGTACAACCACTAACGGTTCATTCACCCAAACCGGCGGAAACTCTGGCAACGGCACCAATACGGGCACAAGCAGCGGATCGGGTACAAACACGGGTACCAACAGCAACACAGGCTCTAACACCAACTCCGGCACGACTTCCGGCACAAACACGGGTTCAAATACCAGTTCAGGCTCAAATACAGGGTCAAACAGCGGCACAAACGCCAACAACAGCACGGCAACATCAAGCCAAAGCGGCGGTAGTGACAACAGCAGCAGCACGGGAGGCGGCTACAACAACAACCGCCAAACTCTGAGCCCAAGTGCGACTGGTACAACCAGCCAAACCGAAGGCAAACACTCCGAAAAAACCCTCAGCCTCGCCTACAAAGGCTTGGGTGAATACCAAAACATGGCTGTTCCCAAGTCTGATGCCAGCCTCTTGATGGGTTTGGTGCGCAATTACATGCTGTTCAGCGGCGTGACCCCAACTGTCCCGACTGACCCTAAAGCCGATGTCTTGGTTTACGTCACCGTCGACGTTTTTGGCACAGTGCGCAGCCGTTTTGACGCCCTCGCCTACAACAACGAAACCGTCAAAGCTGAAACCAGCTTCGAGATCAGCGCCTTTGACCGAGACGGCAAGATGATCATGCGCCCCACGGTTGCGAACCGCGAAGCCCAATACCGTGAGCACTATGTGATGTGGACTGGCCCCTTCCTCAGCTCTGAGCGGGTGAACCCAGGGACAGGGTTGCTGGTGGACTTTACCGATGTGGATGGCACTAAGGCCAACTACAACCCGAAAGAGCCAGTCTCAGCGTTTTACCCGCTGGGGAAGAACTAATTTAGCTTATTTAATGTTAATTTACATTGAATTTCACTATGATTTTTATAGCTACTTAGGCAATAAATACGCAGGCTAGATGCCTAAAACATGCCTATATCCAGCATTAACTTAACCCGCCTCTTCAAACAAGCCATCACCTACGTGGTGCTGGCCAGTTTGCAGCTGGGCACGCTGACGCAGGTCACGCAAGCCTATGCCCAAAATGTGCCGCAAATGGCGCAGTTGGGTGCGCCCAGCAGCGCGCCCTTCAGCGGCTACAACCCAGACGGTACGCTCTATATGGGTGGTCAGCGCATAGGCAACCCGCACCAAGTGCTGCATGACGCGCAGATTCCGGCGTTCATGACCATCACGGCGAACCGTTATACCTATTCAGCCGACCCCACCCATGGCCAAGGTACTTTGGCGCAGATGGAACTGGCCACCACCAATGGCAGCACCAGCAGCGTTTTGCTCAATCGGCTGTATTTATCGCCCAATAACCCCTACGCCACCACCCAGCCATTGGGGCAAGTTTGGCCTTTCCCAAACTACCAAACATACCAAGAGGTTTTGGCGAACGCTCGAACAGCGGGATATATACAAATTAGCGCTGATGACGGCAAAACCTATGCCTTTAAAACCCTCACCGCCGCCAGCGCCCAAGCCTTCACCATCCTCATCAACGAGCTGCCCAACACCCCGCAATTTCGGGCAGCGGCTGACCCTGCTGGGGGTGGCGTGGGTGTCAGGGTTTCTCAAAACGGTGATGCAGCAGCGCTTGCCGCGTATTACAAAACCGTACAACCCTACGATTTCACATGGCGGCCAAACGCGGGTTTGTACACAGGCTCAGGCAACGGTGCAGGTCAAAACGGCCAGCTTGACCCGATGTACAGCGGCTGGGCGAACTCGCCAGGCGGCGCTTACAGTGGTGCAAACTACGCTGAAGGCAGCGGTGCCCCACAAAGCTTTCACGACTTCATCAAACAGCAGCAAGCTGAAGCGCTGGCTAACGACAAACGGGTACGCAGCCAAACCACGGCCAACAGCCTAGATTTAAGCAACACCAACGTCAACACCTTGTTTGGTGAAGGTTACAACCTCTTTGACTATGGCAACAAAGCCAACCCCAACCTCGCGGCTGAGAACGAGTACCTCAGAAAGCTGCAAAACGGCGAATTCAACGCTGGCAGCGCAGACTACAACGAGGCCAGCCGCATCGCACAAGAACGCTACCGCATCGCTTACGCCACGCGCTTAGAGACCAACAAACCGCTGCAATACAGCGTGGCCGATTCGCAAAGAAAAGCCAACGAACTGAATCTGGTTGACACCAACCCCAACAAGCTCTTTGGCGACGGCTATGACCTCTTCAAGTACGACCCGCTGACCAACCCCAACGGCGCGGCTGAAAATGCGCTGCTCACGCGCCTACAAAACGGCCAGCTCAGCCCGGGCACAGCCGAGTACGCAGAAGCCAGCCAAATCGCCCAGCAGCGCTACCGCAACGCTTACAGCAACGCCCTCGCCTTCAACGTTGCTCCTAAGTTCACGGTTGCCGAAGCCCAAAGAAAAGCCAATGAGATTGATCTGAGCCAAGTCAACCCGAATGAGTTGTTTGGCCAAGGCTTTGACCTCTTCCAGTACAACCCCGCTTTGCGTCCCAATGGCGAGGCGGAGAATGTCTTGCTGGCCAAGCTGCAAAACGGTGAGTTAACCGCAGGCAGCCCAGAGTACCTAGAAGCCACCCAAATCGCCCAGCAAAGGCTGCGCGATGCTTACAGCATCAGTTTTGTGCCACCTGAGCCGAAAAAAGTCTCTAAGTGGAAGCAGATTGCTGGTGTGGTTGTGGGGGCGATATTGACGTTTGTAACAGCAGGGGCGGCTGCGCCATTTATTGCAAGTGCGCTGACTGGTGTATCGGTAGCAGCTGCCAGCGCAGCATTAACAGCTGGATTCTTTGCTGGGACGATGCTGGGAACGGCCATCACGGCGATTGCGGGTATCGCGGGTGCTTATGTGGGCGCGGTCATCAGCACTGGCATTACCACGGGAAGCTTCAGTCAAGCACTGCGTGCAGGAGAGAAGGTACTGGTAAGCGGTATGGTCAAGGGATTTTTGACAACCATCTTAGCCAGTAGCCTAGGTTTGGGTGGGCTAGAAGGCTTTGAAGCCACATTGGGCAACATTGCGGTGAACAGCTTGAGTGGCGGTATCACGCAAACCATTCTGAACGGTGGCAGCTTTGCAGACAACCTTAAAACGGCTGCAGTTAACTCTGTGGTTGATGAAATTGCAAAGGGAGCTGCCAACACCATTGGCGATGCATTTCCAAACCTAGATGGCACTAATTTAGCCAACTACGCCGCGCATGGTGTGTTGGGCTGTGCCAGTGCGGCGGCTAAGGGCTCAGATTGCGCGGCTGGGGCGATTGGGGCAATGACGGGTGAAGCGGCGGCAGCTTCAGGGTTCTTGGATGCTGCGGCTAACAGGACGATAGGTAGAACGCTGAACAAAGATGAAGTTGTGTTCTTTGGTGGTCTAGTAGGTGGCACAGCCGCAGCAGTAGCCAGCAAGGCTGAGGATGTGAATGCCAATTTTGCGACGGGTACGGCTACTGCCAGTAATGCGGTTACTAATAATTATTTGAATCATAACCAAATAAAAGAGAAAGAAGCACGTCTCGCGAGCGTCAAAGATGAAACTGATCGAGAGGCAATACGTGATGAGTATGAAAAGCTTGATATAAACCAACGGGATAGCGCGGCGGCTTGTCTCTTGCGGGGTAAATGCGAGAGCGTTTTTGATAAAGATAACTTGAGAGCAACCTTGAGTGAATTGGTTGCATCTTGCGCACCACCACGCATTTGTTCAGCAGATCAGCGAAACGGCATTAACGAGCTGCAAGAAATGTATCTGACGCGGCAGGCTATTAAGCTAGATACGACGATTGAAGAGTTGGCTTTGATGTTTGGAAAAGTGCCGAAATCTCTTCTTAGTGCTGCGGAATCTGTTTGGGGTTTAGCTACAGCAGCAAGAGCAGAGACCGCGATTGAAATGAATATTTTGCGTACAGCAACAAAGAGCAAAGGAGACTATGGATTGGGAGAAGTTACATCTGCACAAGCTGAGCGAATAGGGCAAGCTTGGGTCGGCGAGGGTGCAAAAGTTGCGAGTGATGGTAAAACAATGGTGAGTGCCGACGGATTAAGACAATACAGGCCAGCAACACCAAAAGACTCCCCATATGCAACTACTGGCGTGCAAGCAAATCTACAATCAAGAAATGTCGCTAGCGGTGGATGGCAGTCCAACGGGCACATAAATATTTTGGGGAAATAAAATGTTTGCAAAAATAAAACAACTTCATTCACCAGATGTGGATTTTGTAAATTACTGGCCGGAAGATGAGACTAATTTTGGATTTCTACTTGAGTTATCAGTTGGTACAAAAGATAGCAGTGGAATGGATATTTTTCAATTAATAGTATGCACTCCGGATTGGTTTAAGACTAAAAATGAAAAACAAGTGGCGACTTGGGGGTATTCATATTTATTTGTTTTTAAGTACGATTACCCTACCATCATGGCATTTATTACAAAACACATTGAAAAAATTTCTGGTGATGATTGGAGCAATATCGCTATGAAAATTGATCGATACGCAATGTGGGAATTCCAAGACTATCAAATCAATGATGCTGCAAAATAATTTACAAAAATGTCATTTTGCAAGACCTGACCCCGATCTTCATACTGCTGTGCCACGAAATGGAACACCGCAGGTCTATGTTAGTGAGGCAGGCGCACCACGCGCACCGGGAGCAACTGGAACAGTGCGTATTGATTTTGCAGTACCAGATTCAATGTTGCAAACAGGCAATGCATTAAACAACTCCATAATTCTTCAGCCGTCATCAAGTGCACCAATATACAACGTTAATATTCACGTTCCAAACGGTGTTACATTGCCGACGGCGCGCTAAGGAGATATTCAATGAAAGTGTCAAAAGATTTTGGAATTGTCATCAGGCGAGATGCGCTTGTAAAAAAATCAATAGATTTGAGTTCTGTAATGCGGGAGTTTAATTTTTCAAAGAATTACGATGATTCATCGGAATTTGTATCCCTAGGTCCGTTTTATGGTGGCGACAATGCAGACGACTGCATGAGATCACTTGAGGGGCAGGGGCTTGCGTATATTGACGACTTTTTTATTCTGGAAGGATATTTTCCAGATTGGTGCAGAGTTGAAGTGTTTGGCGTTGATAGTATTTGAATCTGTCAAACTCTACAAGCAAAAATGATTTAAGAAAGCCCCTTTTGAAACCTACCCTACCCCCCCTCCTACTAATCTCCCTCACCCTAGCTGCAACCTC
>JBEBJY010000044.1:0-22064 GCA_040079635.1 Burkholderiaceae bacterium | reverse complement strand
GAAATAGCTGGGAAAAACAGCAAAAGCAAGGTGCGAATGGTGTCGCTGATCAAAAACGGCATCACGCCCTTGTAGCTTTCAGCAATCGGAACGTCAGGATAACCATTTTTTCGACCCTTGGTCATGCTGTTAACGACATAGACATTTAAACCCACAGGCGGCGCTAACATGCCAAAACCAACCGTCATCAGCACCATGATACCGAACCAGATGGCGGTGTACTCTTTGCTCATGCCGAAGTCCAAACCCATGATCATCGGGAAAAAGATAGGAATGGTGAGCAAAATCATAGACAGCTCATCCATCACAGCACCCAGCGCCACGTAAAACAGCATGATGGCAGCCACGACCATGACGGGTGACAAACCCCATGAGCCGACCACTTGCGCCAGTTGAGCTGGCACTTGGGTTAGCGCCAGTGATGCATTCATCAAATCTGCACCCAAGAAGATCAAAAAGATCATGGCTGAGCTTTCCGCTGTGGCGTAAAAGCATTTTTTGAATTTGTCCCACGTCATTTCACGCTTCAACAAGGCTGCTACAAAGGTGGAAAACGCGCCCACTGCTGCGCCTTCAGTCGGCGTGAAAAAGCCGCCGTAAATGCCACCAAAAACAATCAAAAAGATAGCTGCAATGGGGCCAATGCCTTTGATGGATTCGAGGATATTTAACTTAGACACATCATCATGCTCAGGCGCTTGACCGGGCACAACGCGCACGTAAATGCCAATGGCAACCATGTAGCCCACCATCGCAATGATGCCCGGAATCATGGCAGCAGCAAACAGTTTGGCAATGTTTTGTTCGGTCAAAATGGCATAAATCACCAATGGCACGGATGGTGGAATCAAGATGCCCAGCGTGCCACCAGCCGCCAACGTGCCTGTGGTCAACCGTCCTGAATAGCCATGCTTGCGCATTTCGTCGTAAGCCACGTTGGTAATGGTTGCTGCTGTAGCCACCGAAGAACCGCAAATAGCGCCAAACGCCGCACAAGCCAACACAGCGCCCATGGCCAAGCCGCCTTTGAAGCGCCCCATAACGCTGGCGGCAAATCCAAACAGTGCTTTGCTGATACCACCTTGCGTAGCAAAATGCCCCATCAAGATGAAAAGCGGGATAACCGACAAGTCATAACTGGCAAAACGTGCAAATGCTTGCGTGTTTAAAAAGCTAGCTAAGGGCGCCCAGCCCGCTTGAGCGACGTAGCCAATCGTGCCCGCCACAAACATGCAAATGGCAATCGGCACACGAACTGCCATCAAAACCAGCATGATGCCGAAAATGGTCAAAGCCAACTGAATAGCGCTCATACCGCAAACTCCGGGTTAGCTGCAGTTGCTTTCCCAGCAAAACCGAAAATGCCTTGGTGCAAGGCAATCAGCGCGGTAAGCGCCAAAGGCGGCACCATGGCTGCGTAAACAACATATTCAGGAAAACCCAGCAACATGGTGCCGCTGTTGGCGCTGTAGGCATTCAGTCCACCCAATACGGTGCGCCATGCCACCAGTGCCATCACGGCGGCTACTAAGAAAGCGCCAAAGCGTTCCATAGCTTTTTGCGTATTTATTGACGCTTTGGCGGTGAAAAAATCAACAAAAATATTGCCGCGTTTAAACTGACACCACGGCATGAACAGCGCAATCGCCGCGCCCGCAGCCACGCCAGAAAGCTCAAAATCGCCAGAAATGGTTTTGCCAATCGTTTCGCGACCAACAATGCTGACGCAAGTCATCAGCGTGATAAAGGTGAGCAAAACACCAGCCAAGATGGCGCAGAATTTAGCTAGATTTTCTAGTGTTTTCAAAACTAATGCTTTCAAAATTTAGCCGCTATAAAAAAGCCTAAACTGCTATATTTTTAATAGCTGCTTAGGCAATAAATACGCCGGCTATGGGCTTATTTTTTTTGTGATTATTTTGCAATTTCGAGGCTATTTTATGCTTATTTTTAGCGATCATTCAACACAATTCAGAATAGCAGTTATGTCAAATTTAGACGACTTTAACGTGAATATCCGTTAAGCCTGCCACATGTCCGTGCATGGTGTCGCCCACTGAGACGGCCGCCACGCCAGCGGGTGTGCCAGTGTAGATCAAATCGCCCGGTTGCAGCTCCCAAGCGGTTGAGATGTGCTCGATGATTTCGCCAATATTCCAAATCAGCTTAGCTACGGTGCTGCGTTGGCGGTCTTTGCCATCGACTTGAATAAACAGTTCTGCGTTTTCAATATCGCCCGCTTGATCTGCTGGGGTGATAGGGCCGATGGGGGAGGCGTGGTCAAATGATTTACCGATGCACCATGGGCGACCGAGTTTCTTTTGCTCACCTTGCAAGTCACGGCGCGTCATGTCTAAACCGACTGCGTAGCCATAAATGTGCTTTTTAGCATCTGCAGCTTTGATGTTCTTACCACCTGTGCCAATGCAGGCGACGAGTTCGATTTCGTGCTGGAAATCTTTGGTCAACGTCGGGTAGGGCACAGTTGCAGTTTCGCCAGCGTTGGCAACCACCACGGTATTGGCGGGTTTGATGAAGAAAAACGGTGGCTCGCGACCTGTGAAACCCATTTCTTGAGCGTGGTCCACGTAGTTGCGGCCAACGCAGTAAATGCGTTGTACTGGGAAGCGTGCTGTCGTGCCGACGACGGGGACGGACACTTGCTCTAGGGCGGGAATTACATATGCGGTCATGCGGATAGTCTTTCTTCTTTGTGTATGCCTAGTGCTTGGTGCACCGGACGGTCTGAGTAACTGAACAGCACGCAGCCGCTTGTCGAAGAAAAGCGGGCTGTGTGCCACGAGGGAATCACAAAATGGTCGCGCGGTGAAAAGTCAAATTGTACGATTGTGTTTCCATTGGCGCCGCTGTGCTCAATCTGTACCGATCCTGAACCCTCAACCACGCTGAATATCGCACCGTCGGTTTGACGATACGGCAAACCTGCGAAGCCCGCGGGAATGCGCTGCATGAAAGTCGCCATCGTTGGCATAGGCGATCCACCGGTTAGTGGGTTGATGTAACGCAGCTTCACGCCGTCCCATGCATCAATAGGCTGGGTTTTCTCTAAAGTATGAAGCGCTTCACGGCTTTTGTCGTAGGGATAGCTGAAAATCGGCGATGTTTGCCCCAGTGGCGAATCGTAAGTGCGCACAGGTGCCATGTTGTAGCCAAACTGGGCGAAGCTGGTGCCTTCGGGGCGAGTAACGGCTTGTGATTTTTCGGTCGCGTTCTCCGCAAAACCAGCGTCTAAATAGCGAATCAGCGGAATATCCAACCCGTCTAACCAAACCACTGGATCGGTGGCGTCTGAACCATGGTCGTGCCAAGTCATGCTGGGCGTGATGATGAAATCCCCCGGACGCATGGTGGTGCGTTCGCCGTTCACAGCGGTGTAAGCGCCCGAACCTTCGACGATAAAACGCAAAGCGCTTTGCGTATGGCGGTGGCTGGGGGCAACTTCGCCCGGCATGATGAGCTGCAAACCCGCATACAACGCTTGGGTGATGGCAGATTGCCCTTTTAACGCTGGGTTTTCCAAAATCAGGACGCGGCGCACGGCCTCTTCAGCGGTGATAACTTCACCAGCACGCATCAAATACGGCCGGATTTGCTCATACTTCCAGTGCGCAGCCACGCATGGCGTGTTGGGCTGCTTGGGCACGAGCGCATGCAGTTCGCGCCATAACGGCGTCAAATGGTGGGGCGCCATGTCGCTGTACAGCTGTTCTCGCATATTGTTTGTATTCATGGGTGCATATGATACGTTCACTTATCATATGCATACTTAGTATTAACCCTTAAAAAAACAAGTTGATGCGATTCCCAAGCTATAAGTGAGCGTATTAAACTCGTCGCATGTCCTTAATTTACGATTATCACGCCGCGCCGGGTCATTTGATTCGACGTGCGCACCAATTAGCCGTCAGTATTTTTGCAGAAAACACGGTCACTTTTGACATCACTCCTGTTCAATTCGCCATGCTGAATGCTTTGGTGGACGAGCCGGGCGAAGACCAAATCACTTTGGCAGGCAAGGTCGCTTTTGATGCCGCCACCTCAGGCGCGGTGATTGCACGTTTGGAGGCCAAAGGCCTGCTGCGCCGGGATGCTGACCCGAAAGACAAGCGCCGTAAATTGCTGACTGCGACCGCCGAGGGCGAAAAAGTCGTGATCGCCATGAAAGCTGCTGTTGCAGATGTGCAAGGTCAAATCATGCAACCGCTCACAGTAAAAGAGGCTGCGCAGTTGACGGCTTTGCTCGGAAAACTCGTCGCTGGTCATGATGAGATATCTAAAACTGGAGACACAACATGACAGAAAGCATGACCGAAGCACAATCCAGAGAAGAAATATGTCGCGTCGGGAAAAGCTTATTTGATCGCGGCTACGTGCATGCCACTGCTGGCAACATCAGCGTGAAACTAAACGCAGAGCAGGGCGGCGGCTATTTGATAACGCCGACAGATGCCTGTTTGGGTTTTCTTGAGCCTGCTCAACTTGCGCGACTGGACGACTCGGGACAGCAAATCAGCGGCGATCGTGCCAGCAAAACCATTGCGTTGCATCGTCAGATCTATGCGGCTAGTGCAGGCAACCCGAAAGCAGCACGTTGCATCATCCATACACACAGCACGCATTGCGTTGCTTTGACTTTAGCCTCTGTCAACAATACTCAACATGCAGATACTAAAGAGCTTTTGCCTGCGTTGACCCCCTATTTTGTGATGAAAGTAGGCCACGTCCCTGTGATCGCTTATCACCGCCCAGGCGACCCGCAAGCCGCACAAGCTGTAGCTGCTGTGATTGCGAGCTACCAAACCCGTGGAACACCTATTCGAGCCGTCATGCTTGATCGCCTCGGCCCCAACGTTTGGCACGACAGCCCAGCAGCAGCGATGGCGGTTTTAGAGGAGCTGGAAGAAACTGCAAAACTCTGGCATTTGTCAGTGGGGGCGGCGTCTGCATTGCCTGAGAGTGCGATTGCCGAATTGCGTCAGACGTTTGGGGCGTTTTGGTGAGTGACTAACTTAGCGATTAATTTTTTATTTTCAAAACCATGAATATTCCTTCAAATATCATTCAAGCATTTGCACCTACGGGCAAGTTACGCGCCTCCATCAATTTGGGTAACCCCATACTTGCTAATCGCGACCCAGTCACGCAACGGCCTATAGGCGTTTCCATCGACTTGGCAAACTCTCTCGCACAACGCTTAGGTGTTGAAGCTGAGTTTGTGGTGTTTGACACAGCAGCCAAATCTGTAGAAGCCGTCGCGCTAGAAAATGCAGACATCGGCTTTTTTGCGATTGATCCTTTGCGGGGTGAGAGCATTGCCTTCACCGCTGCCTATGTGTTGATTGAAGGCAGCTATATGGTCAGATCGGACTCTAGCATTCAATCCAATGCTGAGGTTGATCAAGCTGGTCACCGCGTGACTGTTGGCAAAGGCAGCGCCTATGATTTGTTTTTAACGCGTGAACTGAAACATGCTGAAATCGTACGCGCACCGTCGTCTCCAACGGTGGTCGATGTGTTTGTTGAGCAAGGTTTAGACGTGGCCGCAGGTGTCAAACAGCAACTTGAAGTGGATGCTAAGCGATTGCCCAATTTACGCCTCTTGCCAGGCCGATTTATGGTGATTCAGCAAGCCATGGGGCTGCCGAAGAGTAGGGGCTCTGACGCAGCCGAGTATTTGCGAGGGTTTGTTGAGGACATGAAAGCTGCGGGCTTTATTCACGAAGCTTTCAAGCGACATGGTATTCAAGGCGCGTCAGTTGCGCCTGCAGCTTCAATTTAAGTCGTCTTTTGTTAAGCTGACTTCGCCACCAAATCGTAATGCTCCACATTCGGCGGTGTGGCAAAAAATGGCCCCACAATCGCACGCCATTCAGTAAACAGCGGCGATTCACGAAATCCAACAGTGTGGTCTTCCAGCGTAGCCCAAAAGATTTGCAAAATATAGCGTTCTGGGCTTTCAATGCCTTTGTTGACTTTAAAACCTTGAAAGCCTTTGGCTTTAGAGATAACGGTGGTCAAACCACGCTCAATGGCTTCGTCAAAAGCGGTTTGCTGACCGGGGTGGATGCGGATGTCGGCTAGTTCTAAAATCATCAGTATTCCTTTTAAATTTAATTCCTTCATCATTTTATGATTCTTCACAACTACTTTCGCTCTTCGGCATCATTTCGCGTGCGCATTGCGTTGCACCTCAAAGGTTTACCTTTTGACTACGTTTCCGTGCATTTAGCCAAAGGTGATCACAAATTAGCCGCTTATGCCGACAAATCGGCGGATCGCCTTGTGCCATTACTGGAAGTAGATGGCGAATCGTTGTCTCAATCCATGGCGATCATTGAGTACATCGATGAAACGCATTCGCAATCTCCGCTTATGCCGAAAGACGCGCTGGGCAGAGCCAAAGTTCGCGCTTTAGCGCAAAGCATTTCTTGCGAAATTCATCCCTTGAACAACCTGCGAGTGCTCAAATACTTAGTAAAAGAGCTGAAACAAGACGAAGCTAGCAAAAATGCTTGGTACGTGCATTGGTGCCGTGAAGGTTTGGAGGCTTTTGAGCGCCAATTGGCAGGAGATGCCGCATATCGCGTTAAACATGGCCAAACTGCGAGTGTTTATTGTTTCGGCAGCACGCCAACTTTGGCAGATTGCTGCTTGGTGCCGCAAATTTTCAATGCGCAACGGTTCAATGTGCCTTTTGACGGGTTACCGCTAACGATAGCAGCATTCGACAATTGCATGAAATTGCCAGCTTTCCAGCAAGCCCAGCCCTCAAATTGTCCTGACTTTGAGGCATGAACCCTGATTGGCTCATCCCCGACTGGCCAGCACCACCGCATGTGAAGGCCGTGTTTACCAGCCGTGGCATCGCACAAACTGGCTTTGCCAGCAAAAGCGGTGTCAGTCAGCCACCGTTTGACGCGCTCAACTTAGGTGACCATGTGGGCGACGACCCTAACCATGTCATGGCAAATCGGCATATGCTGCAGGTTTTGCTGGGTGTGAAGCCCATTTATTTGAAGCAAGTCCACGGCACAGAGGTGGTGACCTTAACGTCAAAAGCACCCCAAACGCCACATGGCACGGTGGCCGATGCTTGCATCACCACCGAGAAAAAGCTGGCTTGCACCATCATGGTGGCAGATTGCCTGCCAGTGTTTTTTACGGATGTGGAAGGCCGATTCGTCGCCGCTGCGCATGCTGGCTGGCGTGGTTTGGCAGACGGTGTATTACGTCAAAATATAGAGTCAATTCATGCTATAGCCGGCGTAAATATTGCCTATTCAGCTATAAAAATAATAGCATGGTTGGGGCCTTGTATTGGGCCTGCAGCGTTTGAGGTGGGGGCTGAGGTCAAAGCCGAATTTGCTGCCAAACTTGTCGGTTCAGCCCCATTTTTTACGCAAACCGGCAGCCCAGAATCAGGAAAATCAGACAAATGGCTGGCAGATTTGGCCGGCTTGGCGCGCCTGCAATTGAAGCAGCTGGGGCTGGCTGACGATCAGATCTTTGGCAACGACAGCAGCGCAGGCTGGTGCACGGTAAACAATCCGTTACGATTTTTCTCGCACAGGCGCGACGCCGTCAAGCTCGGCAGCAGTGGTCGCATGGCTGGCTGCATTTGGCTGGAGTAATTCAGCTTCCAACGCCTCTTTTTCTTTGATAGCACGCTTACGTCCAGGCGAGCGCATTAGGTAAACTACCAATGTCACTGGCAGCAAACCATACAAAATAAAGGTCACAATAGCACCTAATACAGTTCCATTGGTGTTTGTGGCTTCGGCTACCGCCATCATGAGGGCGACATACATCCAAGCGATTGCAACGATATACATAGTTAGTAAGTAAATGGATAAGTTAGGGCTACGGATGTTTGAAAATGTGAAACTTGATTCTGGCAAATTGCTAGAGCTGCAAAACCAATATCTTGAAGATGCGGCCAAATTGTGGCAGCAATCGACGCAAGCTGCAACCCAATTACCGGACAAACGCTTCGCTGCCTCGGCTTGGACGCACAACCCTGCTGCCCAATTCGCCGCCGCCGCTTATTTGCTCAACTCCCGCGCGCTGCAAACCATGGCAGACGCAGTGGAAGCTGACGAAAAAACAAAAGCACGTATCAGCTTTGCCGTCGAGCAGTTAAACGCTGCCAGCGCGCCCAGTAACTTTTTAGCCACCAATGCCGATGCGCTGCAAAAAGCCATAGACACCAAAGGCGAGAGCATTGGCAAAGGTATCCAAAACCTGCTGGCAGACATGCAACGCGGCCACATCAGCATGACGGATGAATCGGTTTTCACCGTGGGTGAAAACGTTGCCACCACCGAAGGCGCCGTCGTTTTTGAAAACGAGCTGTTTCAACTGATTGAGTACAAACCGCTCACCGCCAAAGTGTACGAGCGCCCGTTTTTACTGGTGCCACCGTGCATCAACAAGTTTTATATCCTTGATTTGCAGCCTGAAAATTCGCTGGTTCGCTACGCTGTGGCGCAAGGCCATCGTACCTTTGTGCTGAGCTGGCGCAACCCAGATATGTCGATTGTGGACAAAACTTGGGATGATTACATTGAGCATGCCGCAATCAAAGCAATAGCTACTGTGCAAGAAATTACTGGCGCAAAGCAGATAAATGCGCTTGGATTTTGCGTAGGTGGCACGATTTTATCGACGGCACTGTCAGTTTTGGCAGCACGTAAAGAGAAGCCAGTCGCCTCGTTAACGCTGCTGACCACCTTGCTCGATTTCAGCGACACTGGCATTTTGGACATCTTCATCGACGAAGAAGCCGTGCAAAAGCGCGAAGCTGAGTTGTCCAAGAAAGACGCACCCGCGCTGCTCAAAGGCCAAGAACTGGCCAGCACCTTCAGTTTTTTGCGCCCTAATGATTTGGTGTGGAATTACGTGGTTGGCAACTACCTCAAAGGCGAAACGCCGCCTGCGTTTGACTTGTTGTACTGGAACTCAGACGCCACCAACTTGCCTGGCCCCATGTACACCTGGTATTTGCGCAATACCTACCATGAGAACAACCTCATCAAACCCGGAAAAGCCGTGGTGTGTGGTGAAAAGGTTGATTTGAGCAAAGTTGATATCCCAACTTACGTTTACGGCTCGCGCGAAGACCATATCGTACCGATTGCTGGTGCATATGCTTCCACGCAAGTGCTGCCAGGCAAAAAACGCTTTGTCATGGGCGCTTCTGGGCACATTGCAGGTGTCATCAACGCGCCTGTGAAGAACAAACGCAGCTATTGGACGAATGACAAGATCAAGGATAAATTCCCCGCCACCCAAGCCGAATGGCAAGCCAGCAGCAAGGAGCATCCGGGTAGTTGGTGGACAGATTGGTCTGCTTGGCTGGCTGGAAATGGTGGCAAACAGATTGCTGCACCTAAGACCTACGGCAAAGGCAAGCTAAAAGCCATTGAACCAGCGCCAGGTCGCTACGTTAAAGCCAAAGCTGTTTAATTTTTTCTAATTTAAAGTTACATTTTCCATTGCATTTTTATAAATTTTAAGGAGCCATCATGCAAGACATCGTTATCGTAGCCGCCACCCGTACTGCCGTTGGCAAATTCGGCGGAACCCTCGCCAAAACACCAGCGACAGAGTTGGGTGCAGCCGTTATTGCCGAAGTGCTCAAGCGCAGCGGTTTGCAAGCCGAGCAGGTCGGTGAAGTCATCATGGGCCAAGTTCTCGCAGCCGGCGCAGGGCAAAACCCAGCGCGCCAAGCGGTCATCAAAAGCGGTTTGAACCAGGGCACTCCAGGTTTGACCATCAACGCCGTTTGCGGCTCAGGTCTCAAAGCTGTGATGCTGGCAGCGCAAGCTGTGGCGTATGGCGACTCTGAAATCGTCATCGCTGGCGGTCAAGAAAACATGAGCGCATCACCGCACGTGCTCTTGGGCAGCCGCGACGGCCAGCGCATGGGCGACTGGAAGATGATCGACTCTATGATTGTTGACGGCCTGTGGGACGTTTACAACCAGTACCACATGGGTATTACGGCTGAAAACGTGGCCAAAAAATTCGGCATCACACGCGATATGCAAGACGCTTTGGCACTGGCTAGCCAAACCAAAGCTGCTGCGGCGCAAGATTCTGGTCGTTTCAAAGACGAAATCATGCCTTTCAGCATCGCACAGAAGAAGGGTGACCCGATTGTTTTCTCGGCAGACGAGTTCATCAACCGCAAATCCACCGCCGAAGGCTTGGCCGGTTTGCGCCCAGCATTTGACAAAGCTGGCGGCGTGACGGCAGGTAACGCATCAGGCATCAACGACGGCGCTGCCGCTGTGATGGTGATGACGGCCGCGAAAGCCGCCGCACTGGGCTTGAAGCCTTTGGGCCGCATCGCCAGCTTCGCCACCTCGGGTTTAGACCCAGCCATGATGGGTATGGGCCCGGTTTCTGCCTCTCAAATCGCCCTGAAACGTGCCGGTTGGAACGCACAAGACCTCGATTTGCTTGAAATCAACGAAGCTTTTGCCGCGCAAGCCTGCGCTGTGAACCAAGAAATGGGCTGGGACACCAGCAAGATCAACGTCAACGGTGGCGCGATTGCGATTGGTCACCCGATTGGCGCGTCCGGTTGCCGCATTTTGGTCACGCTGCTGCACGAAATGGCGAAGCGCGATGCGAAGAAGGGCATTGCCTCGCTGTGTATTGGCGGCGGTATGGGCGTGGCGCTCACTATCGAGCGTTGATTGCGCGGTCACTAACATAAAAACAACATTTTAGGTGTTAAATATGGCTCTAGCCGGCGTATTTATTGCCTAAGTAGCTATTAATTTAATAGCAAAATTGTATTTAAGTATTTGTATTTTTTGAATTTATAACCACAACAGGAGATCATCATGATTGGAAAAGTAGCTTACGTCACCGGCGGTATGGGTGGCATCGGAACCGCCATTTGCCAGCGTCTTCACAAAGAAGGCTTCAAAGTCATCGCCGGCTGCGGCCCTACGCGTGACCACGCCAAATGGATCGCCGAGCAAGCCGCTTTGGGCTACACGTTTTATGCTTCAGTGGGTAACGTGGGCGCGTGGGATTCTACGGTTGAAGCCTTCACCAAAACCAAGGCAGAGCATGGCGTGATCGACGTGTTGGTCAACAATGCCGGTATCACCAAAGACCGCATGTTCTTGAAGATGACCCGCGAAGACTGGGATGGCGTGATCGAAACCAATCTGAACAGCATGTTCAACGTCACCAAGCAAGTGGTGGCAGACATGGTTGACAAAGGCTGGGGCCGCATCATCAACATCAGCTCCGTCAATGGCGAAAAAGGCCAAGCTGGCCAAACCAACTACTCCGCTGCCAAAGCCGGTATGCACGGTTTCAGTATGGCGTTGGCGCAAGAAATGGCCACCAAAGGCGTGACAGTCAACACCGTCAGCCCGGGCTACATCGGCACCGACATGGTTAACGCGATTCGTGAAGACGTTTTGGCTAAGATTGTGGCGACTATTCCAGTGAAACGCCTCGGTAAACCGTCTGAAATCGCTTCCATCATTGCGTGGTTGGCGTCGGAAGAAGGTGGCTACACGACTGGTGCGGACTTCTCTGTGAATGGCGGCCTACATATGGGCTAAATATGGGTTGATGCTTTGCATCTTCCTTTGCATCTTCAAAAAAAAGGGAGCCTAGCTCCCTTTTTTACGTCTGTCGTTAAGTCAATCTACCACTTAGCTGGCAACTTCCTCAACAGCGTGATTTGTCGTGTGTTGACCTGAATATAGCCACCACGCTCCAAGTCTTTCATCAATTTGCTAACCATTTCGCGGGAAGCACCTACGTGCGAGGCTAATTCGCTGTGGGTGATGAGTGGGGCTATGATTTTTGGGGTGCTGTCTTGGTCGCTTACTTTGGCCAAGTGGTTGAGCGTTTGCGCTAATCGTTCGTACACATCTAGAAGCGCCATATTTCGCGCGGCTTGCGTAGCTGCACGTGCCCGAACAATCGTTGTTTGCAGCAGTGAAATTGCAAATTCGCTGTTGTCACGAATATATGCCAAGACGTGAGCATTTGGAACGACGGCGCACAGGCAGGGCTCTAGCGCTTCTACGGTGGCTGATCTTGAACCACCGTCCAAAGACATTTCACCAAAAAAATCACCTGACAAAATTGTGCCGAGTGTGATTTCTTTGCCGCTGGTGTCTGCACTGAAAACGCGCACACGGCCTTGAATCAAAATATACAAGGCGTCACCGGTTTCACCTTCATTGACAATGATAGCATCCTTTCGGAAACTGCGTTGTTGGCCCAGGTCGGCCAAAACTTGCAAATCAACGCTCAAACGTGGTTTTGGTATGACGCGTGACATGTTGCTTATGAGTTCTTTAGTATTATTTTTTAAAGTCATTTTGCAATTGTGCCATGCAAAATGTATATTTATTGCTTATATAAATCAAATCATGCCGATGTACTCAAAAACGCGATTTCTTGCGGGGTAAACCCTGCTTTTAGTCGCGCTTCTGTATTAAATGGGGCTCTCAATTTGGGTGCAGCGTGGCGGTTATGCAACGTGACGTAATGTTCAAGCGGATCAAGTCCATCGCGCTGACACAGCCAGCGGTACCAGTGGTTGCCAATGGCGACGTGGCCGATTTCATCTCGCAAAATGATGTCTAAGATGTCGATGGCATCGGTCGCATCCGGGGTTTTTACTTTGTGCAGCTTGGCTTGAATCAGCGGCGTGGCATCCAAGCCACGGGCTTCTAAAGTACGCGGTACCAAAGCCATGCGGGCGACGATGTCGTCCTTGGTTTTCTCGCACATGGCCCACAAGCCGGTGTGCGCTGGGAAGTCACCGTATTCATAGCCTCTGTTTTCATCGTAAGCGATTGATTTCAAATGATTTTGTAGCAACGTGAAGTGATAGGCTTCTTCCTTGGCGACCTGTGCCCAGTCCCTGTAATATTGCTCTGGCATGCCATCAAAGCGCCAAATGGCATCTAAAGCCAAATTCACCGCATTAAATTCAATATGGCAGATAGCGTGCATCAGGGCGGCATGGCCGGCTGGGGTAAAAGGGGAACGTTTGTCTACATTCAGCGGCTCTCGTAATTCAGGCTTTTCGGGTAAACCGGGCAGAGTTAGGGTGTTTTTAAGTTCTATTTTTGCTATATTATTTATAGCTGTTGAGGCAAGTAATACGTCAGCTAGAGCCATTTTTTGCTCTATATTTTGACTAATAAAGGCATTGTAGGCACTTTGACGTAATTCATGGGGCGCTTGCATCCTTACAATTGTAGTTAATTCAACCCTAGGAAGACCAATCGGGAGACACTTATGGCTATTTACCAACTAGACGATTTAAGCCCACAACTCGCCGCTGGCGCATGGGTAGCAGACAGTGCACAGGTCATGGGCGATGTGCGCATGGCTGAGAACGCCAATGTGTGGTTTGGCACCGTGGTGCGGGGCGATTCTGAAACCATCACCATTGGTAAAAATACAAACATTCAAGATGCCAGCGTGCTACACGCCGACCCAGGCAAGCCACTTATCATTGGTGACAATGTGAGCGTGGGGCATCAAGTGATGTTGCATGGCTGCACGGTGGGCGACGGCACGCTGATCGGCATTGGTTCTATTGTGCTGAATGGCGCAGTTATTGGTAAAAACTGCCTCGTGGGGGCAGGTTCACTGGTCACCGAAGGCAAAGTCTTCCCGGATGGCAGCATGATTATCGGCAGCCCAGCCAAAGCGGTGCGTGAGCTGTCCGCTGAGCAGCAGGCGGGGCTGTTGGGCATTGCCAAGCATTATGTCGAGAACGCCCAGCGCTTCAAAACGGGTTTGAAAAAGATAGGTTGAAAATCAAGCATTGGTCACCATCTAGGATGACTAAGTTATTGTCAATATTCATTTTTTTAGCGATTTTTAATGTCTGAAGTTCATAAATTCCTCTTTGATGGTTTGCCAGTTCGCGGCACGCTGGTGCGTTTAACGGACAGTTGGCAAACCATTTTGCAGCGCCGTGCTACTAATTCGACCACAGGCGCTTACCCTGCGCCAGTGAGCCAGATGTTAGGTGAGTTGACAGCGGCGGCGGTGTTGATGCAGTCCAGTATCAAGTTCAACGGTAGTTTGACGTTGCAAATTGCAGGGGATGGCCCCGTGAAGCTGGCTGTGGCCGAGGTACAACCCGATTTGAGTCTGCGTGCGACCGCGACTGTCATGGGTGAGGTCGCTGAGGGTAGCAGCTTGTCCGCCATGATCAATGTCAATAACAAAGGCCGATGCGCTGTGACGCTGGACCCCAAAGACAAATTCCCCGGCCAGCAGCCTTACCAAGGTGTTGTGCCGCTGTTTGATGACCACCGCCAGCCGATTGAAAAGCTCAGCAGCGTGATTGAGCACTACATGCTGCAAAGCGAGCAGTTGGATACGACCATGGTGCTGGCAGCGAACGATACAGTCGCCGCTGGGTTGCTGATCCAGCGCATTCCTATGCAAGGAGTGGGTAATTTGGCTGGGAGCATGGTCAGCAAACGCAATGAAGATGAAATTGGGTTGAACGAGCACTACAACCGCTTGGCCGTGTTTGCGGCGAGTTTGAAGCAAGAAGAGCTGCTAAATTTGAATGCCAACGAAATTCTGCATCGCCTGTTTTGGGAAGAGACGATGGTTCGCTACGAACCCTTGCCAGCCAAGTTTGCCTGCACCTGCTCGCGTGAGCGGGTTAGTAACATGATTTTGAGCCTGGGTCAGGCTGAAGTGGCAGAGATTTTGGCTGAACGTGGCGATGTGGAAGTGTCGTGCGAGTTTTGCGGCCAACAGCAGCGTTTTGATCCTGTGGATGCGGCACAGATTTTTATTGATTCTGCCAGCAAAGCCTCAATCAACTATTCGGGTGATTCAGGACTTGTTCAATAAATCTCTGAAAAGGCGGTGTTCGCATACTGGGTCTGAGCATCGCTCACAGACCCAATTGCGCAAGCGCTTGGGTTTACTTTGAAGTTGCTGTTCATCGGTTTTTGATACTTCGGCCAGCCCCAAACAGCGCAAAGCGTTCTGCAACCGCGCTTCACCAGTGCCATAAACCACTTGAAAAGGGATGCCACCACGGGCGAGGGCGGCGCGCAGCGCAGTATCAACCGGCTCACGCATGTGCCCTCCATCGCGCTGAATACCGTCTGCAACCCACGGCAGGTCTAAACCCATCAGCAATGTGGCATCAAAGTTACGCTGCTGCGCCAGTGCCATGTCGTACAAAGACGGATCGTTAAAAAGCACATCACTGTAGACAGCCACCGTCAATGCGGTGGTGTCAGCGAGCAAGATGTCGCCAGTGGATTCTGTAAAGGGTGCAGAATTAATTTGTCGCGTTTGCTCTGTAGCTATGGCGAGTTGTTCTTCTTTACGGGGCGTGCGTTTTTTGAGATCGCACCAAGTTCGCAGATATTCAGGGATGCGTTGAACAGATTTGCCTTGCGTTTCAAAATACTGCAGAAGCCGCTTGACCAGTTCAGATTTGCCGGTGCTTTCTGCACCTACGATGGCAATTTTCAAAGCAATAAGCTGATTGATTATGAAGTGATTTATTTGGTGTACTGAACCAAAATCTCATTCGGTTTCAACATGCCCAACTCAGAGCGTGCTTTTTCTTCCACCATGTCCATACCGGTTTTGAGGTCTTCTACTTCGGCTTTGAGCTGCTTGTTTTCAGTTTGCAAGCGGGCAGTCGTGGTGTTCAAACCATTGAGCTGCTTTGTCATTTGCGTCACATGCCCCAAACTGCCATGACCAAACCACAGCTGCGCTTGAAACACCAGCAGCAAAAAAACCAGTAAAACCATGACGACACGTTTACTCATACGTAAATCTAGTTTGATTGACGGTTGAAAAAACGTAGCGCCATGAAGTCAGCTTCTTTCCGAATGAGCGAACTAGCTATTAGCGAATGCTGTAAAACGCGTCACGTCCTGGGTAGCTGGCGACATCACCCAAGTCCTCTTCAATACGCAGCAATTGGTTGTATTTGGCGATACGGTCAGAGCGGCTCAATGAACCAGTTTTGATTTGACCAGCGTTGGTGCCCACCGCGATGTCAGAAATAGTGGTGTCTTCAGTTTCGCCAGAGCGATGGCTAATCACTGCCGTGTAGCCCGCGCGCTTGGCCATTTCGATGGCGGCAAAGGTCTCAGTCAAAGTGCCGATTTGGTTGATTTTGATCAAGATGGAATTAGCAATTTTCTTATCAATGCCCTCTTTGAAAATCTTGGTGTTGGTGACAAACAAATCGTCGCCGACCAATTGCACTTTGCTACCGAGCTTTTCGGTCAGGTGCTTCCAGCCGTCCCAGTCGCCCTCAGCCATCGCGTCTTCAATGCTGATGATGGGGTATTTGTCAACCCAAGTGGCCAACATATCGGTCCACTGCTCGGCAGTCAAAGACAAGCCTTCGGCTTTGAGTTCGTATTTGCCATCTTTGTAAAACTCGCTGGCTGCACAGTCCAAGCCGAGTACGATTTGCTCGCCAGCCACAAAGCCTGCTTTTTCAATCGCTTCCAGAATCATCAAAATCGCTGCTTCGTGGTTGGCCACGTTAGGTGCAAAACCACCTTCGTCACCCACGGCAACGCTCATGCCTTTGTCGTGCAAAATTTTCTTCAATGCGTGGAACACTTCTGCACCGTAACGCACCGCTTCACGGAAAGATGGCGCACCGACAGGGATAATCATCAACTCTTGCAAGTCAAGGTTGTTGTTGGCGTGCGCACCACCGTTGACGACATTCATCATCGGCACAGGCATTTGCATCGCGCCGCTGCCACCAAAGTAGCGGTACAGTGGCAAGCCAGCTTCTTCAGCCGCAGCGCGAGCCACAGCCATGCTGACGGCCAAGGTTGCATTCGCACCCAAGCGAGATTTATTGTCAGTGCCGTCCAAATCAATCAAAGTGCGGTCCAAAAATGCTTGTTCGCTGGCATCCAAACCTAATATTGCTTCTGAGATTTCGGTGTTGATGTGCTCAACCGCTTTCAACACACCTTTGCCGAGGTAGCGAGATTTATCACCATCGCGCAGCTCAATCGCCTCGCGTGAACCGGTGGAAGCGCCGCTAGGCACAGCCGCGCGACCCATGGTGCCGCTTTCCAGCAAGACATCACATTCCACAGTCGGGTTGCCACGTGAATCCAAAATTTCACGGGCGACGATATCAACAATTGCACTCATTTACGTTCTCCAAAAAAACTAACCAAAAACATACTGCTAGCCGTCATTCCCGCGTAGGCGGGAATCCACAAATCTTTAAGCCTCAAAATCATTTTCTAAAAAGCCATTTTTCTTGGTCACTCGATCAAGCGCAACCAAAGTCTCTAGCAAAGCCTTCATGTGCTTCAATGGCACAGCATTCGGCCCATCTGACCACGCCTCGGCAGGATTCGGATGCGTCTCCATGAATAAGCCAGCCACACCCACAGCCACAGCCGCACGCGCCAACACCGGCACCATCTCGCGCATGCCGCCAGAGGTCGTCCCTTGGCCACCGGGCAGTTGCACAGAATGGGTTGCATCAAACACCACGGGCGCACCCGTTTCACGCATGATGGACAGGCTGCGCATGTCGCTCACCAAATTGTTGTAGCCAAAACTGGCACCGCGTTCGCAGGCTAAGAAATTGTCTTCTTCCAAACCTGCTTCTTTAGCTGCAGCCCGCGCTTTGTCGATGACGTTTTTCATGTCATGCGGGGCTAAAAATTGCCCTTTTTTGATATTCACAGGCTTGCCCGCTTGTGCCACAGCGCGGATAAAGTCAGTCTGGCGGCATAAAAATGCAGGTGTTTGCAACACGTCCACCACGCTGGCAACCTCGTTGATGTGGTCAATCTCGTGCACATCCGTCAGCACCGGTAAACCCAATTGTTTGCGGACTTCAGCCAAAATGTTCAAACCCGCATCAATGCCGACACCGCGTTTAGTGTTGCCCGATGAGCGGTTGGCTTTGTCAAACGAACCTTTGTAAATCAACGGAATGCCCAGCGCGTCAGTCGCTTCTTTGAGTCGACCGGCGACTTCGATGGACATCTCCAAGCCCTCAATCGAGCACGTTCCAGCTATCAAGAAAAATGGTTTGTCGAGACCAATCTCGAAGCCACAGAGTTTCATGCAACTGCTTTCAAAGTTTTACCCGCAGCTTGGTGATCCAATGCCGCTTTGATGAACGCGTTGAACAGCGGGTGCCCATCCCAAGGCGTAGATTTGAACTCAGGGTGAAACTGCACACCTACAAACCATGGGTGAACGCTGCTTGGTAATTCCACAATTTCCGTCAAATGGTCTGCCTGCGTCAACGCCGAAATCACCAAACCTGCTTGGCGTAATTGGTCTAAATAGTTGACATTCGCTTCATAGCGGTGACGATGGCGTTCGGTAACGACGTCGCCATAAATGCTGTGCGCCAGCGTACCTTTTGAGACATCAGAGCTTTGCGCACCTAGTCGCATCGTGCCTCCCATGTCGGAGTTGGCATTGCGTGTTTTGATGGTGCCGTCGGCGTCTTTCCACTCTGTGATCAAAGCGATCACAGGGTGCGGGCCGTGGGGCGCAAACTCGGTGCTGTTGGCGTCTTTCAAACCTGCCACATTGCGCGCAAACTCGATGGTGGCTACTTGCATACCCAAACAAATGCCGAGGTAAGGAATTTTGCTGACACGGGCAAAGTGCGCGGTGCTGATTTTGCCTTCCACGCCACGTTCACCAAAGCCGCCAGGTACCAAAATAGCGTCGAATTGCGCCAGTTGTGCGGCGCTTGTTTCGTCTATGGTTTCTGAGTCGATATAGCTGATAGTCGCTTTGACATGGTTTTTCATGCCTGCATGGCGAATCGCTTCGTTCAGCGATTTGTAGCTGTCGCCCAAATCGATGTATTTGCCCACCATGGCGATACGGACTTCGCCTGTCGGGTTGGCCGTTTCATGCACCAAATCATCCCAGCGCTTCAAGTTGGCAGGTTTGGTGGTCAAGCGCAGCTTGTCACAAATCAAATCGTCCAAGCCTTGCTCATGCAAAATGCGCGGCACTTTGTAAATCGTATCCACATCCCACATGCTGATCACGGCGGCTTCGGGGATGTTGCAAAACAGCGAGATTTTGGCGCATTCTTCCTTCGGAATCGGGCGATCAGCACGGCACAACAACGCATCGGCTTGGATGCCAATTTCGCGCAATTGCTTGGCGGTGTGCTGGGTTGGTTTTGTTTTTAGCTCGCCGGCGGCGGCAATCCACGGCACGTAGCTGAGGTGTACAAACGCAGTGTTAGTTGGTCCCATTTTCAGGCTCATCTGGCGCACGGCTTCTAAGAACGGCAGCGATTCAATGTCGCCCACCGTGCCGCCGATTTCTACAATCGCGACGTCAACAGCATCTGCCTCGCCAAAACGCGCACCGCGTTTGACGAATTCTTGTATCTCATTGGTCACATGCGGAATGACTTGTACGGTTTTGCCCAAATAGTCACCACGGCGCTCTTTGTCGAGCACGCTTTGGTAGATTTGGCCGGTGGTGAAGTTGTTGGACTTGCGCATCCGCGTCTCGATGAAACGCTCGTAGTGGCCCAAGTCCAAGTCAGTCTCTGCGCCGTCGTCGGTCACAAACACCTCGCCGTGCTGCAGTGGCGACATGGTGCCGGGGTCGACGTTGAGGTAGGGGTCTAACTTGATGAGGGTGACTGTGAGGCCGCGCGACTCTAAAAGTGCGGCCAATGATGCTGATGCAATGCCTTTCCCTAAGGAAGACACCACACCGCCGGTAACGAATACGAATTTGGTCATGCCAGAATGGACAGCTAAACGTCCAAGGAGGTGGAAATGCTAATTATAAAGGTCTGGTACATTGCTAATTGGAAGAATCGTGGATAAATTGAAATTTGTAACACAATTACTTGCTCAAGATACATACAAGCAATCATAAAGATGACTACTCATAGCGACGAAAACAGCGGCGAACTTCAAGGCAAACACATTGTTTTAGGCCTCTCAGGCGGTATAGCGGCCTACAAGGCGGCAGAGCTGTGCCGCGCCATGGTCAAAGAAGGCGCAACGGTGCAAGTCGTCATGACCGAGGCTGCAGAGCATTTCATGACCAAGGTGACCATGCAAGCCCTGTCTGGCCGCCAAGTGTTTGGCTCGCAATGGGACGATACCCCAGCGAATGGAATAACTAACAACATGCCTCACATCAACCTCACACGCGGGGCGGATGCTATCGTTATTGCACCGTGCAGCGCAGACTTTATGGCGAAATTGCTGCACGGGCGCGCTGATGACTTACTGAGTTTGATGTGCTTGGCACGTCCAATTGACCAAGTCCCGCTGATTCTCGCCCCCGCCATGAACCGCGAAATGTGGGCGAATCCTGCCACGCAGCGCAATGTCGCGCAGCTCAAGCAAGACGGCATCACCGTGCTGGAAGTGGGCGAGGGCGACCAAGCCTGCGGTGAAGTGGGCGATGGCCGTATGCTGGAGGCGGACGAGATTTTGGCGGACTTGATCGCGTTTTTCACGCCCAAGTCGCTCTTAGGTCAAAAAGTGCTGATCACCGCTGGTCCAACCTATGAGGCGATTGACCCCGTGCGCGGCATCACCAACCTGTCCAGCGGGAAAATGGGTTTCGCCATCGCGCGGGCGGCTTATGAAGCGGGTGCGGATGTCACACTGATAGCTGGCCCCGTCAGCCTAGCCACACCACGCGGGGTGAAGCGGGTGGATGTTAAATCCGCTCAAAATATGCTTTTAGCTGGCGTAAAATATGCTGATTACGCTACTATTTTTATAGCATCTGCGGCTGTGGCAGACTGGCGACCAGCGAATCCTGCCGATCAGAAGCTGAAAAAAGACGGCACAGGTAGCGTTCCGCAACTCGCGTTTGTCGAAAACCCAGACATTTTGGCGACGATTGCCCAGTCTGAGCGGGGAAAAAAGGGCTTATCCGGCATGCCAGATGGTTTGTATTGCGTCGGTTTTGCCGCAGAAAGCCAAGATTTACTCGCCAACGCCCAAGCCAAGCGCATCCGCAAAGGTGTACCGCTGCTCGTGGGCAACATCGGCCCAGCCACCTTTGGGCAAGACGACAACGCGCTCTTGCTGGTCGATGCCAAAACCGTCAAAGAACTGCCCAGAGCGTCAAAACGGCATTTGGCAAAGCAATTGGTCGCTGATATTGCAGCACGTTTGGGGCAACGCGTCTAGTCTGAAAAGGTGAATTTTCACCTGTGTTTTGTGTGAATATTACCGGCTTTTTGTCAACTATTTCACAGCTTTGCGCCCTAGAATTTGTTTAACGGGACGACAAGCTGAAAGCTGCTAAACAAGCGAATCAAGCGCCACGATGTCCTAGTCAATTGCACAAACTAGGAGTTCTACATGGGCGTTACAATTTGGTTTTTAATACTGCTTGCCTTGCCAGTTATCCTGTATGTTTATGAAGATAAACAGAACGAAGAGTATCTCGCCGAGTTGGAACTGCTCGACGAGCCCTACATGCGTTTGTTGGAGGCTGGTGTGCTGAGCGCCCCAGACTTCAACCGACATGAATATCGATCTTAAAGTTTTAGACCCCCGAATGGCGAGCCTCCTGCCCGCCTACGCAACCCCCGGCAGCGCAGGCCTAGACCTTCGCGCTTGCCTGGATACCGCCGTGACCCTGCAGCCCAACGCTTGGCAGCTCATCCCCACCGGTATCTCCATCCACCTAGACAACCCCAACTTCGCCGCCATGATCCTGCCACGCTCAGGTTTAGGGCACAAACATGGCATTGTGCTGGGCAATTTGGTCGGTTTGATAGACAGCGACTACCAAGGTCAACTCATGGTCAGTACCTGGAACCGCAGCCCAACGCCTTTCACGATTGAGCCGATGGAGCGGATTGCTCAATTGGTCATCGTGCCTGTGGTGCAAGCGCAATTCAATGTGGTGAGTGAGTTTGGTACTGCGAGCGAGCGGGGCGCGGGCGGGTATGGGAGTACTGGGAAAGGTTGATTCTAGATGTAAAAATGGCTGTAGCCGGCGTATTTATTGCCTAAGGTGCTATTAAATTA
>JBEBJY010000043.1:0-22555 GCA_040079635.1 Burkholderiaceae bacterium | reverse complement strand
TAACAATACTGAATGCAATGGTGCGCGATAACAAGCCGTTTAATTTTGCAATCCATGGCTTGCCTGATTTAACTTGACTTCTAAGACAGTTGCTGACCCTATTTTCTGGTGTAGGCTAGAGTAATTGCTGAATAAGTTAGATTAACAAAAAATAATCATTTGAGAGCCAACATACATATGGACAAGCGTTATCAAGTATTCATCAGCTCAACATATGCTGACCTGCAGGAGGAGAGGCAAGAAGTTATTCAAGCTTTGCTTGAACTGGACTGTATTCCCGCAGGAATGGAGTTATTTCCAGCAGCTAATGAAGACCAGTGGACATTAATCAAAAAAGTCATCGACGATTGTGATTACTACATGGTCATTGTTGCTGGTCGATATGGCTCACTTGGCAAGGAAGGCTTGAGTTATACCGAGATGGAATATCGCTACGCTCTAGAGCAAGGTAAACCGATTATTGGTTTCGTCCACAAACAACCCGATGAATTAGCCGCAAACAGATGCGAGTCAACTGACGATGGAAAAGCAAAACTCAAAACTTTCAGCGAACTCGTTAAGCAGAAGATGTGCCGCTTTTGGAGCAGCCCAGCTGATCTTGGCAGTCAAGTAAGTCGTAGCTTAATCAAGTTGATTAAGAGTAATCCTGGAATTGGTTGGGTGAGAGGGAATTTGGTACCGGATGAAAGTTCTGTAGAAGAAATGCTTGCATTACGGCGAAAAATTGATGAACTTCAGCTTGAAATCTCTAAAAACTCTCTCGCGACCCCAAAAGGGACTGAAAATTTGTCGCAGGGGGAAGATTTATTTTCGTTCCTGTTTTCGTTCGGTGCTTCGCGGAATGATTTCATGTTGAGCGAGTCAACTCATGAATCCTGTACAGCAGTAAGCTGGAATGAGATTTTTTATGCACTTTCTCCGTTAATGATGAATGAAGCTTCTGAGGGGCAATTATTAGCAGGGATGAATAGTATTGCAGAAGAATTTGCAGCCGAAGAGCTTCAAAAAATAGTTGGATTTAAAAAATCAAAATTAGTGGATTTCAAAGTTGATCTGAATGACTTTCATACTGTGAAAATTCAGCTTCGAGCACTTGGATTGATCACTAAGAACAACAAAAGCCGAAGTGTAAAAGATACTGGTACATATTGGACTTTGACGCCATATGGGGACAATGTTATGACTCGATTAAGAGCAATACAAAAGCCCCTGAATTAGATGATGATCTTATCTTCCGATTGAATAATAAAAAATTCTTCTGGCCAGTGTATCTATTGCCTAAATCGCTATTAAATAAATAGCAATTTTATTTACTTCCCCAACCCCATCCCCCGCGTAATCACCTCTTTCATAATCTCGTTCGTACCGCCGTAGATGCGTTGCACGCGGGCGTCGGCGTAGGCGCGGGTAATTGGGTATTCCCACATGAAGCCGTAACCGCCGAAGAGCTGCACGCATTCGTCCATGACCTTGCATTGCAGGTCAGAGCACCAGTATTTCGCCATGCTGGCGGTGGCGGTGTCTAGTTTGTCGGTCAACACCAACTCGGTGCATTTGTCGACGAAGACTTGCGCGATTTGCACTTCGGTTTGCATTTCGGCGAGTTTGAATCTTGTGTTTTGAAAGCTCGCCACGGTTTGACCGAAGACTTTGCGTTCCTTCACATAAGCCACCGTCCAGTCAATCGCCGCTTGGGCTGACGCCACGGCGGTGATGGCGATTTGCAGGCGCTCCCAGGGGAGCTGCTCCATCAGGCAGATGAAGCCTCGGTTTTCCATATCCGCACCGCCGAGCAAGTTGTCTGCGGGTACGCGCACGTTGTCGAAGAACAGTTCTGAGGTGTCCTGCGCTTTCAGCCCCAGCTTTTTCAAGCGTTTACCAACTGAAAACCCCGCCATGCCGCGCTCGACCAGCAGCAAACTCGTACCTTTGCCGCCTGCCGCAGGGTTGGTTTTGGCGACCACGATGACCAAATCTGCATGCCAGCCGTTGGTGATGAAGGTTTTGCTGCCGTTGAGCAGATACGAACCGTCTGCTTGCTTGATGGCGGTGGCTTTGATGCCCTGTAAATCCGACCCCGCTGCCGGCTCGCTCATGGCAATCGCGCCTATCATTTCGCCGCTGGCCAGCTTGGGCAGGTAGTGGCTTTTTTGCGCCTCGGTGCCGTAATGCAAGATGTAGGGCGCGACGATTTCGCTGTGCAAACTGTAGCCAATGCCCGACGTGCCCGCCCGCGCCAACTCTTCCATCTGGATCACCGAATACAGCTTGTCCGCATCCGCCCCGCCGTAGGCTTCGGGCATCGACGTGCACAAAAAGCCGTTGTCGCCTGCTTTGTTCCACACCTCGCGCGCCACGTAACCCTGCTCTTCCCACGCCTCGTGAAAAGGGACGACTTCATTGGCGATGAAGCGGCGGAAGCTGTCGCGGAAGGCTTCGTGGTCGGGGGTAAAAAGCGTGCGTTCAATCATGGTGTCACCTTCTATGTCACATGGAGGACTGAGTTATTGAATATTACAAAGCAATTGCTTGGTGAAAAGACTATACTAGATTTTTGCGAATTGTTCGATTAATTTAGACATCTGTTTCCGCAACGCATTCAAGGAGAAAACCATGACCGAAGTCTACGTGTACGACGCCATCCGCACCCCGCGCGGCAAAGGCAAAAAGGACGGCAGTCTGTATGAGGTCAAGCCGGTGACTTTGTTGTCTGGTCTGCTATCAAACCTGCAGCAACGCAACGGCTTTGACACAGCAGCCGTGGACGATGTGGTGATGGGCATTGTGTCACCGATTGGCGAACAGGGCTCGGTACTGCCCAAAATTGCAGCACTCAAGGCGGGCTGGGACTTCCGCGCCTCGGGCGTGCAGATCAACCGCTTTTGCGCCTCGGGCTTGGAAGCCGTCAACTTGGCGGCGCAAAAAGTAGCATCGGGTTGGGAAGATTTGGTCGTGGCTGGCGGCGTGGAAAGCATGAGCCGCGTGCCGATTGGCTCGGACGGCGGCGCGTGGGCGCAAGACCCGGACACCAACTCGACCACCGCTTTCGTACCGCAAGGCATTGGCGCGGATTTGATTGCCACGATCGAAGGTTTCAGCCGCGTTGATGTTGACGCCTTTGCCATGGAATCGCAAAAACGTGCGGCTTTTGCGCAAAGCGCGGGGTATTTCAACGGCTCCGTCGTGCCTGTGACTGACTTTTTGGGCCAAACCATCCTCGCGCAAGACGAATTCATCAAACCTCGCACGACGATGGAAGGCTTGGCGGCATTGAAGCCAGCGTTTGAGCAGATGGGCGCGATGGGCTTTGACCAAGTGGCGCTGACCCGCTACCCGCAGGTGGCGCGTATCAACCACGTGCACCACGCCGGCAACTCGTCCGGCATTGTCGATGGCGCGGCGGCGGTGCTGATCGGCTCGGAACAAGCCGGTAAAACGCACAACTTGACGCCCCGCGCCCGCATTGTCTCGGTCGCCTTGAGCGGCGCGGACCCGACCATCATGCTGACCGGCCCCATGCCCGCCGCGCGCAAGGCGCTGGCCAAGGCAGGGCTGACCATGGACCAGATCGACCTCGTAGAGATCAACGAAGCCTTTGCCGCTGTGGCCATGCGCTTCATGAAAGAGATGAAGGTGCCGCACGAGAAGACCAACGTCAACGGCGGCGCCATCGCCATGGGCCACCCGCTGGGCGCAACGGGCGCGATGATTTTGGGAATTTTGATCGACGAGCTGCACCGCAGGAAGCTGCGCTACGGCATGGCGACGCTGTGCGTGGGCGGCGGGATGGGGATTGCGACCATCGTGGAGCGGATTTAGGCTGTTTTGAGCGTGAATTCTCGGATTTACCCCTCAAATATGCCTCTAGCCGGCGTATTTATTGCCTAAGTAGCTATTAAATTTATAGTGATTTTAAAGAAATTTACCAAATAACCACCATGAAAACCATCCAGTACGAACTCAGCAACGGCATCGCCACCCTCACCTTTGACGAACCGGATTCCCCCGTCAACACCATGTGCCTGCAGTGGCAGAGCGATTTGTCCGAGGCGACCGCGCAGGTGCTGAAGGACAAAGACGCCATCACCGGCATCATCCTGGCCTCCAACAAAACCACCTTCTTCGCCGGTGCGGACTTGAAGGGGCTGATGCGCAACAAAGCGACGGATGCGGGCACCATCTTTACCGAGATAGAGCGGATGAAAAAGAACTTCCGCACACTGGAAACCCTGGGCAAACCGGTGGTGAGCTGCCTGAACGGCGCGGCACTGGGCGGCGGCTGGGAAGTGGCGCTGGTTGGCCACTACCGGGTGGCGGTGGACGACAAAAAGATCCAGTTTGGCATGCCCGAGGTGAGCCTGGGGCTGATTCCGGGCGCTTCCGGCATCACCAAAACGACGCGTTTGTTGGGGCTGATGGGGGCGCAGCCTTATTTGTTAGAAGGCAAACTGTTCAACCCGCGAGAGGGCTTGGAATTGGGGCTGATTCACGAATTAGTCGCCGATGCGGCCGCTTTGCGTCCTGCCGCGCTGGCGTGGATTGCTGCGAATCCAGTGTCCGCGCAGCCGTGGGACAACAAAGATTACAAAATCCCCGGCGGCACGCCAGTCAACCCGAAAATCGCCATGGCGCTGACCGTCGCGCCGGCGATGATGAAAAAGACTACTCGCGGTCTCTACCCCGCTTCTGAGGCGGCGCTGGCTGCGATGGTGGAAGGGGCGATGGTCGACTTCGACACCGCGCTGCGGATTGAAAGCCGTTATTTGGCTCGACTCGCCGTTGACCCTGTGGCCAAAAACATGATCAACACCTTCTTCTTCAACATGAATGCGGTGAAAGCTGGCCAGTCACGCCCCAAAGGCGTGCCGCGCTACAAACCCTCAAAAGTCGGCATCTTAGGTGCGGGCATGATGGGCGCGGGCATTGCCTACAGCCAAGCGGCGCGCGGCATTGCCACCGTTTTGAAGGATGTGACGCAGGAACAGGCAGACAACGGCAAAGCCTACAGCGCCAAAATCACCCAGCCCCGCGTGCACAAAGGCCGCATGAGCCCGCACGACCAAGCGGCGTTATTGAGCCGCATCACCGCGACGGCTAGCTATGACGATCTCAAAGACTGCGACCTCATCATCGAAGCCGTGTTTGAGCAACGGCAGCTCAAAGCCTTGGTCACCAAAGAAGCCGAATCGATGCTGGCGGCAGGTGGTTTTTTCGCCTCCAACACCTCCACGCTACCGATTTCAAGCTTGGCCACGGCGAGCAGCAAGCCTGAAAAGTACATCGGCATCCACTTTTTCAGCCCCGTGGACAAGATGAAACTGGTCGAGATCATTCGCGGCAAGCAGACCGACGACGAAACCGTTGCCCGCGCCTTTGACTACGTGCAGGCGCTGGGCAAAATCCCAATCGTGGTGAACGACTCGCGCGGCTTCTACACCAGCCGCACCTTTGGCACCTTTGTGCGCGAAGGCGCGGCCATGCTGGGCGAAGGCATTCCGGCGGCGGTGATTGAAAACGCCGGCATCCAGTGCGGCATGCCGGTGGGGCCGCTGGCGGTGATTGACGAAACTTCGCTGAGCCTAAGCGTGCACGTGATGGATCAAACCCGTGCCGACTTCATCGCTGAAGGTAAAACCTTCGTGTCCACCCCAGGCGATCTGCTGATAGAACGCATGGTCAAAGAGTTAAAACGCCTTGGTCGTGCTGCGGGCGGTGGTTTTTACGACTACCCCAAAGGTGAGAAAAAGACGCTCTGGCCGCAGTTGCAAGCTCTGTTTGAAAAGCCAGATGTGGCGTGGAACATCCAAGACGTCAAAGACCGCCTGCTCTACCGCCAAGCGATTGAAACCGCCCGCTGCCTGAGTGAGGGCGTACTCACCACCGTGCACGACGCCAACATCGGCTCCATTTTCGGCATCGGCTTCCCCGCTTACACGGGTGGCGCGATGCAGTTTATCTACGGCATGGGCGTGGATGCGTTTGTGAAGCGCTCTGCTGAGTTGGCGGCAAAGTTTGGCGAGGGATTTGTGGTGACGGACGCGGTGGTAAAGACGATTCGGGAATTTCAGCCGGTTTATTGAGTACGCCGGACGATTTGTTACGCTTGCACCGCTGTTATCAGAAGGTGCATGTTAGTTTTTTGTTCAAACGTGCATTCACCCAAGTCATATCAATGGTTTTGAGATAGTTGATCCAGCTTTTAGGACCATAAAACTTAAAGCCGCCGTTGACGTTTGCAACCATTACCACTTCACCAGCCAGGTTGGCGGCTTTTGCGCAAGAGCGCATGGCTGTCCACATACGTTCTTTTGCATTGCTGTCAGCATTAAAAAAACCACCTCCTGTGACCACGACAACCATGTTCACATCCTTTTGCTTGGTGTGCGCAATTTTGTAAGTGACGGTTTGTGCAGCACTCGCGAAAACCGAGAATAGCAAGCAAGAAAGTGCGGTGATAAGTGTGGCGGTAATTGATTTCATGTGTAAGTCTCCTTTTATAAATTTAAATTAATCTGGCATATCAAACTCTTGACCATTCCCTTGAATTTTTAATTTTTCAAAGAAATCTGGTCCTAATTCGCTGGCAGGTTCGCTGCTGCACTTTAAGTTTGCAACCCGCTTGCCTGATCGTTCTACCAGCAAACCATTCTTTTCTTGGGTTTCGCCTTTAGGTCCCCATCGGCCAATGCCGCTGTATACGGTATAGCTGTAGCCGCCCTTGCTGAAACGCAACCAGCTTGCACCACCGCCAGCGTAGGGCACGTTGTCACCCGTTGCTGATTTACTTGGCAAGATTTGCGCTTCGGGCAAGATCATCTCCAATGGCTCGGTGGAATCTGGTTTGCCAAAGCGATACTGCATATAGCCTTTGCTGCGGGACGCATCTTTTGATGCGCAAACTGACACCAGTTTTGCGCCAGTGCGGCAAGAAAAAACCACCGATTCCATGGGGGTGCAAAAAGAGTTTTGTTTGTTAGATGCTTGCGAGGCTGCTGCTTGTGCACCTAGAGGCGCGCTTTGCACGTTACCCCCTTTAGCGTCCAAAACTTTTACTTTCGATATCAAAATCACTTTCTTAGTTTTTTTGCAATCGGGATCGCCTTGGCAAGCGTCCGACATCACGCTCGTTTGTGTGTAGGTGAGCTGCAGTCTTTTGCCAAGTACAGATGGCTTTTGGTCACAAACGTCAAAATCGGCCATCTCTTTGAATGCGACACCTTGGTCATCTTTGAGTGAGATGTAACAAGCGATATCGCCCGAGTTCAAGGCCGTGACTGTACCAATGGTTTTTTTGGTCACTTTGTCAATGGTGACCGTTGACTCTGTCTGCGCCAAAGCGGCAGTAGATACGAAAGCAAGCGAAGCAAAAGATGCAATAACCCATGCGGCCAATGCGGGAAAATTGTGTTTTGAAAAAGATACCATTTTGAGTTGCTTAGTTTTTGGCAGCGCTTCCCTGCGCGGCTGCTTTTGCGTAGAAAGCTGACGCGGCAAGGCGCGCTGTCGCCTCAGCAGTAAAGTCGCTGGATTTTGACCCCACCTCTGCTTTGTCAGTGCCACTGAGCCACTTGAACATCTTGTCCGCCCGAAAGTATTGACGCTCTTCGTGTCGTGTCACTTGCTTGTTCGCATCGTTAAAGCCTTTGACAGCTTGGTAGACAAAAACCAATTTGCCACCCTCGTAGTAATACTCGGTCATGACATCGCCAGAGTCATCCAGATCAGTGACTTCTAGCTTGCGAACGCCAGAATCATCACTCCAAACTTTGACATTGCTTGTATAAGCCACATCTGGTCTTTTCGCTTTGAGGCTGGTTTTTTTGAGTTGTGCTAACTGCTGATTGACCTCAGCAAAAACCTGTCGCGCTTGCGCAGTATCTGCTTGGGCGAGTGCAGGCGGGCTGGTCAAGCAACTAGCCGTAAATAAAAAAAACAGCAGCAACGCCGCAGAGCTAGATTTAAAACGATCAAATACACAACTCATGAACATCTTTAGTAATTTTTTGAACTCGTTTGTGTCAAATTTCACAATGCCAGAAGCGAGCCTTTTCAGAAAAATGTGAAATAGTAAACGTTTTGTAACGATTAGACAATCAATTTGGAACCCATTACCAAAGCAGGCGCAAGGCTGTTCAAGAGTTCTAAAAATTCTTCACACTCGATTTCTTTGAAGCTGAGTCGTCATTCGCGTCCGTTTAGTCAGTTTCAAAGCAAAAAAATACGGCACAATTGAGCCTCTGGTCGGATTGAGTTACCAAGCGGTTACCAAAAGTCTCTGAGATGGGCTTTTATAGGGTAATGACGGTTGATTCTTTCGGCCAATCTTGCAAGTATTAAAGCTTTTACTCACTATGTCTACTACATCCGCACCTTCTGTGATTCGCCTCTCCGACCTCATCGCCAAGGGCCAACTCAAAGGCAAACGCGTCTTCATCCGCGCTGACCTGAACGTGCCGCAAGATGACAACGGCAACATCACCGAAGACACGCGCATTCGTGCCTCCATCCCCTGCATCAAGATGGCGCTGGACGCTGGTGCATCCGTGATGGTGACATCGCATTTGGGACGCCCGAAGGAAGGTGACTTCCAACCGGCAGACTCTTTAGACCCCGTGGCCGAGCGCATGGGCGAGCTGATGGGGATGGATATTCCTGTGGTTTCTGATTGGATTGATGGGGTGGAAGTCGCCCCTGGCCACCTCGTCATGCTGGAAAACTGCCGATTGAACGTCGGTGAGAAGAAAAACAACCCCGATTTAGCCAAGAAAATGGCGGCTTTGTGCGATATTTTTGTGCATGACGCGTTTGGCACGGCGCACCGCGCTGAGGCTTCAACTTACGGCATTGCCCAATTTGCCCCGATTGCCTGCGCTGGCCCGCTCTTGGCAGCGGAAATGGATGCAATTTCTAAAGCTTTGACCGCTCCGAAACGTCCGCTGGTGGCGATTGTGGCGGGTTCTAAAGTCTCAACAAAACTCACAATCCTTGAAAGTTTGGCAAATAACGTGGATCAACTGATCGTTGGCGGCGGTATTGCCAACACTTTCATGCTGGCTGCGGGGCTGAAGATTGGCAAAAGCTTGGCTGAACCGGATTTGCTGGATCAAGCCAGATCTGTCATCGCCGCCATGAAGGCGCGCGGGGCTGAAGTGCCTATTCCGACCGATGTGGTCACTGCAAAAACCTTCTCGCCAGACGCTGAAGCAACCGTCAAAGCTGCAACAGATGTGGCAGATGACGATTTAATCTTAGACATTGGCCCTGTAACTGCGAAGAAACTCGCCGACCAACTACTCAAAGCCGGCACGATTGTGTGGAATGGCCCTGTTGGTGTCTTTGAATTCGCCAAGTTTGAAAACGGGACAAAAGTGATTGCGCAGGCGATTGCAGACAGCAGCGCCTTCAGCATCGCCGGGGGTGGCGACACGCTGGCTGCTATTGCCAAGTATGGGATTGAGGACAAAGTGGGCTACATCTCGACCGGTGGCGGCGCGTTTTTGGAGGTGCTGGAGGGTAAAACCCTGCCGGCTTTTGAGATTTTGGCCAAACGTGCTGCCGGTTAAATACGCGATTTATGAGCCTATTTTGCTATATTTTCAATAGCTAATTAGGCAATAAATACGACGGCTAGAGTCATATTTAGGCCATATTTACTTTATTTTAGAGCACATTTAACAAGTTTTTTATCATCTAGGAGTATTTCATGGCTTTGATCACCTTGCGACAACTGTTGGACCACGCTGCTGAAAACAGCTACGGCCTGCCCGCCTTCAACGTCAACAACATGGAGCAGGTGCAGGCCATCATGCAGGCGGCGGATGCGACTAATTCACCAGTGATTTTGCAGGGCTCAGCCGGTGCGCGTCAGTACGCGGGCGAGCCGTTTTTGCGCCACCTGATCTTGGCCGCGCTGGAAGCCTACCCGCACATCCCCGTGTGCATGCACCAAGACCACGGCGCGTCGCCAGGCATCTGCTTTCGCTCCATTCAGTCGGGTTTTAGCTCGGTGATGATGGACGGCTCGCTCAAAGAAGACGGCAAAACGCCCGCCAGCTACGACTACAACGTCAACACCACCGCCAGCGTGGTGGCGATGGCGCATGCCACAGGCGTGTCTGTCGAAGGTGAATTGGGATGCCTAGGCTCGCTCGAATCCGGCATGGCTGGCGAAGAAGACGGGCACGGCGCAGAAGGCAAATTAACGCACGACATGATGCTGACCGATCCGGACGAAGCGGCCGAATTTGTCGCCAAAACCCATGTGGACGCGCTGGCCATCGCCATCGGCACCAGCCACGGCGCGTATAAATTCAGCAAAAAGCCCACAGGCGCGGTGCTGCGCATCGACCGCATTCGCGAGATCCATGCCCGCATCCCGAACGTGCACTTGGTCATGCACGGTTCTAGCAGCGTGCCAGAAGACTGGTTGGCGATCATCAACGAGTTTGGTGGCGATATGGGTCAGACCTACGGCGTGCCGGTGTCTGAAATCGTCGAAGGCATCAAAAACGGCGTCCGCAAGATCAACATCGATACCGATTTGCGCATGGCCTCAACAGGCTCCATCCGCCGCCACTTGGCGCAAAACCGCTCCAACTTTGACCCACGCAAATACCTCAAAGTAGCTACTGAGAGCATGGCCGGCATCTGCCGCGACCGCTACGAAGCTTTTGGAGCTGCGGGCATGGCCAGCAAAATCACCAAAGTCCACAGCTTGGAAGACATGCAGAAGCGCTATGCGACGGGGAGTTTGGATCCGCAGGTGAAGTAAATGACGCAACCTAGCAGATTTGTAAATCTATAGATGCGCTAGGTTAGTGCTACAAATGATGCGGTCTCGCGAACAGCATTCAAATATGATGTGAGCGATTCGCATGCGTGGGTTTGATTGCGGTTTGAACCAAAACTAATATTGAGAACAGTGTCTGAGTTAAGTCCACCAATGGCCTTAGCGTTGATAACTGCGAAACCAAATTGATTAATTAAACCCAGCATGATTGACTCTAAGCAGTCAACTTGAGTTGCATTTAATCTATTGGATAAAAGCACATCGGTGCAGGCCATTTCACCAATTAATTTTAGAGCTCGTTTGTCGCCTGTGACCATGTGATGAACCGTCGAATCATCAACTAAAACAGCAAGCATTTGTCTTTCACCCACATCCAATTGAGCGAACCTATCCATCGACTCAATTTGTGCTTGTGGGATAGGTTTTACTTGTAACAGAAAGCTTTCTAAGCAAACCAATGCACTGGAATTGTTTTTTAGCTTTTTTCGCAAAACGAAAGGCATAGATGGCAATACCCACACCTCTGACGGAGGTGCTTTTAGCCACTCCATAAGCTCTGACAATAGATCACAACAAGCCAACTTGTGGACTATATCGTTATCAGCTAATACAATCATTCGCAGGTGATTTAAGCCAAACTTTCCGGCAAATGCTTAGACGAGAACGGTGGAATTTGTTGCAGTTCGAAGTAAATTCAATTGATCCTCGGACAATAAACTAATATCAAGTGTCTTGAAAAATGCTTGATTTATAACCTTAGCTCCATCAGATTCGCCGGGTATATAACGAAGTGCCATCGCAGCTATAGGCATTGCATTTTGTGCAAATCCATAATTCAAAATTATGTGCCCAACGTCAATTTTTTCTTGTTCGGCTTTGATTAGAGCGGCTGAATACAATGCTTTACCGCTTTTAATGCTAAAACTAACGCGATACTCGACAGATCGACCATTTAACAAGCGAATAGCATAGGCATCTGCCTCTTTTTCATCTGCATCACCATTATCAGGACCGCCAATGTTTTGGTCAGCGACAAATCCATCGCCTGATAAATGACCACGCGCTATATGTCCTAACTCGTGTGCAAGATGAAAGACATGATGGCTAGGTGTGGCTTTTTTGCTTAGAACGATTGCAAATTTATTTCCTTCTCGCACTACTAGACCAGTCATTTTTTTACCTGGTAACTTATCAATGTGCAAGACAGGAATATTGGCTTTGTTACACCATGCTAAAAGTGCTTCTAGGCTAAGGCATTTATGATTTTGAAGAATTGAGTTGCGTAGTTCAACGGGATCGTTTGGGACAACCATCTGTATTGAATCACAAGCTTTTAATGCAATTTTAGCTATGGCAGTTACATAGTGCGCGCTAATTGACACATCTTGCTCTTCAACATTTTTGTTTAATTTGAACTTACGTTGCGCACCCAAAAATCTCAACGATTCTTCAGGCGAAACTAGACTAGTCAAATCCAGATTTAACCCTCTAGCCAAATACATATGCGTTTGCTGTAATCCAGAGGGTGTAGATGCCACCGCAACATCCCACCACTCAGGCAGGACCTTACGTGCAAAAGGCGTACTTATACCTGCCGCATTTAATTTGGCAAATAGATTTCCATTAATACTTATTGAAGCTGCGACAGAAGTCTCCGAGAATTTCGCTAAATCGCTTAAATGCCAGATTTAGAAAGGCATGTGAATTTTAACAGGGTGTAGTCATTTTGGTTTTTTAAATCTTTATCTGCGGAAATACTTCCCATGGGCTCACCACTGAACCATCACCCGCCCACCCTCTACTTTGGCTGGATATTGCTGCAGCGGCGTGCCGCCAGGTTTGTGACAGGCGCCGGTTTTGACGTCGAAGGTCCACTGGTGTTTGGGGCAAGTCAGGGTGCAATCGTCTAGGGCGGATAGCGGAATGTCGGTGCGCTGGTGGCTGCAGTGGCTGTCGAACACGGCGAAGGTGTCGCCTTCGCGAGAGATGAACAGGCCACGGCCGTGGCTGTCGACGCGGGTGGTTTGGCCGTCTGCCAAGGCGGCGGTGGTCATGACGTCGTGCCAGACGGATTCAGTAGAAAGGCCTTCAGCAGCTTCGGATGTGGCTTTTTCAGGCTCACCCGCAAGCTGCGCCTTCATGGATTCTGGGTCAAAACCGGGCAAGTTCATGCTCAAAATGATGTTGGTCGCCCAGATGATTTTGGTCAGCCCCAGCGTCGGGAAGGCCATCAGCAGCGCATCTATCACTTCGACTGGGCTACATCCGTCGCGCAGAGCGCGCTTCAAGTATTGTTTGAAACCGGGCTCGGTTTGGGCGTCGACCTTGGTGATGACGGAAATCAGGTTGCGGGTTTTGGGGTCCAGGTGTTTGCCGGCGTCTTTGAGGAAGGCGAAATAGTGGGTCATCGCCTCGGGACGGGCGGCTAGGAGGTAGTTGAGGGCGTCGCTCATGGTGATTTTTCGTTGTTATTTGGTGAATTTAACGTCATTCAATCGTATTTTGCTATTATTTTTATAGCTATTTAGGCAACAAATACGCTGGCTAGAAGCATATTTAGACCTAAAAATCATATTTAACAAGCATTTAGCGAGAATTCAAGCCTTCAAAGCAGGTTTTGAGCACCAAATCGATGATGTCGTCGTCTTTCAGCTGGTCATTGAGACGCAAAAACTCCAAAACAGGGTCGCAAGCGCGGGCATACAAGGTGTAAAGCACGGCGATGGGGGGCAATGCGGTGTTGAGGCTGCCGTTTTTTTGTGCCGCTTCAATCCAAGCGCCCAAGCGGTCGCTCGCGTCCATCAGGCCGTCCATGTAGGCTTTGTTTCCCATCAAAGTGGCGCGTAGGGTGGAGTTTTGGCTGGGCAATGAGGGCATTTCGCCAGCGAGTTTGAGTGCCATCATCCAGCGAGCAGCTGCGCGTAAGTTGGCGATGGGCGCAGCATCCGCCGGCAAGCTGCTTAAAAACGCTTGCGCGCGTTGCATGACGTGCACCATGGCGGCTGCGGCTAGTTCTTCTTTGCTGGAAAAATGTTTGTACAAGCTGGCTTTGGCGATGCCGACGTTGGCGGCCACTTCGTCCACCGTCATGGCATCAAAGCCTTTTTCGGCCAACAGGCGGTTCACGGCTTGAACGATGGCATCTTCCCGTGCCAGCAGCATTTGTGCTTTGAATGAGATTTTGGGAGCAGGTACGATTTTTAGGGCAGATGAAGACTTCATGCCTAAATTGTAGCCACTCTGGTCACAAAATGGAAGCTAAGCCCACATTATGACGCTGGGGCATACCAGGCCAACTCGCGGTGCAAATTGACCACTTCACCCACGATGATGAGGCAAGGCGAGGTGAAACCGCTGGTTTTGACGCGTTCGGGCAGGTCGGTCAAGGTGCCGGTCAGCACTTTTTGCGTTGTCGTGGTGCCGTCTTGCACGATGGCGATCGGGAAATCAGGCTTGGCGCCATGGGCGATCAACTGGAGGCAAATATCACTCAAACCAGATAAACCCATGTAAATCACCACGGTTTGGCGCGGGCGCGTGAGGGCGACCCAGTCTAAATCGGCGCTGACAAAGTCGTTGGTTTCTTTGAGGTGGCCGGTCACAAACAGGCAGGTTTGGGCATAGTCGCGGTGGGTGAGCGGAATGCCCGCGTAATTGGACACGCCACTGGCAGCGGTGATACCGGGGACAACTTCAAACGCCACGCCAGCTTTGGCTAATTCTTGTAACTCTTCACCGCCGCGCCCGAAAATGAAAGGGTCGCCCCCTTTGAGGCGGACGACTTGCTTGCCTTCTTGCGCGAGTTTGACGAGCAAAGCGTTGATTTGCTCTTGCCGCAAGGTGTGCTCGTTGCGGCGTTTGCCGGCGTAGATGCGCTCAGCATGGGGGGGCAAAAAGGCCAGTACGCCGTCGGATACCAAGTGGTCATAGACGACAACATCGGCTTTGGCCATGATGCGAACGGCGCGCAGGGTGAGCAGCTCTGGGTCGCCCGGGCCAGCACCAACTAAATAAACGCGGCCTTGGCCTACAGTGGAAGAGGATTTGGGAGAGGAAGAAATGGTCATATCGCGCAAAATTAGGTAGACAATAGCTTATCCGAATACGTTATGACCAACAGGTCTAACTTTATTCATGATTCTTCTTCATATCGGACAACTATGCTATTCAAATTCAAATCCAAAGCCACTGGCGACTTGATCATGCTGGAACCCAATGGCCGCCGTGTGCTGCAAATCATCGGCAAAGACCCAAGTGCCACTGGCATTATTTTGCCAGCGCAAATGCCAGCGGCATTGGCGTCGCTGGAAAGCGCGATTGCCAGCGAAGAAGCCGCTATTGCAGAGGCCAAAGCAGCAGCAAAGTTGAACGCTAAAAATGCATTTTCAGACGAAGCCGAACCCACAAAAGCCGCCTATGGCAGCACAGATGCTGTGCCGTTGCGCCAACGTGCGCTGCCGTTTATGGAGCTGCTAAAAAGCAGTCACAGCGCAGGCGTAGAAGTTGTTTGGGGCGTTTGACAACCTAATCGACTTTAGCGCCCGACACCTTCACTACTTGCGCCCATTTTTTAATCTCAGCAGCAATCATTTTGCTGAAATCTTGTGGACTGTTACCGCCTGGGATAGCGCCTTGTGCCACGAGCTTGTCTTTCACAGCGGGTGAATTGAGCGCTTTGGCTGATTCTTGCTGAAGCCTGCTCGCCACATCTGCCGGTGTGCCCGCAGGTGCTAGCAGGCCAAACCAGCTGCTGGCGTCAAAACCTTTTAGCTTTCCTGCCTCTTCAACCGTGGGTACATCGGGCAATACGCTTGAGCGCTGGGAACTGGTGACAGCGAGTGCCTTGAGCTTGCCAGATTTGATGTGTGGCAAGGCACTGGGTAGGTTGTCAAACATCACATCCATGGTGCCGCCCACCATGTCGAGCAAGGCTGGGCCAGAACCACGGTAGGGAAAGTGCACCAAATACGTGCCGCTCATGCTTTTAAACAACTCACCCGCCAAATGAATGGACGTGCCATTGCCGCTGGAAGCCATGTTGAGCTTACCTGGGTTGGATTTGGCATATTTGATGAAATCAGCCACGCTGTTGATGTTCAGGGCTTTGGCCTTGTCGGCATTCATCACCATGACATTGGGCACACCGGCGACTAGGGTGATGGGGGCGAAGTCTTTGACCGGGTCAAACGGCATTTTGTCGTACAGCGCGACGTTGATGCCGTGCGTACCCACCGTGCCCATGAGCAGGGTGTAGCCATCTGCTGGCGACTTGGCGACAGCATCGGCCCCCACATTGCCGCCTGCGCCAGCTTTGTTTTCAACAATGAAGGTTTGACCAAATGCTTTGGACAGCTCAGGTGCCATGGCGCGGGCCAGTAAATCTGTTGTGCCGCCGGGTGCAAACGGAACGATAATTTTGACGGGTTTTGCAGGCCAAGCCGTTTGACTTATTGCCTGAGCAGCTATTAAATTAGTAGCAATTAAGCAGCTTATTGCTATTACCTTCAAAGTACTGCGTTTTTGGATAGGTGTTTTCAAAGCCATTGATTTGTCTCCCCGTCAAGGTGAATGCATTGTTGAAAGATACAAAAGCATCTTGCCATAAAAAAAGCCGCAAGTTTGCGGCTTTTCGAGTCTAGCTGCTTGCTAGTTTAGTCTGCGTAGACGCCAGAAGCCTTGATGATAGGCGCCCATTTCGCAATTTCAGCAGTTACAAACTTTTTGTGTTCGGCTGCTTCTACGCGGTTGTCATGCACAACAATAGCGCCCAAACCTTCTTGCTTCTTGACGAAGTCAGCATCTTTCAAAGCGGCCTTCAAAGCTGTGTTGATTTTGCTAGAAATCGCTGCTGGCATGTTTTTTGGACCATACAGACCGTGCCAAATAGTGACTTGGAAGCCCTTTTGACCTGATTCATCCAAAGTTGGGATGTCTTTCAAGGCTGGTGTGGTCAATCGTTTCAGTGTTGTAACGCCAAAAGCTTTAACCTTTTTGCCTTCAATTTGTGCCGTCGTATTGGTTGTTTGGTCGCACATCAAATCAACCGTTCCGCCCAACAAATCATTCATCGCTGGCGCAGTACCTTTGTAAGGCACTGTTGTCATGTCAATACCTACGGCGCTTTGCCACATCATGCCGCACAAGTGAGACGCGCTACCAACGCCGGCGTTTGCCAAATTGATTTTGCCTTTGTTGGCATTGGCCCAAGCCACCAACTCTTTGTAGTTGTTTGCTGGCAATGTAGAGCGCGCAATCAGTGTCATAGGTACGTCATTGACCATGCCCAAGTATTCAAAGTCAGATTCCACTTTGTATGGCAAATTACGCACCATCGTTGGTGCCACGCCCATGCTGATGTGATGCAAAAGCAGTGTGTAACCATCCGCAGGTGCGCGAGCGACCTTGTTGGCTCCAATGGAAGCGCCCGGGCCGCCAGCGGTGTTATCAACAACCACGGTAGTACCTAGCGTTTTGCGCATGGCTTCTGCCAAGTCACGCGCAACTTTGTCAGTCGGGCCACCCGCTGCAAACGGTACAACAATGGTGACCGTCTTGTCTTTGATTGGGTATTCTTGTGCGTTGGCGTTGAGGCCAAGCATAGCGGCGCATGCCAGCGTAACAGCTAATAGTTTTTTCATCAAAATGTCCTAAATATAAGTCGCAATTAAACAGTAATTGAAAATCAATGCATTTGGTAAAAGCACCGAGCCCGTACCATAACGGTCTTGGGTCGCTTTTGTGACTAGCACTAACCCTATGTATTTGCCACTATTTTAGCGCCCAACGCTGATTATTTACATTAACCTTACTTATAGCTGCGCGCGTCCTCGATCACTCGACCATCATTGGGCAGGCTGCCTGGTGCGAAAAGCGCGACCGTGCCACGCAATTTGGTGACGTCGCGAATCGCTTCGCTGATTTTCTCAAGCAAATCTTCAGTTTCAACATGTTTTGCAGTTTCGACTTGCAGCGTCATACGGTCATCGGCCATTTCACCACTGACGACCAAACGGGCTTTGACCACATCTGGAAAACGCTTGGCAATCGTCGCCACTTGGCTAGGATGCACAAACATGCCGCGAATTTTGGTGGTCTGGTCAGCACGACCCATCCACCCTTTGATACGGGTATTGGTGCGACCCGTTGGACAGTTGCCCGGTAGAACGGCAGATAAATCGCCCGTGCCAAAGCGAATCAAGGGGTAATCAGTATTGAAAGTTGTGACGACCAACTCGCCGACGTCCCCTTCAGCCACAGGATCGCCAGTGCCCGGGGTGACGATTTCGACGATCACGCCCTCATCAATCACCAAACCCTCTCGAGCGCTGGTTTCATAGGCGATCAAACCTAAATCAGCAGTGGCATAACACTGGTAGGCGGTGACACCGCGCTCAGCAAACCAATCACGCAAGCTTGGCGGACAAGCTTCGCCAGAGACCAAAGCTTTGGTCATACTGGGTAGTGCAACACCCATGTCAGCGGCTTTTTCTAGGATGATTTTCAAAAAACTGGGTGTGCCAACATAGCCCGCCGGTTTCAGCTCGGCCATGGCTTGCACTTGTTGCTCGGTTTGCCCCGTTCCCGCCGGAAAAACAGTGCAGCCTAAGGCATGCGCACCAGACTCCATCATCGCCCCTGCAGGCGTGAAATGGTAGCTAAAACAATTGTGGATCAAATCACCTGCATTAAAACCAGCAGCGGCCAAGGCTCTTGCAGAGCGCCAGTAATCAAGCTGCTTGCCTTCAGGCTCATAAATCGTACCAGGGCTGGCAAACACCCGTAGCATGTTTGCACCAAAACCAATACTGCTAAAGCCGCCAAAAATATCAACCCCACTAATATCTTCACTTGTTGCGCGCGCTGCCTTTTGACGATCTAGCAGTTCGGTTTTTCGTGTGACGGGTAGTTGCGCCAATGCGGCTCGACTGGTGACTGATATGGCTTCTACGCCTGCCAATATTTCAGCAAACGCCACACTTTTTTGCTGCGCATGTTTAATTTGAGGTGGCAAGGCTTGAAGTTGAACACGTTCACGGTCGGCGTGTGGTCGGTTTTCTGCTGCAATGAGCATGCTGTAAAAATCGCTCATGCCAACCAACGCTTTCTACGCTTGTAACTCTTGCCGTCTTTGAACGACTTACGCTCACCGCCACCCACACCCAAGTAAAATTCTTTCACGTCTTCGTTGTTGGCAAGATCGCTGGCTTTGCCATCCATCACCACACGGCCACTTTCCATGATGTAACCGTAGTCGGCGTACTTCAATGCCATATTGGTGTTTTGCTCGGCCAGCAAAAAAGTTACTTTTTCGCGCTGGTTCAAGTCTTTGACAATTTCAAACACTTCTTCCACAATTTGTGGTGCTAATCCCATAGAGGGCTCATCCAGCAAAACCATGGTTGGATTTGCCATCAAGGCACGGCCAATGGCACACATTTGTTGCTCCCCACCAGAGGTATACGCTGCCTGACTGGTTCGACGGGTTTTGAGTCGCGGAAAGTAGTTATATACCTTCTCTAGATTCGCTTCAACTTCACCTTTGTCTTTTCGGGTGTAGCCGCCAGTAAGCAGATTTTCTTCAATCGTCAAATGTGCGAAACAGTGGCGACCTTCCATGACCTGAACAACACCGCGTTTCACCAAGTCTGCCGGGCTCAAATTTTCGATGCGCTCGCCGCGAAGTTCAATCGTACCTTTGGTCACCGCGCCACGTTCGCCTTGAAGCAAATTTGAAACTGCTCGTAAAGTCGTTGTTTTGCCGGCGCCATTGCCGCCCAAAATAGCGACGATTTTGCCTTCCGGCACGTTCAGCGAGACGCCTTTGAGAACCAAGATAACGTGGTTGTAAATAACCTCGATGCCGTTCACGTTCAAAACGATATTGGGCTCTGGGCTTGTTGTGATTTGTGATGTAGTCATAGTGTCATACGGAATGTTTTAAATATCCAAACAACAACGCTCTGATTTCAAAGTTAAAAGAAATTAAAACGCTGGCATTTGCTGACTGGCAAATCACTAGATTTGCCAGTCATACAAAACCTCAATTCATCGAATTAAGATTGGCAATCAGCCGGTGTACGCGGTGTCAATTTCTTATCCGCTGCGTACTTGGCTGCCGTAGCTTTCACCAAAGGCTTTAAGATTTGCTCATCCGCTTGCAACCAGTCGGAAGAAAATCCCCACTTTTTGCCATCCCATGTGTGAACACGTGCCCAGTTAGAACCCATGTGATCAGCGCATGATGTGCTGATAGGGCGCATAACGCCAGCAAAGCCGACACCATCAAGTTTGGCTTGTGTCAAATTCAAGTTTTCTAATCCCCAGCGCACTTGCTCGCCAGACATGACTTTGCCTTTGCCGAAGCGCTCTTGTGCAGCGCGAACGCCTTCAATGGCCATCATCGCACTCATGGCGCCACGCATGTAAAGCACTTGTCCCACTTCTTCTTTCGGTCCAGTGCCAGTGCCTTTGCCATGCACCATTGACAAAATGTCTTTCACAACTTTTGAGTTTGGCTCTGCGCCGTGCTGCATGGTCACAGCGTTATAGCCTTTCGCGCCTTCGCCCACGTCTTTGACGTCTGGCTCAGCACCCGACCACCATACGCCATACATTTTTTCACGCGGGTAACCGGTAGCTTGCGCTTCTTTCAGAGCAGTGGAATTCATCACACCCCAGCCCCACAGCATAACGTAGTCAGGCTTGGCTTGACGCACTTGCAACCAAGTGGCTTTTTGCTCAACGCCTGGCGCTGTCACGGGTAGCAGCTGCAATTCAAAGCCCAATTGACGGCTGCGTTCTTGCAACAAAGCAATCGGCTCTTTCCCATACGGACTGTCGTGGTAGACCAAACCAATTTTTTTGCCCTTGAGCTTGTCCATGCCGCCTTCTTTTTTGGCGATTTGCTGCACCAACACGTCAGCCGCCAACCAATAGGTGCCAGCCAATGGGAAGTTCCATTTGAACACGGTACCATCTTGGCTTTCACTGCGGCCATAGCCAGCTGTGATCAAAGGAATTTTGTCGCCTGGCGCTTTTTCAGTGAGTGCAAATGTGGCACCGGTAGACAATGGCTGGAACAAGGATGCGCCGCCGTTTTTGCCCTTGAGGCGCTCATAGCATTCCACGCTACGGGCTGTGTCATAGGCGGTTTCGCACTCTTCAAAAGACACCATCACCTTGTTGATGCCGCCACGAGCATTCACCAATTTGAGGTAGTCGACATAGCCATTGGCCCAAGGCACACCATTCGGCGCGTACGCGCCGGTGCGGTAAGAGAGAACCGGGAAAAACTGCTCTTTAGCCTGAGCGAAGGCAGTAGCACCTACTGCTGCCAATGTGGCTGCCAGTGCAAGATGACGAAGTTTCATTTTAAAAATCTCCAAATGTAATAGCACAACCGTGCCTATGGTTAACGAACGAAAAACAAGAACGAAATCAGTACATACCCGCGCTAGCTTGCCGAAGTTTCACAGCGCGTTTTCCGATCAATGCAATCACTGCGCTCAGTGTGGGAAAGGCCACAAACGCAATTTTTGCTTCCCAACTGACCACAGCTTTGCCAAGCCATGCGGCTCAACAATCAAAAACCAAACAATCATCGCGCCAAAAATCATCAGCTCTGCATGTGAAGCCGCAGCTGTTGACACATCCAAACCAAATAAACCGCCTAAAAATGGCAGAAACTGACTGAGGAAAATGGGCAGCAGCACGATAAACGCAGCACCGAAAAAGCTACCCATGATGGAACCCATGCCGCCGATGATGACCATGAACAGCAATTTGAACGACAGATCCACCGAGAATGCCGCTGGCTCCCAAGAGCCCAAGTACACAAAACCCCATAACGCACCTGCGATGCCGATGATGAATGAGCTGACGGCAAACGCGCTGAGCTTGGCATACATAGGGCGAATCCCGATCACAGCTGCGGCAACGTCCATATCCCGAATCGCCATCCACTCACGGCCAATCGCGCTACGCACCAGATTCTTGGCCATCAAGCCCAACACAGCCAGAATAGTCAAGCAAAACAAATACTTTGAAATCGGGCTTTCAATTGGGATACCAAACACCTGCAAGCCGGACACGGAGACCGAACCCGAAGGTGAATCGTTGGTGAACCATTTGATGCGCAAAAACATCCAGTCGCTGAAAAACTGTGCCGCCAAAGTAGCCACCGCCAAATACAAACCCTTGACGCGCAAGCTAGGCAAGCCGAACAAGATGCCGAATGCCGTGGAACACAAGCCGCCCAGAATCAAAGCGGGAATCAAGGGCATGTTCGGAATGCGCACAAAGAAGTTGAACGCAGCATAGGCACCCACCGCCATGAACGCGCCAGAACCCAAAGAGATTTGACCGCAATAGCCCACCAAAATATTCACCCCCAGCGCTGCCAAAGCCATGATCAAGAAGGGAATAAAAATAGCCCTGAACATGTAGTCGCTACCCAGCAAGGGCACGGCTATAAAAGCAAACGCCATGAGTGCGAGCACCGCCCAACGGTCTTGCGCAATCGGGAAGATTTGCTGGTCAGTGCGGTAGTTGGTCTTGAATTGACCGTTTTCTCTGTAAAACATTTTTAGCTGCTTTTAATAGGAATAAATAATTGTGTCTGGACGGTTTGTTTCGTGATGGACTAGTTCAATCACTTACACACGGTCGATGATTTTTTCACCAAACAGTCCCTGCGGACGGAACAGTAAAAAGACCAAAGCCAGCACATAGGCAAACCAGATTTCAATACCGCCACCCACATAAGGA
>JBEBJY010000042.1:0-23348 GCA_040079635.1 Burkholderiaceae bacterium | reverse complement strand
ATGCGGGGGTGGGCGGGGTTGAGCATCTCGGCAGACGAAGCCAAGGGCGGTCTGTCAAACAAGTCCCAGCGCGTCCATGCGTTTGATTTTGTGGCTAATTCGAACGGTTTTTGCAATACTTTTGATAGCGCCTTAGGCAATAAATATGCCGGCTGGAGGTCTATTTGATCACTATTTTCAGCACAATACACCAGATTCAGCGATTTACCCTGCTGCACGGGGTAGGCGATGGTGTGGCTGTCTGGAGCGAGCCACGCTGTTACTTGGTCTTGCTGCAATTCGGGTGGCGCATCCGCCATGGGTAGCAAAGCCCGCCAAGCGGTATGACCAGTTGGTCTGGGCTCAGAATCACCTAAAACATGCTGCCGAACGCGGCTGCGAACCCCATCAGCACCTATCAAAGCATCTGCGATAAAAGTCTCTCCAGCTTCTGTTTTTACTGTAACTAGCTGATTTGATTCAATAATTTCAGAGCGAATATGACTGACTTTGGCATACAAATGCAGCTCTACATTCGGCAACTGACGTACAGCATTTAAGAGCAAAGTATGCAAATCAGCGCGGTGAATGGTTGCAAACGGGTAGCCGTAGCGGCGCCTAGCTTTGTTGCCTAACTCAAGCTGACCGAGCAATTTGCCAGATGCTGCGTTACGAACTTGCGTTTTTTCAGGGAAATTTGCGGTTTGCTTCAAAACGTCTGCCAAACCCCAATCGCACAGCACTTTGTACGCGTTTGGGCTGATTTGCACGCCAGCGCCCACTTCACCGAAAACGTCGGATTGCTCTAAAACGGTAATTTTCAACCCGATTTGAGCGAGCGCCAAGGCTGCGCCCAAACCACCAATACCTGCGCCTGCGATCAGAATGTGAGTGTTCACTGCAACTGGCCTGCGTCTGGATACAAGCTCTGCAACACGGCCTGGCTGGTTTGCTGCAAGATGGCTTGCAGATCGGTTTGAGCCTCTGAAGACATCGGCTCGGCAGTTGCAATGGATGCTTTTGCCCACACCGCATGCAACTTTATCCACTGCGGCGCCAGTGCGGCTTCAATGCGCTCTACCCAAAATGCGGGCGGCTCAGTTTGTGTCCACTCGCCACGCCCACGGCCAAAATGGGCAACGGCTAGGTAGCCGAGCAAGGCGGAACGGGTTAAATCGTCCAGCACTTCGGGCGACCAGGCGAGCGTTGGCGTATCGATTCCTTTGACTTGGTTATAACCCCGCGCCAGCCCTGCACCACCCAATGCGCCCAGCACACCGCCGGCCAGCATGCCGCCGCCCAGAGTTAAGCCGCCGCTCAAAATATCCGCCTTCAGCCCCATCAGCGCACCCGTCACCACGCCGCCCCACAGCGCGGCTTTGCCTTCACTTTGCGGGGCTTTGATATTGAAATTGGCGTAATGTTCGGCCAAACGGGTCAGCACCGCACTACCAGCACGGCCGTCAAGTTGGTGCAAAGCGATCAATGCGTCCATGTTGCTGCGAATGTCAGTATCCAGCCGTTTGGACAGCGCTTTTGGCGTGTTGTCGCCATCGCTCAGCCCCATGGCTTTGCCTAGCGCGACGCCGGCTTCTTTAAATTTGCTGCTCCAGCCAGCTTCGTTCGCGCTTTCTTTGTCTTGCGCTGCACGGCACAAACGCTGCGCTAATAAATACATGGATGCCTGAAAACGCTGCTGGTTGCGCTGTTGCCAAGCGGTGTTTAACCTAGAGAATTGGTCTTTACGCTGATCCAAAGCTACCGCCACCGCCTCTAACAAACGCCCTTCTTGCACCCAGCAGCGGGTGAATGCATCTAATAAGAGTACGTCTTTGACGCTTTTGGCGGTTGCGATGCGTGCTTTCCAGCGCTTCATCTCGGCGTTTGCTAGCTCTGGCGTCTGAATGTCACCGACTTGATTGAGCAACACAACCACCGGCTTGCCAATCAAATCCAGCACTTTCAACTCAGCGTCTAGATAGGCAATTTCAGCTGGATTTTCAGAAGCGTTGATGAGGTAAAGCACCACATCTGACTCGTCCAAAATATGCCGCACCGCCCGCTGGCTGTACCAAAAAGCGCGGTTTTGCAGCCTGTCCCACACTTCAGACATAAACCAACCAATCGGATTACCCGCTTGTGACATCCGTTTAGCCAGCAGTTCGCTGTCACCAAAGCCCGGCGTGTCCCACAGCTCTAATCGCTCTAGAACTTGGCCATGCAACGCTTCGACGAGCACATGTTTTTCAGCGGTGTGGGTGACGTGCTCGGCATCGCGGACTTCGCCAATATCACGCCCCAACAGCGTTCTGGCCAAGGTGGTTTTGCCGACATTGGTGTGAGCGACTAGGCTCAGAGCGATGGTTTGGACGCTGGTGTAGCTTGTCGCTGGGATGCTTTGCGGGTTGTTACTCGTGGATGTTTGGACAGCGGCGTGACTGGCCATTTTTGCCGCAAGCGCCGATTGCAGGGCTGTAGCTTGGCGATTCGCCCATAACGCTAGCAAGCTGCGCGGCAGCAGAACGACCAAAAACACGGTGATGGCGTACCAATGGATCCAACGCCCCGCGTTTTCACCCACATTTCCACCGTTCGTGGCGGGAGCACGCAGTTGCTGAAAACTTGCTAAATCAGGCAAAGCCGAGCCACCCAAGAAGCTACCCAACCATGCTGCAGGTGCAAGCACCAAGCTCACCAAGCTGTGCGTTGTTTGGGGCGATAAAAACGTGCTTTGCCACAGCGCTTGGTAGTCAAACACCAAGCCGCGCCAGTACATCGCCAGCAATGCGCCCAAAGCCAGCGCTGCCGCCGCCCAGTGCATCACTGCCGTGCCGCGAGCCAGCGCCATGGATTCAGCCCCATCCAACGGCGGCAAGGTGAAACGCCGCGATTGAAACAACTTATTTAAAACGATGAACGCATAAACCGCCACATTCCACAGCATCAACAGCAACAGCGGTGGCGCGAGGATGTTGACGGTGTGACTGGCCGAACCGACGGCATCGGTGGCGATGCCTAGCAAAAACGCCCCTACAACAACCAGCCATCCCGCCCACGAAGGGAATTTCAATGCGGATTGCCAAAAAGTCATATCCGCAGTGGACTTCAGCGTTTCAGCAATACTTTCAGCGCATTTTGCACCCGACGTGCCGCGCCATCGTCAAACCCATTGGCGAACACTTTCGCAGCATCTGCCGTCCAAGTTTGCGCAGGCGCGGGGTCATTGCGTTTGGTGAGCAACTGCAATTGCAGCATACGGCGTGCTGTCAAATGCTCGGCTGGTGTGGGCAGTTCTGCGGCCATTTCTAGGCGGAGCAAGGCAGTTTCAGCATCAGCTTGTTTAGCTGTAGGTGCTGCAGAAAGAGCTGCAGTCCATGAGCTACGTGCCGTTGGTGGCAACTGCTTGCCCAAATCTTGGGAGCTTGGCACTTTGTCGGCGGCGCGCTCTTTCCAAGCGTCCAAGAGTTGCACCAAAACCTCGCCATGCGCAGCTGCGGCGAGCTTTTTGAGGGCGAACTGGGCAGATTCCAAAGCCTCGCGCTGGGCGCGGAAGGCTGCGTCGCCCAAGCGCGGGCCACGGTCTTCGAAAGCTGGACGCTCGCCTCGGTCTGCGAATCTATCGCCTCGTCCATCTGGGCGCGGACCACGAGAATCAGAGCGGCCATCACGGTCACCACCCGGTTTACGATCACCAAATTTGCGATCGCCGAATTTGCCAGCGGGTGCAGGCTCAGCCTTTTTCATACCTGGGCGGTCGTCGCCACGCACGGCGATGACTTTTTTCGGCACAACCACAGGTTTAGGTGGCTCAACTGGTTCAACCGACTCAGCGGCGGTTTTTTCAGCCCCTTCAACAGCATCGGCCGCATCAGCGATGGCATCTGCCTCGACATCTGCCACTTCTTGCGCTTCGGCTTGCTCTACAGGGCTCGCGCCTTCGGTAGAATTTTCAGTGATGGTGCTCGTATTGGTACTCGTATTTGCTATACTTTCAATAGCTACTGAGGCATTATTTACGCCGGCTAGAGCCGTTTTTGACTCATTTTCAGCCTCTTCAACAGCTTTAATTGCGGCATTTTCAACCACTTTTGCTGCTGTTTGGCCTTTGATAGCGGCTTCTAAGGCGGCAATCGCAGCCCGAATCTGCTGACCGTCGCCTGAGGCGTTGGCCGCTTGCAGCGCTTTGGAGGCTTCCAAAACGTGTTTGTCATGCTCGCCCATAGCAGAAGCGGCTTTTTCGCGCTCTTGGGTTTTGCGGTTGAAGGCCTCGTCAATCGGCTGGCGGAAGCTGTCCCACAGCTTTTGCTCGAACTTGCGATCCAGCGGCATGCTTTGCGCCTCGTGCGTCCAGCGCTGTTGCAGAGCTTTGACGGCATCAATACGCATCATCGGCATGGCGCCTAGCGCCTTGGCCTCTTCAATCATGGCGTGACGGCGGTCAACACTGTTCTTTTGTGCGGTTTGCAGTGGTGCGTATGCGGCATCCATGGCGGCTTTCCACTGGGGTTGCAGCTCGGCAAAGGTCTTTTCAGACACATGACCTAGGTTTTGCCAACGGTCAGCAAACTGGTTCAAACCACGGCTGATGGCTTTCCAATCGCCTTTGTTGGCCAATTCAGCAACAGAATTTGCGCCCCATGCCGTCACTTCAGCCAGCAAATTCAAACGCTCAGCGCGGTGGATGGCATTTTCGGCTTTGACTTTTTCAATCCAAGCTTCTACCACCACGTGGGCGGCGTTACAAGCGTCGTCAAAACGCTTCCACAGGGCGTGGTTGGCAGGGCCGCCTTGGTCAGTTTGCTTCCATTGGTCGCGCATAGCACGCAATGTTTCTTGCATTTTGCGTCCACCCAAGGCTTGGCCGTCGGGGCGTTTTAGCAAACCTTCGGCTTTAATAAGCAGTTCTTCACGAATTTGATCCGCACGCCAGCGCTGCCAGCCTTCCAGTTCGCCGGCTGCCGCCAATGCGGCGTGGGCTTGGTTTTCTAGCTTGTCGTCAATCAGTTTGCCGTGTTCTTTCAGGGCGTTGCGCAGGGCATTGGCCGCACCAGCGCTGGCTTTGCCGTGACCTTCAGCCACTTCTTGCTCTAATTTTAAGAGCGACGTACGCACATAATTCGCCGCCTGAAGCTTGATTTCAGGGTCAATTTTGGGTTTCGCTGGCTTTTTAAGCACTTCTTCTGCTTTGGCGATGCCGCGTAAGTTGCGAATCTCATCTGCCCAAACAGGGACTGGCGGCAGCGGTGCTGCAGCGTCTGCCACGGCGGCTTCCGTCATTTTCAAGGCGGCTTGGAACGCATCCCATACTACTAGTAGTTGCGCTTTCGAGGCTTCTAGCAACGGGGCAAATTTACCGTCCACACTCGACCAATTGGCATCCACCACCAAAGCCTGCGCTTGGTCTTGCCAATGTTGCACATCAATTTGCAGGGCTGGCAGCACCGTTTGCGCGTCTTTGTAGCTCTTGGTGGACAAAATTTCGGTGCGCTGCGCTAATAAGACAGCCGCTTCGCGCTGCACTTGGGTGTGGTGCTGCAGGTCTTCGATGCTTTTGACGCGCTCGGCCAGCTTGAGTTTGACGCTGACCAGAGGCTCTTTGGACAAGGGCGCGCCCGCTTTGGCGGCATCGCGCTGCCAAGCCATGGCGTCGGCAATATTGAGTTTGCCTAATGACAACAAGGCTTGCGCTTTGGCCGCCCACTCTTCGCCCACAGCTTCTTGGCCTTTGGCCTTTTTGAGTTCATCCAGCTTTTCACGAATCGGCTTAACAGCCCCTTTGTCGCGGGCGCTGAGCTCTTTAAAGACTTCTTGCAGTTGTTCAACGCTTGGGTTAGTGGCCATCCAATCGCGCACTTTGGCTGCGCGGTCGCCAGCGGTGGACGCAGAAAAAGCGCCGCCAGTGAGGGCGTCAAGCGGATGAGGTTCAGGGGCAGATTTAGCGTTCATGGGAGCATTCTTGGGAGCGGTGACTTTGGCAGCTTTGGAAGAAGTTGGGGTCGTCTTATTGGTTAAAAAATCAAACATAGGGCGCTATTATCCCGCATCTAAGCTAGGTACTTACGAATCTATATTTAAGCCAATCAACACCGACGCATGGATTTTCGAGCAATGCTAATTTAGCGACTTGGATACCTTTGTATTGCGTTTTTTGGCTTGTATTGCATTTGTTTTCCATTTTTTACAACGCTGACAATTCAAGTAAATCCTAGGCAAACACGTCTAAACCCTTGAAATATCAGCATTTATGGATGGATATACAGTTAAATAGCAATAAAATTGCATATAAAACACATTTGATATGCTTGACTAAGTCTAATGAGCGCGTTTAGAATTCGCCCACTCATCGGAATCTAGGGTTTACCCAGGTACACAAAAGTATTCCGAACCCGTTGCCGATATCCGGCAAGGTTCATCGTCACAAAAAAGGATAGCACGATAGCCCGCGTACCCAACTGAAACGTTGTTGGCCTGCAAACCCGCTCACCATATTGGCTGCGCTTGCAAACCGACCCGCAAAGAAAAGGACATGCTTCATGAAAGCTCTGAATCTACAGGCCGTTTTTAACCAGGGCCCAAAACTAAACATTCTTGCGAATGTAAAAACAGCAGTGCGTGACACTGCCGACGGTTTTTTTGAAATTTTCCACAACGGCTTTGCCGTGATTGGCTTAACCGCCGCTATTTTGGCCTTGGTGCTTTTGGGTCGTCCAGACCTGCGCTACGCCGGAGAAACCAAACTACTGAGCTGGCTGCAAGTGCGCCACACCGTGTTTACCACGGGTGCTTCTGCCCCTGAAGAAGAGGAAGAAGTGGCTGTCGCCGATCTAGATGCCAGCGAGCGCGCAACTGCAACTGACCCTGCCGATTTGCCCAAGCAACAAGCGGCTGTGGCCTACTGGCTCAGCAAAAAGTACAAAGTCGCGCCTGAGCCGCTCAGCGCTTTGGTAGCCGAGGCTTATGCTGTCGGTGCAAAAGCCAAGTTAGAGCCTACTCTGATTTTGGCGATCATGGCGATTGAGTCTGGCTTCAACCCATTTGCCCAAAGCCCAGTCGGTGCCCAGGGTTTGATGCAGGTGATGACCAAAATTCACAGCGATAAGTACGAAGACTTTGGCGGCAAACTGGCGGCTTTTGACCCGATTACCAACTTGCGCGTGGGCGTCAAAGTGTTGCAAGGCTGCATCGCTCAAGCTGGCTCTATCGAAGGCGGTTTGAAATATTACGTGGGTGCAGCCAATTTGGCGGACGATGGTGGTTATGCCAGCAAGGTCGTGGCCGAGTACGCGCGCCTTTACCAAGTCGCCTATGGCAAGGTCGCACCGCAGCGTAAACCAACGCCAAATCCTGAGCCAACGATGATTCGCGCCAAGGCACCTACAGTTGACACACAGCCTGTCCTGTTGCCCGTCATGGCACCCGCCAAGTCGACTGTAGAAGCATCTGTTGAGAAAATAGCCGCTTTGTAAACTTTCATCGAACTTTGCTACACTAGCAGGGTACGCAACTGGCGATAGGCAAAAGCCCTCACTGTACAAAAATGTACGATATTGAGGGCTTTTTGTTGATGTGGGATCTTTATAGCAAACCACTGGGAAGCGTACCGCTGGCTACTAACTAAGGTGTAGTTGCCAGTGTTCAGCCGTTCGCCTGGGCAGACTTTTGCGTTTACAGCTAACTCTAAAGCGCGTGAACAACAAAGTCATAGCGCCTGTAAATTTCATGATTGGACAGAACCCATGTACAACCGTAACATTCTCATCGAGCAAACCGACCCTGAGCTGTATGCCGCGATTTTGCAAGAAAACGCCCGGCAAGAGCACCATATTGAACTGATTGCCTCTGAAAACTACGCCTCGCCTGCTGTCATGGCCGCGCAAGGCAGCCAGCTGACCAACAAATACGCCGAAGGCTACCCAGGCAAGCGCTACTACGGCGGTTGCGAGTATGTCGATATCGCTGAGCAATTGGCCATCGACCGCGTGAAACAAATTTTTGGTGCAGATGCCGCTAACGTGCAACCGCACTGTGGTGCATCAGCCAACCAAGCAGTATTTTTAGCATTCTTAAAGCCCGGCGACACCATCATGGGTATGAGCTTGGCTGAAGGCGGCCATCTAACGCACGGTATGCCATTGAATATGAGCGGCAAGTGGTTCAATGTGGTCAGCTACGGCCTAGACGCAAACGAAGCCATCGATTACGATGCGATGGAGCGCAAAGCTCATGAATCCAAGCCAAAACTGATCATAGCCGGCGCATCTGCTTACTCTCTTGCTATAGATTTTGAACGTTTTGCCAAGGTGGCAAAGGATGTAGGTGCGATTTTTATGGTCGACATGGCGCACTATGCAGGCTTGATCGCCGCTGGCGTCTATCCTAACCCCGTGCCGCATGCCGATATCGTTACGTCTACAACCCACAAAAGCCTGCGTGGCCCACGTGGCGGCATCATTTTGATGAAGGCCCAGCACGAAAAAGCTATCAATAGCGCCGTTTTCCCTGGTCTGCAAGGGGGCCCGCTGATGCATGTGATCGCTGCTAAAGCGATCGCTTTCAAAGAAGCCCTGCATCCAGACTTCAAAATCTACCAGCAGCAAGTGTTGAAAAATGCACAAATCGTTGCCGAAACCTTAGTTTCACGCGGTTTGCGCATCGTCAGCGGTCGCACAGAATCTCATGTGATGTTGGTTGACCTGCGCAACAAAAACATCACAGGCAAAGAAGCTGAAGCCGTGTTGGGCAGTGCGCACATGACGATTAACAAAAACGGCATCCCGAACGACCCTGAGAAACCGATGGTCACCAGCGGTATTCGCATCGGCACCCCCGCGATGACGACACGTGGCTTCAAAGACGAAGAAGCCCGCTATACGGCTAATTTGGTAGCCGATGTGCTGGATAATCCGCGTGATGCAGCCAATATTGAAGCCGTCCGCGCCAAAGTGAACGCGTTGACCGCCAGATTCCCTGTTTACAAGTAATTAAGCAAAATTAGTACATAAATCAGATGAAATGCCCCTTCTGCTCACACACAGACACCCAAGTGGTGGAAACGCGTGAGTCGGAAGACGGCGGCTTCATCCGTAGGCGCCGACAATGTGCAACCTGCGAAAAGCGCTTCACAACCTATGAGCGCCCAGACCTTAACTTCCCCTTCGTCATCAAAAAAGACGGCAGACGTATCGACTACGAGCGCGCCAAACTGATCGCCTCGTTCAACCTAGCCCTGCGCAAACGCCCTGTCAGCACTGAGCAGGTCGACAACGCTATAGAACGTATCGAAGAAAAACTCCTCAACCTAGGCGACCGCGAAATCGCCTCCACCCGATTGGGTGAAATGGTCATGCGCGAGCTGCGCAAGCTAGACAAAGTGGCCTATGTGCGCTTTGCCAGCGTTTACCGCAGTTTTGAGGATATTGATGAGTTTAAGACGCTGGTGGATGAAGTACGAAAATAGGCTACACACATCTACGAATAAGTCACAAAACCGTTAATTTTTAGACAAACGGTAGTTTTTTGCTGATGAGCGGGCTAGCATGTAACGTCGTTGTTACAGACAATCAAGTTTAGTTAACATTATGAATATGCTTTACAAACACCCACATTCACGTTGTTCGTCTGCGCGCGGTTTTACTTTGGTGGAGCTAATGATTGCTGTTGCAATTATTGGCATTTTGGCCGCCATTGCTATGCCTAATTTCAGCGAAAGTATCAAACGCTATCGCGTCAACGCTATTCGAGATGACATCACTGCATCGATGCAACTAGCTAGAATCACGGCGATGAGTCGGGGTGTCAGCGTTTTCTTGGTGAGAAATGCGACCTGTACTGGCGTCACTTTCTCTGGGACGAACGATTGGAGTTGTGGTTGGAGGGTGGTTGCGGATACTAACCGAAATGGGAATGTCAATGTCGACCCTACAGATCAATTGCTACAAACTAGTTCCGTGCCTGCCGGATTTACACTAATTCATAACGGAACTGGTGCTGGAACTGCAACAATTAACCAATGGGGTCAATTCGCGGGTACAGGTCATAACTTTCTTATCACTTCCGCGCCCTATGGCACAAATGACCCAACTTCGATTACATGCATCACAAGCGGTGGACGTGTACGCCATATAAAAGACACTCTGACATGTCCATGAAAACAAAAAAAACATCCTCTCTTAGAAAGCAAAATGGCTTGACCTTAATAGAGGCACTCGTTGCCTTGGTCATTCTTGCTTTGGGTGTATTAGGTTTAGCGGGTGTTCAAACCCGCTTACTGGTCGAATCTCGAACAACCAATTCACGTGCGCTTGCTATTGGATTGATAGACGATCTTACCAATCGAATGTTACTTAACCGAGATGCAGCTATTGGCAAACCTGTAAGCCCGCTGAATGCTGCCGTTGTACCATCAGCATATACATTAGCTTGGTCTGCAAATCCAGGTGCAATAGCAGATCCAACCGATTGCCGAGACAATGCCAATCAATGTACTGGCGCACAATTAGCGGCATACGATTTAATGGCATGGCGCAGGGCTATTGCTGCAGTATTTCCAGGCGGTCAAGCGATTGTTTTCAATTCCGTCAATGACCAAAGACAACTGGGAATTGCGATTGCATGGCCAGAAAATGAACGCCAACTCGGTTCAACGGCAGACGACACTTTAGCCAAAAATCCTATTGCCGTAACTGCAGCAGCTCAAGGCATTGCTTGTCCCGCCACCCTCATTTGTCATTTCGTTTATGTACAACCTTAAAAGAATTATTTCGCGGAAATCGCGAACACAACAAACCGGTGCTTCATTAATTGAATTGATGGTAGGCATTACTATAGGAATGCTTATTGTGATTGCTGCTGTAGGCACTCTCATGTTTACGTCTTTATCCTCCTCCGCATCTACGGACAACAATCGCCTACAGCAAAAAGCAGAGCTCTTTTTTCGACTATTTCGCTTACCAGTTGAGCAAGCTGGTGCTATGTCAATTGCTTCACCTTCAGGAAATTATGAGGTTGAATTCAGTAAAGACTTTACGGGTCTACCAACAAGTTTAACTGGACTACCTAGTACGACACAGGCGTCTGCATTTGGCGTTAACGCTACTGGCACGGCTGCAGATACGCTTAACGTTGCCTATCAACATGAAGGGGATGGGCGAGATTGCTTGGGCAATACGCCGCCTGCCGCCGACGCAAACAAACGAATCCAAAATAGATACAGTGTAAACGCGGCTACTTTAGAACTGCTTTGTGAAGGTGGTAATGCGGTAACTGGTGCGCAGGCGATTATTGATGGTGTCGAAGACTTTCAAGTTGTTTACGGTATTAAAACATTCCCTAGCGACACCCCACTTGATCCAACAACCTACACATATCGGTTTTACCGCGCCGATCAAGTGACGAATTGGGATGCCATCAGTGCCGTATCCATTTGCCTGCAATTACGAGGCGATAGCACTAGTAGTCCTAGTGTTGGAACGTTGCCAATTGGATGCGCGGGCACTGCAATGCCGAGTGACGGTCGATTGCGCCGTGCTTACACACGCATTTATAGTTTTCGCAACGCCTTGCTATAAAGAATTACACCTGTATTTAAGAAAACTCATATGAAATGCTCATCAAAAATTTTTGAGAAAACTTACCAAAAATATAGCCAAAAGGGCGTTGCCTTACTCACCACGCTTGTAATTTTGTTGCTGTCCAGCATCGTGGTATTAGGTGCATTCAGAGTCGGTTTTTTAAATGAGATTTTAATTGGTACTGAAGCAGACCATGGCCGCGCTCGCGCTGCTGCCGAGGCATTGTTACGAGATGCTGAAATGGATATTCGAGGTCGCAGGCCACCTTATGACGCTTTGCAAGCAAGCTCACAGCGTGGATTACCATGCCAGCCGGATACTGCCAATACCAATTTAGTGAAGGCAGATTACAGAATATTTACAGACGAGACAAACATCGGTGGCTGTCGCGCGAGACAAGTTGCGAATACACCTTACATACCAGATACGATTGACGATTATGACCCCGTAAAAGCGGTTGTACTTACAAACCAAGCGACAAACGCAACGACATTTCCATGTAGTCAAGGAATTTGCACACCGGCCACAATAACTGAGCTTGGTGATTTTCACATTAATTTGACGACCGCCATGATGGATCAGGGTGCTGTATATGGTCAATACACTCGCCAATCATTGGCGGCACAAGGCGTTGAAGGAAACGCACTCCTGCTTAAACCTGGTGCAACCACAGCATTAAATAGTACAGCATCTGCTTGGTATTGGATTGAAATTTTCACATCCCCAGTTAACAGTGAGTCTGAGCATGTAACTGCCCCAGGAACGCCAGCTGACCCGCGCGATAAATATGCCACTATTAAAAATCGTGAGCTAGTTTACAGAATTACGGCCATAGCTCGCGGGAGAAAAGCTGGTACACAGGTGGTGCTTAAAAGCTTGTATATTCCCTTCCCAAAATATCAGAATTAATAATGCTGTTTATCTAATCGAACCGTTTAATGACCAATTATCATGAAAAAAAATATCCCACTTTTTAAGTCTAGCTGCATTGCTATAGCATGCTACTTACTATGTATGCCCGTGGCATATTCACAGCAGATAGTATTTCCGACTTCTCCTCCTGGCAATGGAGGAAGTGAGCCTGCGCCAAATGTAATTATCTCTGTCGACAACTCGGGAAGTATGGATGAAAACGCCGCTGGTGGAAACTCAACAAGTACGAGTAATCCGTCAAAAATGACTTCATTGAAAGCCGCACTAACCTCACAGTTCATTACTTTAGATGCAAACGGTATTCCCAAAGTACCTGACAACAGGATTCGACTTGCATGGCAATCTATGTGGGTTAATTCAGGTGGTGTTGCGGGATCAGACAGTTTGACGGTAGGTGCCACAAACTCCATGAAGCGCCTTAACACTACGCACCGCGCCAACTTCAAATCTTTTATCGATAAATTATCCGCTGATAACTTCACACCATCCCATAAGATGATGTCGAATGCTTATACCTATATGAAAACACCTGCTGGCACAAACAGTCCGTGGGCAGATAATCCTGGTACTACCCAAACAACTGATTACTTAGGTTGCCGGCGAACTTATCACATATTTATGACTGATGGCTCTTGGAACACCCAAGGGACCTTGTCAGCGGGGAATGCTGATGGAATAGCTCGCACATTGCCCAGTCCAGACGCTTCTTTGTATCTAAATGGCGGCGCACTATTTAACTTGCCTGCGCCACCTACATCATATGATCCGACTTCTAACCAAACACGTGTATATAAAGACGCTTATGGTGGAGTCGCCGGGCAAGCCAGCACTTTATCCGATTTCGCATTTAGAAGTTGGGCTGAAGACCTGCAGCCTACGATGGCAAATAAAATTAGTCCTCGAATTAAAAAATCAGGCATTGAAAATGTGACAGCGTCCAATGGTGCAGTAACAGCACTACAAGAATTTTGGAACCCTAAAAACGACCCGGCTACATGGCAGCACATCACGCAACACACAATTGGTTTTGGTAATGGCGCAACAAATTGGACTGGGGCACCAGACTTTCCAAGCAATAACGATAACTATGGCGGTGATTATCCAAATTTAGTTAATGGAATCGCAGGCAAAAGTTGGCAAGACCCGCGCTTGACGGATTTCGCATATCTTGTGCCAATACGTACACAAGAGCTATGGCATGCAGCTTTAAATGGACGTGGCAAGTTTTACCCTGCGGTTAATGCGGCAGCTCTATCTAGCGCTTTTAGCGATATCTTGGATAATATCATTGCCGACTCGTCCAAACCATTGATTTCGATTGCAACCAGCTCAAGTACCCTGCGAACGGGTTTAAATGCTTACATCGCTGGCTATATTGGTCAAGATTGGTCAGGTACATTAGCTGCTAGAAGTATCAACAGTTCAACGGGAGCACTTAGTGCATCTGAAACTTGGAATGCAAGAACTTTATTAGATGCAAATACAAGCTACGCAGTCACTGACAGATTTGTAATGTCTTACGGCACGCTGCCTACAGCTGCAACAGCTGCAGGCTTTGAGTGGAAAACGTGGAGCACCCTGCCAACGGTACAAAAAAATCTATTCGATAAAAATAGCAGTGGCGTAGTTGATTCAAACGGCCAAAAACGTGTCGACTATATACATGGTGACCGCAGCAATGAAGTAGCAAAATCGAGTGGTATTTTTCGTGACCGAGGCTCTAGACTCGGCGACATTGTCAACTCAAATATTTGGTACATTGGTAGCCCAGCCAGTGGCTTTAGTGCGAATAATTATGCGAGCTTTAGGGCCAGCATGGCAAATCGAGTACCTATGATTTACGTAGGCGCCAATGACGGTATGCTGCATGGTTTTGAAGCTGGAAATCTAGCAAAAGCTGCTATCGCTGCTGTCGATGCTTCAGTTGCAACAGCATCAAATCCTGCTAGACCTGCAACACCTGCATTAGCCGCAAGAACAGGCGGGAAAGAGTTAATTGCGTACATTCCAGAAGGCATTGCGCAAGGCAATCTGCGCAAACTGACTGATACTAGCTACTCGCATCAATATTATGTTGATGGAAGCCCTTTTACTGGTGATTTTTATAATGGGACAAATTGGAAAACTGCGCTTGTAGGAACATTAGCTGCGGGCGGAAAGGGCTATTTTGTTTTAGACGCTACTGATCCATCGAATTTCACAGCAACAAATGCACCTAATCTTGTCATTACTGACTCAACTGCTAGCGCAGATGCGGATTTAGGTCATATTTTCTCTCCTCCAGTCGTTGACGACAATACTGGTAATTCGCGACAAATTGTGAAACTCAACAATAATAGATGGGCTTTGGTAACGGGAAATGGCTATAACAGCACCAACGAAGCGCCTGTTCTCATAATTCAATACTTAGATGGTGACAAGAGCATAAAAAAAATATCACCATGCAGCAGTCCTATTGCAACTACCGCATGTTCATTTAAAGGCGGTAATGGTCTATCTTCACCTCAATTGATCAACTTAAATGGTGATGGCAAGGCTGATATTGCATATGCTGGTGACTTAAAAGGAAATTTGTGGAAATTTGACCTTAGCAGTACTACCGACAGTAATTGGAAAGTTTCTTTTAGCAATCAGCCGTTCTTCGTAGCGAAAACAGCAACATCTACTGTTCTACCTATAACCACTGCTCCGAATTGGGTATCGCACCCAAAAGGTGGCGTTATGATTTCCTTTGGTACTGGTAAAAATTTAACGGTTGCAGACCAAACATCAGTTGGAACAGACACTCTTTTTTCTGTATATGACAATAGCGGTTTTTCCACTAACCCTACAACATCCGTACTAACGATTACGGATACGACACTTGGCCCTATTAATACGCCATCTTCGACAGGATTACCTAGTACGCTTGTACAGCAAAGCTTTTTGTCCACTACTGTTGCTGATGCGGGTTATACCTATTACAGCCAAACTACGAATCCAGTAGATTACACAGGTAACCCTCCTGCTACTGCGGCGAAACGTGGCTGGTATATCAATTGGCCTGTGGCTGGTCAACGCGTGCTAAGCAATCCTCAGCCTTTTGGTGGCACTCGCTTGTTGGTTCAAAGCACAATTCCACGCAATTCGGGTGTTGCCACTATAGAGACTTGTACGCCGAAGTTATCTAACGAACGTAGTTTTATTTCTGTTATTGATATGGTCACCGGAAAGCCTCCAGCAGTACCACCTTTCGTACTCACTGATTCTGCAAATGCAAGCGTTTCAAACTCCAATATTACGCTTCGTGAAAACGACAAACCTGGTGATGGCATACTTGTTACGAAAGGCGATAAGCTTATTCGTACAAGCCCTTGCCCACCAGGTCAAATATGTGAGCCCGACAAACGAATCAACACTGGCGTGTATGGAACATTAGGCGTACGAGCCAATTGGCGCGAGATTCAATAAGAGTTACAGGATTTTCCCAATGAATAACCATACAAACAAGCAGCGACAAATAGGTTTCACACTTGTTGAACTCATGATCACGGTTGCAGTCATCGGCATTTTGGCGGCAATTGCTTTGCCAAATTACACGCAATACGTACAACGGAGTCATAGATCAAATGCGCGTAATACTTTATTGCAAGCAGCGCAATGGATGGAACGAGCCTCGAATTCAACTGGTGCCTATCCAGTTGATATCGCTCCACCAGGAATAAGTCCTATACCCGCGTCACTATTAGCTGTTGAAGGAAATCGATATACAGTCACAGTGTCAAATTCAGCACCTACAACCTATACATTTACAGCTGCACCTACGACTGCGCAAGCCGCTGACCCATGCGGTAGCTTAGTTTTAACGCATACAAATGCTAGAACTGTCGCTTCGCAGCCATCAGGCGCAACGATTACAGCAGCCGAATGCTGGCAGCGATAATATCGCGACATGCATCCCAACCCCTTCTTTGATCTAGCTTTAACCCAAGCCCAAAAAGCCTCCCACCTCAGCCCGCCCAACCCCTCCGTAGGCTGCGTCCTAGTCTCCCCTACCGGCAAAATCATCGGCGAAGGCCACACCCAAGCCGTGGGTGGTGCTCATGCTGAGGTGATGGCGCTGCGGGATGCGGCGGTTCATGGCGAATCTACTGTTGGCGCTACTGTCTACGTCACTTTAGAGCCCTGCTCCCACTTTGGCCGTACGCCACCCTGCTGCAACGCGCTGATTGAGGCCAAAGTCGGCAAAGTTGTGATTGCAATGCTCGACCCTAACCCTTTAGTAGCTGGCAAAGGCATTAAATTACTGCAAAAAGCAGGTATTGAAGTCGGAGTTTTGCCTGCAGACCATCCACAAGCCATTGCCGCTAAAGAGCTGATGATTGGTTTTTTCAGCCGTATGGTGCGCAAAACGCCTTGGGTGCGGATGAAAATTGCAGCATCACTGGATGGAAAAACAGCGCTTTCTAATGGGCAAAGTAAGTGGATCACCTCTGGCGACGCACGCGACGATGGGCACGCTTGGCGGGCGCGAGCGGGTGCGGTTTTGACGGGTATTGGCACCATACTGGCAGATGACCCGCAGCTGGATGTTCGAGCAGTGCCAACGCAGCGCCAGCCGCATCTGGTGATTGTGGATAGCGAGTTGCGAACACCAGTTTCAGCTAAAATCTTTACTATAAATAATATAGCTGCTCAGGCAGAAAATACGCCGGCTAGAGGCATATTTATCTATACAAAATCAAACGACCGAGTAAAGAGACAAGCACTCGAAAACCTAGGCGTAACCGTCATCGTTCAGCCTAATTCCGACTCATTCGATGCTTCTGGCAAAGTGGATTTGGCCGCGATGATGCACGATTTAGCCAAACGCGAGGTTAACGAACTGCACGTAGAAGCCGGTGCAACGCTCAACGGCGCGCTGATTTCAGCAGGCTTGGTGGATGAGTTTTTGGTTTATTTAGCGCCCAAATTACTTGGCGGAAAAGACGCCAATGGGCGCGGAATGGCTGATTTTGCGCCTTTGGCGGATTTAACCCACAACTTACCGCTAGATTTTGTGTCTGTAGCCAAAGTTGGACCAGATGTGCGACTTTTAGCGCGGGTAATACCAAGAGAAAAAGAGGAAGAGATAAAGGTAGGGATGCTTTTTAATGCGAATGGATACGAAATAGTGCGAAAATAGGGGCATGTTTACCGGAATCATCACCGGTGTGGGGCGCATCGTCGCTGTCCACGCCATTAGCGCCATCAGCTCTTTAGAAACCTCTACCGACTCATCGTTCGGAAAGAGACTAACGATCAGCACCCCTGCAGCTTATTTAGACGACGTGGGTTTGGGCGACAGCATCGCCATCAACGGCGCTTGCATGACGGTGACATCATTCGATATTGCTGCTAACCAATTCACCATCGACATTTCTGCAGAATCTCTTCTTAAAACAGCTGGTTTAAACGAGCTGGGCACAGTCAATCTAGAAAAAGCACTAAGAGCGCAAGACCGACTCGGTGGTCACATTGTGTCTGGTCACGTCGATGGGGTCGGTCATATCAGCTTTTTTGAACCAGTGGGTGAAAGCTGGGAACTGCGCATCACCTGCCCGCCTGAGTTGGGTAAATTCATGGCTTACAAAGGTTCCATCACCGTGAATGGGGTGAGTTTGACAGTAAATCGCGTTGTCGATTCAACGTTGAACGGTAAGTTAAGTACAGAATTAAGCATCAACTTGATTCCCCACACCATTGAAAACACGGCACTTGGTAGTTTAAAAGCCGGCTCTGGCGTTGGTTCAATGGTTAATTTAGAAATCGATACGGTTGCGCGCTACGTAGAGCGCATGCTTAGTTTCGAAAAACTAGCCTCTCAAACCCTTTAAATATTGAACACTATCTCCACGAAAGATTCCATCATGACAGCACTTTCCATTGTTCAAACAAAAAGCATGGTTCCCGTAAAAATCTCGCCCGTCGAAGACATCATTGCCGACATGGCTGCAGGAAAAATCGTTATCTTGGTTGATGAAGAAGATCGCGAAAATGAAGGTGATTTGGTTCTAGCAAGCGATTTTGTTACCGCTGATGCTATTAATTTTATGGCACGCTTTGGCCGTGGCTTGATTTGCCTAACGCTCACCAAAGAGCGCTGCGAGCGCTTGCAGCTGCCACCGATGGCGACGCGCAATGGCGGCAAATACTCGACAGCGTTTACCGTGTCGATTGAAGCGGCTGAGGGTGTGACAACTGGAATTTCTGCGGCAGACCGCGCCATCACCGTGCAGGCGGCTGTTGCCAAAAATGCGACTGCGCAAGATTTGGTGCAACCAGGCCACATCTTCCCCCTGCAAGCAGTGGATGGCGGCGTGCTGATGCGCGCTGGCCACACGGAAGCAGGTTGTGACTTGGCGCAACTGGCCGGCTGCTCACCCAGCGCTGTTATTTGCGAGATCATGAAAGATGACGGCACCATGGCGCGCTTGCCTGATTTGCAGTTGTTTGCAGCGGAGCATGGCTTGAAAATCGGCACGATTGCTGATTTGATTGAGCACCGCAGCCGCACCGAATCATTGATTCAAAAAATGGGAACACGCACGCTGCACACTGCCTACGGCGAATTTACAGCCCACGCATTCCAAGACAAGCCTAGTAGTGGCGTGCATTTGGCACTGATTAAAGGCAGCTGGCAGTCGCAAGACACGGTGTTAGCACGCGTGCACGAGCCGCTGTCTGTCATTGATTTGCTGGATCAAGGCCGAACCATGCATTCATGGAGCTTGGACGAGAGTTTAAAACGCATCAATGATGAAGGGCGCGGCGTCATCGTGTTGCTCAACTGTGGCGAGAGTGCTAGCCAATTGCTCGCACAATTTGAAGGCACAGCTCGCCCAGCACAAGCGCCAGAACGCGGTCGCATGGACTTGCGCACCTACGGTATTGGCACACAAATCTTGCGCGATTGTGGTGTCAAGAAAATGACGCTTCTAGGCAACCCACGCCCTATGCCCAGCATGGTGGGCTACGGTGTTGAAGTGATGGGTTATTTGCCTAAAGCTGATCAGAATATTGAACAAAAATAATAAAAAGGAAAACGTATGTTTGGTGTAGATATCAAAAACAAAGGCACTTTGAATGTGTCTGACCATAGGCTTGATGGCAAAAAACTATACATTGGTATTGTTCAGGCACGCTTTAACGAAGGCGTTACCAATGCCTTGGTAGAAGCCTGCAAAACCGAGCTATTGGCGCTGGGCGTAGCAGCCAAGCACATTGAGCACTTCACGGTACCAGGAGCCTTAGAAGTGCCCGTGGCTTTGCAAGCTTTGGCTGAAAAAAATGAGTTTGATGCTTTGATCGCTATTGGCTGCATCATCCGTGGCGAAACCTATCACTTTGAGCTGGTAGCCAACGAATCTGGCGCGAGCATTTCACGCGTTGCCTTGGATTACAAATTGCCGATTGCCAATGCGATTTTGACAGTGGAAAACACCGCCCAAGCGCAAGCGCGCCAAACCATCAACGGTATCGAAGCCGCCCGTGTTGCTGTGGAAATGGCAAATTTACTGAATACATTGTCATGACCTCATCATCTTCATCTGAAAAACCAAATACTTTTGCCCCCAAGCCGTTTGTGGCACAAAGTCTGAGTACCGATAACACCTCTAAAAGCACTGCTGCTAGCAAGCGTCCGCCTCGCCAAGTGCGTACCGGTGTCACCAGCACAGGTGCGCGTAAAGCTGGCAGTAAATCCGTGCGTAGTCGTGCGCGCGAGTTTGCATTGCAAGCGCTTTATCAGCACCTGGTTGGCCGCAACGATGCTGACTCGATAGATATTTTCACCCGTGATTTAGCAGGTTTCAGCAAAGCCGACACCACACATTACGATGCATTGATGCACGGTTGCATAGAGCAAGCCACTGATTTAGACGAGCTTATTTTGCCTTTCTTAGATCGCCCATTGGCTGAAATTTCCCCTATCGAGCACAGCGTGATGTGGATTGGCGCCTACGAGTTCAAGCATTGCTTGGATGTGCCCTGGCGCGTTGTCATCAACGAATGCATCGAACTTGCCAAAGAGTTTGGTGGCACAGATGGCCACAAGTATGTGAACGGTGTACTCAATGGTTTGGCTTCAGAACTTCGTGCGCGTGAAGTACAGGCTGACATTGCCAGCGGCAAAGTCAATGTGGTCACTGATTGATTTTGGGATTACTTTTCTAAAAATAAAAACTACTACGACATGCTTATTTCGAATCGCGCCCAGCGCATTGAGCCTTTTTATGTGATGGAAGTGGCCAAAGCGGCGCGATTATTGGGTGATAAGCTACTCAATACAGAGCACCCTATGCTCTATTTGAATGTAGGCGAACCTGATTTCACAGCACCGCCACTGGTGCAAGAAGCTGCGATCAACGCTGTCAAAGCCGGTAACACCCAATACACGCAAGCCAGCGGCATGCCTGAGCTGCGCGAACGTATTAGCCACTGGTACAAACAACGTTTCAATGTCGATGTACCCGCTACCCGCATTGTTTTGACTGCTGGCGCATCTGCAGCCTTGCAACTGGCATGCTTGGCGCTCATCAATTCAGGTGACGAAATTTTGATGCCAGACCCCAGCTACCCATGCAATCGCCAATTCGTTAGCGCGGCTGATGGCGTACCAGTGATGATTCCAACGACTGCAGCAGAGCGATTCCAGCTCAGCGCAGCAAAAGTTGAGGCGGCTTGGCAGGCGGGTAAAACGCGCGGTGTTTTGCTAGCCTCACCGTCCAACCCGACTGGCACTTCTATTCACCCCGACGAAATGCGCCGTATTCATAGCTTTGTGCAAAAGCAAGGCGGCATCACACTGATTGATGAAATTTACCTTGGTCTGAGCCATGACGACACCTACGGTCAAACTGCACTGGGTTTGGATGACCAAGTGATCAGCATCAACAGCTTCTCAAAATACTTCAACATGACAGGCTGGCGCTTGGGTTGGTTGGTCGTGCCAGAAGCCTTGGCGCCGGTGATTGAACGTATCGCGCAAAACCTGTTTATTTGTCCAAGTACGGTGACACAACACGCAGCCTTGGCTTGTTTTGAAGCTGCATCCATTGCTGAATATGAAAAGCGTAGGGCCGAATTCAAAGCTAGACGTGATTATTTCATTCCTGCGCTGCAAGAGCTTGGCTTTGACGTACCCGTTATGCCTGATGGTGCTTTTTATGCATGGGCAGACTGCTCTAAAATATGTAGCAAACTGGGCATCAAAGACAGCTGGGATTTAGCCTATGAAATTATGCACAAAGCACATTTAGCTGTTACGCCTGGGCGCGATTTTGGCACATATGAAACAGCGAAGTTCATCCGCTTTTCAACCGCAAACTCGTTACCACAACTGAAACAAGCGATTGAACGTTTGCGGGTCATGTTGTCATAAAAAATAGCAATATACAACTTGTAACTTTCTCGAATACGAATCGCTGAACTAATCGACCAAACAGCCCTCACAATCACAGCTTTCCACTGAAACATGAACCAAGACCTATCCATCCTTCAGCTCATCCTTCATGCCAGCTTTGTGGTTCAACTGGTTATTGCATTGCTGATGACGATTTCAGTAGCCAGTTGGGCTGCCATATTTCGAAAATACTTTGCTTTGAAGCGCGTCAAGCGTCTGAATGAGGAGTTTGAAGCAGATTTTTGGTCGGGTACGAGTTTGAACGAACTGGCCAGTGCCGCCAAGAAAAATGACCCGAATGCAGGCCCCATGGAACGCATTTTTGCCAGCGGTATGCGCGAATATCAAAAACTGCGAGAACGCCGTATTGACGACAACAGCGCCCTGCTAGACGGCGCACGTCGCGCGATGCGTGCGAGTTTTCAGCGTGAGCTGGACGCTGTTGAAACCAACTTGTCTTTCCTTGCATCCGTTGGCTCTGTGTCGCCCTATGTCGGTTTGTTTGGCACGGTGTGGGGCATCATGCATTCATTTACCGGTTTGGCTTCTATGGCGCAGGTCACTTTATCAACTGTGGCTCCAGGCATTGCTGAGGCGCTTGTGGCCACTGCTATTGGTCTATTCGCGGCGATTCCTGCTGTGGTGGCGTACAACCGGTTTGCGCACGATATTGACCGCATTGCTATCAAGCTGGAAACCTTCATCGAAGAGTTTTCCAATATTTTGCAGCGCAATTTAAGCGCGAAAGTGGCGAGCTAACCCATGGTAGCCACCGTATCGCGCGGCCGCGGCAGGCGCACCATCAATGAAATCAACATGGTGCCGTTCATTGATGTGATGTTGGTTTTGTTGATTATCTTTATGGTCACTGCACCGCTTATTTCGCCTAGCGTGATTGATTTGCCCAGTATTGGGAAAGCCAATAAGCAACCTGATAAGGTCGTTCAAGTCGTTATTTCATTAAGCGGGAAATCAGCAGAGATAATTGACTCATCCGGCGTAAAAATTAAAGATGTAGCTATTAAAAATATAGCAACTATCGTTAAAGAGAAACAAAAAGGCGATGCAAAAATACCCGTCGTTATCAGCGCTGACAAAACTGTGAATTATGCAACTGTCATTGATGTCATGAATAGCATGCAAAAAGCGGATATTCAGCGAGTTGGCTTATCTGTACAACTTGCAAAGTAATGACGTTTGAAGTCATTGCGTTTGATTAACACTCTGAATCAAGTATGTCTTTAGCCTCCGACCGCCCCGAATTCACCCCCCCCACGACCTCTGGGCGCGGGCGTGCCATTGGTTTGGCCGTTTTGGCACATGCATTTCTGATAGCGGCCCTCACCTGGGGGGTAAGCTGGAAACGCGAATCTACCAACGCACCCGTGCAAGCTGAACTGTGGTCAACCACCGTGCAACAAGCCGCGCCGGCCTTGGTAGAGCCA
>JBEBJY010000041.1:0-23695 GCA_040079635.1 Burkholderiaceae bacterium | reverse complement strand
CATCACAGGAAACCCCGGTACAAAGTGAACTGCACCAAGTCCGGTATTACCCACACAGCTAAAGCCCGGTATCTTGTTGTACGGGTTCAGAATAATCTGCGCTCCCACTGGGAAAACGCCCATATTCAAACGATGAATGTTGTCCGGGTGCTCTGGCTCGTAGGTGGTGCCATTGTCTCGAGCCGTGTCTTGCATACGTTCACGAATCAAACGCTCCGCTTCTTGATGCAGCGTCAATTCAGCGCCAAGCGCTTTAGCTGCACATTGCCGCGTATGGTCATCAGGAGTCGCGCCAATGCCACCCGTTGAAAACACCACATCGCCCGAATCAAAAGCGCGTTTCAAAGTTGCGGTGATACGTTCCGGCGAATCACCCACGTATTCAGCATAGTCCAGCTGTAAACCACGTTCTGCCATCAACTCAATCACTTTGGGCAAATGCTTGTCGGTGCGTTTGCCCGACATGATTTCGTCGCCAATGATGATGAGGCCGAAACTGGGCCGCTTGTGTTGTTTTACTGTCATTAATTCAATCGCTCGACGTTAGGCAATGTGGATGTGGATGTTGTGGGATTTGCGAAAATAGCTGGTGCGTCTTGATGGCCAAATGTAGGGGCTGGTTTATAGGCCTCGGCTTGTGCCACCTTTGCCGCATCAACAACCGCTTGCTCTGCCCGCATCAGCGCCAAAGCCGCCAAACAATAATGACTGAACCACAGTGAAGCAAAGCCAAATACGAGTGTGTAAATCCAAATCGCAACTGGCACCAAAATCACAAAAGCAGCGGCAAACAAAGCACCTGATGCCCACACCAAGCTAGGCGCAGCGCCCAAATAACCGCTGATCACACCGATGACCAACAAATTACCTCGGTGTTTTTTCATCAAAGCTTTGCGTTCTTCCACGCTGGCATGAGCCGCTAGCGCATCAAAACTCATCACGCGGTAAGTCAGCCAACCCCAAATCAACGGCGGCAAAATCAAAATAAGTGGCGGTATAAACCACAGCGGAATGCTGATGAGCAGCACGATAACAGCCAGTAAAGTCGCACTCAACGACCAAGTGACAGAGCCAGCAAAAGATGCACCATTTTTACGCTCAAGCTTGGGGAAACGCCGCTCTGCCACCAAAGTCACCATGGCTGGCGTCATCATCACAGCAACCAATATCAAAGACAAAATCACCACGAGCGGCGTGACGGCAAAGATGATGAGTAGCGGCACCAAAACTGTTTTTAAGCTGCCCATGCCGTTGTTTTGCAGCCAAGACCAAATCGTCGTCATCCACCCGAATGAATCAAGTGACACACGCACCCATTCCAACGCTGGCTCCCAAAAGAAATAACCCAAACCCAACGCCAAACCGACCATGATGATGAGCGGTAAAAACGACAGCGCGATCACGCGCGGATGCAGACAATAAGCAGCAGCACGCCAGAAAGAGTTAAGCATTAAATTCATAAATTAACTTTCTAGTTTTCTCCAGCATAACGGAATTAGTTAAGCTTTCCCAGCCAGACGTTTCAAGCCCAGCCACTGCTGCGCCCAAAAGCCAGCGCCGTAATCGCGCCCCTGCTCCACTTGGTCGCGTACACCGGTAGCGTCATAACGTAGATCAAAATTGGCCGTGCCAAATAGCATGTCCCACCACGGCAAAAGCACACCAAAATTGTGTCCTCCTAGCGTGTTTTTACCCGCTGTTTCATGCCCAATGCCAATACTGTGGTGCAAGCGGTGAAAACGCGGGCTGATCCACAGTCTCTCTCCAATGGTGCCAAACCACAACTTCAAATTAGAGTGCTGAAAACTCTCACTCAACTGCGTAAACGCTACGATAGCGATGAATTGGCTGGGCGGTACACCAATCAACTGCGCAGCGACAACGATCAAAAAATCCACCAAAATGCTGTCCAGCAAATGGTTGCGGTTGTCCGTCCACATCGTCATTTGGCGCTGTGAATGATGCAGTGAATGCAAACTCCACCACCAGTTGAACTGATGTTGCGCACGGTGAATCCAATAATTCACAAAATCAAACGCTACTAAGTAGATGATGAAGCTTACAAAAGCTAAATCCGACACGCCGGGCCAGAGTTGATCGAGGTGAAACGTACCCAGTCCCAAAACCCGCAGCTCACCAAACAAGTCGTCAAACAAAGGATCAAACGTGAAAAACATGACGAGCTGGAACAAGCCCAATCGATGAATCAATGTGTAAATCACGTCCGCACGAATAGCGGGGCGATTGGTCACCGCCTCAATGGGACGCCAGCGCTGCAAAGGGCCAAAAATCAGCAAAATCACCGCAATCTGCAGCAAACCCGCTAATAACCAAGCCGTGCCGTTGAAAGCTTCTAACACAAAACCGCCCTGCCCCAAAGCAAAGGCAATCGGCTGAATCAGTGATTCAAATAGCCACTGCTGAGCATCTGAAAATATATCGCTAATTAAATCCATGGTGTGTTATTTTGCCGCAGCTATAAAAGCCTTGATGTGATCTTTATATTGCGGATGCTCACGCAGCGTTTGAAAGCAGAAGCCTTTGGCCTTCAAGCCCACAATCAGCGGTTCTAGCACCGCAGGCGCCCACGGGTCTTGGCGTGACCAAATGCCCAAATGCGCCAGCAAAATATCGCCAGATTTGACATTGTTCAACGCTTTTTTCAGCAATACGTCATTGGGATAGGCATTGCTCGCTAATTCATCACCTAAAAACCCCGCTGGCGACCAACCCACATGCTCAAAACCACAGCTTTTCGCGACTGCGAGTAGCTTTGGCGAAGTCTTCCCACCCGGTGCGCGGAACAATGGCAAAGGCTTTTTACCGGTGAAATCTTGCAAACGTTCGGCGGCAAAGGCGATTTGCTCGCAATATTTCTTTGCGTCGTAGGTAAACTCGCGCCCCTCAAAAGCGCCTGCTGAGGGTTTGATGCGAAATTGAGCCACACCAGCAGCCGTATTGGGCAAATCGCCGCGCCAATAAACATGGTCGTAGGTATGGGAGGCAAATTCATGCCCCTCAGCCGCCCTAGCCTTCCACCACGGTGCCCAGTGCTGGCTCAGGCTTCCATTAATTCTGCCGTCCGCTAGCTTGGTGCGCTCGTTGGCGGCAAAAAAGGTGACTTTGACTTGATGTTTGTTCAAAACATCCGCAATCAGCGGCGCAACTTCCATGTGCCCCGTATCAAATGTCAAATAAAGTGGATTGCTACAATTTTGATAGCTATTTTTAGCCTCATTTTGAGCTATAGCCGGCGTATTTGTTGTCTGAATAGCTACAAATATTATAGCAAATTTCAAGAACTTCATAACGTCTATCTCAGCGCGGAGCGTGTTCCAGTGTCCAAACGCCATGGGGAGACCTTCCAACGTTGACTTGTTTTGTGATTTTCTTAGATTCAATATCAATCACCGTCAGCTTTTTGATCCAGCGCGACGTGACCAGCAGTTGCTTGCCGTCAGCAGACACATCCATGCAATCCGGCCCGCCTGGTACAGCAATCGTAGCGACGACTTCCAGTGTTTGCAAATCAATTTTATTGATGGTGTTAGCTACGCGATTACTCACAAATACGTGGCGTTTGTCCCCCGCAGCCCTGAAAGCGTGCGCGCCATTGCCAGTTTTGATGGTTTTGACGAGTTTGGGCTCTTTGCCCGAAACATCAAACACCTGCACGCTATCGCCACCGGTCAAACCCAACAACAAGGTTTTGTCATCCGCCGTCACAAAAACGTCTGCTGGCGTCGGGCCCGTTTTGGTGCGCCATTTGATGGTTTGGGTGGCTAAATCGATAGACACAAGCTCGTCGCTGTCTTGCATAGAGGCATAAACTGTGGTGCTTTTGCTGTCAATCCACAAGTGGCTGGGTGTTTTGCTGGTGGAAATGCGCTTGGCCAAAACCAGCTCTTTGCCGTCCCAGCGGTAAATATCCACATGGTTCAAACGATTTGCCGCCGTCACAAACCACTTCATGTCTGGTGAAAACCGCAGGTGGTAAGGGTCCAAAATCCCACGCACAGTGCGTTGCACTTCGGCAGTTTTGGGGTCGATGAATGTCAAAGAATCACCAAAAGCATTGGCCACGATGAATGATTTCTCATCAGGCGTCAAATACAAATGGTGCGGCTCTTTGCCGGTAGGGATACGTTTGATTTCAGCCCACGTTTTAGGGTCGATCACGCTGATGTTGGCATCCAGCGAATTGAGGACGAAAACTGGGGTAGTCAAAGCTGTCGCAAAAACAGCAGTACTCAGAAAAGCAAAAGACAAACCAGCCAAATAACGAGCAATAAAGTTCACATCAAACCTATCTAGGGGACAACCCTAGATTGTAGTCTCTCGTAGCAGCTATTTTTGCGGCTGGATTTGCGCTAAATCAAGCGCTGTCAACCAGCGCCACTGGCCTGGCAGCAAATCGTCCGGCAGCTTCAAGCCACCAATTTGCGAGCGGTGCAGCCCTTCCACACGGTTGCTCACCGCTGCCAGCATGCGTTTGACCTGGTGGTATTTGCCCTCGGTCAACGTGAGTTTGAGATGAAATTCAGACACCATTTCAGCTGCCGCCGCCTTCACCGGCTTGGGATCGTCGTCCAAAACCACGCCAGAAAGCAGCTTTTGCACCTGTTTGTCGTCCAAAGGGTGCTTGGTGGTCACTTCGTAGACTTTGGAAACGTGTTTTTTAGGCGAACTCATGCGGTGGATGAACTGCCCATCGTCACTCATCAGCAACATGCCGGTAGTGTCTTGGTCCAACCGCCCCACTGCTTGGATACCTTGAATCGCACTTTTTTGCGGACGCAGACGCAGTGGCGACGGCAAAAACGTGTAAATACTGGGGTGCATGGACGGCTTTTGCGAACACTCGCTGCCTGTGGGTTTGTTGAACAGCACATACGCATGTTCATGGTATTCCCAATTCTCCCCCTGCACCCGAAAGCGCAATCCTTTTGCTATGCATTCAGTAGCTTTTGAGGCAATAAATACGCCGGCTACAGCAGATTTAATCTCGTTTTCAGAGGTATTTTCATCTACATAGACCTGCACCAAACCCTTTTCAAGCAAACCCGCACAAACGCGCCGTGTGCCAAAGCCTTGGGTGTACAAAATATCTTCTAAAAGCATGGGTTTCATATCGGTTCACGATCAGCAAAAAATCAGCGCCAACCAAGCCGGGTCGTCCATCACATGGGTCAGCAAGTAGCTGCCCGTGCGATACAGCCAATACTCAGCGGTAGGCAAAAAGTCGTCAAAAATCATGCCCTGATCATAAACGCCCCACAGACGTGAATGAATACAGATTTAAGCACTCAGAGCTGATTAAGTCGTCCCCGCAAACTCGCCGCCTGCACCTGCAACGTCTCAATCTTCATCGCATCCATCTTCTTTAATTGCTGGTAAACCATGCCAATGCGCGGATTAGCCGCTAATTTGTCGGCGTTTTTAAGGTGAAAGTCCCAATACAGCGCGTTAAAAGGACATGCTTTTTTGGTGGGCGTATCTTCCCGCAGCTTTTTGTCGTAATGGCAGCCTTTGCAGTAGTCGCTCATGCGGTCGATGTAGGCGGCGCTGCTGGTATAGGGCTTGGTCGCCAGCAAGCCACCGTCGGCAAACTGGCTCATTCCAACGGTGTTGGGCAGCTCAACCCACTCAAAAGCGTCTATGTAAACGCCTAGATACCAGTGGTGAAGCTCTTTGGGGTTCAAGCCCGCCAGCAACGCAAAATTGCCAATCACCATCAAGCGCTGAATGTGGTGAGCGTAGGCCTCCTCCAACGATTGCCCCACAGCCGCAGCCATACAGCGCATCTTGGTGTCACCTGTCCAAAACCACTGCGGCAGCGGTAACTGGTGGTTGAAAAAGTTGTTGTCGGCATAACTAGCGTCTGGATTGACGCCAGCAGAATCTTGCATCTTCGCCCAATAAAACCCTCGCACAAACTCGCGCCAGCCCAATATTTGCCTGATAAAACCTTCCACCGCTGCCAGCGGAGCAGCGCCTGAGCGCCCCGCCGCTTCCGCTTTGGCAACGACTTCGCGCGGATTCAGCATTTTTACGTTCATTGAAAACGATAGCAAAGAATGGAACAATCGCCATGACTTGCTGCTCATCGCGTCTTCAAAATCGCCAAAATTCGGCAAAACTTGGGATATAAAAACATCCAGTTGAGCCAAGGCCTCAGCGCGATTGAGAGGCCAGCCGAATTTATCGGCGTTCGGTTCGCCGAAGCTTTTGACACCAGCTTTGACAATCGAATCCCACAGCGCAGAGTGGTCGTAGGTCTTCCTATCCACAACGCGAATATCCGCTGGCGCGACTGGCAAACCCGGCCAAGCATTGCGGTTTTCAGCATCAAAATTCCACTGGTCGCCCACGGGTTTTGGTGGTTTTGAGCCTTCTTCAATCAAAACGCTGTGCTTCACCCGCATCTGCCGGTAAAAAGTTTCCATCAACCACTTTTTGCGCTCGCCAAAGTTCGTGGCAACTTCGTCACGGCTAGTGAAAAAGTGTTCTGTATCAACCATTTGCGCAGAAATTTTGCTCGATTTTGACAATGATTTTGCAAAATCAGCCAGTTGCACATCCAGCCGCCATTCGTCGGGGGCCTGGTATTCAAATGCGGTGGCTTGGTAATGTGACATCAACGCACTGAGGTTGCCAGTGATGGTCGGCAAGTTCGCCACATCGTCAATCGCGATGTAGTGGACGCGATGCCCCGCCGATTTGAGTTGCGCTGCAAAATCTCGCATCCCTGCAAAAATTGCGATTATTTTTTGCGCATGATGCAGCACGTAATCAGTCTCTTGGCGCAGCTCCATCAACACGTAAACGACGTTGTTGTCGATAGCGGTAAACCAGCTGTGCAGTGGGTTGAGCTGGTCGCCCAGGATCAATCTGAGGGTATTTGCGTCGTTTTCTTTGTTTTTCTTGCTTGCTATCATTTTTGATGTGTTTTTAAGTGCCGTTTTTGACATCTAGCCGTCGTATTTGTTGCCTATGTAGCTATATTATTAATAGCGTCTTTTTGCTCATTTTAAGATGCATCAGAGTTCAACTTTCACCCCAAAACCGCCGATAAACACCCTCTGGGTCATGCTGCTGCGCTTGCATTTGCGGGTTAAAACGCCGCCCACCGCGCGGGTCTGTGCCACGGCCTGCGATGTACAGCCAGTTGCCTTGGTTGCTGTAAACGTCGTAGTCGATCAACTGGCTCTCAAACCACGCTGCGCCAGCGCGCCAATCACCGCCTAAGTCGTAGATCAAATAACTGGCCACCATTTGGCGCATGCGGTTTGATAGCCAGCCGGTGGCGGCCAGCTCGCGCATGCCTGCGTCAACGAAAGGTTCGCCGGTTCGGCCTTCGCACCAACGAACTAATCCCTGCTTATTGTTGGATACAGTTGCCAACTCAAAACTGCCAAGCCCTTGTTTTATATAAAGTTTTTTACCATGTTGCAGGTGCAAAAACCTAAAATAATCGCGCCAAAGTAACTCAAACCAAATCCAATAGGTGCTGTCGTTCGCGCCGCGCTTGGCTTCAAAATGCTTTAATTCCGCGTAAATCATGGGTGCAGAGATCGCACCACAGGCCAGCCAAGGCGAGAATTTTGTCGAAAAGTGCTCGTCTGGCGACCAATTCATGGGCTGGTTGCGAGTTAATTTGTACGTCAGCGCAAAATCACCCGAAAAGTAGTGTTTCAGGTGCTTTTCGGCTACGGATTCAGGCAAATTTTCAGAAATCTGCAGTACTGGTCGAGGTTTGATATTTTGCTTTTCGACTTTGTTTCTGAAAGCCGTGAAAACTGCGGGCAGATTTTGTACATCAAACGGCAAATCGGCGGGCTCTAGCAAGCTGGATTGCCACAGCGTTTTAACGTCCAAGCCTGTAGCTTTTAGGTCTTCAACGTCAGCTTGCTCCTCTGGGGCGGCGAGGTCTTCGCAGTAAATTTGCGTCGTATTTTGTGCTTTGGCAAACGCGGACAAAGCATCTTTGGGCGAACCTTGTAACTCAGTCAGCTCAATGCCCAGCAACGCCAATTGCAGCTTTAAATCGTTCAATCTTTCCGCCAAAAACGCTTTGCGGTGCTCGCCCATGCGCTCGAATCCCCAAGGTGTTTGTACATGTTGCTTTGGGTCGTGAATGTATACGACCAGCATTTTTGCAGCCGTTTGGCTTGCTCGGTGCAGTGCTTGCGCAAACGCGGGGTTGTCGTTGAGGCGCAAATCGTTTCGGAACCAGTAAATTACGGCGTTCACGGTGTTTTGCCACCTTTGTAGCTCATCCTGCAGCGGTCAGAACAGTATTTCACCTCGTCCCACACCTTCTCCCACTTTTTACGCCATGTGAACGGACGCTGGCAGTGGATACAGACTTTGCTGGGCAAATTGGCTTTTTTGATCATTTTCATAGCGGCGATACTTTTTTAAATTCTCAAATTCTAAAAATCTAGGGCGATTTGTTTGTTTTCGGGCTTAGATGTTGCTTTGCTGCGCGACGTGCTTTTCGATGTTGGCTTAGAAGTTATTAAATTAGCTCTTGAAGCGTGCTTTTCAACAATTGCCGCCTTGCCCGCCCTCACCTCGGGTTGCGCACGCAAGCCAAAAAGCTTCGCTTTTGCCTCGCGGGTGGCAGTTTGCAGATCTACCAAGGGTTCGGGGATGTCGAATTGCTCACCTACACCGATGTTCAAGTTCAAATGTTCGCGCATTACCTGCGGCATCAGCCACGGCTCAAAGAGCCATGCGTCTGGCACGCGGCGCATGTAGGGCAGCCAGCGGCGCACAAAATGACCATGCGGGTCGTGGTCTTGCGCTTGTTTGATGGGGTTGTAAACGCGGGGCGTGTTGATGCCCGTTGTGCCGGATTGCATTTGCATCTGGCTCCAGTGGATGCCAGGCTCGTAGTCCAAAAACTGCCGTGCCAGCCACTGCCCCACGGGTCGCCAATGCAACCACAGCGGGTAAGCGGCAACAGACACCAGCATGGCGCGCATGCGAAAGTTGAGCCAGCCGGTCTCACGCAGCATCACCACGCAGGCGTCAACCAGCGGCCAACCGGTGCGGGCGGTGGTCAAAGCTTCAAAATGTGCGGGGTTCCAGTCGTTTTCACGCAGGCCGTCGTAGCTGCGGTGCACGTTTTGGTATTCCAGCTCGGGTTCAGACTCCAGTTTTTGGATGAAATGGCAATGCCAGTACAGCCGGCTGACAAAGGCTACTAAACCCTTTTTTTGCCAGTTTCCTACGGGTAGGTCTGCGATGGCGTAGTAAGTCGATTGCACCACCTCACGCAAACTGACGCAACCAAACGCCAGATACGGCGACAAGCGCGAACATGCCGTCGATGCTGACAGCGGAGACGATATGCCGCCCCGGTATTGCGCACTTCTGTCGTTTAAAAAATCTTGCAGAACTTCTAAACCCAAACGACGACCACCCAATTGGCGTAGTTTGGGAACTTCTAACGCTAAACCCAGCTTGGCGGGACTAGGCAGCAAGGTTGTTTCCCATGGTAGCGGTACGAACTGCAGATTCTCCATTTTGGGGATAGGCAACAAAGCCGAGCGAACGTGTTTGTCCCAATGGCCTTTCCAGTCGTCGCGATTTTTGAGCTTGCGCACCACGCCAAATTGTCTGAACTCGTGAAAGTCGACGCCGTGTGACTTGCACCACGCCCCCACAGCCAAGTCGCGTTTGTAGGTGATATCGTTGCCCGTTTCTTCGTGGGCGTAAATGGCATCGAACGGATTTGCTATCATTAATCTAGCTAATGAGACAATAAATTCGCCGGATACAACGTGTAATTGCCCTCCTAGACGACGCAAATCGGCATCTAAATCGCGCAAACTTTCAAGGAGGAATTGGTAGTGCTGGTGTGCTGCATCCGGCTGCGCCCAGATGCTGGGTTCGATGACGTAAAGGCACAGAATCGGCCCACGTTGTGCGGCCGCATGCAAGGCGGCATGGTCCGAAACGCGCAAATCTCGTTTGAACCAAACGATGCTGTAGGCCATTGACTGGCTAACTCGTCTGCGCTGAAAACCGTTTAGATAACCGCAGCATCAAGGGCCCAATAGTTTTTGAAATGCTGTGCCTGTATTTGGCGAAAACGTAGTAACTGGCGTTTAACAAGGGTGCTAACAACGGCCTAGAAAATAGCCAAGCCAGTGTTGGCAAATTCGCACGTTTGTAAGCCTCAGCAAATACAGGAATACCTTCAAGCTGCGTGCCATCAGCTAGCCGCCCTTGCATGGTGGCTAGGGCTAGTTTGCAGGAGAGTTGATGCGCGGTTTCGTCATATTGCGGCGCAGCAACATCAACAAACTCAAGTAAACCTAGGGAGTTGCGGCTTTTAAGAAAGTGAATTTCAGCCAAGCAAAGTGGGCATTCACCATCGTAGTAAATGGTCAAACTTTGCATGGCTAAAAACGTGGCGATGCCGATTAAGCCTTTTTCGCCCAAGCGCTGCACCAGCCCTTGCCTGCAACTTGTTTACCAGCAAACAGTGGACAGCCGCCCGCTTTGTCTGCGGCTTTACCTTGGTACAACGCGCAGTTACTGCAGTTTTGTGTGGCAGCGTATTTGGGAAATTTGACTTTATCGGTCTTGGTGCCATCGGTTTTGTAAGCCAAAGCTGCTGCTTGCGCATCTTTTTCATCAACCATAGCACCTTGGGCAAATGCGGTATTGGATGCTGCGGCTGCTGCTAATGCGCCTGTAGCCATTGAAAACTGAACGATAAATTCACGACGGTTTGACATGCTGATTTTCCTAATGAGCCGTGCCTGTGCGAAATAGCTGACACTGCGTTTGGGTACAGTGATTATCGATTTTTTAGCTGACACGAAGCTTTTGTGATGCGAATGTCCGGCTAAACCACTCAAGTGATTTGATCTAGCTTAATTTAGTTTGGGGGCGTAGGACATTGACCTACAGCGGCTCGGCGTTTTGTCCGCTTTCGCGCTTGCGGTGCGCGGCAAATACTAGGCTTATCCATTTAACGAATGGCGAACAGCAAATGGCGAGAAATCCCATCATTTTTATTCGACATACAGGAGGTCTTTATGACTTTTAAACTCAAAACATTGTTGGCTGTTGCAGCCGTCACCCTAGTTACGCAAGCAGTGGCGCAAGTCACTTTTTATGAAAATGACAATTACCAAGGTCGAAGCTTCACAACACAACGTAATGTAAATAACTTTCAACGCTTTGGCTTCAATGACCGCGCTTCGTCAGTCATTGTGATGAATAACCGCGTCGAAGTCTGCGAGGACGTACGTTTTGGCGGCCAATGTACAGTGCTGCGCCCAGGGCGCTATCCATCGTTCAACGCTATGGGCATCAACGACCGCGTGTCGTCAGTTCGTATTGTCAGCAATAACTCACGTTTTGATGAAGATCGCTACGCACCACCAACTTACCCAGTCTATGACAACCGCCGCCGTGGTGGTGAGGGCATTTATGAAGCAAATGTCACATCCGTACGCGCCGTGCTGGGCACGCCAACACAGCGCTGCTGGGTTGAGCGTGAACAAGTCGTTCAAAACGTTGGTGGCGACAATGCTGGTGCGGTGATTGCAGGCACGATTTTGGGGGGCATTTTGGGTCACCAAGTCGGCGGTGGACGCGGTAAAGACTTAGCCACCGTAGGTGGTGCGATTGCCGGCGCGACTTTAGGCTCTAACCTAGGCAGCAACGGCGGCGGCCAGCAAGTGGTGACGCAAAATGTGCAACGCTGCACAACCACACCTGCGCAAACGCGACCTGAATACTGGGATGTAACCTATTCATTCCGCAATATTGAGCACCGTATCCAAATGACAGCTCCTCCAGGACGCACGATTTCCGTGAACCGTGCAGGTGAGCCGCGTTCTTGATACAACAGAAAGCTAAGGAAAGCTAATATTTAGGCGTGTAGGACAAAACCTACACGCCTTAGTCGCTTAGGCTTACAAATCAAACATTTTGCAACAGATATAGTTACACAAGTTCCAGAGTAAACGATGTGCAAATAAAAACTTATGTCGTAGAAGACAATCCGACCATACGAGATAATCTGATCGCCACTTTGGAAGAATTGACAGGCGTCAATACCGTTGGCACAGCAGAAACTGAAAGAGAAGGCGTTGATTGGCTTACGAACAGCAACAACGCATGGGATTTAGCCATTGTTGACCTCTTCCTCAAGCAGGGGACAGGGTTAGGCGTAGTATCTGCCTGCAAAAACCGTTTACCCCACCAAAAAGTCATTGTTTTAAGTAACTACGCAACGCAGGATGTGCGAAAGCAAGCTGCGCTGTTGGGTGTAGACGCTGTGTTTGACAAATCGACTGAGATTGAACAGCTACTTGCGTATTGCGACAACTGCAGCCAGTCACCAAGCTGAGTTGAGAGGTCTTATGCCAGATGCTTTGGCACCATCAATCGATCATCTTGTGCTTAAGCGCATAGTAGGTCAAGTCACTGTTGGTCGCCAAAGACATTTTTTCCATCACGCGGCTTCGGTAAGTGCTGACCGTTTTGACGCTGAGAGACAAAGTTGTGGCAATATCGCCCGCAGTTTCGCCTTTAGCCAGCTTCAAAAACACTTGAAATTCACGCTCAGACAATTGCTCGTGCGCTTGCAAATTACCAGGTTTATTCAGCTGTTGCGCCAAAAGCTCAGCCACCGCCGGCGTTATAAATCGTTTACCCAACGCAATCACGCGAATCGCTTCAACAATTTCAACCGGCTCGCAAGCTTTGTTCAAGTAGCCGCTGGCACCTTGACGAATCAAGTTCACAGCATAATGCTCTTCTGGGTAGCCGCTCAAAATCAAAATACCAACATCGGGCGCTTTTGCGCGAATCATGGCCAATGCATCAATACCACTTTGACCGGGCATCGATAAATCCATGATCAACACATCCAGCTCAACCGCTCGCACTAAGTCAATGGCTTCTCTTCCCGTTGCCGCTTCACCCATGACGCGCAAGTCCACAAAATCCGAAAAGAACTGTTTAAGCCCTGAGCGCACAATAGCATGGTCGTCAACAATTCCAATATTTATCATTTCTAAAACTTTCAATCGTGCGAGGGTGCACAGGCCATTATTGACGCAATTGAGAAAACGGTGTGAGGAAAATTAATATGCATAAATTTGTATTCCCAAAAATAGGCATCAGCATGCTGCTGGCTATCTCAGTTGTTGGTGTTTTGTTTTTCATCAATGATCAAAATTTTGACCGTTCAACCGCCGCCACATTGCAAATAGAAGAATCCACAAAAACACTGGCTGTTTTAAATAAACTTCAAGGTCAAATTGTCGACGCTGAAACGGGCCAGCTTTGGTACTTACTCAGCGGCAACGAGCGTTATTTAAAGCCCTACAGCGATTCAGCCGCTGAAATCAACAAATCGTTGGATATTTTGAACGCTTTGGTGATGCACAGGCCTAAGGAATCTGCCATCTATGACCTGATGACGCGACACATTTCACGCAAACTTGCCGCGCTAGAGATGACAGTGCGTATGCGCAAAGACGGTAACCAAGATGCTTGGAAATATGTTGTCGCTACCGATGTCGGTCAATTTCAAATGGATGCTATACGTCAAAACATCCTCGAGTTAACCAATATTTCAGAGGCAAAAGTTATTCTTGCAAAGAGTCAAATACAAACTACTTTGGTGATTTCTCGCATCGGCATTGCCCTGTTAGCGATGAGTGGGCTTTGGGCGTTTTACCTCTACCTTCGACAAAACACACTGCTGGTGGATACGTCACTGCGGGAAAAAGAATCTTTGCAGCGTGAGCGCGATCAAATTGATTCTTTGGTCAAGGAAAGAACCGATAACCTAGCGCAGCTGGCCACCCATTTACAAAATACCCGCGAAGACGAACGAGGCGATTTGGCTCGCGCCATGCACGATGAATTTGGCTCATTGCTGACCGCAGCAAAACTTGATATTGCAAGACTCAAATCACAACTATCCAGCAGTGTGCCTGATGCCGAAGTGCGGTTTACACACCTTAACAGCACGCTGAACAGCATTATCTTGATGACACGCAATATCGTGGAAGATTTACGCCCCTCCTCCCTCTCTCATTTGGGGCTGACATCATCATTAGAAATATTAGCTCGTGAATTTGAAAATCAACACAATTTAATCATCGCTACCGACTTAGAAAACGTTGAAATCAGTGGCAACGCACAACTCACTATTTACCGTCTCGTACAAGAGTCATTAACCAATATCAGCAAGTATGCAAAGGCAAAAAATGTCATGCTAAGCATGCATAATTTAGATGGCTATATTTCTGTGCAAGTACGAGACGACGGCGTGGGGTTTGACAAAGCCAAGGTTGATGGCACCCACCACGGCTTACTCGGCATGCAGCACAGAGTAGAAGCTCTGGGCGGCAAACTAGCCATCACGTCTATGCCTGGGTACGGCACACATATCTTGGCAACGGTATCCAAAGTACAGCCCAATAAAAGTAACTACAAATAAGCCACTTCATACGCACTTTTAAATGTAGCTCTAAATGTAGGCGCTCTCCTACAGCGCAGCATCATAAATTCTGACGCACGTAAAAGCCAAAGACTGATTCCGACTCACCACTTAAAAACGTAACCTTGCTACAGGTTGAGTGAAAAGTATTTCAAGAAGAAATCACTTTCAGTTCAGTCGTATCAAGGAGCTTTTATGTTGCACTATTCAGTCATATTTTTGGTTATCGCATTGGTTGCGGCCATTTTCGGCTTCGGTGGCATCGCCGCAGGCGCTGTCGAAATCGCAAAAATCCTCTTCGTCATTTTCGCCATCATGGCGGTCATCACGTTTGTGATCAGCTTACTCAAAAAGTAATGAGTCAATCTATTTAAACCCTAAGGAATAATCATGAACATTCTTCACTCAAAAAATTCAAAAGATGCCGTTGACACGATCCGTGAGACGTCTGAGGCTTTGCTTCAGTCTGCAGAACAAGCCCTAGGGTCAACGGCTGAGCATGCCAATAGTGCCATGCACAGCCGCATCGACCCCATGGTTGACATGATGGCAGTGACGGCACAAAAACTAGCCAAGCAAAGCATGAACATGGCGTCTGACGCGAAAGAATATGCGCAACATGCGATGAATCGAGCCTCTAAAGCTTCTACGCAGTATGTGTCAGAGCAACCCGTTCGCTCAGTGCTGATGGCGGCTGCGGTTGGTGCGGCAGTTGCAGTTGTGATTACGTCCATGCGTTCACGCGGCAACACACATCGCTACTAAATAAACCGAACAAAGAGGTACACCATGCATCCGCTATGTTTAACCATCATTCGACGCCCAGACTTGGTCATGGACCATCTGAGCGCGTATGCAGCTTTGTTCAAGCAAGAAGCCAACGACGCAAGCAAGTTGTTGATACGTCGAGTATTGGCTTGGCTCATGGCGGTTATATCTGTAGCAATTTGTGTGGTTTTTTCGGGCGTTGCTTTGATGCTAGGTGTTTTGCAAAACCAGTTTCACTGGATATTGTTGGTTGTGCCTGGTGCTATGGCACTGTGTGCGTTGGGCGCTTTCGCCTTGGCAAAGAAAACTGTTTTAGCGGAGCGCTTCACGAACGTCAATTCACAGTTTTTAAGTGATGTAGCAGCTTTGCGTGCTGCCGCTGGTCAATGAGTACGATGAGGCTTGATATGACGACTAAAACAGCTTTAACACCGGCAGAAAGATTGTCGCTCAGCCGTTCTGAAATTGTTAATTTCATGCAAAAAGACAACCAAATTTTGGATGTCTTACAACCAGTTATTGCCGACTACGCCAAGTCAAATCCGCTGAAAACTTTAGGTATTGCAGCTGGTGTGGGCGCTGCCATTGTCGTTTTAAAACCATGGCGTTTGATAACACTAGGCAGCTTGCTTGCGGTGTTGAGGTTACGCAAATGATGCTAAGAATTTAACCCAAGTTACAGCTCGTCAATGGGTGTGGTGCCATTGATTGACAAGCTTTTTGCAATTTGCACCAAGTCAGTTTTTTACATTAACTCAGAGGATACAACCATGAAATACGCACGCGCTCTCCTATTCGCTACTTTAGCTGGCATCACCATCGTTGGAACTACAGGCTGTGCCGTTGGCCGTGGTCAAGAAACTGTAGGCGCTTACATTGACGATGCAGGCATCACCACCGTTGTCAAAACAAGATTTGCAGACGACCGCACCGTATCAGCATCATCTATCAGTGTTGAAACGCTCAACGGTGTTGTCCAATTGTCAGGTTTCGCAAAATCAAATGCTGAAAAAATGCAAGCTGAAAACATTGCACTGAATGTGAAGCATGTGAAATCAGTTCGCAACGACATCATCGTTCGTCCTTAATTTCAAAAATCATTTAAAACTTCATGCGATGCAATGGTATTGTGTCGTATGGAGTTTTTTTTGTTTAAATCGCAATAATTGAGGTGATGCAAATGCGTATTCTTTCTAATAGTTTCAGGCGGGGCATTCTCAATATTTTTCTTCTAAGTTTTGCATTTCTAGCGGGCTGCAGCTCACTTCCACGGTTTGTGCCAGACATGAGCCGCAACGCAACCAAACCTATCCACATGGTCGGTGCACAAGGCGCGTTGTCTAAAGCTCAAAGTAAAACCATACTTGACCGCATCAAAGCGAATGCGAGTGAGGACAATTTACTTGATCAACACTTGGCGATTGAAGAAGCTATCGTTGGTAGCCCATTGGTCATTGGCAACAAAGTCACCCTCTTGCAAGATGGCACTGACACTTACCGCGACATGCTAGCAGCCATTGCCTTGGCGAAAGACCACATCAATTTAGAAACCTATATTTTTGATGATGACGACATTGGCAAATTGTTCGCAAAAGCGCTGATTGAAAAGCAACTGCAGGGTGTGCAAGTTAATGTTATTCGCGATAGCGTGGGAACAAGTACAACCCCCAATCTCTTTTTTGAAGCGCTGCAAGCCGCTGGCATCAATGTGCTGGAGTTCAACCCCATGAACCCACTGTTGGCACGCAAAGATTGGGCTTTGAATCAGCGCGATCATAGAAAACTGCTCATCATCGATGGTGAGATCGTTTTTATGGGCGGCATCAACATCAGCAGCGTGCATTCAGGCAGCTCGTTCAGAAAGCAGCGTAAGCCAGCTGAAGAATCCGTTTTAGCGTGGCGTGATACGGATATCAAGCTGCAAGGCCCAGTCGTTGCAGAATTTCAAAAACTCTTTATGACCACATGGGAAAAGCAAAAAGGCAATGCTCTCGCTGCTAAAAATTATTTTCCACAGCCCGCAATTGCAGGCAAACAAATTGTGCGTGCTATTGGCAGCTCTAGTGACGACACAGCCAGCGTGATCTATGTTGCCCTGCTCTCCGCCATCAGCACCGCAGAAACAAGTGTGCAGCTCACAAACGCCTACTTTGTACCCGACATTCAGCTGCTTACTGTTTTGAAAGAGGCGGCAGCACGCGGCGTTGCCGTCACGCTTATCTTGCCAAGCCAAACAGATTCTTGGCTGGCATTCAATGCAGGACGTGCGCACTACACGGGTTTATTGAAAGCTGGCGTCAAAATTTTCCAACGCAAAGGCGTCTTACTGCACTCTAAAACAGCACTGGTTGACGGGGTTTGGGCAACGGTTGGCTCTACCAATCTGGATTGGCGCAGCTTCCTACACAACGATGAATTGAATGCTGTTGTCCTAGGCAAAGAGTTTGGCGACCAAATACAAGCCATGTTTAACAAAGATTTAGCGGCATCTGAGCCTGTGAAGTTAGAAGACTGGGAGCAGCGTACGCTGGATATTCATCTCAAAGAACTCGTTGCAAGACTTTGGGAATATTGGCTTTAAAAAAAGATACGCCTTGGTTTGCGAGGATGGTCCAGCAAACCAAGGCGCCGTGGATGAAATGATGCAGTTTCGAGGCTATTTAAAGCAATAGCCCCATTTATAGCGTCACCTCATCGCTATTTAAGATTCTTTTTTGAACCAAAAATCAGTTGCTTTTTTCTCCCAATCTGCAATCTGCTCCTCGGCAGTCTCTTTGGCAATGCCATAGCGCTCTTGCAGCTTGCCTGAGAGCTGATCGCGGCGACCGTCAACCGTGACCAAATCGTCATCCGTCAACTTGCCCCATTGCTCTTTGGCTTTGCCAGTTGCTTGCTTCCAATTACCTTGAATTTGATCCCAGTTCATGATTCATCCTTTTCAGTTTAATTAACAATATGCGCTGCAAAGTGATGACACCCGCAGCCCATACGACAACTGTAAATTTTTGAAGCTAAGAAGAATATCAGCGCAAACCGAATGCGCTTGTAGGACGATATGCCGTGGGGAAATTATGAATTTTTAGACTCATAATACCTAAAATTGCTATATTTTTGATAGCATCTTAGACAATAAATACGTCGGCTAGAGCGATATTTACTATATAAATGGTGGAGCTGGGGGGATTTGAACCCCCGTCCGCAAGCCTTTTTCGCGTAGATCTACATGCTTAGCCGTCTGATTTGTGTCTCACTTACCTGATCGCGCAGCAGCACGCTATCAAGTTCGCCAGCGCCCTATTGTCTCGTCCAAACCTAAGGTGCCCAGGTCCAAACCAGCCGATGAAAATGACTCCACAGCCTGGACGATTTATTACTAAATCACCCTTGCCCAGCCCATCGGCCTGCTGTTGTAGAGCTCACTGGCAATTAAGCAGCGAGTGCGAAACGTTCGTCGTTTGCAGTTAGTTTGTTGAATCGATTTTTACGAGCGTGACCCTAGCTCGGCATGCCCCACTGCGCGTCCGTACCCGCGTCGAAACCAGTGCAGCCCCTCAGGGCCTATTTTACGACGAGTTGGCTGTTTTCAAGGTCGGCGCCTGAAATGAGATTCAAATGAACATGAAATCAGTTTGAAATGCCATGAAATGCAGCAAATGCACTGCGTTCAGCCGCCACATCTTGCACGGTTATGCAGCTTTTGGGCGTGTTATTTAATGTACTGGCCTGACTTTGCAGGAGTTGATTGCGGTAAGCGTTGCTTTGAAAGGGGTCAGATACGACGTAGCCAGCCTCTGGCACACAAGCGCTATCAAGGACGCTGTCGCAGCGTTTCCAGCTGGCGGCGTAGATGACGCGGCCATCGCGGGTGAAGCCTGGAAAGGCGCTGGCGGTGACGTCTTTGTAGGCGGGACTGGCTTTTGTGGGTTTGAAAGCGGGGTCTTCCCATGGCGCTAAATTCAAGGCTGGCAGTGATGTGACGCTGTTGTCCCGCTGCACCCACCAGATTTGGCCACGGTACTCATAAGCAACATCGGCATGTTTTTTGGCTTTGCTAGAAAACCCGAAAATGACTTTGCCCGACTGCAACGTGAACTGACCGCTAGGAACGCACTGTTTGCCATCCGCGCCAAAGCCGAAAATACGCATAGTGGGCACGCCAGAGACGGGGTTTTGCGGCAAGGCAGCAAATTCTTGGCCGTCTACCGAAATCATGGGCAAAGCGTACATGGTGCCGTCTTGCACTAAGCGGTTAAGGCACAGGTTAACGCGGTTGGTATCCGCTATAACTTGCTGTTTCTGGGTATCAATCGTGATGGTTCTAGCCGTCAACATGCCCTCGCCTTGCCGGTTTTCAGTCGCAGAGCCTGCCGCATTGGCGTTTGGCCAGCTGAGTGAGCGAATATTAACCGGCTGGGAATTGCGCATTGGGTAACTGCCGCCAACCTCGGAGGCGGCTGCATAAAACCCATCCATACCCCCTGAAAAAGCCACTTTGCCGGCGTATTTATTGCCTAGTATGCTATTAAAAGTATAGTGATCACCATTCGTATCAACCAAATACCGCCAACTGCCTTGGACGGGAAATGCTTCGTTCGAAAAGGGTGTAGAGAGAATTCTTTGGTGGCTGACTTGCCCTTTGATGGTGGTCAAACCCGGCGGCCCGGGGATTTCCACCAAACTAACTGCCGACAGTTTTTTGCCCGAATAGGAGCGTAGCACGTAGCGTCCATCGGGGCTGATGCGCTCGTAAGCGCCTAAAGCGACTTGGTTGTCATCGTTCAAGCCGGCTAATTCAGGGTCTAAGGCGATAAATTGGTTTTGCGGGATGCATTGCTGCGGTGGCTGAACGGCAACTGCGTCATTCCCGCGCTTCAAACGCTCTTGAATGCCTTGAGCCCAAAACTGCTCCGGCATCGCGCCAATCAAGCGGTTTGGGTGCATTTCGCCACTTTTAACGACAAAAGCCGTCGGAAAGTGTGCATAGGCGTCTTTTTCAACCAGTTTGGGGGAGCGAAGCGGCTCTGTCGCGGCCAAGGCTTCGGCATCTTTGGGCTGAGAGACTGCAAGGGTGCGAAGCGCTGATTGCCACTCAGCCGTTGGCAAACGCCCATCCACCAAGGGCACGAACTTCAAACCTGCTGCTTTTGCCGCGTCAGCCGCCAGATGCGCTTGGGTGGCAGACAGCGCCATGCGGGGTGACCAAACGTATAGCAGACTGCCTTGGTCAACTTGCGATGGACGTGTTTGAATATCTAGTTTTACATCATCAAAGCATGCTCTAGCCGGCGTATTTATTGCCTGAACAGCTATGAAAATAATAGCGAAAAAAGAACTTTTACAGATGACCATCTAACCATTCAAGCACACAATCTGGCTCTGTCAATGAGGCATCTGCGTTCCAAGATCTTACGTCATGGCTTCCCATATAACCCCAGGTAGCCGCCAAACTGGGCATGCCAGCGGCTTTGCCCGCGTCAATATCGCGCTTGTCATCACCCACGTAAACACAGTACTGCGGCGCTGTTTTTAAGCGCCGTGCAGCTTCAAACATCGGTTCTGGGTGTGGTTTGGCATGCGCTGTGGTGTCACCGCTGATGACGACGGCTGCGTCGCGTAATACAGGCATTTGCCGCACCAAAGCGTCGGTAAAACGCATCGATTTGTTGGTCACAATACCCCAATCGAGTCCACGCATCGACAAAGTGGCCAACAATTCCTCAACCCCATCAAATGCCTTGGTGCGCTGGGTGAGGCACATTTCGTAGTTGTAAAAAAACTCTTCACGCCATGCCACAAAGTTGTGGTGCTCTGGCGTCATCTCAAACGCCACACCCAGCATGCCGCGCGCACCTGCACCGGCCATGGAGCGGTATCTCTCATAAGCCAGTGACTCTAAACCTCTATCAATCCGCATTTTGTCTGCGGCGGCGGCTAAGTCTGGCGCGCTGTCGATAAGTGTGCCGTCTAAGTCAAACAGTACAGCTCTGATGATGCGTTGTGATGTCACTTTGTTCAGCTCGTTGATGAAATGCGGTATTGTTTTAATGTAATTTAAGACTTGCGACATGACTACTTATACATTACCAAGTAGTTTAAATCCTCACCAGCACGATTAATAACATTAAAGTGATTAATTACACACTTTTTTGAGTGGCTAACATGTAATTGACGCGTACGTCAGCGCTTAATTTATAGCGTTTTGTGATTGGATTATGCTCCAAGCCTCGTGTCGCTTGAATCTCCAGCCCTACTTTTCGGCCAAAGGTGGCTAATTCGCTGGGGGTGATGAACTTGGCATACTCATGCGTGCCACGTGGCAACATACCTAAAACGTATTCGGCACCCACAATAGCCTGTAAAAAAGCGCGTCCATTTCGGTTTAAAGTTGAGAAAAACACCCAGCCGCCTGGTTTCACCAAAGTGGCGCAGGCAGTGACGATGGATTGTGGGTCGGGCACATGCTCCAGCATTTCCATGCAGGTGACAATATCGAAGCTAGCGGGCTGCTCCAACGCCAAGTCTTCAGCGCTGATTTCACGGTAACTGACATTGGGCGTTTGCGCTTCTAAGGCATGTAACTGCGCTACTTTGAGGGATTTGGTGGCCAAGTCTGCACCAACCACCGTCGCACCTTTGCGCGCCATGGCATCCGTCAAAATACCGCCACCACAGCCGACATCCAACACACGTTTGCCACTCAAACTCGCCAAACTGTTGATCCAGTCCAATCGCAGAGGGTTAATTGCGTGTAAAGGCGCAAATTCGCTCGTTTTGTCCCACCAGTGGTGCGCTAAATCAGAGAATTTAGCCAGTTCGGCAGGGTCAACATTGCTAGATTTCAGGGTTTGCATGAGCTTATTGTATAAAAAAAGCCCCAGAGTATTACCTCAGGGGCTTTTTGAATCTGAGAGTCAATTAGCCACCTTATCGATGACTAACTGACACTACTTGATTACTTCTTCTGTGTACCAACCACTTCGATTTCAACGCGGTTGTTTTTAGCGCGGCCTTCGGCTGTTTTGTTGTCAGCAACTGGCTGCTTAGAGCCTTTGCCTTCAGTGTAAACGCGGTTTTTCTCAATGCCTTTAGACACCAAGTATGCCTTCACAGCTTCAGCGCGGCGAACTGACAATTTTTGGTTAGAAGCGTCGTTACCTTTAGAGTCTGTATGACCCACAGCAACGATAACTTCCAAGTTGATCGCCTTGACTTTACCAACCAAGTCGTCCAACTTTGCTTTGCCAGCAGCTTTAAGCACTGCAGAGTTAGCAGCAAAGAAAGCATCAGCAGCGTAAGTGACTTTAGTTGCAGCAGCGCCTGCAGCTGGACGTGCAGCAGCTGGTGCAGCTGGTTTAGCTGCTGCTGGAGCTGCAGCTACAGGAGCAACCACTGCAGCTGGTGCAGGAGCAGCAGCTTTAGGAGCGATAGCACCATCACAACCTGGAGCAGCAGTAGCCGGTGTCCAGTTAGCGGTGCGCCAGCACAAAGCTGATGCATTGCCGATTTTCCACTGCATATTGCCTTGGCCACTGCGCCAGTTGTCGCTGTTGGTTGTTGAACCATTAGCAAAAGCAGCACCAGCAACAGCAACTGTTGCAACCATCATAGCGATTTTGTTCAATTTGATCATTTTTGTCTTCCTTAAAATTAAAATAGCAAGTGAAAAATCGGGATAAATATTAATTGCGGTCTTGTTTAGCTTTACGCTTAGCCATTGGCTTTGCTGGCATTGGAGCTGGTGCTGGAGCAGCAGCTGGTTTTGCAGCCATCGGTGCAGGTGCTGGAGCAGCCACTGGAGCTGGTTTTGCAGCCATCACTGGTGCAACTACCGCAGCTGGGGCTGGAGCAGCAGCTTTAACAGCAATAGCACCATCGCAGCCTGGAGCCGCAGTAGCTGGTGTCCAGTTAGCGGTGCGCCAGCACAGACCAGAAGCGTTGCCGATTTTCCATTGCATATTGCCTTGGCCACTGCGCCAGTTGTCGCTGTTGGTTGTTGAACCATTAGCAAAAGCTGAACCTGCAATTGCCACCGTTGCCACGAGCATTGCGATTTTGTTTAATTTAATCATTAGAGTCCTAGATATCAAGCTGCAGCAAGGCTGCGGAATTTGTACGTTCTGTGCACCATCACACAAGCCGCTGTTGCTTATTGTGCCACAGTCGTAAACCTGTAACTTACACAAATTGAACTAAAAGTTCCGCAACAGACTAAAAATAGTTATCCGTTGCTCGCACGCAACACCCAAGCCAGCTTAAAATCTAAGGCTGTTCAAGCGCGATTCTCGCTACTGATAACCATTACTATCCCTATAAGTATTCCTTTTAGGCTACACGCTTTATAACGCTCATGACTCAGTTCGCCAAAGAAACCTTGCCCATCAGCCTTGAAGAGGAAATGCGCCGTAGCTACTTAGATTACGCGATGAGCGTGATTGTGGGTCG
>JBEBJY010000040.1:0-23850 GCA_040079635.1 Burkholderiaceae bacterium | reverse complement strand
GTAGCCTGCATTTAGCAGCTTAGTGTTTGAATTAAACTAAAAACCTCGGTGTTACCCATGTCCCCGCACACCTGTTACCTATGTCTCCTGTCTATACAGGGTGAAAGGGGAGCTTTCATTTGACGGTTGGCGGTCGAGTGAAGCTTCTACCAGCAGAGGTAAAGAAATTGGGGCTTAATTTTTAATATTTCAATGTAACAATACTGCCCATGACCCCTGAGCAATACGTCCAAGAGAAAGCTGCCGCTTCTGGCAGCAGTTTTTATTACGCTTTTCTGTTCCTACCCAAGCCCCGCCGCGCGGCGATTACGGCGTTTTATGCGTTTTGCCGAGAGGTGGACGATGTGGTGGACGAGATGGTGGACCCGGGCGTGGCGGCTACAAAGCTGGCTTGGTGGGCGGCCGAAGTGTCTAAATCGTTTAAAGGTAATCCATCGCACCCTGTGATGAAGGCATTGATGCCGCTTTGTGCGACTTATGGCATTGAAGAGCGGCATTTGCAGGCTGTTATTGACGGCTGCCAGATGGATTTGAACCAATCTCGCTACTTGGATTACCCCAATTTACAGCGCTATTGCCACTTGGTCGCCGGTGTGGTGGGCGAGGTGGCGGCTAAGATTTTTGGGCAGACTGACCCTAAAACGACGGAATATGCGCACAAGTTAGGACAGGCTTTTCAGCTGACCAACATCATCCGCGACGTGGGTGAAGACGCGCGGCGGGGGCGAATTTACCTGCCTATGAACGAGCTGCAGCAGTTTGATGTGAAAGCGCATGAGCTGCTGAAATACGATGCAAAAACGGTGCAACCCGATTTTCAGCCCCGATTTGCCGCTTTGATGACCTTTCAAGCGCAACGGGCGCACGGTTTGTATGACGAAGCTATGCAGATGCTGCCGCCAGCTGACTTTCGCACCCAAAAACCTGGCTTGATGATGGCAAGTATTTACCGCAGCTTGCTGCGCGAGATTGAGCGCGATAACTTTGCGGTGATGAGCCAACGGATCAAACTCACCCCTCTGCGCAAAATGTGGCTGGCTTGGAAAGTGCAAGCACTTGGCAAAGTTTGAAAGCTCATCCGTCTTTCCCGCGAAGGCGGGAATCCATGGTGGTTCGCGTGGATTCCCGCCTTCGCGGGAATGACAGTTCTTATAGATAATTTTATATGCGTAATTCAAAGAACATCGCCATCGTAGGTGGCGGCTGGGCGGGCATGGCTGCTGCGGTGGCTGCGACGCAGGCAGGCCATCACGCTACTGTATTTGAAGCATCACATGCTTTAGGTGGGCGGGCTAGAGTCGTTTCTGGTTCGCACGCCAGCACTTTGCCAGACGGCACGCCAGTATCTCTAGACAACGGCCAACACATCTTGATCGGCGCGTATTCTGAGACTTTGAAGCTGATGCAAACCGTGGGCGTGAACCTTGAAAATGCGCTTTTGCGGATCCCGCTGACGATGCAATTTCCCGACCAAACCGGCTTAAAACTCCCCGATTGGCCAGCACCTTGGGTGGTTGGGCTAGACGCTGCGTGGGGCATTGCCACGGCAAAAGGTTGGACTTGGGGTGACAAATTGGCGCTTTTGCGGGCGGCATCGGGCTGGCAACGCGGCGGGTTTAGCTGCTCGCAGCACCTCAGCGTCCTGCAACTATGCCAAAAATCTAAACCCGCCATAACGCCCAGAGTCATGGCGGAGTTGATAGAACCGCTGTGCCTGTCCGCACTCAACACGCCCATGGCTGACGCCAGCGCACAGGTTTTTCTGAGGGTGCTGCAAGACGCGATGTTCAGCCCCAGCGTTCAGATTGACTCAAAAACCACCTTCGGCAGCGCCAATTTATTGATTCCAAAGCGCGATTTGTCCAACCTCTTTCCCCACCCAGCCGCCGCTTGGCTGGTCAAAAACGGTGGCAAAGTGTTGTTGGGTGAACGGGTGGAAAGCATTGATTACAGCAACGCTGGCTGGCAGGTCACCGCAACAACCGCAAAACAAACCTTTGATGCCGTTATATTGGCTGGATCACCCTCAAATATGGCTCTAGCCGGCGTAAATATTGCCTATTCAGCTACTAATAATGTAGCGAAAGAGTTGGAACATTTGCTGCGTCGCGAGGTGCTGGATTGGCAGAACAGCGTCAACACGCTGCGCTATGAAGCGATTGCGACGGTTTATGCGTACTCAAAAGGTGCCAGACTATCGCAACCGATGTTGGCTTTGCGTAGTGATACTGGTGAAAATGCCCAAAACCCAGCCCAATTCGTATTTGACCGTGGGCAAATCAACGCAGGCCGTGGACAGCCGGGTGGCGAGCAGGGTTTGCTCGCCTTCGTCATCAGCGCCAGCCAAGGCGACCGCCTGGCTTTACAGGAAAAAGTCATCGCCCAAGGCAAAGCTCAGCTGAACTTGCCCGATTTGCAGCCCATCCAAACCATCATAGAAAAACGCGCCACCTTCGCCTGCACGCCAGATTTGAAGCGCCCAAGCAACCAAATCGCCCCTGGTTTGTTGGTGTGTGGCGATTACGTGGCCGGCCCCTACCCATCTACGCTAGAAGGTGCGATACGCAGTGCGTTGCAGGCGATTCGCTCGGTATAGCATTTAGTTAGATTTTGCTGCAGGCTTAGATTTTATGGATACAGAAGGGGCAGCTGTACGTTCATAAGTGGTGGTTTTCCCGTCAGTCCCAAGATGGGTACTTTGAATTAACTCAGTGCTAACGGGGTCATAGTATGCTTCAGTGACTGTATTGTCTTTACCGATGGCGTAAAACTCGTAGCAATTACCTCTGGATATTTTGACGAATACTTGCCTGTATTTACTCTCACCAAATACTTGCCGTATCTGAGGCTCATCCACCCAGTTACTACGCGGAAGGGTTGTACATTTCACTGCCGCACCAGGCTCACTAGCAAGTACAGGCACAACAGTACCAGCAACAAAGACTCCGAAAACGATCGATGAAATAATATGTTTGCAACTTGAGGGGATCGATGCAGTCATTTAAATGGAACTTTAAATTTTTAGTATATGGTCTTAAATTCTCCTGACATTGCAGTTTGCTTAAATGAGAGAAAATACGAAGATGACTTTTCAACCCGAACCCAAATTCACCCACGGCAAAGCCCCAGCCAACAACGCCACTACCGCCGTTTTACTCTGCAACCTTGGCACACCAGACGCCCCCACAGCCCCAGCTTTGCGCACGTATTTGCGTGAATTTTTGAGCGACCAGCGCGTGGTGGAGATTCCCCGCCTTGTTTGGTGGTTTATTTTGAACTTGATCATCGTGCCGTTTCGCTCCTCCAAATCAGCCGCCAAATACGCGTCGATTTGGATGCCGGACGGTTCACCTTTGAAAATTTGGACTGAAAAGCAAGCCAAATTATTAGAAGGCTGGCTGGGCGAAGCGGGTCACCGTGTGACTGTGCGCTATGCCATGTGCTACACCACGGGCGCGGTTTGCCCGTCGATTGCGACGCAGCTTGACCAGTTCAAGGCTGAAGGCATCAGCCGCGTGCTGATTTTGCCGGCTTATCCGCAGTATTCATCCACCACGACGGCTGCGGTGTTTGACCAGGTTTACACATGGGCGGCGAAGGTGCGATCTGTGCCTGAGTTGCGGTTTGTGAACCGTTACCATGACGACGCGGGTTACATTTGCGCGCTGGAGCAAAGCGTGCGCAAGCAGTGGCAAATCACCGGCAAGCCGAATTTTGACGGAAAAGATAGGCTGGTGATGAGCTTTCACGGCATCCCTGAGCGCAGCTTACATTTGGGCGATGCCTACCACTGCGAATGCTACAAAACCGCGCGTCTTCTGGGCGAAGCACTTGGTTTGAACCCTACGCAGTACAAAGTGACGTTTCAATCACGCCTAGGCCGCGCAAAATGGCTGCAGCCCTACACCGAACCGACTGTGATTGAACTGGCGAAAAGCGGCGTCAAACGCATTGATGTGATTTGTCCCGGTTTCAATTGCGACGGTTTGGAGACCTTGGAAGAGATCAACATGGAAGTGCGACACGCCTTCACTTCGTCTGGTGGACAAACTTTCAATTACATTCCGTGTTTGAATGACGACTCGGCTTGGCTGTCGGCGCTGTCCAGCATCACGCAAAAACACTTAAGCGGCTGGCCGACGCAGCCAAACACGGTTGCAGAAGCTGCTGCTCTGAAAACGACGCGGGATGAGGCTTTGAAGTTGGGCGCTAAGGATTAAATCCCTCTTAAATCCCCCAATACCCCCGCTATCCCCCTTTTTCAAAGTGGGGAAACAGACAAGATAAGCGGGGATAATCAGGGTTAATTCTGAAAAGCTTTGAAAAGCTAGCTTTGGCTTGCAATTCCACACATTTCCCCAAAATAACTCAAATGACCACAGCTACCGACCGCCCAAAAGGCACCTCCCCGCGCTCTATTTCGGGGCTTTTGCCGTTCTTAAGGCCTTATCGGCTGCAAATCGGGCTGGCTTTGCTGTTTTTGGTGATGGCTGCAGTCTCGACACTTGCTTTTCCATTGGCGTTGCGCAGTTTGATTGATGGCGGCTTGGTCACCACCGACAAAGGTGCACAGGTCATGGCGCTACGGAATCACTTTTTCGCACTGTTTGGTGTGGCCGTTGCCCTAGGTTTGTTCAGCGCTGCGCGGTTTTACACCGTGAGCTGGCTGGGCGAACGCGTTACGGCAGACATCCGCAACGCGGTTTATTCGCACGTTTTGCGCCAAAGCCCACAGTTTTTTGAAACTACACAAACTGGTGAAGTGCTGTCTCGCCTGTCTGCCGACACCACCTTGGTGCAAACGGTTGTTGGCTCGTCGTTGTCTATGGGTTTGCGCAATTTGGTCATGGGAATCGGTGCACTGGCGGTGCTGATTTGGACCAACCCTTGGGTGATGCTGCAAGTGCTGGGCGCTTTGGTGCTCATCGTCATGCCGTCTATGTACTTTGGCCGCAAGGTGCGCAAACTGTCTCGCGCCAGCCAAGACCGCATTGCGGACTCTAGCGCTATCGCCGCTGAGGTGCTGAACGCTATACCTGTTGTGCAAAGCTACGCGGCAGAAGACAAAGAAGCCGCCCGCTTCGACCTGTCCACCAACAACGGCTTCAAAACCGCCGTCACCCGCAGCAAAGCGCGCGCTATTTTGGTCGCCTTCATCATCATCGCCACCAGCGCGGGCTTGCTCTGGGGCTTGTACCAAGGCACGCAGGCCGTGATGCAGGGCACGATGACGGCGGGGCATTTGGGGCAAACGGTGGTTTACATCATCATCTTGGCCAGCGCTTTTGCAGTTTTAGGCGAAACCTATGGCGACCTGCTGCGCGCCGCCGGCGCGACTGAGCGTTTGATGGAGCTGCTGGACACCAACTCTCCCATCCAATCTCCTAAAAATCCGGCTCTAGCCGGCGTATCTACTGCCGGAAGCGCTATTAAATTTGAAGCGATTGAGTTTAATTATCCGTCTCGCCCATTGCAAACAGCGTTAACCAAATTCAGCTTGGACGTAAAACCTGGCGAAACCGTGGCGCTGGTTGGCCCAAGCGGCGCAGGTAAAAGCACGGTTTTCCAGCTGTTGCTGCGCTTTTACGACCCGAAAACGGGCAGCATCAAGCTGGACGGCGTGGAAACCAACACGTTGAATTTGCAAGATTTGCGTAGCCGCATAGGCATCGTGCCGCAAGATGCGGTGATTTTTTCGACCAGTGCCTTAGAAAATATTCGCTACGGCAAGCCAGAAGCCACCGATGACGAAGTCAAAGCCGCCGCCAAAGCCGCCTTTGCCGACGAGTTCATCGCCAAGCTGCCCGAAGGCTACGACACCTTTTTGGGCGAACGCGGTGTGCGCTTGAGCGGCGGCCAACGCCAACGCATCGCCATCGCCCGCGCCATGCTGAAAAACCCACCGCTACTGCTCTTGGACGAAGCCACCAGCGCCCTAGACGCCGAGAGCGAACGCATGGTCCAAGCCGCCCTAGAGTCTGCCATGAAAGACCGCACGACTTTGGTCATCGCCCACCGCCTAGCGACCATCCAGCAAGCCGACCGCATCATCGTGCTAGATCATGGGCAGATTGCGGAGCAAGGCACACATGCTGAGTTGGTGGCGAAAGGTGGTTTGTATGCGCGGTTGGCGGAATTGCAATTTGGGTTGTAGACTGTGATTTTTAAGGGTTAAATTGTCACCTAGCCGGCGTATTTATTGCCTAAAGTGCTATTTTATTTGTAGTAAACTTTATCACCGTCAGTTTCAATAATTCGAGCTAATTTAAGCTCTTCAACAACGGCATCAATTGCAGCTGGAGAGTACTCTGTACCAAGTAACGGTTTCAATAGACTCTTGAAAGATTTCAGCTTAGGTGGCCGTTTGTCGGCCATTTTTGTCAAACTCCGTTTGATTCGAGAAAGTATCTTGGAATCTGTAGCTACAAAGACTTTTGCTGATGTTTGAACGCTAGGTTTTGAAACTTTCTTTACGGCTGGTTTTTTAACCGTAACCTTTTTATCGGGAACTGCCTTTTTTACCGGAACTACTTTTTTAGTAGCAGCAGGTTTTTTAGCAGATTTTGTCTTTTTAATATCCGCTGCCTTATCCAAAGCGACATCTGATTTAACTACAGCAACTTTCTTAATTGGCACTTTTTTAACTTTGAAGCCAATACGCTGCACAGTAAAATCCAAAATCTTAGCGTGAACGATCATCGGGTCATAACCTTTGTCGTTGGACATAACTATCAGTCGAGCATCGGGATGCTTTGCAGCTACATAACCAAGATAGAAAGTCAGATGAAAGTCTAGAGAATTGTTACCTGATTTCGAAATCGGCACTAAGGTTACCCGATCATGCATTAATGCTAATTGTTGCGCTTGTTTTAATTGATGTGATCCATAAAATAACCAAACATCAGTGAAGTTAGGTGCTAGTTTGGCAAGATCCTCAAGCGAAGGCTGAACATTTTCGAAATCCAGCAGTACATGTATTTCTTTCATCTAAAACCTTAAGCAAGTTAATCTAGTCATCATATTCATTTTCTAGCTTCTTGCTTATCCATAACAAAAACTCTTCTCCAACAACACCTCCCCAGCCGTCAATATCCGCACCGGCAGCGGCGTTTCAATCACCAACAAATCCTGATCTCCCGTCACGAGCCAAGCGGCTGAGGCTGCCAACGCGGTGTGGATGAATTTATCGTCGTCGGGGTCGCGGCTGTAGGTTTGGGTGGCTATATCTGCGGGGATGTCTACCCAATGTGCCACGGCGTTGGCGTCGTGCAGGATGGCGCGGCGGGTTTCCATGCTTAGGTAGCGGTCGAATTTGGGTTTCCAGATTCGGGCTTCAAGCTCGGCGAAGGTGGCTTTGGAGAAGACGGGAACGCCCGTTTCCAGCACGCGCCGCACCACTTGCGCAGGTGCGCCGGATTTGGAGATGGCGGCGCTTAGCCAGATATTGGTGTCTAAAACTACGCGCTTTTTGTCTACGACTCCGGCTTTCCCTGCAAGCTCAACTCTCATCAGCTAACAGCGCATCAAGCATCTCAGGCGTCATGCCGGCGCGTTCTGCTGCGGTGGCGGCATCGTCTAGGGTGTGTTGCAGGCGGTTGGCGTAAAAGGCGCGCATGGCTTCAAAATCTTGCACATTGACCATCACACCCATCAAGCGGTCGTGCCGCTTCACGCCGACGGGTTCGCGTTGCGCTAGGTCTAAAAATGCGCCAAAATTGGTTTTGGCTTCGTTGGCTGTGTAGGTTTGCATGGCTTTATATTAAACGAATCGTTCGATTTGGTCAAATTGATTTAAAATTCTGAATAAAGCAAATTTCGATGAAAAAGTTAAATCCAAAACCTGCTCTAAAACTTGATGCTGGAGAACAAGCGCTTTTAAACGCTTTCGAAGCTGGCGAGTTGAATCGTTCATCGCTGACAAAAACCAGTTTGGAAAAATTCAAGTTAGCTGCAACTGAAACGATGATCAAAAAACGTTTGCTCGAAAAGCCATCAAATTTAGCAAGGAATGCGGACTAACAACCGTGAAATCTAACGCCCCAATCCCCGACTCCATTGACACCTACATCGCCCAATTCCCGCCAGAGGTGCAAGCCCTGCTCACGCAAATGCGCCAAACCATCCAAAAAGCGGCACCTAGCGCGACTGAGGCGATTAGCTAACGGATTCCGACTTTCAAGTTGAATGGCAATTTGGTGCATTTCGCGGGGTTCAAAAAGCATATTGGGTTTTACCCAGGTGCGGCAGGGATTGCTGCTTTTCAGGGCGAGCTGGCGGGGTACAAAAGTGCCAAGGGGTCGGTGCAGTTTCCGCTGGACAAACCGCTGCCGCTGGCTTTGCTGAAAAAGATTGTGAAGTTCAGAGTAAAGCAAGCGTTAGGCAGAACTTGAGCAAGCAGGTTTAGAACCTTCAAAAAAAGTGCTCAAATTGGCACTTAGCCGGCGTATTTATTGCCTGAATAGCTATATTATTCATAGTGAATTTTCAACGAAAGAATTGCCTTGATTACCTACTTCACCCCAAAACACCACCTCCACGCGCCCGAGTACGAGTTCTTCAGGGGTGAACGGGTGGCTTGTTTTGAATCGCCGTCTCGGGCGGATTTTGTTCAGGCTGAGCTGGTGGCACGGGGGCATGAGGTTCGGGAACCGGATGTGGACAGTGCAGCGGTGCTGCGGCAAGTGCATTCAGCGCGGTATTTGGCGTTTTTAGAGTCGGCTTGGGCGCAATGGGTTGCGGTTGATGCGGGGAACGCAGCGCGGCAGCCTTTCCCATCCGTTTGGCCGGTGCGCACGCTGCGCAGCGATGTGGAGCCGCAGAATTTCACGGCGAAGCTGGGTTTGTACTCTATGGACAACGGCACGCCGATGGTGGCTGGGACATGGGCTGCGGCTAAGGCAGGGGCGGATACGGCGGCTAGTGCGGCAGTGCTGGTGTCAGGCGAATCTGGCATCAAAACTGCCTTCTGCGCAACCCGCCCGCCTGGCCACCACGCGGGAGCGGACTTCATGGGTGGGTATTGTTTTTTGAACAATGCGGCTGTGGCGGCGCAGACCCTTCTGAACCAATATAAGTTTAAGCAAAGCAACGCCAAAGTGGCAATTTTGGATGTGGACTACCATCATGGCAACGGCACGCAAAGCATTTTTTACGACCGCGCGGATGTGCTATTCATCAGCATCCACGGCGACCCGCGTACGGAGTATCCGTTTTACTTGGGGCATGCCGACGAAATTGGCGAAGGCGCGGGGCATGGGTTTAACTTGAATTTGCCACTGCCGGCGGGCAGTTCAAAAGCGGTATGGTTTGCGGCTTTGGCCACAGCTTGCGAGAAAATCACGCAGTTTGGTACGGACGCTTTGGTGGTTTCGCTGGGGTTGGACACGTTTGAAGATGACCCGATTTCGACCTTTGCGCTCAAATCTAGCGACTTCATTGAACTGGGCGAGGCGTTGAAACGGTTGGGTTTGCCGACTGTGTTTATCTTGGAAGGCGGTTACGCAGCAAAGGAGCTGGGTGTGAATGCGGGCAATGTTTTAGCTGGATTTGAGGGCTAAATTTGGAAAAAGTGGCAATGCTGTAGGACAAAGCCGTCAATATCGCCTGTTCCGCGCAAAAGTGTGTTCAAACAGGTGGGTAATCGCTAGACTGACCTTCATAAAGGATTGAAGGAACACATCATGCGACTTTTTACATTGCTATTGATACTTATTTTGACGGCCACAGGCGCTGTCGCTTCGCTCAACTGGGGGGCTTTTGTGGTGCCGGTTGATTTATCCATCGGCTTTGCCATCATTCGTATGCCGATTGGCTTGCTCATGCTGGCTGTGCTGGTGGTTGTGACGGTTCTTTTTTTGTTGTATGTTGTTTACATGCAGACTTCGTCACTACTGGAAACGCGTCGTTTGTCGCGCAAACTGGAGGCCAATATTGCTTTGGCTGAAAAAGCGGAAGCCTCGCGCTTCACCGAGCTGCGCAGCGTTCTGGAGTCAGAGATAGCCAAACAGGCGAGCCGAGAAGCAGAATCTAGGACGGTCTTGCTGAACCGCGTCGACCTGCTTAGCAAAGAGCTCAATGTTTCCTTGGGACAGGCTACCAACACACTGGCGGCGCATATTGGGGAGTTTGAGGATCGGTTTGTGAAGACGACGATGCCGGTCAAATTGGGTTGAATACGCATTTGAGCACCTATTGCCTGAAACCTGTTGCCTGAATTCAGGCGCTTTCAGAACCTTTTCAGGGTTTGTTCAAGACTAATCTGACGGTGCGAACCATAGTGAAGGTGTTGCGATATCGCGCAACATTTCAACCTTGAACCCAAGGAGTCACTATGAAAACGTTCAAAAAAAACCGAAGTCGTCCATTGCTATTTGCCCTGTTGCTGGGCTTCAGCCTTACATCACAAGCCCAGGTAAGTGTTGTGCCATCCACTGGGATTGCGCCCCGCTTCCCCAAGGCCGATGGTGAATTAGGGAAACAAACCAAACCCCCTTCGCGGAAATGGCTGCTGGATGCCAACGATGATGTCGAGCGGATGCGCCGCATTGAGCTGTGGGCGGGTGCTGGCGACCTCGAAATGCAGGATATTGCCCATCGTTTTGAGGAGTTGCATAGCGCCCTTCAAAAAGGAAATTGGGATTTAAGCATCTACCATCTTGAAAAAATACGTGGACGCATGACGGTTGCAGGCATCAAGCGGCCCACCCGTACGCAAAACATGGAAGAGGTGTTTCTGGACAGTGGGGTTTACAAATCAATGCACGATTCCCTGACTGGAAAGAACATTGAGCAAGCTCGCATAGCGTTTCAAAACGCGCGATCGGCTTGCATGACCTGTCACACGGCCGAAAAACTCGGTTTCATCAACGACAGTACGGTTTTCAAACGGACCGAAGCTTTTCAAGTTTTGCAGAAATAACTGTGATGTGAATTCTGCTGACAAACGTCTCACCTTTATTAATCAGCTTTACTTGATCGGAGGAAGCCATGCATAGCCTACACACAAATACTTCAAGAATACAAACCAATCGCACAGCGAGCCACTGTGTCCACTTGGTCGCGGTTTTGGCGCTCGGCCTGACGGTTTTGGGCGCGTATGCTGCCGATGACCTGCCGGAAGGCGCGCTCAGAATCACCAGCGATGAACTGAAATGGCGGCCAGGCCGCGTCCCCGGCCATGAAATTGCCCCATTGATAGGCGATTCCACCAAACCGGGGCCGTATGTTGAGCGGGTCAAATTCCCGGCCAACAGCATCTCGCAGGCGCACTCCCACCCCGAAGCCCGTGCCTACACCATCATTTCAGGCACCTGGTATGTGGGTTATGGCGACAAGTTTGACCCGGCAAAACTGAAAGCACTGCCCGCAGGGAGCTTTTACACCGAGCCGGCCAATGTGAACCATTTCTCGCAGATCAAGGAAGACGGCGTCATTGTTCAAATAGTCGGCGGTGGGCCGACCGCGACCCGCTTTGTTGAACCGCCAACGGCAGCGGCCAAGTAGCCTTTACTGAACTTTACGGCTGCGGGGCATGGTCTGACAACCCCGCGAGCTTGAGGCCGCGCAAGTAGTCGGCGTGCTGGGCGGTAAATTCAGGCCGCGCTGGAGGCCACTCGGACTCGCCTTGGGCAATCGAGAATGCCGGCCAGAGTTGTCTCAATTTGCTAGCGGCCGCCTGTGCGCAGGGCTGGTCACCGGCCAGTGCACACACCGAGGCCAGCATGGCCCAGGCGGTTCGGTCGACCATGGGCACCTGGGTCGCGGCTTTGGCATGTATCACGGCGGATGCCAAGTCACCCTCATGCAGGTAGGCCAAGGCCAGATAGCGCTCAAACCGCGACAGGCGCGGGTCGCGCGGGCTGATGGCCAGAGCGCGCTGGTATTGAACAATGGCCTCTTTGGACTGACCCCGCATGAGATGCGACAGGCCGAGGTAATAGTAGGCCACCGGGTGCGAGGGGTTGGTGGCGATTTCATGCTCCAGCGCTTTTTGCCCTTCCTCATGCCGCCCGCGCAGGGTCTGTGCGGCACCGTACACGGTGTGGACCAGTGCATGGTTGGGGTCGATGGCCATGGCGCGGTCAGCGGCGGCTTCGGCCCCCGCAATGGCCTGTTCGGCCGGAATCGACTGGCTGATGCGGGCGCGCAGATGCCAGCTGGCCATGGTTTTCCAGGCCAGCACCGAGCGCTCATCCAGTGCCAGCGCCTTCTGGGCGAGTTCTTTGGCGCGGGCGACGTCTGCGGGGGAACCCCGGTTCCAGGCAGCCCAGGCTTCCAGCGCCAGCTCATCGGCCGCCAGGTTTGCCGTTGCATGGCTTTCGAGCCGCTGCGCTTCGGCGGCGACCAGCCGGACGTGTAAGGTGTTGGCAACGCGGTCAGCCACCTGCCGTTCGGCGGTGTGCAGGTTCGCCACGGTGGTGTTGAAGCGCTCGGTCCAGACAATCGCCCCACTGCTCGTGTCGGCCAAGTAGAGGTTCATCGTGACCTGACTGCCGTCTCGATCAACGTTGCCGGCCACCACGTAGCGTACGCCCAGCTCACGCCCGATCTTGCGTACATCTGCGCCTGCAGCCGGGTACGCCTGCGTGGACACCCGGGCGATCACATGCGAGCCGGGGATGCGGGACAGGTTGGTGGTAATGTCTTCGCCCACGTTTTCAGCAAACCAGGCTTGATCAGCAGCAGCCGCACGGCTCTGGAACGGCAGCACGGCGAGGGAAAGTCGGGCGGGTTCAGAGGCCGAAAGGAGCTGCACGCCCAACCACAGGGCCGCGCACAGCAAGAGTCCCATCAGGCTGGCGCCAGCAACCAGGCCACGTGTTGACCGAGCTTTGTCGGGCTTGACGACATGAGCCTCGTGCGACAACGGCAACCGTGCGCGCAAAACGTCCTGAACCACAGGGGCTTGGAAGATGTAGCCGCGCCGGGGGACGGTTTCAATCACGCCCTCCCGTGTTGGCCCTAGCAGGTTGCGTATTTCAGAAATACATTGCGCCAGGGAGTTGTCGGTGACGATGGTGTCGCCCCACACCGTCTGTATTAGTTGGTCATGGGTGACAAGTTGGCCGGCGTGTTCCAGCAGTTGTACCAGTACGGCGGCGGTCTGTGGCCGTAAGCGCCGCTCGAGCCCAGATACGCACAAAGTCCCGCTCAGTTGCTCAAACTCGGCGTCGGCAAAGCGAAAAACAAGGGTCGGCAGCGATTCCATGTAGAAGGCCCTTCCATGATTTTTTGAGTATACGTAGATTGGGTAGAGAGGTACAGCCTTTACCTAGGCTATGGCACCTCTTTTTTAGAAAAAAAACTCGCCTCCATCCTTCGCATTTATTGCCTGAATAGCTATTTTATTTATAGCAAAATTTAATTGCTATTTAATTAAATAAATCAATTTTGAATAGAACTATGCAAATTAAACCTAATGCGTTTTTTGCATAATTAACAACTATCTTGGCCTTGGACAATCGTGGTGGGGAGTTATAAGCTTCAGGCTTGAAGTTCTGAATTCATCAACTCACAAGGAAATTTCATGCAGCACCCTAGCACCCACGCCTCTGTCGCCCGCAACAACGGCGCTCCGATAAACTCCCCTATTCCCTCCTACCTGCAGGCTGACAACCTTGGCCCGTGGGGCAATTACCTACAGCAAGTTGACCGCGTTGTGCCGTACTTAGGCCATCTTGGGCGCTGGGCGGATACGCTAAAGCGACCTAAGCGGATTTTGATTGTGGATGTGCCGATTCATATGGATGATGGCTCTATCAGGCATTTTGAGGGCTACCGCGTGCAGCACAACACCTCGCGCGGACCGGGCAAAGGCGGCGTGCGCTTCCATCAAGACGTGACTTTGTCGGAAGTGATGGCGTTGTCTGCTTGGATGTCTATCAAAAATGCAGCGGTGAATGTGCCCTACGGCGGTGCAAAAGGCGGTATCCGTGTTGACCCAAAAACATTGTCGATGGGTGAGCTGGAGCGCATGACGCGCCGCTACACGAGTGAGATTGGCATCATCATTGGGCCAACGAAGGACATCCCAGCGCCGGACGTGAACACGAATGAGCAGATCATGGCGTGGATGATGGATACTTATTCGATGAACGAAGGCGCGACAGCGACGGGCGTTGTGACGGGCAAGCCGATTCACCTGGGTGGCTCGCTAGGCCGCAAAGACGCGACGGGACGCGGCGTGTTTACAGTGGGCGTGGAAGCGGCGAAACACATCGGACTGGACATCAAGGGCGCCCGCATTGCGGTGCAAGGCTTTGGCAACGTGGGCGGCGTGGCTGGACGGTTGTTTACCGAAGCTGGTGCCAAAGTGGTAGCGGTGCAAGACCATGGCGGCACGATCTACAAAGCTAGCGGTTTGGATGTTCCTGCACTGCTTAAGCACGTGGCGGAAACGGGCAGTGCTGCTAATTTTGTGGGTGCTGAAGTCATTAAAAACGAGCTGTTTTGGGAAGTGGATTGCGATATTTTGATTCCTGCGGCGCTGGAGTCGCAAATCACCGCTGCCAATGCCGGCAAAATCAAAGCCAAGATGGTGATTGAGGGCGCAAACGGCCCGACGACGCCGGCTGCGGACGATATTCTGCAAGAACGCGGTGTGCTAGTGTTGCCGGATGTGATTGCCAACGCGGGCGGCGTTACTGTGAGCTATTTTGAGTGGGTGCAAGATTTCTCTAGCTTCTTCTGGGATGAAGACGAAATCAACGCACGACTGGTCAAAATCATGAAAGATGCGTTTGCAGGTGTGTGGGCGGTGGCTGAGGAACACAAGGTGAGCCTGCGCACGGCGACGTTTATTGTGGCTTGCAAGCGGATTTTGCATGCGCGTGAATTGCGCGGGCTTTATCCATAAATTAATCCTTAATTTAAAGGGCGTTTGAGCGATTCCGGAATCGGCATGGGCATCACGTCGATGCCCTCCTCCAGCAATTCCATGGTCTGGTCTGGCGTGGCTTGGCCGCGAATGGCGCGTTCGTCAGCTTCGCCGTAGTGGATTTTGCGGGCTTCGGAAGTGAAGCTGCTACCGACGTCTTCGGTGTTGGCCATGACGTGTTTGGCAGCTTCAAACCACGCAGCTTGAATGGCTGCAGCTACTTCTGGGGACAGATTTGGGTGCTGTACTGCTCGCCCTGTTTGGTTTGATTGTGCTACTAACTCATTAGATGAGGCTGCAGTTGGCACAAGCGATGACGTAGCAGCGTTGGCAGTAGCTTGACTCTTAGATTCTGTCAAATTGGGAGACGTAGGTGCGGTTGCTTTGCCTAGGTTAAAGCGTGGCGCACTTAGTTTTTTGGTGATTTCGGCATTGCCGCACAATGGGCATTGCACCAAGTTGCGAGCCAGTTGGCTCTGAAAGTCGTCCTCAGAGCCGAACCAACCTTCAAACGAATGCTGCTGGCTGCATTGCAGATCTAAAACTTTCATTTCCCGATATTAAGCCAAAGCGATATCGGTTGCCGGCACCCATTGCAATGGCCATACGCCAGAAAGTACGTTTTGTAGCCACAGCGTGCAGGTCAGCGTTTTGGCATCAGTCACCAAACCTTGGCCACACATGGCTAAAAGTTCTTCAGGGGTGGCTGTGAAAACGTCTAGAGACTCATCATCGTCCAACTTGCGGTCGCCCAGTGTCAAGCCCTTGGCGAAGTACATGTGAATGACCTCATCAGAATAGGCTATCGCTATTCGCATGGGACCGGCATAAGCCCATTGGCTAGCGCTGTAGCCAGTTTCTTCAAGTAGCTCGCGCTGACCGCAAAATTGTGGGTTTTCGCCTGCATCGAGCTTGCCAGCGGGAAATTCGACCATCACCTGACCCACCGGGTAGCGATGTTGGCGTTCAAGAACAATGCGGCCATCGTCCAACAGGGCAATAACGACAACAGCGCCTGGGTGGACAACGAATTCACGCGTAGCTTGCCTACCGTTGGGCAGCAATACGGTGTCGCGCAGGATATTTAAAAAACTACCATTGTAGACTTGCTCGCTGCTGATTTTGGCTTCAACCAAGTGATTGTTATTCACTGAATTACTCACAGAGCATCGCGGTGTTTAAGCAGGTAGCGGTATATAAAGCCAGGGAAAGCCAAGGTGATGAACAAAGCACCTGTAATAGCATAAAACTGCCAGCCTTGTGGTGCAATCTGACCTGCGCGATTTTCAAGCGAAAGGCCCAAGCCCCCTGCCAAAAAATAAAAAACGACGAGTTCAAGAAGGCGAATACCTAAGGTTTTGGGTGCTTTCAATGGGAAAAACATCAAAAAACGCTGCGCAACAAACGGCATGTTGGCAGCAACTAAAGCTACAAATATGACCAGCCAAATGCTTACGGATTGAACCATCAGTTGCTTCCTTAAATAAAATCAAGAACCAAGCGTTTTGGCAATAGCGTCAGCGCATAAAGCCATCAAACCACTTGGAAACAGACCTAACAACAGCACCAAAGCGCCGTTGATGGCCAGTACGGTGCGAACATCAGCACACGCAGAAACGGTGGTAGCGGTGATTGGTTCGTCAAAATACATGACTTTGACAACGCGCAAATAGTAGAACGCGCCGATCAACGACATCATCACCGCGAAAATGGCTAAGGCGATTTGAGGTGTTTGACCCGATGAAACCAAGGACTGTAAGACAGATAACTTGGCATAGAAACCAACCATTGGCGGCACACCGGCGAGTGAAAACATGCAAATCGCCATGATAGCTGCGTAAGCTGGGCTACGCTGGTTGAGGCCAGCTAGGTCGGTGATTTCATCGCTTTCAAAACCATCACGTGCCAAAATCAAAATAACGCCGAAGGTGGCCAATGTGGTCAATACATAAGTCACGACGTAGAACATGGATGAACTGTATGCAGTCGTAGCTGACAAGGTGTTGCCATTGACAACGCCCGACAACAAACCAATCAACACAAAACCCATTTGTGAAATGGTGGAGTAAGCCAACATACGCTTCAAATTAGTTTGAGCAATAGCAGCCAAGTTACCCACCAAGAGTGAGCCGACGGCCAAGACAGCCAACATTTGCTGCCAATCGATGGCGAGCGACAACATACCCTCCACCAACAAACGAATCGTGATGGCAAAGGCTGCCAATTTTGGTGCGCCACCGATCATCAAAGTCACAGATGTTGGTGCGCCTTGGTATACGTCTGGCACCCACATGTGAAACGGTACAACACCTAGTTTGAAAGCCAGGCCAGCAACAATAAAAACCAAACCGAACACCAAAACTTGGTGTTTAACGTTGCCAGAGTTGATGGCTTTGAAAACAGCGGCAATATCTAAACTGCCCGTTGCACCATACATCATTGACAAACCGTAGAGCAAGAAACCACTGGCCAAAGCGCCTAATACGAAATATTTCATAGCGGCCTCAGAAGCGGTCGCATTGTCACGGCGCAGCGCGACCAAGGCATAGCTACTCAATGTCAACAACTCTAAACCCAAGTAAATGACCAAGAAGTTGCTGCCAGAAATCATGATGAACATGCCTAGCAAGGAGAACATACCCAAAGTGAAAATTTCGCCACCGCGCATCATGCCACGATCAGCCGAATACGGGCGGCCGTACACCAAAGTCACCATCATGGCGACAGATGCAAAGCATTTGAGCCAGTTTGACATCGGATCGCTCACCGTCATGCCACTGAAGCCGTACATGGTTTGACCACCTGTTGCATACAGCGCTTGCAAAACGGCAACGACGCCTAAAGTGAGTAAGGTCAAAACGTATGTAGCTGTGCGGCGCGGGCTGGTTACGTATAAATCTACCAACGCGATCACACAAGCCATCACCAGCAAGACGATTTCAGGGTAAATGGCGATCAAACTTAATTTATCAATCATTTTTAATGTTTTATTCTTTGAATTTTTCGTTAAATATTAGTGATTCGATTTTTATCAGTTTAATTTTGACGTTGCCACATGCTTGAGCAAATCAACGACGGAAGCATCCATCACATCCGTAAATGGTTTTGGATAGACGCCCATCCACAACACGGCGATAGCCAACAAACTCATCACCAAAAATTCTCTGGCATTGATGTCTTGGAGTTCTTTGACGTGGTCATTCGTCACCGGACCCAAGTAAACACGTTTGAACATCCACAAGGTGTAAGCTGCACCAAATATCAAAGCAGTTGCTGCTGCGAAACCAAGCCAGAAGTTAGCTTTAACGGCACCCAAAATAACCATCCACTCACCCACAAAACCAGCCGTGCCCGGCAAACCACAATTAGCCATGGCAAACAACAAAGCGAAGGCTGTGAACTTAGGCATGGTGTTGACGACACCACCATAGCTAGAAATTTCACGAGAATGCATACGGTCATACAACACGCCGATGCTCAAAAACATGGCGCCCGAAACGAAGCCATGCGCAATCATTTGCACCAATCCGCCTGAAACACCTAGATCGTTGAAGATGAAGAAACCTAAAGTCACAAAGCCCATGTGTGCTACAGATGAGTAAGCCACCAGCTTTTTCATGTCTTGCTGAACCATCGCAACTAAACCGACATAGATAACGGCAATCACCGACAAAGCAATGATGAGCCACGCCCACTCATGAGCAGCATCTGGAGCAATTGGCATGGAGAAGCGCAGGAAGCCATAAGCACCCAGTTTCAGCATGATGGCAGCCAACACCGCTGAGCCACCTGTGGGCGCTTCAACGTGGACGTCTGGCAACCAAGTGTGTACCGGCCACATAGGCACTTTGACAGCAAAGGCCGAGAAGAAGGCAAAGAATACCAAAGTTTGAACCGTACCTGACAAAGGCAATTTGTGCCAAACAGAAATATCGAAACTACCACCTGATTTTGAGTACAAATAAATCAACGCAATCAGCATCAACAAAGAGCCGAGCAAGGTGTACAAGAAGAACTTGAATGCTGCATAGATCTTGTTAGGACCACCCCAGATACCGATAATCAAATACATCGGGATGAGCGTTGCCTCAAAGAAAACGTAGAACAACAAGCCGTCTAAAGCGCAGAAAACACCAATCATCAAACCGCTCAGAATCATGAACGCACCCATATATTGGTTCACACGGGTGGTAATTGACTCCCAAGATGCAATGATCACAATCACGTTGATAAATGCTGTCAGCAGTACAAACCAAAGCGATATACCGTCTACACCAAGGTGGTAGTTGACATTAAAAGCACTGATCCAAGGTGCTTTTTCAACAAACTGCATCGCAGATGTGCCAAGCTTGAAACCGTCGTACAAAGGCAAAGTAACCAACAAACTGACAACAGCACCTACAAGTGCAATCCAGCGCACAGTTTTGGCTTGGTCATCACGACCAAAAGCCAACAGAACAACACCAAAGAAAATTGGCGTCCAAATTGAAAGACTCAGCAAACCCATATTCTTCTTTTCCTTACGGCTTGAGCCACACGAAATACGTCATCAACAAAAATACACCTGCAATCATCGAAAACGCATAGTGATAGATATAACCTGTTTGGAATTTGCGTGCAATGTTGGAAAACACACGTACAACCTTCCAAGAGCCATTGACCAAAGTACCATCAATGACCTTTTTATCGTTCTCCCAAAGCAAACCACCTAACGCACGAGCGCCACGAGCAAGAACATTTTCGTTGAACCAATCAAGGTAATACTTGTTGTCCAGCAAGGTATAAATTGGCTGCACGTTACGCTTGATAGCTGCAGGCAATGCAGGGTTGATGATGTACATGTAATAGGACAATGCAACCCCTGCAACAGCCAAAATGAACGGCAACGTCGTCAAAGCATGTATCGCCATGGCCATAGGTCCATGAAATGCCTTTGCCAATTCAGCCATCGCATGGTGCTTGTCCGGATTTACGAAAATGGCATCTTTGAAAAACGAACCGTAAAGCATAGGGTCAATCGTGAAATAGCCAATCAACGCCGATGGAACGGCTAACAATACCAATGGAAGCCAGACAACCCAAGGCGACTCATGCGGCTTTCCACTGTGAGCATCGTGATGTGCGTGATCGTCATGAGCATCATGGTGGTCGTCGTGGTGAGCATCAGGATTTTGGTCAAATCTCTCTTTACCATGGAAAACCAAAAAATACATACGGAAAGAATAGAAAGCAGTGACAAAAACACCCGCCAAAACGGCAAAATTAGCAAAACCAGCACCAAACAAATGGCTTTCATGGACTGCTTCGATGATGCTGTCTTTTGAATAAAAACCTGACATCAAAGGTGTGCCGATCAAAGCCAATGAGCCTACGAGTGACGTAACCCAAGTGATAGGCATATATTTACGCAAACCACCCATCCAGCGAATATCTTGGTTGTGGTGAACGCCCATGATCACAGATCCAGCTGCAAGGAACAACAAAGCTTTGAAGAAAGCATGCGTCATCAAGTGAAAAACGGCAACTGAATAAGCGGATACACCCAAAGCAACCGTCATATAGCCCAATTGTGACAAGGTGGAATACGCGACAACACGTTTGATATCGTTTTGAATGATGCCAAGAAAGCCCATGAACAAGGCCGTGATTGAACCAACAATCATGATGAAGCTGAGTGCAGTGTCACTCAATTCAAACAACGGCGACATGCGAGCCACCATGAAAATACCAGCAGTAACCATGGTCGCGGCATGAATCAGTGCAGAAATAGGTGTTGGTCCTTCCATGGAATCTGGCAACCAAACATGCAGTGGGAACTGAGCACTTTTACCCATTGCGCCAATAAAGAGGCAAATGCAAATCACAGTGATCAACATCCAAGAAGTACCTGGGAAACTGAGTTTTGCCAACTCCCCAGCTTTGCCAAAGGCTTCGGTGTAGTTCAGCGTACCAGCATAGGCGGCAATCAAACCAATGCCCAAGATGAACCCAAAGTCACCAACACGATTGACTAAAAAGGCTTTCATGTTCGCAAAAATTGCAGTCGGTTTGTTGAACCAAAAACCAATCAACAAATAGGAAACCAAGCCAACAGCTTCCCAACCAAAGAACAGCTGCAACATGTTGTTGCTCATAACCAGCATCAACATAGAGAATGTGAAAAGCGAGATGTAACCGAAAAAACGGTTATAACCTTCGTCTTCTTCCATATACCCAATGGTGTAAATGTGCACCATCAATGATACGAACGTGACAACACACATCATCATAGCTGTTAGACCATCGACTAAGAAGCCAATTTCCATTTTCAAGCCACCAACAACCATCCATGTATAAAGCGTTTCGTTAAAGCGTGCTCCATCGTAGATAACACTTTGCAACGTCAAGGCTGACAAAACAAAAGCGACTGCAACGCCCAAGATCGTTAGAGAATGGCTAAGTTTTCTACCAATCCAATTACCGCCTAAAGCAGTACCAAAAACCCCTGCCAAGACGGCACCCAGTAGCGGTGCCATAGGCACTGCCAAAAGGGTTGTTGCTGAAAGCGTTGCACTCATCGTTATGATCTCTTTGATTCTTTTTTATATCGTTTCAATTTCTTAGCATCGTCGTAAATTCAATAACGACTAGCCTTTGAGTACATCTAACTCATCCACGTTAATGCTAGATTTATTTCTAAATAAGAGCACCAAGATAGCCAACCCAATGGCAGACTCTGCTGCGGCCACCGTCAATATAAAGAACACGAAGATTTGACCGTGCATATCACCCAAGTAATGGGAGAACGCCACGAAATTGGTGTTAACTGCCAAAAGCATAAGCTCAATAGCCATCAATAGCACAATTAAATTTTTACGATTCAAAAAGATGCCAATGATGGACAGTGCGAAGAGCATCGCTCCGAGCACCAAAAAGTGCCATAAAGATAAAATCATACTTTTTTCTCCACAACTGGTGCAGCATGAGTATTTGCCGCATCACTCACAACGTCTGCAGCTACTATCGGCAACGCTTCTTGCGTCGCTTTCATTTTTATTACTTGCATGCGATCACGAGCAACAACTCTGACTTGCTCAGCAGCGTTAACGGATTTAGTATCTTTGCGTTGGCGCAAAGTCAAAGCAATCGCGGCAATGATAGCCACCAACAATATGACAGCTGCTATCTCTAACGGATACAAATATTGTGTGTAAAGCAATATACCCAAATCTTTGGTATTTGAAATTTGCGCTAACTTATCAGTATGAGGTACGACAGCATTCACCATTTTAGGAATTTCAGTTCCACGGTAGTTTCCGATAAGCACCCAAGACATCTCTAGAGCGATGATGGCACCGAATGCACCAATCAAGGGAAAGTTCTTCCAGAATCCGACTCTGATGCTATCAATATTGACATCTAGCATCATCACAACAAATAAGAACAGCACCATGACCGCACCGACATAAACCAACACAAGCGCAATAGCTAGAAACTCTGCTTGCAACAGTAGCCAAATACCAGCAGCTTGAAAAAAGGCTAGGACCAAATAAAGCGCTGCATGCACGGGGTTGCGTGCAGTGATCACACGAAATGCCGCGAACAGCATCAGGGCGGAAAACAAGTAAAAAAGGCCAGTCTTAGCGTCCATGAATCAATTCTTTAGTTCTGTATTTTTTAGATATCAACGATATTTAGCATCTGCCGCACGATTGGCTGCAATCTCAGCTTCATAGCGATCACCTACAGCAAGCAACATCTCTTTGGTGAAGTACAAATCACCACGCTTTTCGCCGTGATATTCAAAAATATGTGTCTCGACAATTGAATCAACAGGGCAGCTTTCTTCGCAAAAACCGCAAAAGATGCACTTGGTCAAGTCAATGTCATAACGGCTGGTGCGTCGGCTGCCATCTTCGCGTACATCAGACTCAATTGTGATAGCCATGGCTGGACAGACGGCTTCGCACAGTTTGCATGCAATGCAACGCTCCTCACCGTTCTCATATCTGCGTAATGCGTGAAGTCCACGAAAGCGTGGGCTAAGCGGTGTTTTTTCCTCAGGAAATTGAACAGTAATTTTTCGACGGAACATATATTTACCCGTCAAAACCATACCTTTGAATAACTCAACAAGCATGAAGCTTGAGATGAAATCCCACAATGAAAATGAACCGCTTTTGATGGGTGTAGTTACTGTAGACATAGACTTCACCTTACTTCCAAATATTCCATGAAGTCTGCATCCATGCGCCGACCACAATCAACCAAACTAAAGTCACTGGAATAAAGATCTTCCAACCCAAACGCATGATTTGGTCATAGCGATAACGAGGAAATGTGGCTCGTATCCAAATAAACAAAGTTACAACAAAGAAGGTTTTTGCACCTAGCCATAACCAGCCTGGTATCCAATCTAAAGCAGCGATTGGGGACAACCAGCCCCCTAAAAACATGATGACGGCCAGAATTGAGACTAACCACATATTGGCATACTCAGCCAAATAGAACATTGCATAAGACATGCCTGAATACTCAACCATGTGACCAGCAACGATTTCAGACTCGCCCTCAACCACGTCAAACGGGTGTCTGTTGGTTTCAGCCAAGCCAGAAATAAAGTAAACCACGAAGATTGGTAACAACGGCAACCAATTCCATGACAAGAAATTCAAACCCATCGTAGCGAATGTGCCTTTACCTTGAGAGATAACAATATCTGTCATGTTCAGACTAGCCGATACCATCAAGACGACAACTAAGCAAAAGCCCATTGCAATTTCGTAGCTAACCATTTGTGCGGATGCACGCATAGCACCTAAAAATGCATATTTAGAGTTTGATGCCCAGCCCGCAATAATCACCCCGTAAACCTCAAGCGAGGTAATTGCCATGACAAATAGCAGACCAGCGTTGATGTTTGATAATGCTACGTCAGGACCAAAAGGAATTACCGCCCATGCAGCCAGAGCTGGCATGATGGTCATGATAGGACC
>JBEBJY010000039.1:0-24620 GCA_040079635.1 Burkholderiaceae bacterium | reverse complement strand
TCGTGTATTGGACGCTGCTCACGCTGGGGCCGCTGTTGATGGGGTTGAGCCTGTCGTTCAGCTCTTATGTGATGTCTGCTTCCAAAGGCTGGGTGTCTGTGTTGCCTGGTGGGGTGAAAGTGTTGTTGGACGTGGTGGAATTTATCGTCATCGCCACCAGCTTGGCCGCCATGTACCGCTTTGTGCCCAACACCCGCGTGCGCTGGAGCCATGCGCTTTTGGGCGGCTTGTTTACGGCAACCGGATTAGAGTTGGCTAAGCGTGTTTTGGCATGGTATCTGGCCCAAGTGCCCACCTTTTCAGCCGTTTACGGCGCTTTTGCCACGGTGCCAATTTTGCTGATTTGGATTTATGTGGCGTGGGTGATTGTGCTTTTGGGCGCAGTCGTCGCCGCGTATTTGCCCAGCCTGCAAAGCGGTATTGCACGACGCGGCGACACCCCAGGCTGGAACTTTCAACTCGCCTTAGAAATCCTGCAAGTTTTGGCAAAAAAAGGCAGTGGCGGCGACTTGGATACATTGTCCAAAGAACTCCGCGTAGACGACCTGCAGCTAGAGTCGCCCCTGCAAACGCTGATGAGCCTAGATTGGATTGGCAAATTGGACGAAACTGATCACGCCCAAAATGGCCAAGGGCAGGGTGGCCGCTACGTTTTACTCATCAACCCTGCAGCAACCTTGCTAGCGCCATTGGGTGAGCGTTTGCTGCTGCCAAATCAGGCATCCACGCAGAAACTGTGGCAAAAAAACCAGTGGTCGCAGATGTTTGTGGCTGAGGTACTTTAAATGAGCATAAAAATGCCTCTAGCCGGCGTATTTATTGACTAAGTAGCTATGAAAAATATAGCAAATTAAGTATCTAAAAACTTAAATCCGGTTAAAAACAAGTTTTCCAGCGGTCGCGGCAACGGCGCTTACTAGGCTGCCCCACAAGATATCAATCAGTGCCAATTGCAAAGGATAATTTTTGAGCGTGGCTAGGTTGGTTAGGTCGTAGGTGGCGTATGTAAAGAAGCCAAATAGAGCTCCCAACAAAGCTGTGCGTTGCCATCCTGCATTAGCCGATTCTGGCAGTATGGCAAAAATCATCAAACCAACCGGAAACAGCGCATAAAAGCTGATTGCTGCGGCGATATTTGGTTTTTCGGCCATCAAATGGCCGATGCCAGCTTGGTACATGGGTTTTGCGATGAAGCCCAGCCAGACCAAATCAATCAAAACCATCACCACGGTGGTGGTTAAATAAGTGACTAATAGTTTCTGCATTATTTGCTATAAAAATTTTTACTTTTTTTAGTATTTTAAAATTAATAAATATTATCTACATGACAGATTATTCAATAATGTCGTGATTATCTATTGAATTAAGGCGTGGTTTTCGGGAATTCACTGGTTTTTGGCACAATGGCTGAATGGTCATTGGCTTGGCCAGGCAATGGCATGGATGCAGATTGATCGGTTTTACTAACGTCGGATTTCTCTTGAGACGTTGTTGCCGCTGCTTCTTTGGTTGGTCCAGCGGGCGCTGTGCCGACAGGGCTGACGGGGGTGGTTAGATTCGCATTTTCCAACATTTTCGGAATTTTAGGCGCTGACAAGTCTTCGTTTTTGCATCCTAAAAGCAAGACCGAAACGCTTACGGCGCAGAACAGGGCGATTGATTTTTTCATGGTGATTCCAGTCAAGTTTGATAAGTGACAGAGCACTTTCATCAATACTTATCATCCAACGGGAACCATTCAAACGCTGTCATCCATTGGATGGCATACGTGTAGGCGCTAGCCTAGCAATATTCCTGGGTTGCGATAGCCATCAATATGAAACAGTAACCTTGATTTTGTTTGAAAATGGCCCTTCAATCAGGCCTGATTCTATGTATTGCTTCAAATCCGCATAGTTTTTAACGGCGGTTAAATAAATTTGAAATTCGTAAGCGCCTGCGGTTGTAGGGGTTCCGAATATGTGGCCGTCAACAATAGCCATGCCTGGTGGTAATTCACCGCTTTTGACTGAAAAACTGGCGTCTGCGCGGCAGGTTTCTGGTATCAAGAGGGTTTCTATTTTTAACTCTTCACCCACTTTGGCTTTGTAGGCGGTTTTTTCAAAGTTAATGCCAAAGGTTTGACTTTTTGCACCGCATGGGGTTTCAACACCGCTACCGCAGGATGCAAGTAACAGTGTGCTGGATAGGACGAGTATGGCTGTGTAGATTGTGTGTTTCATGGTTCAAGTCATCCCATCGGTAATCAGTTGTTTGATTGATGCTAGCTTAAATCTTAGCACGCTCTTAGCTCAAATTGCTAAATATAAGCACTGCTGTCTCGTAGTGCCTCATCTTGCAGCTTAAACGCCGACACCGCTTCTGCATCCGTGCGGTACATGCGCAAGAGTGGCCATTCTTCGTCTTTGCTAGGAAGTTCTTTAGCAGCTATCAAAATGCGTTCAACGGGCAGTTTGATACCGCTGATGTGCAGCGTGATGCCGCGCTCTAGCAACATGCGGCGCACTTGGCTGAAGACTTCTAGGCCGGTGGCGTCAATGCGGTTGATGGGTTGAGCGAACAGGCAGACGCTTTGTGTGGCGGGGTGTGCCGTTAAGTGCGCCAAAATAGCCCGCTCAAACTCGCTGGCAGAAGCAAAATCTAGTTCAGCGTCCATGCGCAGCGCGTACAAACTGTGGCCCAGCGCTGGCAAATGCCACAAATGGCGGTCGCGCAGGCTACCGTCTGAATGCAAACCCACTTCGATGATGCGTGGGTGCAACCTTAGGTACAAAAAGTGTCCCAAACTTAAAATCAACCCTGTGATAATGCCCCAGTAGAGCTTAGGCGCAACCAAAACCGTAACAGCAAAGGTAGCAAAAGCGCTAACTGCTTCCATTTTAGAAACGCGCCACAATTTAATGAAATTTGACGGTGCAAACAAGCTAACCAGCGCTGCCACGACAATCGCTGCCAAAACAGACTGAGGCACATAGTGCAAACCAGGCATCAAAAACAGCAACGCCAGCATCGCCATGATGACACCAGCCACGCTGGCCCAAGCGGTTTTAGCACCCGCGTAAAGATTCAGCGCGGAGCGCGAAAACGACGAACTGGTAGGAAAAGCGCCGCTGAAGCCTGAGGCAATTTTGGCTAAACCCTGACCAATCAAGTCTTGGTTTTGGTTCCACTGCTGGCCGCCTTTTTGGCTTTCAACCTTGGCGCTGGAGGCGGTTTCAATAAAGCTAACCAAGGTAATAACCAATATTGGCAGCAGTAATTGACCGAATGTTTCCAATGACAACATCGTTGGCATATAAAACGATGGCAAACCTGCAGGTAACGCACCTACTACAGCGCCACCGCTGGCTTCAAACCCAGTTTTGTAGCTGATGAACGAAGCAGCCAGCATCAGCACCACCACCGCCGGAAAGCGTGGCACAAAGCGTTTGGCAAGTACCAAAAATACCAAGCTGACGATGCCAAACAGTGCTGCAGTGTTGTGGAAAGCGGGCAGGTGCTGATGGCTAATTTGCGACCAAATTTGTCCTGCCATGTTGTAAAAATTGCCCTTGAAGCCCAGCAAGGCGGGCAGTTGCGAAGTCAAAATCAACAACGCCGCAGCTTGCGTGAAACCCATCAATACTGGCGCACTGATGATGTTTAGCAGCCAACCAAACCCTGCAAAACCAAGCAGCATTTGCGTCAAGCCCGTGAGCAACGCCAGCCAAACGGCTAAATTGACCCAGTCCGCGCTACCTGGTTGCGCCAAACCAGTCAGCGCCGAGCCCACCATCAGCGCCGTCAACGCCGTGGGACCGACAGACAACCGCGCCGATGCACTCCACATCGCTGCCACCAAAGCAGGGATGAGCGCCGCATAAATACCCGTCACCAACGGCATGCCCGCCACCGCAGCGTAAGCCACAGCTTGCGGAATCATCATCAAACCCACCGTGATACCGGCTGACATTTCCCCTTTGAGCAAAGGCAATGTCAACCTTGGCCATGTGAGAAAAGGGAAAAATCGACGTATTTTGATGGAATTTTGCATTAGTTTAGATACTAATACATATTTAGCCGAGCTATGAAACTACTTCCACAACAAATCGCCCAAAAATCGTCCAGGTACAAAAGTGAAAAAGCCCGCAATCAAACAAGCTTGCACATACAGGCTGATCATACTTTTCTTATGCGCGGCGATGTTGCCTCTGATGAGCGATCTGAAAGCAAAAAAAAGCGAAGCTAGCGTCAGCGGCACCAACACATGAATCGGCGAGAAACCGTACCAATTCCAGCCAAAACCGCTGCTGATAAAGATGGCGGAAACTGCGGTGACAATCATCATCGTCACCCAAGCGTAGCCAAAAGCGCGGTGTAACTTAGGCCGTTTGGTCATGCCAAGGCGTGCCCACATGGCGAAAGGGCCGATCACGGTGGCGGTGATGGCAGCCGTCATGTGGACGGCGATCAGGGGCGTCAAGCTGCGCATAATCAGCTCACAGTTTTCTACCCAAATACTTCTCAACCTGGCGCTTTTCCCAATCGGCGTTCATAAACGGCATGGTGCCAAACACGCGCATGCCGTGAAACACCAAGCCCAAGCCCCAACCCAAAGCTGGCCAAATGACCCAAATGCGATCGGGCATTTTGATGAGGTTAAAAACGGTCAAAGCGCCGATGACGACGACATATCTGAGCACATGGCTGTAAAAGCCACGAATTTTGCGGACGTGGCGAAAGGCTGCTTCTTCGTCAGCGTTGATGCTTTGGGCTGAAAAGGATGGCGTAGGGTTGTTAGCTGATTGGTTAAATACGGGGCTTGAATTGACTGTCGCTTGTGTGGTCATGGCGGGCTCCTGAGTGGCTTGCAAGGTAGAAAAATCGATCTCAAAGACCGATGCAAGTGACTTCAGGGTTTCATTGCTGGCGGGCAAACCACGCTCGATGCGCTGAATGGTGCGAACGCTCAAACCGCTTAATTCGGCCAATTGTTCTTGCGACCAGCCGCGCTGCAGACGTAATTTTTGAACCAACATGTTGAAATTTCCCGTTTAATTACTGTTTAGTAAAGCTACGACACCCTGTCGTCACCAGCCACAAGTTTAGGAATTGCAGGGCGTATTGACCACGACAGCTTACGACATTTGAACGTCAATTCGCCGCAAATCAGGCGACAAAGACCCGACTTTGGGGTGACTTTAGTGCCTTTACGGCTTTAAGGGCTCTAAAAAAGCTTTCAATGCCGCTAAAACCCCATCTGGCGCTTCCGTCATCAGCGAATGACCGGCGTCCAAGGTGACGACTTTGACGGACTTGCCAGACGCTATCGCCGCATCTATCAGCATCTTTGTAGCTTTGGGTGGTGTCATTTGGTCAGACTTGCCTACTATAAAAAGCATAGCTGCTGAGGCAATAGATACGCTGGCTAGACCGTTTTTATAGTCGTTACAGGCAGTAAATCCGGTAAAAAACAGGTTGAAAGCTGTATTACTAGCCTGCACACGGCGCATCAGCGCTTTTGAGCTGCCGTACAGCCAAGTACCTGGCCCCAGCGCCGAGGGCGGTGGCGCTAACATGCTGTGCGAGTAAGTGTTGACCATATCAATCGCTTTGAGTGGCGCGTTTAGCGAAGTTTCCAGCAAAGCAGGCGACACGGGCATCGGAAAGGCCGTGCCAATCAAGGCTAAGTGCTTGATTCTGTTTGGGTTTTTGGCTGAATCGCGGGCTGCAGCTTCCAATGCGATAAGTGAGCCAAAGCTGTGTCCAACCAGAGCGACAGTTGTGAGACCCGCAGCATCTAATAGCGCGATGATGAAATCTGCGGCTGATTCGACCGATAGACACGGCGGGATGTTTCGGTTTGTTCCAGCGCTTTTGCCATGTCCCGGCAAATCTACCGCCAAAACGTTGAAACCGTGGTGCGCGAGGTAGCGGGTTTGCAGAATCCAGACGCTGTGGTCGTTCAACACACCGTGGATGAAAACGACGGTGGGTTTGGCTGCATTTGAAGCAGAATCAAAGGCTTTACCGCCTGTGTAGCAGTAGGTGGGGTTGCCGAGTACGGTGATGTACATATGTGGATTCCCGCCTGCGCGGGAATGACGGCTTTTAGATTGCTTTAAGCAGACAGCGCTGCAAAAGCTCTCGCAGTAATCTCATCCACACCGCCCGTGCCACTGATGGCGCGGTATTTGGGAGCCGCAACTGGGTCAGCTTTCGCCCAATTTGAATAATATTCCACCAATGGGCGGGTTTGTGCGCTGTAAACGGCTAGGCGGTTTTTGACGGTTTCTTCTTTGTCGTCTTCGCGCTGCACCAAAGGCTCACCCGTCACGTCGTCTTTGTCCGCGACTTTAGGTGGGTTGAATTTGACGTGGTAAGTGCGACCTGAGGCAGGGTGCGAGCGGCGGCCGCTCATGCGTTCGATGATGGCGTCAAACGGGACGTCGATTTCCAGCACGTAGTCCAGCTTCACGCCAGCGGCCTTCATCGCGTCGGCTTGCGGAAGAGTACGCGGAAAGCCGTCAAACAAGAAACCTTGTGCGCAATCGGGCTGGGCGATGCGCTCTTTGACGAGGTTGATGATCAACTCATCGCTCACCAAAGCGCCAGAATCCATGACTTTTTTGAGCTCCAAACCCAACGGAGAACCCGCTTTGACGGCAGCGCGCAGCATGTCGCCGGTAGAAATTTGCGGAATGCTGTATTTTTGGCAAATAAAAGTCGCTTGCGTTCCCTTACCAGCGCCTGGTGCGCCCAACAAAATCAGTCTCATTGACGTATCCCTTAGATTTATGATTTTTTAATACTTACTGAGCTAGAGAATAGCATGCAAAAGCTATGATTTCGCTGACAGCTTAGTTGATCGATTAGCTGCTGAATAAAATTGCCGCACCCGCTCCAAATCCTCAGGCGTGTCCACGCCCGGCCCAGGCGCTTGCTCGGTCACATGCACGGCAATGCGGTAGCCGTGCCACAAAGCGCGCAGTTGCTCCAGCGCTTCGCAGACTTCGATATCAGCTTGCGGCAGGGTGGGGAATTGCTTCAAAAAGCCCACGCGGTAGGCGTAAATGCCGATGTGCCGCAGCGGTTTGGGGGCGGTTGGCAACTCGGGCAGCCCGGCTACTGAACCTGACGCTATATTGCCATCGCGCCACCAGCCAATCGGGGCGCGGCTAAAGTACATCGCCAAATTTTGCGCGTCGGTCACGACTTTGACGACGTTGGGATTGCGGAATTCTTCAACAGAATCAATCACATGCGCTGCCGTACTCATGCTCGCAGAAGGGGAGTTTTGCAGCAACTGCGCCACATCCACAATCAACTGCGGGTCAATCAACGGCTCGTCGCCTTGCACGTTGACAACGATCTCGTTGTCGTCCAGTTGCAGAATTTCGCATGCCTCAGCCAGCCGGTCGCTGCCGCTGGGGTGGTCGCTGCGGGTCAGCACGGCTTCGATATTGTGCTGTTGACAGACTTTGAGGATGCTGTCGCTGTCACAGGCGACCACGGCTCGTATTTTAGGCTCGTTTTGAGTGCCAAATATGCCATTAGCCGGCGTATTTATTGCCTCAGTAGCTATATTTTTTGTAGTGATTTTATCGGTGTAGGAGAGCACCTGCTGCGCTACTCGAACGATCAACGGCAGGCCAGCCACGTCAGCCAGCGGCTTATTTGGCAGCCGCGTAGAGGCAAGTCGGGCAGGAATCAGAACGGTTAGTTGCATGGGTTGCTAATTAACTGAAAAGTTAAATAGGTTTGATTTAACCTTGCAATTGCTCTATCTCTTCATCCGTCAAAACCCGCGCCTCAGACTCCAGCAAAATCGGAATCCCGTCACGCACAGGGTAAGCCAAGCGGGCGCTCTTAGAAATCAGCTCCTGCAGCGCCGGGTTTTGCGGATCTGGGCGACCAGCGCGCAAAGGGCCTTTGGTGACGGGGCAGACGAGCAGTTCGAGTAATTTTGAGTCCATGACTGTGATGATAACTTTTAAGTCGGTGATTTAGGCGTTTATCAATGGCTTTATCGATGGCTTTAATAAAGGTTGCAGCAGCGCATCAAAGGCTGTGAAAAACGCAGTTTCAGGCTCAAATTCTAGCGGAATTGCCAAGATTTGAAGGTTCAGTGTTGGCTGAATAGACCACAATTTAACGGCATCTTTTACTGTACAAATAAGGGTGTAGCCGGCGTATTCATTGCCTAAGTAGCTATTAAAATTATAGTGATCAGGAAGGGCGAGCGTTTTTGTTACGTTCAAACCCGTACCTCTTAACATCTCAAAAAACGCTTTGGGGTTGGCAATGCCAGCAAGTGCCAGCAGCTTATCGGTATTTTTTAAATCGCTTAAATTGACGCGGCTGCCGTCAGCTTGAAGCGCATAACTCGCCAAAGCGCGGCGCGCAGTGAATTGCGGGACAGCCGTATGGGTCAATTTGACGGCTTGGTTACCTGTATGAAGAACCAGTGAGTTGATTGTTTTAACCGCTGACTCTCGTAACGGTCCCGCCGGTAACAGCAAACCATTGCCCAAACCCCTGTCGTCAAACACCGTGATGGCAATATCGTGTTGCAGCGCGTGGTGCTGTAAACCGTCGTCGGAGATGATGACTTGGGTGGCTGGGTAGGTTTTGAGCATGGCTGAGGCCGCCTCAAACCGTGAATTAGCTACAAATACAGGAGCTGAACAAGCAATAAGAATGCCAGCTGGCTCGTCCCCAACATCTGAAATCTTGCTGTCCTTTTTGACTTCTAGGCATTCCGTGCTGCTTCGCCCATAGCCACGCGAAATCACGCCGACTTGGATGTCTTGCGCTTGTAAATGCTGCACCAACGCGATAACAGTAGGCGTTTTGCCACCGCCGCCCGCGACGATGTTGCCAACCACGACGACGGGAACGCTGACTTTATTGACTTTTAAAATGCCAAATTGGTACAGCTTGCGGTGCGTTAACGCTAAAAACTTGTAAACCTGAGACAGTGGCCAGAGTAGGGCTGATATTAAAAACGATAGCAACCCATGCTTGTACCACGCCGATTGCAAGCCAATTTTTAGCTTGTCTCCAATAGTTTCTTTATTTTGCACCTGTTTTTTGCGTTGCAAAGGTGATTTGGTTCAAACCCGTTTGCCGTGCCGCTTCCATCACGCTGATGACGGACTGGTGCGTGGCTTGCGCATCCGCACTGATGATGACCACCGGCTCTTTACCGGCCACAGGTGTGCCGATGGCTTTGCTGGCATCAGCCAAGGCTGCCGCCAACGCCAACACGCCGCGCTGTTGCACAACCGTTTTGTTGACTGAGTAAGTGCCTGCGCTGTTGACGGTGACGATGATCTCGTTCGGCCGGTCTTTGGCGGCTTGGGTGTCAGCTGTGGGAAGTTTCAACTGCAGCTCTGTAAACTTGCTGTAAGTGGTTGATAACATAAGAAAAATCAACACCACCAAGAGCACATCGATGAACGGAATCAGGTTGATTTCGGGCTCTGTGCTGGCGCTGCGGTGGGAGCGGTTGCGAAAATCCATGGTGTTTACGCTTAGCTTCTTATTTACGCAGAGTCACTAAATGACGCAACAAGCGTTCAGAGTTGAGCTCCAGCGTCAACAAATACTCGTCAACCCGAGCGCGAAAATAGCGCCAAAAAATCAGGGCAGGAATAGCGACAATCAAACCGAACGCGGTGTTGTACAGCGCCATTGAAATACCTTGCGCCAGCTGTGCGGGGTTAGCCCCACCGGTGCTTGAGCCTTGCGAACCGAAAATTTCAATCATGCCGATAACGGTGCCCAGCAAACCCAATAAAGGAGCGGCGGAGGCGATGGTGGCGAGTGCCGTGAGGTATTTCTCCAAACGGTGTCCAACCACACGGCCAGACTCTTCCATGCTGGCGCGTAAATCTGCTTCAGTCGCGCGTGGGTTGATGTTCAACGCACGCAAGCCGCTGGCGAGGACGACGCCAAGCTCAGAGCTAAGTTCCAACTGCTTCACCACATCGGGGCCAGGCACGGAATTGCGCGAGACGGTAAGCGCTTCCTCAATCAAGTTAATCGGTGCAATTTTGTTGACGCGCAAGCTGTAAAAACGCTCAAACACCAAGGCTAAGGCGATGATAGAGCAGGCAATGAGCGGCCAAATGGGCCAGCCGGCGGCTTGAATGATGGATAGCAAGAGGAGTTTCTCCGAATGTATTGGGGGCAGATACTGCGTTTTAGCAACGCTGGCAATTATGACCTAGGCAGCACCAGTTCATCACAGTTTTATGCTGAATCGGTAAGAATCAGCACGAAAAAACATCAAATTTTTTAAAAAATATTCAATCTTTTGTCAAAAAGTGAAGCACACAAAAACTGTGGATATCTTTGTGCAAAACTACCTTGCATTTGACGCAGACCCGCATATTTAGGTACTTTTGTTGGACTGCTCAAAAAATAAGCATATTAAAAATAACGAATTTCAAAAAAGATAGCGAAAATTATTAAATAAAATCAATGGCTTGCAAGGTGTCACTGAAATGTCACGCTATTGTTTTTAAGCTGTCACACGACGCATTTATATGAGCAAAGAAATGAATAAACACGGGCTTTTTGAGTTTCTGAGCCGATAAATAACGATAATTTAAACCTCCATGAACGAAGATACGATTTCAACCAACACCCGACGACTTCCTACGCAAGTTTGGCAGGTCGGTGCGCTGTGCCGCGCGATTGCTGATGCGCTGGATGCGCGGTTCAACCCAGTCACCGTGCGGGGTGAAATATCAGGGTTTTCCCGCGCTAGTTCGGGGCATTGCTACTTTTCGCTGAAAGACGCGAGTGGGCAAATTCGCTGTGCGATGTTCAAACGCGCGGCGTCGATGGCGGACTTCATGCCGCGCGATGGCGATTTTGTTGAAGTGCGGGGCAGAATTGACGTGTACACGCCGCGCGGCGATTTGCAGTTGATTGTGGAAAGCATCAGCCAAGCGGGGCAGGGCGCGTTGTTTGAGCAGTTTTTGCGCCTCAAAGCCAAGCTGGAAGCCGAGGGACTGTTTGAGCCCAGCCGCAAGCGTGCCTTGCCGCTGATGCCGCGCAAAATTGGTTTGGTCACGTCGCTGGGCGCAGCCGCTTTGCACGACGTCGCCACAGCTTTACAGCGCCGTGTGCCGCACATTCCTGTGGTGCTGTCACCAGCGTCTGTGCAAGGTGCCAATGCACCACAAGAGATTATCAAATCGCTATCAAAATTATATCAATACAATAAACAAATACGCCGGCTAGAGTCTGATTTGTTATCTGATGAATTGCCTAAAATCGACGTCATTTTACTGGTGCGCGGTGGCGGTTCGCTGGAAGATTTGTGGGCTTTCAACGACGAAGCCTTGGCGCGAGCGATTGCCGACAGCCCGATTCCCATCATCGTGGGCGTGGGCCATGAAACAGATTTTTCGATTGCCGATTTTGTCGCCGATGTGCGCGCACCGACGCCAACGGCGGCGGCAGAATTGGTTAGCGCATCGCAACAAACTTGGCTCAATACGCTGGATTTGATGCAAGATCGCCTACAAAGCACTGCCAACCGCTATGTAGATAGTCAAAACCAACGCCTAGATCGTGCCCAAGCGCGTTTGGGCAGACCGTCAAGCTGGCTGGCACAGCAGCGCCAGCAGCTGCAAAGCCATGGTCAGCATTTGAAATTTGCTGTCAAAGGTCAAATCGCAAGTCAGCGCCAGCAGGTGTTGTCTTTGCAAATGCAGTGGCCCAATCAGGTGAAATCTGCTTTGTCGCGCATGCAAGAGCGGTTAGCGCGGTCAGAACGTGGCTTGGCTTTGCTTGATCCACAGCTTGTGCTACAGCGCGGCTACGCTTGGCTTGCAGATGAAGAAGGCGCAACCGTTGTTGATGCTGCCCAAGTGCAAGCAGGACAAGCATTGCGCGCTACTTTGGCCATTGGGCAGATTGATTTGACCGTACAAGCCTCAAGTGCAACACGACATCGTTAGAATCAAAGATTATTTCACCACTGAAGGACTCACCATGGAACATACCCTACCAGCACTGCCGTACGCGATTGACGCTTTGGCACCTAACTACTCACAAGAAACTTTAGAGTTTCACCACGGTAAGCACCACAACGCGTATGTGGTCAACCTCAACAACCTGCAAAAGGGCACCGAGTTTGAAAGTATGACTTTGGAAGAAATCATCAAGAAATCTTCTGGCGGCATTTACAACAACTCCGCACAAATCTGGAACCACACCTTTTTCTGGAACTGCATGAAGCCAGCGGGCGGTGGCGAGCCTACAGGTGCTTTGGCAGCGGCCATCAATGCCAAGTTTGGCACTTACGCAGCGTTTAAAGAAGCTTTCGTCAAATCAGCCGTTGGCAATTTTGGCTCTGGCTGGACTTGGTTGGTGAAAAAGGCGGATGGCACGGTTGATATCGTCAACATGGGCGCTGCTGGTACACCGTTGACCACGGGCGACAAAGCTTTGATGACGGTTGACGTGTGGGAACACGCTTACTACATTGACTACCGCAATGCACGTCCTAAGTTTGTGGAAACTTTCCTCAACAGCTTGGTGAATTGGGAATTTGCGCAAGCCAACTTCGCTTGAGCTTGAGTGCATCGGGGTGTAGGATTTAAGATCATTAACCTCGATTATTTAAAAAGGCCATAAACTTGCGTTTCTGGCCTTTTTCGTGAATTTGTCACATGGTCGTCAGATATTCACAACAGTCTCACTGTTTAAAAGGCACGCCAGAAAGCTTGGTACCGGCCTTGATACCTCGTTTGGCAAACCAGCCTTGGTTCATTTCCAGCACATAGCGCACCGCTTTTGTTGAACAATGTGCTTCTAAAGTCTGCGGTTTCATGTCTTCTAAGTTCACGATCGTGCCATCGTCTGCGACAAAAGCCGCTGTCAACGGTAACAGCGTGTTCTTCATCCAAAAGCATTGCCGAGTGGGTTCGTCAAATACAAACAGCATGCCTTCGTGGGCAGGCATGGTGGGGCGATTCATCAGACCAATTTGACGCTCTGCAGGCGTCATCGCGAGTTGTGTGTCAATTTGGTGCATGCCAGCGGAGATCTTGATACGTTGCAAATTGAGCTGCGGGCCTTCTTGGGCGAATGCCGCACTATGTAAAAAGCTGCTAATCAATAAGCTGATAGCTATAGCCAACGGCTGGCAAAAGATGATTTTCATAGGCGTATTCTAGTGTGAGCCAGATTCAGTTTAACAATACTAACGATGTTCAAGAAGCAAGCGTTGACAAAAATCGAGTACAAAAAACAAAACCCGCCTAAGTCGAAACCTGAGGCGGGTTGTGTTGACAATGGCTAGAACCGAAGTTCATGCCATTGTCGCAAAAATTACTTAGCTGCTGGAGCTGCTTTTTTTGCTTTTTTCATTTTCTTTGCTTTTTTAGCCATGATAGTCTTCCAAATATTTAAAGTTTTAAAAAAGTAGCGGATAACTTTCATCACCCACTACATCCGAATACTAGCATGGCTTAAGCTAAGCTTCAAGCCAGCTAATATATTACTTGGCAGCTGGTTTTGCGTCAGCAGCTGGAGCAGCGGCTTTAGCTTTAGCAGCTTTCTTCATTTTCTTTGCTTTTTTAGCTGGCTTAGCTGCAGCAGCTGGCTTAGCTTCTTCTTTCTTCATTTCTGCAGCTGGAGCCGCAGCTTTTGCAGCTGGTGCGGCAGCAGCAGGAGCTGCTGCTGGAGCAGCAGCGGCTGCAGCTGGCTTAGCAGCAGCTGCAGGAGCAGCAGCGTGAGAAGCAGCGAATGTAGTAGCAGCGAAGAGACCAGCAACCAAAGCGGCGAGGATTTTGTTCATGATGAGAGTTCCTAAAAATAACGTTATTTAAAAAATTCCTGCCAATAAATCTGGAAGGTGTATCCGTAACGAGACGAGAATCGTTATGGTTGACAACTTTTTCAACTATTTTTGCAACTTTTTTTAAGACTAGAATCCAAGGCACCTCATTTCAGGCCATTTATTCGACAATATTGGAGAGCGTATTCATGTACCAGCACGTCAAAGTGCCTGCAGACGGCAGCAAAATCACGGTCAATGCAGATTTGACGATCAAGGTGCCCCATCAAGTGATCATTCCCTTCGTTGAGGGTGATGGCACAGGTCAAGACATAACGCCTGTGATGCTCAAAGTGGTTGACGCAGCCGTCACCAAGGCATATGGCGATAAACGCAAAATCCATTGGATGGAGGTTTTTGCTGGCGAAAAAGCGACCAAGGTGTATGGGCCTGGTGCTTGGCTGCCTGAAGAAACGCTGAAAATTTTGCGCGAATATGTTATTTCTATCAAAGGCCCACTGACGACGCCACGAGGTGCTGGTATCCGATCTTTGAATGTGTCTTTGCGTCAAGAGCTTGATTTGTACGTTTGCTTACGACCCGTGCAGTATTTTGCGGGCGTGCCATCGCCTTTGCGAGAGCCAGAAAAAACCAATATGGCGGTTTTTCGTGAAAATTCGGAAGATATATATGCTGGCATTGAGTTTGAAGCTGGTAGCGAAAATGCCAAGAAGCTCATCAAATTCCTGCAAGACGAGATGGGCGTCAATACCATTCGCTTCCCTAATACATCTGGCATCGGCATCAAGCCAGTCTCCAGTGAAGGCACTGAGCGCTTGATGCGCAAAGCGATTCAATACGCCATTGACCATGACTTGCCTAGTGTGACGATTGTTCACAAAGGCATCATTATGAAATTTACTGAAGGCGCATTCCGAGATTGGGCTTATGGCTTGGCTCAAAAAGAGTTTGGCGCGACATTGATTGATGGCGGCCCGTGGTGCCAGATTAAAAATCCTAAAACCGGTAAAGTGATCATCATCAAAGATGTTTTAGCTGATGACTTTTTACAGCAAATCTTGCTGCGTCCCACTGAACATGCGGTGGTGGCAACCATGAATTTGAATGGCGACTATATTGCAGACGCCTTGGTGGCGCAGGTTGGGGCGATTGGTATCGCCCCAGGCGCAAATATGTCAGATACTGTGGCGTGTTTTGAAGTCACACATGGCAGCGCTGCCAAATACGCGGGTAAAGATTACGTGAATCCGGGCGCTTCCATTTTAGCTGCTGAAATGATGCTTCGCCATATGGGTTGGCTTGAAGCTGCTGATGTGATCATCAGCGCCATGGAGAAATCAATCGCCAGTAAGAAAGTGACTTACGATTTTGCACGCTTGATGGAAGGTGCCACACAAGTCAGCTGCTCTGGCTTTGGTCAAGTGATGATTGACAATATGTGATTTGTGGAGAACCCCAGCGGCTTTTTAATGCATGACTGACAATTCACATTTACCAGTACTTAGAGCCAGAGCTGGCTACAAAAATATCGACTTTGTTCGGTTTTTGTTGTGTCGGCCTTTTTACGTCATGCTGTTTTTGCTGATCGTCGAGGCGGCATTGGCTGCATCAACGACTTGGCTCATCATCAAAGCTGGGCAAGATGTTGCTAATGAAGCGTTTCTGATTGGTGATTTGCTCTGGATCGTTGCGGCACAATCAACCGCTTACGTTGTCGGCGCAGTGAGCTGGGTGTTTGCCGAAAGGGCGGGTTTTGGCGCCTTTGGCCGCTACATGATGCGCTTTGCCAGAGACAACAAAAAGTATGCCAACTTATTAGGCAACAAACAAGTGCGAGAGGTGACAGAGCCCTTCTTGACCAACGAAACCTTTCACATTTTCTTCGAGCTGATGTTTGAGTTGGAAGCCGACTTGAAACTCTTTTTTGGTTTGATTTTCAACGCCTTGGTGCTAGGTTTTGCCATTGACGCTGGTTTGCCAGTTGCCTACGCCGCTGTGTTTGCGGTGCTTATGTGCATCCAGTGGTTTGTGCGCAAACCTGTGGCTAGAGCCTATGCCAATAACCAGCGCCAAACCAACCGCTTGACAGCGCATACCTATAGCGCGTGGGACAATATTTTCAGTGGCAACCGCTACAATTTTCGCTTGTGGCATGGCACGTTCAAAGAGCGTTTACGAGATGCACTTGCCGCACAAATCAAGTCCATCATGGCGCGCGAAGGACTGTCGACCATCAGTGGCATCATCGCCTTGGGCATGGTGTTTGGCTATATCGTGGTGATTGCTTCGCGTGACGTGTCAAACACGGCGTTGTTGATTGGTTTGGCTGCAACGTTGCCAAGGCAAATTGAGCTGTCGCACGACGTGCATGGTTTGGTCACCGGTTGGAACGATTTGCTTGCCGTCTGGACGCGCATCACCGGCGCTTGCAACACCATGCACCCAGCGCCGGATGCCGATTTTGACTCGCGTATCAAATTCAAGCGGGTTAGTTTGACGCTGCGAAATTCAGTCGGTGGGCAAGCCTTGGTTTGCGATTCGCTGGCTTCAGCATTAGAGATAGTCAAAACGCACCCAACGGGTCGAATCTTGGTTCGCGGCGGTAACGGCTCAGGCAAATCTACCCTGCTAGCCGCCATGAAAACCAAGCTAGGTGCTAAGGCGTATTACTGGCCAACGGCGGACAGTTTGGCGTTTGCCTACGACAAACCCAGATTAAGCAGTCAGCCAGAAAGCTTGGCAGATGATGAAGATGACTTGAACGAAGACTACGAAGAGCAAAAAAGCGGTTTTTCATCGGGCGAGCGTCAACTCAAATCGTTACAAGAAATTTCCGAGAACACCAATGCTGTGGTGTACTTGTTAGACGAGTGGGATGCGAATTTAGATGCTAAAAACCGCAGCCAAGCGGAGAGTCTGGTCGAGAAAATTGCTGCCAAAGCCTTGGTAATCGAGATTTCGCACCGAGATAGGGTTTAAATAATCACGCTATCCTCATATTTAACCATCGCGCTTTCAAGCTATTTCATGCTTGCTACAATGAATTATGGCTACAAAATCTCCTGCTACCCCCGATAAATCTGCAAATAAACCCGCGCAACCTGCACCCGCTGTTCCGAAGCGAGATGACGGCGACACCACGGTGCTTGAGCGCGTGCCGCAAAAGACCAAGCCACCGCAAATGTACCAAGTGGTGATGCTGAATGACGATTACACGCCGATGGAGTTTGTGGTTTTTGTGATTCAAGAGTTCTTCAAAAAAGACCGTGAAACAGCCACTCAAATCATGCTCAAAATTCACCTAGACGGTAAAGGGGTATGTGGCGTGTTTTCCAAAGACATTGCCGCCAGTAAGGTTGATCAAGTCGCTGGCGCCGCCAAAGAGCATGGTCACCCGCTGCAATGCCAAGCTGAGCCCCTTGATGAATGAAGATGGCCTCTTGAATCAAGTTCCAAGCACCCCATGTGAATCTGTAGCAAAACAACAAATTTTGCGAAATTTACAGCGAAATAAAAAATTGTAGATTTATTGATATAAAGTTAGTTACAGCAGAGTAAATAAGGCCAAAAGGAAACCGCATGATTGCCCAAGAGTTAGAAGTTAGTTTGCACATGGCCTTTGTTGAAGCTCGTCAGCAGCGCCATGAGTTCATCACCGTAGAGCATTTGCTTCTCGCATTGCTGGATAACCCCAGCGGCGCTGAGGTGTTGCGCGCTTGCTCCGCCAATATCGACGACTTGCGCAAGTCGTTGAATGCGTTCATCGCAGACAACACGCCACAAGTCGCCGGTACTGACGAAGTCGATACCCAACCAACGCTGGGTTTCCAGCGCGTCATTCAGCGCGCTATCATGCACGTGCAATCTACCGGTAGTGGCAAAAAAGAAGTCATAGGCGCAAATGTTTTGGTCGCTATTTTTGGCGAAAAAGACTCGCACGCCGTTTACTATCTCCACCAGCAAGGCGTGACCCGTTTGGACGTGGTCAATTTCATCGCCCACGGCATCAAAAAGAGTGACCCGCCAGAGCCAGTGAAATCTGGCGAAGCAGCCGAACAATCTGAAGAGCAGGGCGCGGAAAAGCAAGAGAAGCAATCGCCGCTGGATCAGTTCTGCGTCAACCTCAACAACCTCGCCATTTCAGGCAAGATTGACCCGCTGATTGGCCGCGACTACGAAGTTGAGCGCACGATTCAAATTCTTTGCCGCCGCCGTAAAAACAACCCATTGTTGGTGGGAGAGGCCGGCGTGGGCAAAACCGCGATTGCCGAGGGCTTGGCTTGGCGCATCACACAAAAAGAGGTGCCAGAAATTTTGGCCGAATCCGTCGTTTACTCATTAGACATGGGTGCGTTGTTGGCTGGCACCAAATACCGTGGCGATTTTGAGCAGCGTTTGAAAGGCGTGCTCAAACAACTCAAAGACAAACCCAACGGCATTTTGTTCATCGACGAAATCCACACCATCATCGGTGCGGGTGCAGCCTCTGGCGGCACCATGGATGCGTCGAATTTGCTCAAACCAGCGCTCAGCTCTGGTCAGCTTAAATGCATTGGTGCAACCACGTTCACAGAATACCGTGCGATTTTCGAGAAAGACGCTGCCTTGGCGCGCCGATTCCAAAAAATCGATGTGGTTGAGCCGTCTGTACCTGAAACCATTGACATTCTCAAAGGCTTGAAGTCGCGCTTTGAAGAGCACCACGGCGTGAAATATGCCTTGGCTGCCTTGCAAGCCGCGGCTGAGCTCAGCGCCAAATACATCAACGACCGCCAGTTGCCCGACAAGGCGATTGACGTGATCGACGAAGCTGGCGCAGCACAGCGCATCTTGCCTGCGTCAAAACGCAAAAAAGTCATCGGCAAAACCGAAGTCGAAGAAATCGTCGCGAAAATCGCCCGTATTCCGCCTGCCAATGTGTCGAACGACGACCGCAGCAAGCTGCAAACACTGGAACGCGACTTGAAGAGCGTCGTTTTCGGCCAAGACAAGGCCTTGGACGTGCTGGCTTCCAGCGTTAAAATGGCGCGCTCTGGCTTGGGCAAGGTTGACAAGCCGATTGGTTCGTTCTTGTTCAGCGGCCCCACTGGCGTTGGCAAGACAGAAGCCGCCAAACAGCTCGCCTACATCATGGGTATTGAGTTGATCCGTTTTGACATGAGCGAGTACATGGAACGCCACGCGGTTAGCCGTTTGATTGGTGCGCCTCCAGGCTATGTTGGTTTTGACCAAGGTGGTTTGCTCACAGAAGCCGTCACCAAAAAGCCGCATTGCGTCTTGCTGCTCGATGAGATTGAAAAAGCCCACCCGGACATTTTCAATGTGCTGCTGCAGGTGATGGACCACGGCACGCTGACGGACAACAACGGCCGCAAAGCCGATTTCCGTAACGTGATTTTGATCATGACCACCAACGCCGGCGCTGAAACCATGAACAAAGCGACCATCGGTTTCACCAATCCGCGCGAAGCCGGGGATGAGATGGCCGACATCAAGCGCCTGTTCACGCCCGAGTTCCGCAACCGTTTGGATGCAACTGTCAGCTTCAAAGCTTTGGACGAAAACGTCATCCTGCGCGTGGCAGACAAGTTCTTGCTGCAACTTGAGACGCAATTGGCCGAGAAAAAGGTCGAAGTCACCTTCACCGATGGCTTGCGCAAGTATCTGGCGAAAAAAGGCTTCGACCCGCTCATGGGTGCGCGCCCTATGCAGCGCCTGATCCAAGATATGATTCGCCGCGCTTTAGCCGACGAATTGCTGTTCGGTCGTTTGGTAGACGGTGGCCGTTTGACGGTGGACATCGCCACGAAGACAGACGAGAAGGGCGTGGAAACTGGCGAAGTGGTGTTGGACATCACGCCGCTGCCGAAGCCGCCTAAAAAAGACAAAGCAAAGGCTGAGTCGGAAGAGGTTTCAGAAGGCTAAGTTCCTCTGCAAATTCAGCGATAAATTCAACGATACTTAAAAGGGTTGGTAACTTCGGTTCCCAGCCCTTTTTTTACATAGACAGTTATAAAAATATGGCTACTACATCTCAGTCGCACACGTTCCTCTGGCATGACTACGAAACCTTCGGCATCAACGCCCGCGTTGACCGCCCCTCGCAGTTCGCCGCCATCCGCACCGACGCCGATTTGAACGTCATCGGCGAGCCCATCATGCTGTACTGTCAGCCTGCGCCCGATTATTTGCCTGACCCAACGTCTTGCTTGATTACCGGCATTACTCCGCAAACCTGCCTAGAGCGCGGCATCCCTGAGCATGAATTTGCCGCGCAGATTGAGGCAGCTTTGTCCGAGCCAGGCACCATAGGCGTGGGCTATAACACCATCCGTTTTGACGACGAGTTCACCCGTTTCATGCTCTGGCGCAATCTGCGCGACCCCTACGCCCGCGAGTGGCAAAACAACTGTGGTCGTTGGGATTTGATGGACGTGGTTCGGACGGCTTATGCCTTGCGTCCTGACGGCATTAACTGGCCTTTGAAGGATATTTCACCCGAAGAATTGGCATCCATCAATGCAAAAGAAGCCAGAAATACTATAAATAATATAGCTAATTGGGCAACAAATACGTCGGCTACAGCCATAAATACATCTAAAAAACCAAGTTTCAAGCTAGAAGACCTCACCAAAGCCAACGGTCTCGCCCATGAAGCTGCGCACGACGCGCTGTCAGACGTGCTGGCGACGATTGATTTGGCGCGTTTGATCAAAAAGACGAACCCCAAACTGTTCGACTTCTGCCTCAGTCTGCACAAAAAAGACCGCGTCGCTGCCGAGTTGGGCTTGCCGACCACGCTGCAAAACGCCCGGCCTTTTCTGCACATTTCAGGCATGTTCCCGTCTGAAAAAGGTTGCATCGCCATCATGTTCCCGCTGGCCATGCACCCGACCAATAAAAACGAAATGATCGCTTGGGACTTAGCGCATGACCCGAGCGAACTGGCGCTCTTGAAACCTGACGAAGTCCGCCTGCGCATGTTCACCAAAGCCAGCGAACTGCCCGCCGGCATGACCCGCCTGCCCATCAAAACCGTTCATTTGAACAAATCGCCCATGGTCATCAGCAGTCTGAAAACTCTGAGTACGGAGATGGCGCAAAAGTGGGGCATAGACATCGCCGCGCAAATGCAAAACGCAGAAAAAGCCACCGAATTGCCCGACATGAGCGCTCTGTGGCCCGTGATTTTCAAACGCCCAGAGGCTGAAAACGCCACCACACCCGATGTGGATGCCGACCTCTACGGCGGCTTCATAGGCAACAACGACCGCCGCCGCCTGACCCAGCTCATCGCCTTGGATCCAGACAAGTTGGCAGAAGCCCGCACTGGCTTTGAAGACGAACGCCTGGAAGAACTCGTCTTCCGCTACAAAGCCCGCAACTTTCCCGACATTTTGAACGACGACGAGCAAGAGCGCTGGTACGAGCACTGCGCTGCTAGGTTGCAGGAGGGGGAAGGCGGAGCGCGTTCTCTGGAGGCTTATTACGCCCAGTTAAACGAGCTCTCCAAAACCGCAGATGCCAAAGGCATCGCGGTATTGACTGCGCTGGCTGAATACGCTGAAAGTTTGGTTTAGAAAGTTATTTTAAAGAGGTAAATTTGTCTATAGTCGGCGCATTTATTGCCTGGTTAGCTATTAAATAAATAGCAATTTAGGCAATCAAATTACAAATCAAACGCCCGCTGCACAAACCAGTACAGCGCCATCAGCGCAATCAGCACAGAACCCCATTTGAAAACGCCGACTTGGTAAAATTTGGTGGCGCGTAGCCAGAAGGCCAGCGGCAAGAAGACTGCGACGATGGCTAGTTGGCCTAGTTCTACGCCGACATTGAAGCCTATCAACGCGGTGACCAAAGCGTTTTGTGGCAAGCCTAAGTCTGCCAACACAGATGCGAAGCCGAAGCCGTGGATGAGGCCAAAGCCAAACGCCATAACCCAGCGTTTGGTGTCCAGATTCCCCCGGATATTGCTGAGGGCCGCCACGATGATGGAAGCGGCGATGACCGATTCGACCAGGCGCGAGGGCAGGCTGACATAACCCAGCGCCGCTAAACTCAGCGTGATGGAATGCGCCAGCGTGAAGGCGGTGACGACTTTGAGCACTTCTTTGAGCGCGCCCCAGAAGGAGCTGGCGGGCTGCAACTGCTTGAAGGGATTGCCTTTTTTGTCCGTTTTCCCCTCGATGGCTCTGAAAATCAGCACGGCGGGCAGCAGCAAGGAGATGAGGAAGAGGATGTGGTCAAACCCGATCCAGATGTGCCAAACGCCTTCCACCACGTATTGCTGGAAGGTTTCCCACGCACTGGGCGCTTGCAACGGCAACTTTTGCGTGGCGGTTTCAGTGCCCAAAATGACGGACAAGGCCTCTTTTTCACCCGGTGCCAGCCACTGCACCAGGCCGCGATGCGACGGATCCACATCAAACAACAACGCGTATTTGATCTGCAAAGCCTCGGTGATCGCAGCGCCGCAAGTAGCACTCAAGCTCAGCACGGCGTAGGTGCCGTCGCTGTGTTTGTCCAGTTGCATGGGGGCGGTGGTGGTCAAAGCGCAGGGTTTGTCTTTGCCGGAAATCGCCAAATTCGCTGTCGCATATCTTGTGATGTCGTCGCCGCGCGCACGTACTTCGCCCCACGTCAACGCGCCGTCGTTGTCGCGGTCAAGTTGCAGCACGTAGTCCAAATCGCGTAGGGCGATGTCCCAGCGGACGGTCACATTTGAGCTTTGCTCAGCGCCATCTTTGGGTACAGACATCGTCAAATAACTGTCGCTGGGTTTGTGGGCCAGGGCGTTTGTGGAGGTAAAAAATACCCCAATAAACACTGCAAAAAATATCAAAAATGATAGCGACTTAGGCAATAAATACGCCGGCTGGATTGCTTTTTTTGCATCTAACTTAGCAGCTGTTTTGAAGGTCATCATTTCGCACCTCCAATCTTCGCCAAACCAGCGGCAAGATCAGCTAAATGCGCATCTTCATACTTGTTTTGCTTCAACCAAGTCAATGCCGGTTCTGCAGCTGCAGCGTCTTTGGCGGCTAAAGCACAGCGCATCAGCACCTCAGCGTCACGCGGTTCTTTTTGCAGTTTGTAGTTGTTGGCAGCCAGGGTGAGCGCTTTTTTCGGGTTGTTTTCAATGTCCAACTCAAAGCGGGCCGCCTCTTGCTCATGCAGGCGGTCGCCTCGTTTAGCGGCTTCTACAAAGCGGTCGCGCAGGTTGCTTGCCCAATCGGCGGCTTTTTTGTGATTTGTCGCCTTGCCAGCCAGTGCCAAACGCAGCAGCAAAATGTCAGACCGCTCCCAGTCCGCCAGCAGGGCTATCACCGCTTCAGGCTTCTTTTGCATTAACAAAAAGTCGGCATATGCACCGAGTAAAAACTGGTCGGTCACGCCCAGTTTCAAAGCGCGTTGAAAATAAGCCTCAGCATCGTCAAAGCGTTTTAAGCGAATCGCCATTTCAGCCAAACGGGTTAATTCCCACAACATCAGCTCAGGTGCTGCTGTTGGTTCAGCCTTAACTGCGGCGTTAAGCGTGTCAAAAGCACTCTGCAACCCAGCCGCCCCACCCGAATGCGCCAGAACATATTGGCTGCAACCAGTGGCAAACAGGGGACTCGTTAAAAGTTTCAAAGCCTCGCACTCAGCCTGCGCCTTGGGGTAATTCGCCTGCACCATATGAATAGCAGAGCGCCAAGCCATCGGGTCGGGCGATTTGGGGTCAGCCAAACTGGCTTTGTCCAAACTCGCCAATGCACCGTCAAAATTGTGGCTGTATTGCTGCAACATGCCTTTGATTTGCCAATATCCAGAATTCGCCGCTAGAGCCGCCTTGTCCAACGGCGCAAGAGCCGCAGACGCATACCCCACATACCGCGGGTCACCCTGCGCCATAGACAAATCAAAATACCGCCGCGCAATCTCAATCCGCAGCGCCACGTCATCCGGCTTGGCCTCCAGCTGCTTGCGCAGCGACTGCAAACGCCGCGCAGACGGGTCAGTCGCGCTCAGTGGCAGCCGCTCAACCACGTCGCTGTCATTGGCGGGCGTGAATGGGGCGGCTTGGGTGGCTAGGGCGGTGAAGAGGCAGAAAAGCGCTACGAGAGGGGAAATTAGAGGTCGAAACATGTAAAGTCTTTTAAAAGCGTCAAAAAAGTGATTAAAAATGGCTGTAGCCGGCGTATTTATTGCCTAAGCAGCTATGAAATATATAGTAAGTGAAGGTGTGTATTAATTTAAATTGTAAGATACCTTGGAGCCAACCACCGCAATCGCACCTTGTTCTTGCAATGCTGCAATAATTGTTTCTTGCTCTGATTCAAGTATATTTTTTTGAAATACCGATTGAATCGTACTGGTTAGCGTTTTAATAGTTTTAGGTACTGCTGTTCCACGAGATTTTAAATAATCGGTAACAACAATTATTTTTTCTTCAATAGTTTTAGAAATTGATGCTTTTACTATTTGAATCTCACTAATATCTTTAGAGCGCTGGACGGGAATTCTGAGATTTTTGAGATGAGCAATAAGCGGATCGAACCCAGTATCCTTTGATACGATATGAAAATATGTATCTGGCTCTTTTGCAGATATTCTTCCAATATAAAAAGCAATATGAAAATCTAATGCATTAGGCCCATTTCCGGCAATTTTTATATACTCTGCTTTATTTCCTAATTTTTGCATGGCAATGGCAACTTCATAAGTCACTTTAGATTGCGTTGCGCCAACAAATACAATAACTTTAAAATATTCTTGATCTAGTGCAGATATGGCTTCTGGTTGAACATTTTCATAATCAATGAGTACATAGTTC
>JBEBJY010000038.1:0-25472 GCA_040079635.1 Burkholderiaceae bacterium | reverse complement strand
TCGTCTGGCATGCTTAGACTGCTGTAATCCGTCGCCAAACCTTCACGCTGGTTTTTTGCAATCGCGCGCCCGACTGAGCCCTCGCCCCAGTTGTAAGCCGCTAAGGCCAAATGCCAGTCACCAAACATGCGGTGCAGCTTTTGAAGGTAATCCAAAGCTGCTTTGGTTGAGGCCAATACATCACGCCTGTCGTCACGAAAAACGTTTTGCTTGAGTGCAAAATATTTACCAGTTGCTGGCATAAATTGCCACATACCGGCTGCTTTTGCACCAGAAACTGCTTGCGGGTTAAACGCGCTTTCAATGAAGGGCAGCAAAGCCAGTTCTGTCGGCATATTGCGCCGCTCAAGCTCTTCCACCACATGGTACAAATATTTGCTGGACCGCTCGGTCATACGGCTAATGTAGCTGGGGCGCGTGGCATACCACTGCTCTTGGCTGGTGACTAATTCAGACCTCAAATCATTCATGGCATACCCACGCCGAATTCTGGCCCACAAGTCAGCATCATTGGTAGGACGCTCAGCCACGATAGGCATTTCTTGTGCAAACGCAGATGCCGCAGGATTGACTTGCGCGGGCCGTTCTGCCGCATTGGCTGTTTTAGCTACAGGTGCAGCTTGTATCGTAGGGACGATTGGCGCAACTGGCGAGGCAAGGACTTTAGGTATCTCAACCGCCACTTGCGGTTGAGATACGTAAATATCACCTTTGACCTCTTGCGCTTGGGCACTTTGAATGTGTACGCTCAACAACAAGGCCAAAGCCAGTGTTGAATACTTAAAGAGGTGTTTGGTGTCGCTTCGTTGCATGCAAGATGCAGCAGCTTGAAAGCGTGAATTACTGAGATAGCGAGATTTAAAAGTCATTAAAAATTGTTTTTCCATTGGCGAATCGCCGTAAAAACAGCGACTTCATCAGCCGCTGTTGGGTCAAGTTGTTGTGCCGCATGCACCACTTCAGCTTGATCGCTGCGTAAAAAAGGATTGATTTGTAGCTCGCGGGCAATCGTGCTGGGCAACGTGGGCACATTGGCCTCACGCAACGCGACACATTGTGCTTGGTATTGGATAAGGTCGGCGTTGTTTGGTTCCACAGCGCGTGCAAATTTAAGATTCGACAAAGTGTACTCATGCGTGCAACACACGCGGGTATTGCCAGGTAACGATGCCAACTGCGTCAACGACGCCAGCATTTGCGCTGGTGTGCCTTCAAACAAACGGCCACAACCGCCTGAGAACAAGGTATCGCCGCAAAATAGCAAGGGCGATCCCGCAACGTTGTTGCAATAGTACGCAATGTGTCCCGATGTGTGACCTGGCACGTCGGTCACATCAAAGGTCAGCCCCATCGCCTGCACTTTATCGCCACCGGTCAATCGTCTGATAGGTTCCGGCATGGTCTCGGTCAGCGGGCCAAAAACCATGGCACCCGTTGTATTGCGTAAAACATCAACACCGCCCGTATGGTCTATGTGGTGATGCGTCACCAAAATGGTTTCCAAGCGCAAGGACAAACGTTTTAACGCCTCAAGAACAACATCGGCATCGCCCGGATCAACCACCAAAGCACGCTTACCGTCATGCAGCATCCAAATGTAGTTATCGTCAAAGGCGGGTAAGGCGACTAAGTTGAGATTTGCGAGACTGGAGGAGCTGGAGGAGCTTGAAAAGGGGGGATTGTTTGTGTGGTTCATGGCTGCCCAAATTATAGGCAACACAGCGGTAAATTTGTAAAAAACTAGGCATCAAACTGCAATTTAGACTGTTTTGCAAACGTATTCACATAGGTTTTGCTGATGTCTATTTTTTCAGCCTTTACGGATGGGTCGAAATTAGCCATGACTTTCAACGCCATTTTGGCGGCATCTTCCGCAACCAAGCCATCTAAAGAGATAGATTCCCGCGATTTGTTAAAAGTAGCCAAATACAAGCCTCGGTCGCCCATCGAATAGACCTCAGGCACGCTTTGCAGAAGCTCTTTGGGACCTGCCGTTTGCAACCACTTCAAAGACCGAACAATCGCATTTGACAAAGCTTGCACCACCCACCTATTTTTTTGTAGGTAATCAGCCGTGGCATATAAGCACGCACCCGGCATTGCCCCACCAAAAATAGCTTGCGTGCCGCGCAGTGTGCGTGAGTCTGCAATGATTTTTATTTCACCGTTTTGCTCTAGTTGCGACATGACAGGTTCTAAATTACAAATCGCATCAATCTGCCCCGTACGAAGCGCAGACAAGGCGCCCGCTGAGGTGCCCACCCCTATATAGCTCACATCGTTTTGATGCAGACCCGCACGCTGCAACAGCACATTAGCCATGATATTTGTACCTGTACCCGGCGCTGCAATGCCTATGCGCTTGCCTCTTAAATCAGCAAATCTTTTGTAATGGGGCATGCTTTTTGTCGACACACCCATCGCCATTTGAGGGGCACGACCGAGCGCTACAAATGACTGCACAAATTGCTGCTTCGCATGCAAGCTGATGAGATGCTCGAACGCACCACACACCACATCAGCATTGCCATTGGCCAGCGCTTGCTGCGCGCGGATAGAGCTGGGGAAATCAACAATTTCAAGCTCCAACCCCTCAGCCGCAAAATACCCCAGCTGCTCCGCAACAGTTAAAGGTAAATAGAAAAACGCCGCTTTGCCACCAACAGCCAAGGTGATTTTGCTTTTTTCAAACCGACCTTGAGCCAACGAGGACACGCTAAAGCCCGCAGCAAGACTGGCTAGGTTAAATTGACGACGGTTGACTTTTCCCACGATGCTGCTGTTTCCTTGATTGACGACTGAATTAAGCATATCGTCATCATCTCATTCGCGCATCAGGAACATCCTTAATCGGGTTTGTATTAATCGGGTTATTACTAGCGCAGACTAACAAATTCCATCGTCTGCCAAATGTCGCTAAATGTCGTTAGGTTCCCTATCTTCTATCCACCAGAGCGTGCGCGATAGTACCTAAGTCAACATACTCCAGCTCACTGCCAATCGGCACACCGCGCGCCAAGCGTGTGACCTTGATACCGCGTGCTTTCAAGCCTTCGCTGATCACATGTGCCGTGGTCTCACCCTCAGCGGTGAAGTTGGTTGCCAAAATCACCTCTTCAATAGGAGAGGTTTGCACACGCTGAAACAGCTTTTTCAAGCCAATTTCATTCGGGCCAATGCCGTCTAGGGGACTTAATTTGCCCATCAGCACAAAATACAAACCTTTGAACGCGCCGGTTCGCTCCAGCGCGAGCTGATCCGCTGGTGTTTCCACGACGCACAGCCGCGTTTGGTCGCGCTCAGCATCGCTGCAGGTGTTGCAAACTTCGTTTTGTGTGAAGGTGTTGCACTGGCTGCAATGCAATACTTGCGTGGCAGCATTGTTCAGCGCCTGAGCCATGATTTGCGCGCCTGCCCTGTCGTGCTGCAGCAGGTGAAACGCCATGCGCGATGCTGATTTCAGCCCCACACCGGGCAAGCGGCGCAAAGCCTGAATCAACGCGTCTAAAGCGCTGGTGTTATCCATTCAAAGGTTATTTTGAACGGATTAAAACGGAAACTTCATGCCGCCTGGCAAACCTGGCATGCCTTTGGAGACGCTGCCCATCTTGGCATCGCTGTTATCTGCCAACTGCTTGGCTGCGTCGTTAAAAGCCACCGTCAACATGTCTTCCAACATGTCTTTGTCGTCAGCCAGCAAGCTAGGGTCAATCTCAATGCGTTTGACATGGTGTTTACCTGTCATCGTGATTTTGACTAAGCCAGAGCCAGAAGTACCGATGACTTCAGAATTGGCCAGTTCTTCCTGTGCCTTCTTCATGTTGTCTTGCATGGCGGTGGCTTGCTTCATCAGGCCGGCGAGTTGTCCTTTGTTGAACATGGGATTTCCTTTAAGTTATTGATTTAAATTGTTTTTTGCTTTAACTCAGCGCAGTGACTTTGATGCTGCCAGGCACGATTTTCGCCCCAAAATCTCGCATCAGCTGCTGCACATAGGCGTCTTGCGTGATGATATCTTGTGCCATCCGTTGGCGCTCGGCTGTTGCAGCAGCGATGCGTTTGGCGGGTGTGTCACTCGCAGGGCCAATTTCGATGCTCAACCGCACTGAATGGCCTAGCGTCTCCAGTGCCAACTGCAGCTTTTCACGGCTACCGCTTTGGCTGAGCGATTCGCGCTCAATCCGCAACAACCAATCGTGCGGCTCGCCGTCGTTATTTGGCTGTGTTCGCGCCACCAATTGCGACTGTAAAGCCAGCTCGCGCACCAACGCGGCAATCGCCTCTGCTGCCAATAACTGCTGCACCGTCGCATGCCACACATCGCCTTCGGGCGTAGGCACCAATTCAGCAGGTGCAATCGCAGAATTCAGCCCCGCGCGCTCCGTGCGTTGCTCGGTACGTGCCGTAGGTGCAGATTGCTCACGCACCGGAATTGCTACAAATCTAGGAGCTATTGAGGCAGAAAATACGCTGGCTAGAGGCTTATTTTCCTCTATGTTTTGTACTTTTTCGCTCTCAACGACAGGTTCGGGCGCTTTTTCAGCAACCACAGCCGATGTAACCACCTCCCGTTCGGGTTGAGCTGGTCGAAACCCTTGGGGTTGGATCGTTGCAAACCCTTCGACAGAGCCTGTCCTGAGCCCGTCGAAGGGCTCATGGCGAACGGGTATTTGTTGTGGGACTGGGTTTGCAGCGGGCGCTACAACTGATTTAAAAGTTTTTTTTTCAGCCGATGGAGCCGATAGTGATGCAGTATCCGGCTTGAAAGCTAACAATCGCAGCAACACCATGGTCAGCGCCGCGTATTCATCGGGCGCTAAACCCAGCTCAGCACGGCCATGTAAACACAGGCTGTAGAGCAATTGCGTCTCGTCTTTAGGCAAATCGCCCGCCAATTGGCTGGTTTGCACGGCTTCAGCGTCCGACGCATCCACAGGCATATTCGGCACAGCTTGCATCACCGCCATGCGCTGCAAAATCGTGGTCATTTCTTCGAGCGTGGAAGCGGCAGACAAACCGTTGAGGCGCAGCGTTTCCACCGTTTCGACCACGGTTTTGCCGTCACCTTGCGCCAAAGCACCAATCAAGTTGAACACGTAACTGCGGTCCACGCTACCCAGCATGAGGCGCACAGACGCTTCTTCGAGTTTGCCGTCAGCCCCAGAACTGCTAAAAGCAATCGCTTGGTCGGTCAGCGACAGCGCATCCCGCATAGACCCCCGAGCCCCGCGCGCCAGCAAACGCAACGCCTGCGTATCCGCGCCAATACCCTCGGCTTGCAGCACTTTTTGAAGGTGTTCCAGCACAGTTTCAGGCACCATAGGGCGTAAATTGAACTGCAAACAGCGCGACAGCACCGTTACCGGCACTTTTTGCGGGTCGGTCGTCGCTAAAACGAATTTAAGGTATTCCGGCGGCTCTTCCAGCGTTTTCAACATCGCGTTAAACGCGGTGTTGGTCAGCATGTGCACCTCGTCAATCATGAAGACTTTGAAGCGCCCTTGCACCGGCTTGTAAACCGCCTGCTCCAGCAGCGCCTGCACCTCGTCCACACCACGGTTTGACGCCGCGTCCAGCTCGGTATAGTCCACAAACCGGCCGCTATCAATATCCGTGCATGCTTGGCACACACCACATGGCGTCGCGGTGATACCGCCCTGCCCGTCAACCCCTTGGCAGTTCAGCGACTTAGCCAAAATCCGCGAAATCGTCGTCTTCCCCACCCCCCGCGTACCCGTAAACATGTAAGCATGGTGCAGACGCTGGGTGGTCAGCGCATTCGTCAACGCCTGCACCACGTGCTCCTGCCCCACCAGCTCGGTGAAGTTTTTAGGGCGGTATTTGCGGGCGAGGACCAAATAAGACATAAGCTCTAGATTCTACGGGGTGAATTCTGGCAAAAAGCAGCTAAATTCAGCAAAATGAAGAAAACATCGAAAAATACCCTCGAAATATGCCTCTAGCCGGCGTATTTACTGTCTAAGTAGCTATTAAATTAGTAGCGTTTTGAGGACACAAAATTCGCGCTCACGGCAAGTTTTCTCAATAGTTGAATAATTTAATTAATTTGCGTTATAAATTGAGTAAATTCAAATGTAAAAAGGCATAACTTGCAAAAAACAAAGAAATTAACGTGCAATATATCTAGATGTGAAGAAATGCCCTACCTTGGCGGGCGCTGTAAGGTGCATCACGAAGAACAGCGCGCAAACGAACTCACACGAAATGCTGCGATCGAAACACTAAGATCGTTGCAAATTGATGGGAAACTTCCCTCAAAACCGAATTTAAAAGATGAGCTTTTAAAGATTTCTCAATGGTGGGACAAAGCTTGGATGGCACAGCGACTAAGTCGCCAAGATAGCATCCTTTTGGATGAAACAAAATCCGCGACTGAATGGTGCATCGCACTTGCTAACTTAATCTCTCAAGAAGAAAGAGATTTTCTAGATGGTCGAGAACCAAATGCTACAACCGCGCATCTCAAAAAAATTACATTGGAGCGCTTTAAAAACCTTGAAGCTGGACTAATGAGCAATGGTGTTAAACGACCTGAAAAGAAATAAGCATTCAGACCATTTTTCTTGAATTTTTTAAGAGGAACAGCGTGAAAATAAATCCACATAAAAATACCCCTATGGTCGTTGTATTTATTAACTAAGACGCTATTTTATTTATAGCAAAATAGGCCTCCTCTTGACCAACAAAACACTTAAAAATTGACGAATTCAAATATTTGTCGTAACATACAAACATTGCAAATTGCAAGCTCTAGGAGCCAATCATGTCAGTCCACACATTCTCAAGCCGAGACTTCACCCGCGATGTGTCAGCGGCCAAACGCGCTGCGGCCAACGGCCCTGTGTTCATCACCGACCGTGGCCGCCCAGCTTTTGCTTTGTTGCAAATCAAAGATTACAACCGTTTGGCTGGAAAAAGTGAATTGTCTTTGCTTGATGTGATGGATAGCATTCCAAGCGGTGAAAATATTGAATTTAATCCGCCTAGATTGAATCTATCTTTCAAAGCAGCCGAATTTGAATAAATATTACTGTTAAAATATACAGTATGTTTGTTCTAGATACCAACGTCATTTCAGAATTGCGCCATGGCAAACCCAATCAATCACCCGTAGTGCGGGCATGGGCTGCGGCGCAGACAAGCAGCAGTTTTTATATCTCCGCCATCACGTTATTAGAGCTAGAAATAGGCATTCAAGCCCTAGAACATCGTTCGCCACCGCAAGGCAGCGCACTGCGCACTTGGCTGAGCGGCGTTAGCGCAGCATTCAGTGGTCGAGTATTAGCTTTCACCGAAGTCACCGCGCCGGTTTGCGCCTCGCTACATATTCCCAACCCACGCTCAGACCGCGATGCCATGATTGCGGCAACAGCGATGGAGCATGGCTTTACCGTCGTTACCCGCAATGAGGCTGATTTCGTACAAACTGGTGTGGCGATTATCAATCCGTGGAACACGTAGTTACCCCTAGTTTTCACGTCTAAATATGCCTCTAGCCGGCGTATTTATTGCTTAAATAGCTACTAAATTTATAGCATTATTTATTTTGTAAGTTTCACCCTAGTGTTGCGCGCGTATGCTCTAATCAAATTGTTAACCCGTCAACTTGGAGAAAACTATGCATCGTAGAACTTGGATCCACCGTACCGTTTTGTTAACCACTGCACTTGCAGCCGTTTTTGCCGCGCCTTTGGCTTTGAGCCAAGACAAGCAGATCAAAATCGCCCACATTTACAGCAAAACTGGCCCTTTGGAAGCCTATGGCAAGCAAACGGCGACCGGTTTTATGATGGGTTTGGACTACGCAACGGGCGGCACCATGATGGTGGCGGGGAAAAAGCTGGTCGTGATTGAAAAAGACGACCAAGGCAAGCCGGATTTGGGCAAAAGCCTGTTGGCTGCCGCTTATGGCGACGATAAAGTTGAGTTAGCGGTTGGCCCGACGGCATCACCGGTGGCATTGGCGATGCTGCCTGTAGCTGAAGAATACAAAAAAATCTTGTTGGTTGAGCCTGCCGTGGCGGACTCTATCACTGGCGACAAGTGGAACAAGTACATTTTCCGCACCGGACGCAACAGCTCACAAGACGCGATTGCCAACGCAGTTGCCTTGGACAAAGCCGGCATCACCATCGCCACCATGGCGCAAGATTCCGCTTTCGGACGTGATGGCGTGAAAGCTTTCAAAGAAGCCATCAAAAAGGCCAAATTGGTGCATGAAGAGTATCTGCCGCCTGCAACCTCCGATTTCACGGCGGGCGGACAGCGTTTGATTGAAAAACTGAAGGATATCCCCGGTCGCAAGGTGATTTTCATCATCTGGGCAGGCGGCAACCCGTTCAAAATCGCGGATATGGACTTGAAGCGCCATGGCATTGAAATCGCCACCGGCGGCAATATCTTGCCAGCCTTGGTCGCGTACAAGCAGTTCCCAGGCATGGAAGGCGCCGCGTATTACTACTTTGGCATGCCTAAAAACACGGTCAATGACGCCATGGTGGCACGCCATTACAGCCAGTTCAAAACGCCACCTGACTTTTTCACGGCGGGGGGCTTCTCTGCCGCGATGGCGGTGGTGACGGCGCTTAAAAAATCGAATGGTGATGCGAGTGCGAACACCCTCATCAAAACCATGGAAGGCATGAGTTTTGAGACACCTAAAGGCAAAATGACGTTCCGCGCGGATGACCACCAAGCCATGCAAAACATGTACCACTTCAAAATCAAGGTCGACCCAGCTTTTGCGTGGGGCGTGCCGGAGCTGGTGCGTGAAATCAAGGCTGAGGAAATGCAAGTTCCTATCCGCAACAAGCGTTAAAACGATAAAAAGCTAGCGTTAATCACAAATACACATGCTTGAAACGCGCGAGCTCACGGTCCGCTTTGGCGGGCACGTGGCGGTCAATGCGGTCAGCTGTGCCTTTCAACCCGGCACCTTGACCGCCATCGTCGGCCCCAACGGTGCGGGTAAAACCACCTACTTCAACCTCATTTCGGGTCAAGTTAAGGCTTCCAGCGGTGAAGTGCTGTTAGGTGGCCAGCGTTTAGGCAGCATGAGCGTATCTGCCAGAACGCATGCGGGTTTAGGGCGTGCGTTTCAGCTGACGAATTTATTTCCCAACCTGTCGGTAATCGAAAACGTGCGTTTGGCGGTGCAAGCCTCACACGACGGCAAGCATCGCGGTGGTCTGAACCTGTGGAGCATTTGGAGCGACCACAAAGGGCTGATCCAACGTGCGCTGGAGATTCTTGAGACGGTGGCAATGGCGGATAAACAGCTCGCGCCCGTGGCGAGTTTGCCGCACGGCGACCAGCGCAAGCTCGAAGTCGCATTGTTGATGGCTTTGGATCCGCTGGTGTATATGTTTGACGAACCCACTGCGGGCATGAGCGCGGAAGAAGCGCCTGTGATTCTCAATTTGATCCGGCAGCTCAAAGCCGACAAACGCAAAACCATTTTATTAGTGGAGCACAAAATGGATGTGGTGCGGGAACTGGCGGACCGCATCATCGTGCTGCACAACGGCCAACTGGTGGCCGATGGCGAACCCGCAGAAGTGATCGCATCGCCGATTGTGCAAGAGGCGTATTTGGGCATTGCGCCATCATCCGTTCGCCCTGAGCTTGTCGAAGGGTCTGCTGGCATTGCACAAGATAGGCTTCGACAAGCTCAGCCCGAACGGAATGGGGTTGAGCCATGAGCATCAACCTTCTCGAACTGACGGACGTGCACACCCACATCGGCGCGTACCACATCTTGCATGGCGTGGACTTGGTCGTGCCGCGTGGCCAGCTCACTATGCTGTTGGGGCGCAATGGTGCTGGCAAAACCACCACACTGCGCACCATCATGGGTTTGTGGCATGCCAGCCAGGGCAATATTAAATTTGCAGATCGTGACATCACCGCGCTCAACACACCCGACATTGCGGCCTTGAACATTGCCTACGTGCCTGAAAACATGGGCATCTTCGCTGACCTGACGGTGAAAGAAAACATGTTGCTGGCCGCTCGGCAAGCAAAGCGCGCCAGCCAGATGGATGAGAAGCGGCTGGGCTGGATTTTCTCTTTGTTTCCAGCGGTCGAGAAATTCTGGAACCACCCTGCCGGCAAGCTGTCTGGCGGACAAAAGCAGATGCTGGCAGTCGCGCGTGCGATTGTCGAGCCACGCGATTTGCTGATTGTGGACGAACCCAGCAAGGGCTTGGCTCCCGCCATCATCAACAACATGATTGACGCTTTCGCCCAACTCAAAGCCACCGGCACCACCCTGTTGCTAGTGGAGCAAAACATCAACTTCGCCAAGCGACTGGGCGACCATGTCGCGGTGATGGACAACGGCCGCGTCGTCCACGCTGGAACCATGCAAGCACTGGCGGACGACGAGGCTTTGCAAAAATCATTGCTGGGATTGGCTTTATGAAACTAGCTTTGAAGCAACTCGATTTTGACTGGAAACCCCTTGCTTTGGTGCCTATGCTGGCAGTTTTTGTATTTCCTTTCATAGGCTCCAGTTCAACCTGGCTGACCTTGACGGTGGCGGGCTTGGCGATGGGGATGATCATTTTCATCATCGCCTCTGGCCTGACCTTGGTTTTTGGTTTGATGGATGTGCTCAATTTTGGGCATGGCGTATTCATCGCGCTGGGAGCTTTTGTGGCGACCACCGTGCTGGGTTTGATGGGTGACTGGACGGGGTCACAAGATATTTGGCGTAATTTGTTGGCCGTGTTTCCGGCGATGCTGGTGGCGATGCTGGTTTCTGGCGCAGTGGGTTTGGCATTTGAGCGCTTTATCGTGCGCCCCGTCTATGGCCAACACCTCAAACAAATTTTGATCACCATGGGCGGCATGATCATTGGCGAAGAACTCATCAAAGTCGTCTGGGGGCCTGCGCAAATCGCGCTGCCTTTGCCGGAAGGACTGCGCGGCGCGGTGCTGCTGGGTGATGCTGCGATTGAAAAATACCGTTTGCTGGCCGTCATCGTCGGTTTGGCAGTTTTTGCTATTCTTGCATGGACTCTCAGCCGCACCAAAATTGGCCTGTTGATTCGTGCTGGCGTGCAAGACCGGGAAATGGTCGAGTCTTTGGGTTACCGCATCAAACGGCTGTTTATCGGCGTGTTTGTGGTGGGCAGCGCTTTGGCGGGGCTGGGCGGCGTCATGTGGGGGCTGTACCAGCAAAACGTCACCCCGCAAATGGGTGCGCAGGTGAATGTGCTGATTTTCATTGTCATCATCATTGGCGGGTTGGGCTCTACCGGCGGCGCGTTGATAGGCGCTTTGCTGGTCGGACTGATGGCCAATTACACCGGTTTTTTACTGCCCAAAGTCGCCTTGTTTTCAAATATTGCCCTAATGGTGGCGATTTTATTGTGGCGACCGCAAGGGGTTTATCCCGTGGCGAACAGATGAACGCCATGCACCAAAGAAAATCATCATGTTGACAAGATTACTCTCCAACGATTTCCCCCGCAGCCGCATCTTGGCCGTGCTGCTGGTGTTGCTGCTGCTCGGCTTGGCTGGTGCACCCTTTATCTTCCCAGGCGTCAAAGCCTTGAATGTCGCCGCCAAAGTGCTGGTGTTTATTGTGCTGGTGGCAAGTTTTGACCTGTTGTTGGGTTACACCGGCATTGTGAGCTTTGCACACACCATGTTTTTTGGCATCGGTGCGTATGGCATTGCCGTAGCCACGACACATTTGGGGCCGACTTGGACAGCTTTGGGGGTTGGACTGGTCTTATCCTTGGCACTGTCTTTTGTATTGGCATTGCTGGTGGGGCTTTTCTCACTCAGGGTCAGAGCCATCTTTTTTGCGATGATCACCTTGGCCGTCGCTTCGGCATTTTTGACCTTGGCGTCGCAACTATCAGACATCACCGGTGGCGAAGATGGGTTGACTTTCAAAGTGCCTGCGGTGCTATCACCCAGTTTTGAGTTCAGTGACCAGCCCTTTTTGGGTGTCATGCTCGATGGGCGTTTGCTGTGCTATTACCTGCTTTTTGTGACCGCCTTGGTGCTGCTACTGGCACTGTTGCGCATTGTGAACTCACCGTTCGGTCGGGTATTGCAAGCGATTCGCGAAAACGAATTCCGCGCCGAAGCCATTGGCTACCGCGTGGTGGTGTATCGCACCACGTCCAGCATTTTGTCCGCCCTGTTTGCCTGCATGGCTGGGGCGATGTTGGCTATTTGGCTGCGCTACAACGGGCCGGACACCTCGTTGTCGTTCGAAATCATGATGGACGTGCTTTTGATTGTCGTCATAGGCGGCATGGGCACGATTTACGGCTCTGCCATTGGCGCTGCGCTGTTTTTAGTCGCACAAAGTTATCTGCAAGATTTGCTTCGTTTAGGCAGCGAAGCCGCAGCTCCCCTGCCATGGCTGGCCGCCCTGCTGTCGCCTGACCGCTGGTTGCTGTGGTTGGGCGTGCTGTTTGTGCTTTCGGTGTATTACTTTCCCACGGGGGTTGTCGGGAAATTGCGGGCGAATGCTGCGCGTTAGCCAACGCGAGTTAATTCATCAAATTTATCGTTAAAATATGCCTCTAGCCGGCGTATTTATTGCCTAAGGTTCTATTTTATTTATAGCAATTCAGAATACTTAGGTGGCTGGCAACCGGCGCGGGTGCAGTTGATGGCGGCGGCTTGCATGGCTTGGGACAGGGTGGTTTGGACGCGGCTGGCGGCGTCTTCTGGGCCAGTGCTCGAATTTAATACCCAGTCGCCCAAACAGTTGCCCCAAAACGTGTCGCCAGCGCCTACGGTGTCTAACACGGTGACTTTGGGCACGTCTTGCTCGGCGGATTTACCATCAACCTGCAACCAAGCGCCATCACCACCAAACGTCAGCGCGACACGGCTGATGCCTAGAGCGGTGAAGTGTTTGGCGATTTCAGCACCTTGGCTTCGTTTGGGCGCAGCAAAACCTAGCAATACCAAATCTTCATCGCTGGCTTTAATCCAATCTGCCAATGGCACGGCGGCTTGTACGGCTGCGACGTATTGAGCTAGGTTGGCGGCCAATTTAGGGCGCAGATTCACGTCAATACTAATCGTCCAGCCCATTTTCTTCGCGCCTTTGAGGACGTTGATGACTTTTTCGTGTTCCGGCGGGACGAGTAACAACGAGCCAGTGTGCAAAACACCGGGTGTGACGCCTTCCAGAACCGTCAAAATTTGATCAACGGTGTAATCTCGGTCGGCAATGCCTTCGCGGTAAAAACCGTAGCTGGGTTGGCCGTCTTTGATTTGAACCACTGCCAAAGACGTAGGTAAGCGTGTGGCTGGCAGCAAGGGTTTGACACCATCTTTCGCCAATTGCGCACGCATTTGGTCGCCAAAGTTGTCGGTAGACAATGGGTTCACAAAGCTGACGTCAGCCCCGCGCAACGCGGCGGCTCGTGCCAAGTTGTACGGGCTGCCGCCTATGAGGGGTTTTAAAGTGCCGTCTGGCTGCGCGATGCAGTCCATCAGTGCTTCGCCGAGCACCCAAATTGATTTGTTCATTTCTGAATTATGTTTCTTTTACCGAATCAATATTGAACTTTGACCAGCAAAATTCAATACTTTTTTGCAGAAATGCAGATTTACTTTTTCAACAATCGCTGACGACGAACAACGTCAATCCAAACCGCGATGATGACGACTGCGCCAATCGCCATCATTTGGCGGAATTGGGAGATTTCCATCAAGTTCATGCCGTTGCGAATCATGGTGATGAGCACCGCACCGAGCAAACTGCCCCAAATGCTGCCGCGTCCGCCAAAGAGTGACGTGCCGCCCAAGATGACGGCTGCAATCGCGTCCAACTCAAAATTTTGCGCCATTTTGCCGCTGGACGAATCCATACGACCCATCAAAACGATAGCACCCAAGGCACAAGACAAGCCGCTGACCACATAAACACTGAGCTTGTACCAGCGAATATTGATACCCACTTGGCGCGCGCCCATTTCGTTGGAGCCCATGGCGTACACATAACGACCCAGCTTGGTGCTGGACAAGATAAACGCCATGGCAATAAAGAAAAAGCCAGCAATCCAAATCGGCATAGAAACGCCTAAAAAATCACCATAGCCTAAAAACCGAATCAATGGCGGCATGCCCGAGTTGTCAAAGCCGCCCGTTGCATCAAACGCCAAGCCGCGCCACAGTGTCAAGCCACCCAGCGTCACAATGAAGGAGGGAATGCCGACGAAGGCGACCAAATAACCGTTAAACACGCCTACCGCTGCACCAATGGCCAAGGCGGCAAGGATGGCGGCGTAGGGGTTAATGCCGAGCTTGATCATCATGTGCCCAGCAATGGCGCCAGCTAAAGCACAGATAGCGCCCACGGCAAGGTCAACACCGCCCGTCAAAATAACAAAAGTTTGACCACCGGCAAGCAGAGCCACCACAGAGGCTTGTACCAAGATGTTGGACAAATTGCCTGTGGTTAAAAAATAGGGAGACGCAACGGTCAAAAACAGGCCTAACACCAGCACAGCGACAAAAGCGCCATACCATTCTTGGCGGGCGATTAGTTTTAGGGAATTCATATGACCGTCCTCAACAATACTGAAAATACTAAAAAAAAGGGCGACCGCCTCGCAACGGTCGCCTTTAAGTCTCTCTTACTTAACTACTTACTCTCTCAACTAACTCTTACTAAATCTTACTAAATCTAAAATCACTTGACCTTCATGAACTGGGCTACGCCAGAATCTTTAGCGAATTGGTCAACGTTAGCTGGCAACACCAAGAATGAACCGGTGTCGATACGTTTTTCGACTTTCTTGCCTTGTGCTGCAGCGATAGCTGACTCAACACCTACTTTGCCGATTTTGGCAAGCATTTGTGCTGAGTTGGCTTGTTGCCAGCCTTCTTTCATCATATCCAAACCGCCTGGTGAACCGTCAAAACCAGCGATTTTCACGTCGCCTGGCTTCTTGCCAGCGGCCAACAAGGCTGCTTTTGCACCCAAAGCACCGCCGTCCCATGCGCATGCGATAACTTTTGCACCTGGGTTAGCTTTCAAAGCAGCTTCTACGCCGTTTTGTGCCATGGTTTGGTCCCAAGTTGTAGGTACTTCAACGACTTTAACGTTAGGCTTTTTAGCTTTCAAGCCAGCCAAGAAGCCTTCTTTACGCTCGCGGCCTGTTGATTGGCCTTGGTCACCGGTCACGTAGATGACGGTGTCTGTATCAGCCACTTGGTCAGCAGCCCAGTCACCTTGTGACTTGGCTGCTGGCACGTTGTCTGTAGCCACATAAGAGGTGATTTCTGCGCCAGTGATGGCTGTGTCCACAGCGATAACAGCAATGCCAGCAGCGAGTGCTTTGTTGATCGCTGGCGCAATGCCTGCGCTGTCGACGGGTGCGATAGCGATAGCGTTGACCTTGCGGGTGATCATGTCTTCAACGATAGCCAATTGCTTGGACAACTCGCCTTTTTCAGCCGCCAGCTCGATGAATTTCACGCCAGCAGCGCCGCCAGCAGCTTTAGCGCCACCGTTGATGAGCGTCCAGCCTTCGTTGGTGTTGCCGTTGGTGATGTATGCAACAGTCACTTCTTTAGCAGCAGGTGCTGCTGCAGCTGCAGGCGCAGCTTCTTCTTTTTTACCGCAAGCAGTCAAAACTGCAGCAGCGACGACGGCCAAAGCCAATTGGCTAAATAAACGCTTTTGAATCATGGGAAATCTCCAAATTTAAGTTAATTAAGTTAACAATGTTGTCTTAATAGCCGCGTTATAGATTAGGTACAACACTTGCTAGGAATGAATTACAGCATAGTTTTGATTAAATAAACCTAGTAGTTTTACTAATACAATTCCAGCCAACTTATGGCATGCTAGCAACTTATTTGAATTGAAAACACCTATGACTACTAACAAACCCGTGCTTGAGATCCGCAGCCTGACCAAGCATTACGGTGGCGTGAAAGCGCTGACCGAGGCTAATTTCCGCCTGATGCCTGGCGAGCACGTCGCCATCGTGGGCGATAACGGTGCGGGTAAAAGTACTTTTGTCCGTTTGATTACAGGAGCTGAGCAGCCCAACAGTGGCGATTTGCTGCTGGATGGCAACAAAGTTAGCTTCAAATCGCCGCTCGACGCGCGTGACCAAGGCATGGAAACCGTTTATCAAACATTAGCTTTGGCAGAAGACTTAGACGTGCCCGCTAATATTTTCTTAGGTCGCGAGATCACCCGCATCAATTTAGGCCCTTTGTCTATCTTGAACCACAAAGCCATGCGCGAGCAGTCGACATCGATGTTGTCGACCACGGGCGTGAAGATTCAAGATATGTCAGAAAGCTTGCGCGGCATGTCTGGCGGTCAGCGCCAGTGCGTCGCCATTGCGCGTGCCGCTGGTTTTGCCAAGAAACTGATCATTTTGGATGAGCCAACTGCGGCGCTGGGTGTGGCGGAAACCGCGCGTGTCGAGCAAATCATCACGGGCCTCAAAGCGCGTGGGATTCCGCTCATCATCATCAGCCACAACCTGCGCCAAGTGTTTGACTTGGCAGACCGCATTTACGTGTTCCGCCAAGGTCGCATCATTTGCAACCGCTTGACCCGCCAAACCAACCCGCAAGAAATTGTCGGTTTGATCACAGGCGCAATTGACCCAGCAAGTTTGTCCCCAGAAATGTCCCCGAATACCCAAAAAGAAGTCGAGACCGTCTAAATGTTAAAAGGAATTGACCCTATCTTGTCCCCTGAGCTGTTGATGCATTTGTCTGCCATGGGGCATGGCGAGTGGGTGGCCGTGGTTGACGCCAACTTCACCGCCAACTATTTAGCACAAGGCAAACCACTGGTTCGTTTGCCAGGACTCACACTGGAGCGAACTTGCAAAGCTGTTTTGTCGGTTTTCCCGCTAGATTCAGCTGTCGTTCAGCCCGCTGCATATATGAAAGTATGTGACATGCCTGACAGCCACCGCACAGGCGCGCAAAACGCCGTTGTGGCACTGTTAGCCAAAGAAGGTGTTAAGCTTGAGCAGGTTGAACCTGTTGAGCGATTTGCCTTTTACGACAAAGTCAAAAACGCCAGCTTGATTGTTCAATGCGGCGAAGGCACCGCCTATGGAAATGCCATGTTTTGCAAAGGCGTGATTTTGGTTTGAGCACTTTTATAACTACTGATTCTTCTAAGTTATCCGATATCGCTGACATCGTTACGACATCCCCGACGATCTATCGTGATGCGCGCATGATGCGCGGGTCTAACCACAACGGTATGCGCCAGTTTAACGAGCGCATTGTGCTGCAAACCATTCGCCACCACGGCGCGATTGCCAAGGCTGACATCGCACGCCTGACCCAGCTTTCTACGCAAACCGTCTCCATCATCGTCAACCGCTTAGAGGGCGACGATTTACTCATCAAGCAAGACCGCGTACGCGGCAAAATTGGCCAGCCCTCTGTACCGCTGTCGCTCAACCCGAATGGCGCGTTTAGTCTGGGGCTGCAAGTCGGGCGACGCAGTTTAGAAGTGGTGGTTACTGATTTTTTGGGCAACACCCGCCATCAGCTGCAGTTTACGTACCCTTACCCCGACCCCGAAGTCGTGTTGCCCAACATCAAGCAAGCCTTGTCTCAAATCAAGCAAACCATGGGTTCTGATTGGGAGCGTACCGTCGGCATTGGCTTGACCGCCCCTTTGTCTATGCACAAATGGTCTAACCTGCTGGGTGACTCGTCCCCGCAAAGTGCGCAAGCTTTGAAAAGTTGGGAGCATTTTGATTTGTTAAGCAGCGTGCAAACCCTGACCAACTTGCCTGTTGAATTCGCCAAAGACACCACCAGCGCCTGCATGGCTGAAATGCTGCAAGGCCACGGCTTGTCGGTCAACAACTTTTTGTATGTGTTCGTGGGCACGTTTGTGGGCGGCGGACTCGTCATTGCAGGCCACATCATGGCAGGGCAAAACGGCAACGCAGGCGCGATTGGTTCGCTACCTACGGGGCTTGCCTTGGAAAATGGCAAACACGGCCAACCCGCGCAGTTGCTACAACTCGCCTCTGGCTGGCAATTAGAGCAAGCCTTAGAAAAAGCCGGTTTTGATCCGCTGCTGGTGCATCAAGACAGCATCATGGATGCGCAATATGCGGACATCACTACCCCGTGGTTGGCTCAAGCCAGCCTGGCTTTGGCGATGACCATCACCAGCGCCACCGCCTTGTTAGATTTAGACGCAGCGGTGATTGACGGCTCGTTGGGGCCCTCGCTGATTACCGCTTTGATCAAAGCCACCCGCGACAAACTCAAACTCTACAACCTAGAAGGTTTGCAGCCCCCAGCCGTGATGTCTGGCGTCGTCGGCAGCCATGCACGCGCAATAGGTGGCGCTTTGCTGCCGCTGCACACCCAGTTTTTCCCGCTGAAAGACATTTTCTTGAAGCAAGATTTGGTTTAGACAACAAACGTCATTCCTGAGAAAATAATTGTCATTCCCGCGAAGGCGGGAATCCACAACTCTCGCGAAGCGAGAATTCACAGCGCAAAGATCATTTCCATGAAAATTTATCTAGATTCCGCCCAAATCAACTCTTGGAAACTCCCCGCTGGCTGCCCCGCCATCCAAGGTGTCACCACCAACCCTAGCTTGGTCTTCCAAGCAGGTTTGCCAGTGAATTTAGCCACCTATTTGCAACTCATCCAAGCCACTGCCGACCACGGGTTTGCAGAGTTGATGCTGCAACTGCCCACCAACGACGCCACGTTAGCCCTGCAATGGTTGGACCAGCTGCGCCCCGCCGCTGAAAACGCCAATGTGCGCCTCACCATCAAACTCCCCTGTCACCCTGACTGGTTGCCAACCATTTCTGCCGTGCAAGCTAAAGGGCAAGCCATTTTGATGACGGGGCTGTCCAACCCAGTGCAACTCCTCTGGGCCAAATCCCTCAAAGCCGCCTTCGTCGCACCCTATGTGGGCAGACTGGTCGCCGACGGCCGAGATGTTTGGCCGTTCATGCAAGCCTGCGTCGCCGTGCAAAACGAGCCAGATAAGTCAATCGGTGGCGACAAAAAAGGTCCCGCGCTGCTGGCAGCTAGCATCAAATCCCCCGAAGTTTTGACCCGATTGATAGCCACAGGAGCAGCAGCAGTCACTCTGCCACCTGCCAGCTTGGTAGCTTGGTCAGGCGATGCGCTGACAGAGGCGGCGATGGATCAATTTGAGCTGGATACTTCTAAAAGCTTAGATTTTAAAAATTAAGCCAACGCTTGTTCTATTTCAGCAAAAGTACTCGCGATTTCAGTTGTCGCAATGGATTGCCCCAATTGACGCTCTAACTGTGTCAATGAAATCACACCCCGAATACGTGCAGAAGCATGTAACGTTGCACCTTGCACGACCAATAAATGTTTCCGTCCGAACTTTTTAAAAGTTGCAATCACTTTATTGACGGTTGATATTTTCAAATCATCATAGTCAATGGCATCGATCATCGACAGCTCACTCATCACATCAGAGACACATAGATCCTCAAAGCGAATATTACGCTGCGTCACCATTCGAATTGGTTTATCACCACTCAAATCAGTCGCAGTGACCAAGCCATCAACACAAGGGAAATTGCTCACCACAAAGAGCAGACGAACCCCTTGGTGAATCATGACTTGCTCTGCTCTTTCAAGCGTGGTATCTGGCGCGATTGTGGATGCTTTGATTTGCACCAAATCAGTCATCACAAGTCGCCCTGGCGATGATAGCGTCACTTGCCCTTTGCTTGCGGGTTGAGCCTGTGGAATACAGGTATTTTCTGGAAACCTAAAAGTTTTTAAAGCTAATTCACTCATGCATTCAACTCCTAATTTTTACCAGCGACTTCCAACAAGTGCGCTTAAAAAAATTTTATTTCTCGAATGCTTATGTCATCCTTATTCCAAAAAAAATGAGATGTGTAAAGTGGTGACAGCTGTTACACCATCTTCACGCGATGAGTCAAAACACACACAGCTATTTCGTAGCTTTAAGTATTAAGGGTACAGAGTTGGATTAGCCACATATTCAGCAATGTTGTTTGCATCAGCAGCTGTCACTCGACCAGTCAATATGCCCATACCGCCCGTGTTGTTCGCAATCGCTTGCATGATGCTGCTGGCATTGCTGCCTTTACCAGTATTCATTCCATGACATGACGCGCAATTGCTTGCCCATGCAGTTTTTCCTAGCGTACCCGTGGCAGTTGGTGCAGCGGTAGTCGTAGTTGTTCCTGTTGTCCCACCATTCGCCGGCTTGGCTGGGCTAGTAGTGCAATTTTCATCTTCGATTTCGTTCTCGTCATCATTCTCATTTTCATTCTTGTCATCGTCATCTTCTTTTTCAGATGAGCTTCTATTTTTAGAGCTCTTTTCAGTATGTCCCGATTTTGATTTGCATGCATCATCTGAACTGTTGCTGGCTGTAGCAGCTCGCACAGACTCATCAGTATCTGAACCCACATCAGATGCACCGCCACCGCAGCCTAGCAGTACAAATGTTGAGGACAATGCCAACAGCAAGGCACTTAATTGCAGCTTATTTTTTTTAGTTGAGAACTTCATCATATATTCCTTTAAACCCTCTAGGGCGTAGCGACTTACATTAAGTGCGCCTAAACAGATTTTAGAAAAAGCATTCTTACCAAGGGCTTATTGCGTGTTGCAAAATTTGCGAAGATGTGACGGCTGTTACAACACAAAAAATCATGTGAACGTATTGAAATGACAACTTTGTTGTTTTGCAGTTACCCAAGTGCAAACGATTTTTCAGCAACCTAACCTTTTGACTTCATTTATTGCCTTCAGATATACCTACTTCTATCATGGTCTTTATGCCCTGATAGACTTCCCTCGTCGCTTAGTAAGCATGCTTGCAAAATGCGACATACTCTGCCAATCGTCCATCTAGACCTAACTTTTAAATTCATTTGGAGACTTCTATGCGCATCAACTTTTTACCCTCCCTCCTCGCAACTACCGCTTTGTGGTGCTTTGCTGCTGTAGCTCAAGCACAAGTGCCGCAGTACGGCGCGAATGTGAACCACGAGCAAGCTCGCAAAGCCATTGCTGGCGCGGTAGCCAATGCCAAATCGCAAAACCTGCCAATGGCCATTGCTGTGGTGGACACGGCTGGGCAAATGGTGGCTTTTGAACGGATGGACAACACCCAATATGGCAGCATCGCCGTGTCGCAAGACAAAGCCGCATCTGCCGCCTTGTACCGCCGTCCGACCAAAGTATTTCAAGACGCTTTGGCAGCTGGCGGCGCAGGCTTGCGTATTTTGACGCTGCGCGGTGCGAATGCGGTTGAAGGCGGAATTCCACTCATCATCGACGGCAAAATCATGGGTGCGATTGGGGTATCTGGTGGTTCAGCTGAGCAAGACGGCGTGGTTGCCAAAGCTGGGCAAGATGCCATGGCAGCCAAATAAACCATTGAAAACGGCAATAAATATACCTCTAGCCAGCGTATTTATTGCCTAAGTAGCTATTAAAAATATAGCAAATCAATTTCGCTTATAATTCAAACTGACGGGCCTTCCCACATGGGGAAGCGGCCAACCGGGTCAGGTGGGGAACCAAGCAGCCCTAACTGTGGAGCCAGTGCTGGGGTCAAGGCTCGTCAACCTCTCTTTTTCAAAATCACCTGCTAGTATCAAGTCTTGTCATTCCCGCGAAGGCGGGAATCTATGGGTGAATTTGTGGATTCCCGCCTCCGCGGGAATGACGGTTTACTAACTATTTCCCACCCCGAATCTTCGCCATCAATAGCTCAGTGTTAACTTTGCGCTCGGCATTCACTTTAGCTACGGCTGGGCGTTCGTTCATGGCTTTGAGGTAGTCGCGTGTCGGCAAGCCAGCGAACACGTCTTCTTGCAGGGCCAATTTGCCCAAGTTGGCGATAACGGGCAGATGCACAATGGCGACGCAATCGGCCAAAGTGAAGGTATCGCCAGCCACATAAGGGCTGAATTTTGCCAATCCTGCAAAGCCGGCAATGCCTTTTTTGAGCAACTTGCGAACTTGCTCTACCTTTTCAGCTGGCGCAGGCGGTGCGCCAAAGAAGGCGGGGCCGTATAGCTCGCGGGCGACCATTTCCATGTGCCAATCTAAATAAACGATCAACTCGCGCACTTTGGCAGCGGCAAACGGGTCTTTGGGGATCAGCGGATGGTCTGGATACGTGGCTTCCACATATTCGCAGCAGACGCTGGACTCTAATATCACGCCCTGTTCGGTCTGCAAAAACGGCACTTTACCCAGTGGGGAGCGGGTAGACAGCGCTGGGTTGTCTTTCAAGCCCGTCCAAACCAGTTCTTCTTCAAAAGCCACGCCTTTTTCAAGTAGCTGAAGTTTGACCTTGTTGTGGTAATTGCTGCCCGCAAAGCCGCAGAGGGTGAGTGCCATGGATTCTCCAAAAATAATAAAAATGAACTTACAACTTTATTTTGGCGCAAATAATGAGCCAGCCAAGTCATGCAAGAGACTATCATGCAAATGAAAGCACCAAACAAAGCCTAAAATTCACAACACTTCACTCGCAACCTGCACTATACTGCACACCATGACGCAACATATCACCCCCGTTTTCTCAACCGTCGGCATCGTTGGCACTGGTGCCATGGGTCGCGGTATTGCCCAAATCGCTGCACAAGCTGGTAGCCGCGTGGTGCTGTTTGACGCAGCGCCAGACGCCGCCAACAAAGCGCGCACCGCCATCAGCCAGCAATGGACCAAGCTGGTCGAAAAAGGCCGCGTGACGGAGTTTGAGGCCGCCAGCCGAACGTCCAAACTGCACGTTGCAGCGTCGGTGCATGATTTGGCAGGCTGCGATTTGGTGGTGGAGGCCATCGTCGAGAAGCTCGCCGTCAAGCAAACCGTGCTGAGCGAGATTGAAGCCATCGTCAGCGTAGATGCGGTGCTGGTCAGCAACACATCGTCGCTGTCCGTCACTGCGATTGCAGCTGGTTTGAATCGCCCAGCTCAGTTTGCGGGTTACCACTTTTTTAACCCTGTGCCGCTGATGAAGGTGGTCGAGGTTATCGCCGGCCTGAAAACCGAACCAACCGTTTGCGCAAAACTCGCCGTCTATGCCCAGCAAATGGGGCACAAAGCGGTGCAGGCAGCGGATACGCCGGGCTTCATCGTCAACCACGCTGGGCGCGGCTTTGGCACGGAAGCGCTGCGGATTGTGAGCGAGGGCGTGGCCGATTTTGTGACGATTGACCGCATTTTGCGCGACCAAGCCGGCTTCAAGCTCGGCCCGTTTGAGCTGATGGATTTGACCGCTTTGGATGTGTCGCACCCGGTGATGGAGTCGATTTACCACCAGTATTTTGAAGAGCCGCGCTACCGCCCAAGTGTGATCACCGCGCAGCGCTTGGCTGGCGGCGTGCTGGGGCGCAAAACCAATGCGGGCTTTTACGATTACAAAGACGGCGCAGCGGTAATTCCGCCTGAGCCGGCTGTGCCAGTTGTTGCCGAGATGCCGCCGGTGTGGGTGTCGCCCCGCGCCTCGCGCCGCTCGGAGCTGCTGCAGTTGCTGAAAGACTTGGGTGCGACGATTGAAACGGGCGCTTCGCCATCTATGAACGCTTTGACCATCGTGGCGCCGCTGGGTTTTGACATCACCACCGTGGCTGTGGTGGAGCGCTTAGACCCGAGCCGCACCGTTGGTATCGACATGATGATCGACGACGCTGCGACCAAGCGCCGCGTGCTGGCCACAAACCCAGCCACCCGCGCCGACATGCGCGACGCCGCCCACGCCCTCTTCGCCCGCGACGGCAAAGCGGTGAGTGTGATTCGTGACAGCGGCGGTTTTGTGACGCAGCGCGTTGTCAGCACCATCGTCAACATCGCCGCAGACATTTGCCAACAAAGCGTCTGCAGCCCTGCCGACTTAGAAACCGCCGTGACACTGGGCTTGGGCTACCCGCAAGGGCCGCTAGCGATGGGCAATATGGTTGGCCCCACCAATGTGCTGGAAGTGCTGTTCAACATGCAAACTGTCTACGGCGACCCGCGCTATCGCCCCAGCCCGTGGCTGCGCCGCCGTGGGGCGATTGGGTTATCGTTGTTGCATACTGAAGAATAAAGGTCAAATTCCATGCCCGCAGAACTCAAAAGCACCACCCACGGCCTGACCATGGTGCTGACCATCAGCAACCCCGAGAACCGCAACGCGCTGGGGCCTGAAATCTACGCTGCAGGGATTGAAGCGCTCAGCGCTGCCGAATCTAACCCCGAGGTGCGCAGCGTCATCATCACCGGAGCCAACACCGCGACTGGCCCGGCCTTTTGCGCCGGTGGTGACTTGCGACGCATGCTGGACAGACGCCAAGCGCCACCCGAGGTGCAAAAAGCCAGCATTGAAGCATTAAACAGCTGGATAGAGGCGATTCGAGCCTTCCCCAAGCCTGTGATCGCAGCGGTTGAGGGGGCAGCCGCAGGTGCGGGCTTTTCACTGGCGCTGGCGTGTGATTTCATTGTTTCTGCGCAAAACGCGGTGTTTTTGATGGCTTACAGCAATGTTGCCCTGTCGCCAGACGGCGGCGGTAGCTGGTTTTTAGCCAACACGCTGCCACGGCAACTGGTGACAGAATTGTTGATGTGTGGCAACAAGTTAGACGCTACGCGTCTGCACACTCTTGGGTTAATTAACCGAGTAGTTAATCAAAGCACAGCTCTGACCGAAGCCTTGGCTTTAGCCGATACGCTGAATGCCAGAGCACCCAACTCACTCGCCAGTTGCAAAGAGCTGGTCAACGAAGCCGCCAACAGCACCCTGCCCACGCATTTGAAACTGGAACGCGACCATTTTGTAGCCAACGTGCGGCATGCGAATGCGGGGATTGGAATTGAGGCGTTTTTGAATAAAACCACGCCTAAATACGAGTAAATTTGACTTAATTTACCCGTTTTTGCTATATATTTTATAGCTACTTAGGCAGTAAATACGCCGGCTAGAGGCATATTTACATGATTAAATCAGTGATTTCCCATCACTAACGTCCAATAATAGACATGAGTCGCGCTTGGATTGGTTTTGCAGCTAACAGCAATATCATTAAACGAGGCAGTCATCATATTTGAGCAATGGCTTGCACTGGCTAGCCAATCAGCACTTACTTGCGAAGCAGAAGTTTGTCCACCTGCAATATTTTCACCAACTCTGCCATATGAATAACCTGCTGCACTGGAACGTGCACCCACCCTTAACCCATCCGTACCGGGGTGATCGAAATAGTTATTAACAGCCATGTCGTTGGAATGAACTGCTGCCGCACTTTCCAATTGGCTATTCCAACCCAACGCGCCTACGGCAGGATAGGCAACGCCGCCGCAAACCTGAGGTCTAGAGCGAATGGCATTGACTTCAGCAACCACGGCTGATTTGTAATCGCCAAAAGGACATTCAGCAGCTGTTGGTGTAGGCGCTGGCGCGGGGGTAGCTGATGGCGTAGGTGTTGGGG
>JBEBJY010000037.1:0-25598 GCA_040079635.1 Burkholderiaceae bacterium | reverse complement strand
GAAAGGTATTTTGGGCTACACCGAAGACAAAGTGGTTGCAACCGACTTCCGTGGCGACACCCGCACCTCGATTTTTGATGCCGACGCCAGCGTCGCGTTAGACAGCACTTTCGTCAAAATCGTCAGCTGGTACGACAACGAGTGGGGTTACTCAAACAAGTGCTTGGAGATGGTGCGCGTGGTTTCTAAGTAATTCACGACTTAGGACATTTTGTCTAACAAAAACGCACCCTAGGGTGCGTTTTTTTATGGCTGATCTATTCATCGATTTCGTTAAGTGCTTGAAATATTTGAATTTAATGTAGAATTTATCCATTCACCAATCTATTCACTCCTTTATTCAATTGTTTATTTGGTTATTTACTCATGATACAAGTCCATCCACTCGCAGCATCAACGCTGCTAGCCATGCGCCAGCGCGGCGGCGTAGCCTCTGCTGCTGAGCTGCAAGCTGCGCTAGGGGTGAGCCAGCCCACAGTGTCGCGGGCATTGACGACTCTGATCCAGTCTGGTCAGGTTTTGAAGGTGGGTTCAACACGGCATCAGCGTTACGTTGTGCCGCGTACCGTGGCGGGTGTGGGGCAAACCGTACCTATCATGCGAGTTGATGTGCACGGCCAAGCCTCACCATTTGCCCGCATGGTGTTACTAGAAGGCGGTGGCGTGTGGTTGGATGAAGCCGATGGTGTGAGCCAAAAGCACGACGGCCTGCCCTGGTTTTTGGACGATATGCGACCGCAAGGCTTTATAGGACGCACCTTTGCTTATGCTCACCCTGAGCTACGGCTGGGTGCTGATCCACGCCACTGGAACGCCGACGACGTGCTACGTGCCATGGTATTGTTTGGGGAAGATTTGCCGGGCAACCTGGTTGTGGGAGATGCTGCTTTTGCCCGCTTCCACTCCCTGCCCGAACGCGCCAGCCGAGCCGCATCTGAGCTTGATTACCCTGCTTTTGCAGAGCGCGCCATGCAAGGCACGGTGGGTGGGTCATCCGCTGGGGGGGAGCAACCCAAGTTTTGCACGATTCGCGATGGGCAGCACGTGTTGGTCAAGTTCTCACCTGCTGGCGACTCACCGACCGACCAACGCACCCGCGACCTGCTGGTGTGCGAACATCTGGCGCTGCAAACCTTGTCCGCAGCAGGACTGCCAGCGGCGCAAACCAAGCTGTTTACCGTGGCGGGGCGCGTGTTTTTAGAATCCGTCCGCTTTGATCGCCCTGCCATCACCCCCAACAACCCGCAAGGCTTGGGTCGGCAAGGCATGGTGTCGTTGAGGGTTTATGACGCTGAATACATAGGCAACGAAGTCACCTGGGACGTCACGGCCGAGCGCATGCAGACACGCAGCCTGTTGACTGCCCAAGATGCCCGCAATTTGTGCTTTTTAGAAGCGTTTGGCCAACTCATCGCCAACACGGACCGCCACTACGGCAACATCTCGTTGCTGCTTGAGGGCAGCCAAAATGGCGGTGATTGGACGCTGTCCCCCACCTACGACATGCTGCCCATGCTCTACGCCCCCGTGGGCGGCGAACTGGGTCAACACGACTTTGAGGTCAAAAATGGCGTCACAGCGAAACCGCTGCCCACCTCCGCCACCCTGCCCGAATGGCCGCGCGCGTTGGCTTTGGCCATCCAGTTTTGGCAAACGGCGGCAACAGACACACGCATTTCCGCCGCGTTTCGGGCGATTGCGGCTGATAATAGTGTCAAATTGGCTTGAATTCACCAAAACATACTCATTTTTGGCTATAGTCGTCGTATTTATTGCCTAAGCAGCTATTAAATTGGTAGCTATAGTTTGACTAATCGGTGTCGTACCGCGTCCAATCAACTGGCTCAACTGCTTGCCATCGTCAAACAAACCACCGTTGGCCGCTGCAGCGTCTGAATCAGCCAACAACGCGGCAAAACCTTCAGGCAGTCCCACTTTGACCAACTCTGCTGCATAAACCGCTTGTGGCATATCGGCATATTTCACAGGTTTGCCAGATTGCTTGGCGATTTCAGACGCAAACTCTGCCATCGTGAACGCTGTGTCGCCTGCCAGCTCATACACCTTGCCAGCTTGACCGTCTTTGACCAGCACGGCGGCGGCAGCGGCGGCGTAGTCTGCGCGGGAGGCTGCAGCAATGAGCCCTTCGCGGGCAGCGCCCATCACCGCGCCATATTGCACTGCTGTAGCCACCACGCCAGCGTAATTTTCGGTGTACCAGCCGTTGCGCAAGAGCACAAAAGGCACGCCAGATGCTTGCAAGGCGGCTTCGGTTTCTTTGTGCTCAGCCGCCAAACCCAAAGCCGAGGTGTCGGCACGCAAGATGCTGGTGTAGGCGATGAGCTTGACGCCGGCTGCTTTGGCCGCGTCAATCACGGCGCTGTGTTGCGCAGCGCGTTGGCCGACTTCGCTGGACGAAATCAGCAGCAACTTGTCCACACCAGCAAACGCGGCACGCAAGGTATCGGGCTGCGTGTAGTCGGCTTGGCGAACTTGCACGCCCAGCGCGGCCAGGTCTTGCGCTTTGGCGGGGCTGCGCACGGCAGCAATGATTTGATTCGCTGGTACGCTTTGCAAAAGCGCTTGAATGACGAGGCGACCCAGTTGGCCGGTGGCTCCGGTAATAGCAATCATGAAAAACTCCTTGAATAAATTGAACAGATGGCGATAATAGCAATTACGCAAACTTTTAGTAAGTACATACAAAAAAGTAAGTACAGAAATAGGCAAAAATACAAAAAGGTAATTAGCCATGATTGCATCCGCACCCGCACAAGATCAACCCGTACGTGGCGAGCTGTTCGCTGTCGCCTGCCCCTCGCGCAAAGTGCTGCAAAACGTCACCAGCCGCTGGGGCGTGCTGGTACTGGTGGCGCTGATGGCTGGCACCTACCGGTTCAGCGAGCTGCGTCGCAAGATTGGTGGTGTGAGCGAAAAAATGCTGGCGCAGACCCTGCAAGCGCTGGAAGCCGATGGTTTTGTGCTGCGCACCGCCCGCCCTGTGGTGCCGCCGCATGTGGAATATAGCCTGACCCGCATGGGGCAAGAGGTCGCCCGCGAGGTGGAAAGCCTGGCTGATTGGATTGAGGGCAACCTCTACCGCATCATGGAACAGCGAACCGCCAGAACGTCAGAGCGAGAAACCGCGTAAACGCACTCTGGAGCGCGTTTTCTAGGCGACTTTATGCCACTTTCGGCGGCCTATGCAATCCGCAAATCTTGTTCCCATCCGGATCGCGCACATAACAAAGATACAACCTACCGACCGAGCCTTCGCGCCAGCCTGGTGGGTCTTCGCAGGTAGTGCCACCGTTGGCGATGCCTGCTGCGTGAAAAGCGTCGCACTGCTCAGGCGTTTGCATGGCAAAGCCGATGGTGCTGCCGTTGCCGTGCGTCGCCGCTTCGCCATTGATGGGGTTGGTGATGCCGAAGCTGCCCGTCGCGCTGCGGTAAAAATAGCGCTTGACGCCGCTGGTGGTGGTGTTGGCAACGCCAGCGCCCATGCCCAGTGCGCCGAGCAAAGCGTCGTAAAAGGTCTTTGACTTTTCTAGGTCGTTAACGCCAAGTATCACGTGACTGAACATCGGTATCTCCTGCTGGTTTAGTGGTTTAAAAGGATGTGAGTTATCTTGATGGGGATGATATGCGGACGCCTACAAACCTCATGGCGCTTTCGCGACAAAATCAACCACCAGCCCGCGCTCCGTCACCGTGATGCTGCCTGGCTGCATGCCCATCGCATCTGCCATCGCCAACTCTTGTGGGCGCAGCTGGTGCAGCGTCACCTCCAGCAGCGCCTTTTCGCTCAAAGTTTGTCCATAAAGATTTAACATCTGCGAGGCTTCGGGTCGCAAGCCGGGAAAATCTAATCGCTTGAATCGTATCGTTGTGGCGCGAAGTGTGCGGTCACTCACTTCATAGCGTAATGCAAATTCCATCTCAAACGTCCCGGGCTGTTTGCGGTTTAGCGCGACGCCGCTGGCTTCCACCGCCATGGTCGCGCTGAGCCGGTTCAGCTCGGGCAGCAGCCGAAGATCAGGCGCTTGCACTGCCAAATCCAACAATCCAGCGACGGGGTAGTGCAGCGGAAAGCGCTTGGCGATGACCTGCTGCAACTGGTCTTTGGACACCGTGAAACGCGGCTGCGCGGTCAGCGTGCTGCAGCCCAAGGTGGCAAACGCAATAGCCGTGATCGCGATGTAGCGACACGTATTTAGCAAAAATCGACGATGCATCTAGGGTTCTCCGTGGCCAACTGTGTAACCTATCGCCTTAGATTGTGCCTGATTGGTGTTAAGCAACCGTTTAGAGGCCATTTTAAGCCTCTAGCCAGCGTATTTATTGCCTATATAGCTATTAAAAGTATAGTATTTTTTGACGAATTCAGCTCTTCAGCCGCCGCTGCGCCGCCAGCGCCACGCCCATCTGCTTGATCGTCGCCTCGCCCTGCTGCAAAGCCTGCGGGTTGGTGTGGACAGAATAACGCCCCAGCACCAAGTCATGCGGATGCTGAACCGCTGAACCGATCACGAATTCTGAGTTTTCAAGCGCTTTGAAGCTGATGACGCCCGCGCTTTGGTCAAACACCACCAGTTCACCCGCCGTCATAGGCGCATCTGCGAGTTCCCCAACTGACACCGTGCCCCGACTCAGCGCCGCCCACGCCACGGTGTGGCCTGCGGGTGGCAAATACGTCCAGCTTTCGCCGGCTTTGAGGTTCACGGCTAGGTAATTCATGTCTGATGGTGGCGTGACCGTGCTTTTCGCACCGCCATACTGCCCCAGCAAAATGCGCGCAGGGCCGTCTTGCGGAATCACATCTGGAGCCATATAGCTGCTGTAAGCGGCTGCGTTTTCATGCGCTGGCGGCAGCGCGACCCAGAGCTGAAAGCCCCGCATCGGCGTGCCCGCTGTCGGGCTGCTGCTGTGCCACACCCCGCCGCCCGCCTGCATCCACTCCACGCCGCCCTCGGGCAGCACGCCCTCTTTACCGGTCGTGTCTTCATAGCTGGCGGAGCCTTGCATCATCCACGTCAGCGTGGCGATGCCCGAATGCGGGTGCATGCCAAACCCGCCAAAACTGGACGATTCCGCCTCAAAATGGTCTAAAAACACAAACGGTTTGAGGTGCTCGCCCAAGTCAGAAGGGCTCATCAAGCGGGTAATCGGGCCGTGTTTGCTGCCTAGGGTGCGGTAAACGATAGCTCGGTTGGATGTCGTCAGTGCGGTATTCATGGTTCAAATCCTCTGCTTTTTATTGTGCCACTGAATGATAATTTGCTTAGTTCCTAATTAACTCAAGGAAATTAAGTGCGCTTGTGTATTTGCCATTAGCTGCGCACAAAGGTCAATAAAGCCGTGAAATCGCCTTTGTCTGCCGCGCGCAAAGCTGCAAGATACAGCGCCCGAACCTCATTGGCGCTAACCATGCTGCCGCCCCCACCCCAACTAAACGCTTGCTGCCCCAATTGCTTGAGCAAGGCATCGGCCATCATGCGTGAATGCCGACCATTGCCGTTTGGGAAAGGGTGAATCCAAACCAGCGCATGGTGAACCCGCGCGGCCAGCTCATCCGGCGGGAATGTGTTGTTGTCGACCCAATATTGCGCATTGCCCAACAGCTGGTTCAGCTTGACGGCGACCAAGGTCCAATCGCAACCAATGTTCTTGTCCGACTTTCGAAACGTGCCCGCCCACTTCCAAGTCTTGTTGAACATTCTTCTATGCAAATCACGGCAAAAATCTTCAGATAGAACTTCCGAAATCTTGGCACGCTTGAGCCACTTAGTTGCAAGCAAAATGTTTTCTTGCTCCCAGTCATTCAAAGCTCCCATCGTATCGACATGCCTAGGAATCAGCCCCGCCGTCTCATCCGGGTTCAGCGGCGTCTGGCCGTCCTGCTCGTCGAGAATGTCCAGATTTAGCGCCATATTTAGCGCCATAAGTCTGACCACTTACCGCGCAACAGCTCCTCGCTTCGACGCGCTACTTGCTTTTGAATGCGCTCATCTGTTGGGCGCTGGTCTTCCAAGCTCATCGTATGCGCCACGCCGCGCACCTCTTCATTCGCAAGCTGCTGCGCACGGCTCTGCACAACTTGCGTCAATGCTTTGCGCGGCACGAGGGCGTAAACCAAGTCGCAATCCAAATGGTCAGCCATTTTGCGTAGCTGGCCCAATGAAATACGTTCATCCGACTCTGATTGCTCAGACTTGTGCAAAGCAGCTCCCGTCACACCCACACGCGAAGCCTGTTGGCGCTCAGTCAAACCCAAAGCCTCGCGGATTTCTTTGAGCCAACCACGTGCCGGCACCCTTTTTGCCCGCAAAACCCCATAGGCATCCAACGAAGCTTGAAGCTGCTCTAGCCGTAGATAGTTAAGTTCTGCAGACATTTTGCTAACCTATTGGTAATCAAATTAGGTTTTATGCTAACTTAATCGAAAGCAAAAGTCAATGTATTGCTTATTTAAAAGGAAGCAATTGTGAAAATTAGCTTACCCATAGTGAAGTAAACGATGTATTTTTGCTACTTATCTAATAGCTGCTCAGGCAATCAATACGCCGGCTAGAGGCATAAATCACTCCCTAAAAATCGAAGTTTTAACCCCTTCGCGCCCCCGGCACCACCGACCAGCCCGCGTCCATCTTCACCTTGTTGTTCTCATAATCCCAAGCCGTGCCGCAGCGCTCACACCAGTAGCGGGTAATCGTCACCTGCCCATGGCTACGCTCCGCCTTGCGGTTCACCCCCTGAATCAACTCCACATGCCCAGGCGCCTTTCGCCAGTTTTGCTGAATGCCAGCGCAGGGTTCGCACAGGGCAGGATTTTTGGCGGCGTTGGCTTGGGTTGGGGTTGAATCTTGGGTCATTTTGGGGGCTTTTGAAAGGTGAAATTATGCTATATTTTTCATAGCTGCTTAGGCAATAAATACGCCGGCTAGATGCATATTTAGCACTTAAAAATACCATTTTAGCGTATTTAGTGATATTTTAAGATATACTGTTTTTAATTACAGCTAATTTAAACCTTTAATAACCACGTTTTCCATGAAATATCTGATCGACCATTGCTCATGCTTGCATTTTATGCTTGCACTTTCACCTAAAACAACTCATAATTGCAATCATGAACAGCAAGCATCATAAAACGCTTGCGTTGATATTTGCTAAGCCTACACCCGCATCTTTAGAGTGGGCGCGGATTGAGGCTTTGTTCATTGCGGCAGGTGCGCAAACGGTTGAGGGGGATGGGTCTAGGGTGAGGTTTATTTTGAACACTGTGGTCGGCACTTTTCACCGGCCACACCCCGCCAAAGAGGCAAAGCCCTACCAAGTCAAAGATGCGCGCCAATTTTTAGAACAAGCTGGCATCACAGCCAAGCCATGAAAGGCGCGATAAATTATGAAAACTATGACTTATAAGGGCTACGCAGCCCAGATTGAATACAGCGACGAAGACGCCTGCTTCATTGGACATATTGCTGGCATTGCCGATGTGATAGGCTTTCACGCCGACAACGTGCAAGATTTGCGCAATGCGTTTGGCGCAGCGGTAGATGATTATTTGGCCACTTGCGAAAAGCTAAACCGCCCCGCCCAAAAACCCGCCAGCGGCAAACTGATGCTTCGCGTCCCGCCCGAAGTGCACGGTGCGGCTTTGGTGGCAGCGCAGGTGAAAGGCATGAGTTTGAACCAATGGGCAAGTCAAGCTTTGCGCGAAGCAGCGCATATTTGAGCTTATTTTGATATTTATTTTATAGCTGCTTAGGCAATAAATACAACGGCTAGCAGCATATTTATTCCTTAATTTAGCTCGGAGATTCCTAGCGCCGGCCTGAACGCCGGATTCATCACATAAATCACAGAGTCACCGGCTCGAGTGGCGCGGATTTGGAGAACCTTCAAATCATAATTGACATTGAAAATGTAATGCACTTGCTCATCCGTAGTCTGAATACCTAGAATTCCATAATAAAGCAGAAAATCGACTACACGATTAATATCCGATTCCTCGATCTTTGCGCTAAGAATTAAATTTCGCAACTCGGCTGTAGTCAATTTAGGATTGGCGTCTATGAAGTGATATAGCAAATCTTGCGCGGCAGGGAATACATCGGTGAGTTCGTGGTCTAACTCCACAAGTAAATCTTGTGAGTAAGCTTTTATTCCTTTTTCAAGATCTGACTCATCGATTTTTGAGTGCGATAAGTTTGCAGCAAAGCCTTTTGCATGAGAAAACATTTTTATAACATTTCGGGGGCGCATTAATGCACGCTCGATTATGTACGAGGATGTTTCCTCACCTTTGTAATGCGATATGCACAACTTTGGCCATATCTGTTCAAAACTTAAATCACTTGATTCAGAGGGCAGACCAGCAACAAGTCGAAGACGCAAAAGCTCTCTTAGTAAATCTGGATCAGTCCAATCCAAAGCCACGCGCATTTCTTTACCAAAATCAGCACTCTGCCGCATCAAATGCTCATATACGTCATTACGTATAAAAACTATACAGTGAACGGTATTGCCATCTTTTCGCATATCGCGCTCAACTTTGCGACCTGCATCAATTAGACATCGAAGCACCATTGCATCCACAACATCCACGCCCTGTGTGCTCCAACCCTTATCTAAATTATCGAACAATACCCATACATCTTGTTTGTATTGCAAATAATTGGATACTTGTCTTCGTAGCAATCGAACATCGTGAGAATAGACCAGTTCAGTTACTTGATCAATTGATAGCTTAGTCGAATCAGTATTTCCAAAGCGCTGTCCATAGTCTTGAGCAATTCGTTGCGATAACGCCAACAATCTTTCAGAAAAATCACCCTCACCAGAGTAGCCATCCACTCGATATGTCTTTTCAAGATCAAGATACATGTCTCTTATTTCATGATTAAACTTATGTGTATTTTGATCTTTTTCAAGCAATTTATATGTGATCTCTAAAAGAATCAAATACTCCCAAAATGCAGTAACAAGATGCTGACTTGCACCTTGTGTTAAATGTGCAAGTATGTCTTCTTTCAGTTTTAAAAGTTGATAGCCTTCAGGTTTTAAATCTAAAACAATATTTTGTTTATCAGCTCGCGTTTTATCTCTGACTTGGATAAATAATGCAGTTTTTCCCGCACCCTTTCTACCCACAACCAGATTTACTTCACCCCGCAACGCACGACTATATTGATCCGTTCTTAAAAAATAACTATTTAATGTAGTCATTTCGTTCTCTGCGGTTGAATCTCCAATTTGTAAAGACTGCAGTGGTGTTGGGTCGCGTAATGTAGTTGGATGAGCTTCTTGTAGATACTCCGTAATTTGAAGTGAAAAATTAGAAATGTGATCAACGATATCCTCGGCGCGTGTAAATCTTTTTACGGCATCACGCACATCAAGCGGAACTGTCGCAGAATTCTGCGCAAGAATTAACGTTGGCTTACCCATTCCATGAGATAAGCCTGCAACAAAAAGTGCTCGAATATCATGAATAAAACTCGCTTCTTGATCACCGTCAAGCAATGAAACCAAAACGCCAGAGGAACTAGCGACTTGTCGTATTGCATCTGCAGCTGATAGTCTTATATCTTCAGATGGATTAAAACTACGATATCGATACTTTGCTTTCTTTAGCCTCGAAGTCATCACAGTCGCAATGCCTCCTTTAAGTGGAGGCTCTACTACATAAACCGGCGCGAGACGATCAAGTGTTACGCCAAAAGCAAGTGGCGTTCTATCTACATAAGAAGTTAATTTATTTGATAAATCATCATCTGAAGTGTAATTTTCATACCCTAGAGTATCAAAAATACCAACTTCTTTAGCTATTTGTTGATCTCCATCTGTGTTTTTATGGCGTATCAAAAAACATCGCTTATTTCGTCCTATTGCATATCCAATTTCATAAACAACGTTCAAATTTAAATATGTAATATCTGCTACTATAAATTTTGACGTTTCAATTCCTTCTAATATTGGTGATATTAATGGATTTCCAGCTATATCATTAAACTCCCAAGTTTCATATCTTAGATTTTTTAGTTTACTGTTCGCTTTCGAAACACCTAAATATATTGAATCCGCCAGCACCCTATCTCTAGATGAATATGCGACAAAGGCAAGATCTACATTTGGTAGTATGTTTTGCATTCAATTTCCTTGGAATCTATTAAAGTTAATACTAAGCTAACTTTGTGGCATTTAGAGACTTGGCAATCACTATTTTTACTAACAAACCCACCCCAAAACCACCCCCTTCTCCTTAGCAAACTTAGCCGCTTGCGCTGTAACGGGGCTTAGGCAGACGTACATGACTTTGTCTGCGCCTTGGGCTTCTTGCTGGGTGACTAGGGCTTGCAGGGCTTCTAGGCCGTGGGTGGCGGCTTTGTAGCGTTTGGCGCTGACTAGGGTGGTGTGGCCGGCTTTTTCTAGTTTGAAATCTGCTGCGCCGCCATTCAAACGGGTGACTTCAAAGCCTTGTTTGACAAGTTTGGCTTCTAGCTCGGCTGAAAAGTCGCGCCAATTGAGGGCGGACAGGCGGGTTAGCTCGGCTTCTACGGCGGCAGGCTTGGGTTTGCCCCATTGGCGTTTGAAGGCGACTGCGCCTGTGATGACGAAAGGGAATGCGCCCATCATGCCGAAAACGACGAGGTGCTTGGGCAACAGCGCGGCCATGAGCAGGCAGAACGCGGCGGCGATGAGGAAGCTGATCCACCACGGGTTGCGCAGGAGGATGGCGAAGATGGAGTTTTCGGCCATTTTGAATTTCATAGATGCTTTCTGGGATTTTTAAAAAATTTGCTACAGCGGAAGATACACCACTTGCCGCATGATGCGCTGGGCTTGGGCGCAATGGTCGCCAAAAGCCCGCATTGACGTTGCGCCCTGCGTGGCATCAAAACCCAATTGCCGCAGTTGGATGACGATGTTTGCTGGATGAGTCACTGTGTCATTAACCAAAACGGGCATGAGCCAACGGGCGTTTTTATGGGCGGCGTTGCCTAGGGTTTCAAAAGCTATGTTGGGCAGCAGCTTTTGCACGGTTTGCAGAACTTGGCTAGCGGCTGCGCTGCGGGCTGGGGTGTGTTTTGCTGCATTTAATCGACGAAACAATAAGCGCCGCTGGCGCGGGCTGGGTTGAAACTCAAGCTGCGGGGTGATGCTGCCCGCCTGAAAACCACGGGCAATACTGCCGATGAGGGCGTCTGCGTCTTTGCCCAATGCGGACAAGGTGCGCAGCAAGGCGGTGTAAATGAGCGGGGTGGAGACGAGTTTGAGGGCCAAAAACTTCAAGGTTCGCTTGAAAAACCATGCGTCTGACTTGCGCGGCCATGCTTGAATAGTTTGGGCGATTTTGTCTAGCGCTAACTTGTCTTTGCCCACGACGATGCCGCCACCCAGCGCGGTGAAGCGCTTGATGGGGCCGAAGGAGAAGAGCGAGAAGTCTGCCGCGGGGTCGCCCAAATGAAAATCGGCCGAGAAAGCTTGTGCGCAATCTTCCACCAGCAGCGCGCCGTGCTTGCGGCAAACATCACCCAGCGCTCCCAGCGGTGAGACGCAGCCAAACAATTGAGCGATGACGACAACTTTGGCTCCCGTTTTGGCAAGCAAGGCGTCCAAATCTGCCGCGCTGAGCAGCATGGTGGCAGCGTCAACGTCGACAAAATGGGGCGTCAAACCGTGCTCTTGCGCGATGGCGACCATGGTTTCTATAGTGATGGCGCTGTAGATGATGGGTGCGGCTGGAGGCAAAGCGAGCGTTTGCAGCAAGGCGTGGAAGGCGCTGCGGGCGCTGAGGCAAATGACGCTTTGGGGGAAGATTTTGAGGCAGGGTTTGATGTTGGCTGGGCTCGCAACCGCGCTCAGCAGGGTAAAAACGGAGAACAGGTCGGCGTAGCTGATGTCTAAGAGGAGTCTGGGGCGCATGTGCGCATTATTCTTTATTTTTCACAACAGTTTTGCCGGAATCTGCACTGGCATGTCCAACACCATCTGCGCCATGCCTTTGCCCAGCGGGTCGTTGCGCAGCGAGCTCATGCCGCCGCCGCCCAGGGCTTGCTCGCAGACGAAGTTGACGGCGTGGATGCCGGGCAGGTCGAACCTTGTGACTTTGCCTTCGACCAAATGAGCAAGCCATGCGGCGACCGCTTTCTCGGTCACGGCGGCTTTGATGTAGGGCAATAAAGCGGGCTGGCGGGCGATGATGCCGATGTTGGAGGTGTCGCCTTTGTCGCCGCTGCGGGCGTAGGCGAGTTGGATGAGGGGGACGGTGATGGCGTCGCCTTGCAACCCTTCGACAGGCTCAGGGCGAACGGAGATGGGAGTATCCACACCAACGGGGGTTTGATGAATGGCAATTTCAACCAATTTTGTCTCGCCATCCATCACCACCGCCGGCTGCAAAGTCGTTTTATCCAGCAAAAACGCATATTGCCGAATCATCGGTGACGGACTAGGACGGCCGCCTGCGCCTGTGGTGCCGGGCGACCAACTGGTGCCGGCGGGGGCGATTTCACGGGCAAACAAATTCAGTGCGTCTTTGCTGCTGTGGGTGACAGTGAGGCGCAGCACGGCTTCTCGGCTGGTTTGAACTTGCGCATTTTTGTGAACGCCGTAGCAGGATTCGGCGCCTAGAATTTCGATGATAGTGTCGCTATAGTCTTTCAATCCCGCCTCTGCCAGTAGGCGGCGGGTGCGGGTGAGAATCGCCTCACCCGTTCTTTGCGCTTTGGCGACCGCGTCAATGCCGACGATGGTGAGCTGGCCGCTGCAGCGAAAGCCGTGGGCGTAGGTGGCGGAGACTTTGTAGTGCGGCGTGGGGGTTTTGCCACGAGCGCCCTTTACAGAAACCTGGTGTTCGCCGACCTGCTCTAACTGCACCTGGGTGAAATCACACACCACATCGGGCAGGAGGTAGTTGGCGGGGTCACCGATCTCGTAGACCAGTTGCTCGGCCACGGTGGCCACAGAGACCAGGCCGCCGGTTTGCGGGGGCTTTTCAACGGTGAAGGTGCCGTCAAAGCTGCACATTAAAACGGGGTAGCCGATGTTGTCCCAATCGGGCACGGTTTGCCAGTCAGTGTGCAAACCGCCGGTGGCTTGGCAACCGCATTCGATCAAATGACCGGCGAGGCTACCCTGGGCCAGTTTGTCGAAGTCGTCAAAGCCCCAGTCAAACTCATGCATCAACACACCCAGCGTAACCGCGCTGTCGACGCAGCGGCCGGTGATGACAACCTGCGCGCCGGCGTCCAGCGCATGCTTGATGGGGGCGGCGCCCAGGTAGGCGTTGGCGCTGAGCAGGCGCTCGGGCAGCGGCTGGCCCGATTGCAATTCTTTGATGCCTGTTTCACGCAAATCTGGGATCAGCGGCAGCACGTCATCGCCCTCCACCACCGCAATGCGGATGCTGACGCCCTGCTCTGCGGCAATGGCGGCCAGCGCTGCGGCGCAGGCGTGGGGATTCATGCCGCCGGCGTTGCTGACGATTTTGATGTTTTTCGCCACCACGTCTTTGAGGATGGCTTTCATGGTGACCGACACAAAGTCGGTGGCGTAGCCCAGCTCAGCATTTTTCAGACGGGCGGCGGCGAGGACGGACATGGTGAGCTCGGCCAAGTAGTCAAACACCACGTAGTCGACCTTGCCCAGCTGCACCAGTTGCGGTGCGCCCACGCTGCTGTCGCCCCAGAAGCCGGAAGCGCCACCAATACGTATGGATTTGCGGATGCTTTTGCGGACAGCGGATTTATTTGCCGAATTTGTCATTGAAAACTCCTGCCAAAATGGTTTTGCCTAATTTTACCAAGCAACCGCTTGCTAAAATTAATATTTTTTGGTATCGTGCAATTTCCATGAATCTTGATACCCCCATTTCCGTCCCTTCCCTGATGTCTGACACTCCCGCCACCGCCGTGGCCAAACCCCGTGGCAGACCCCGCAAAACGCTGGAAGAACGGGAAGACGGCAATCGCAAAAGCGATCTGGTCGCTGCTGCTGCCAAATTGTTCCGCAAAAAAGGATTTGACGCCACCAGCACCCGCGACATTGCCACCGCAGTGGGTATGCGCAGCGGCTCGCCGTTTTACCACTTCAAAAGCAAGGGTGATTTGCTCTACGCCGTGATGGCGGAAGGGATGCGGTCGGCGATTGAAAAGCAGCAGGCAGCGCTGCAAAACGCCGCTTTTTCGCCTGAATCACTATCAAATACAGAGCGGAAAAAACAGGAATCACGCCGGCTACTAAAGGTTTTGATACGCCACCACTTTGAGGTGCTGCTGAGCCCGAACAGCGACTTCATCCCGGTGATGCTGTACGAATGGCGCTCGCTGACCCCGCGCCAGCGCACCACCATGGCCCAGCTGCAGCGCGATTACGAGGCGGTGTGGCTGCCTGTTTTAGAGGCACTTTTTGCTGCCGGCCAGCTGAGCTGCCCGGTCAAACTGGCGCGATTGCTGATTTTTGGCGCGCTGAACTGGTCGGTGCAGTGGTATGACGTCCGCAAGGAAGCGGGTCTGGACGAGCTGACCGAGGCGGCGATGGCACTGTTTATTGGCCACGCCTAGGCGCTTGGTTCATTTCATCTTTGACGCTTTCACCCCAATTTTTTGAATTTTTCAACCAACTGCCATGTCTTATCAATCCATTTTCGCCCCGCAGCTCTTCGCCAATAAAGTCATCGTGGTCACCGGCGGCGGCTCGGGCATTGGGCGCTGCACGGCGCATGAACTGGCCGCCCTGGGCGCGCAGGTGGTGCTGATTGGCCGCAAACTTGAAAAACTGCAAAGCGTGGCCGTCGAACTGGGTGCGGACAATCCGGGTGCGCCTACAGCCACATTTCACATCTGCGACATCCGGCAGGAAGAGACGGTGAAGGCGACCGTTGCGGCGATTGTGGCGCAACATGGACACGTGGACGGACTGGTCAACAACGCGGGCGGGCAGTACATATCGCCACTGGAAAACATCGGCTTGAAGGGCTGGGATGCCGTGGTCGCCAGCAACCTGACCGGCGGCTTTTTGATGGCGCGGGAGTGCTATGTGCAGTCCATGCAGCAGCGCGGAGGTTCAATCGTCAACGTGGTGGCGGATATCTGGGGCTCCATGCCGGGCATGGGGCACAGTGGTGCGGCACGCGCGGGCATGGTGAGCTTGACTGAAACCGCCGCGCTGGAATGGGCCAAATGTGGCGTGCGGGTGAACGCGGTGGCACCGGGCTACATAGCGTCCAGCGGGATGGACCACTACCCGCCCGAGGCAGCCGACATGCTGCGGGCCAACCGGCTGACGGTGCCGCTGGGCCGCTACGGCAACGAGGCGGAAACGTCGGCGGGGATTGTGTTTTTGCTGTCGCCAGCGGCCAGTTTCATCAGCGGCAGCGTATTGCGGATTGACGGGGCGCGGCCCCAGGTGCGACAGGGCTGGGGCGACTACACCGCCAGCACCGAGGTGCAACAGCGCGATGCGATCAAGCCGTTTGACGGTTTCCACCGCTATGTAACGCCGAAAGTATTTCAGTCATGAGTATTTTTCAATCGTCCTGGAACGCGCAAAGCCCGGTTGCCATAGAGCGCAGAAATGGCATGTTGGCGCGGATTGCGGCACTGCGGGCGCTGGAAGACCGCTCGGCGCAGGCGTCGGCCAAGTCCAAAGCCGTTTTTGACAAACGTGGCCAGTTGTTGCCGCGCGAACGCGTCGCCCTGCTACTGGATGCGGGCGCGCCCTATTTGCCGCTGTGTTCACTCGCAGGCTACATGCAGGACCACAAAGACCCCGACAAGTCCATCCCCGGCGGTGGCATGGTGGCGGGCATCGGCTTTGTGAGCGGCACGCGCTGCATGGTGGTGGCGAGCGACTCGGGCATCGACGCTGGGGCGATTGGGCCTATGGGCTTGGACAAGATTTTGCGGGTGCAGGAGATTGCGCTGCAGAACAAATTACCGTTTATTCATCTGGTGGAAAGCGCGGGTGCGAACCTGACGCGCTACCGCGTCGAAGGCTTTGTGCATGGCGGAGCGTTGTTTCGCAACCTGGCGCGGCTGTCGGCAGCGGGCATCCCCGTCATCACCGTGCAGCACGGCTCTGGCACGGCGGGCGGTGCCTACATGCCGGGGCTGAGCGATGTGGTGGTGATGGTGCGCAAGCGCTCACGGGCTTTTTTGGCCGGGCCACCGCTCTTGAAAGCCGCGACGGGTGAAATCGCCAGCGAAGAAGACTTGGGCGGTGCGGAAATGCATACCAGCGTGTCTGGACTGGGCGAATACTTGGCGGAAGACGACCGACACGCCCTGGGACTGGCAAAAGAGGTGGTAGCCGGCATGAAATATGCCAAGATTGCTATTAAAAACATAGTGAAAATGCCACTTTTGAGTGGTGATGATTTGCTGGGTTTGATGTCAGACGATTTGCGTCAACCGGTGGATATGCGCGAAGTGATCGCCCGGCTGGTGGATGGCTCGGATTTTCTGGAATTCAAACCGCTGTATGGCGCGGCGACGGTGTGCGCGCAAGGGGCGATTGATGGGCATGCCGTGGGTTTCATCACCAACAACGGGCCGATTGACGTGGCCGGTGCCAACAAGGCGACGCATTTCATACAGCGCTGCTGCCAGCTGGGCCAGCCCATCATCTACCTGCAAAACACCACCGGCTACATGGTGGGGGTGGAGAGCGAACAGGGCGGGATGATCAAGCACGGCTCCAAGATGATCCAGGCGGTGACCTGCGCGACGGTGCCGCAGATCACCATCCAGTGCGGGGCGTCGTTTGGTGCGGGCAACTACGGCATGTGCGGTCGCGGTTATGCGCCGCGCTTTTTGTTCAGCTGGCCGAACGCCAAAACCGCCGTCATGGGCGGCGAACAGGCGGCCAAAACCATGCAGATCGTGGCCGAGGCGGGGCTGGCGCGCAAGGGGCTGACGGCCGACCCGGCCGAGTCGAAAGCGCAGTTTGACAAGATTGTGGCGCTCTTCAATTCGCAGGCCGATGCGTTTTACACCTCGGGGCTGCTGCTGGACGATGGCGTGATCGACCCGCGCGACACCCGCGCGGTGCTGGCGCAGTGCCTGGCCATGTGTGCGGAAGCAGATGCCAAACAACTACGCCCGATGCAGTTTGGCGTGGCGCGGATGTAAACCCAATTTAGACATTTTCAATATTCCCTTGAAAGCACCCCATGAACTTCACCCATGAACATCTTGAAATCCAGAAAACACTGAAACGTTTCATCGACGCTGAAATCAACCCGCATGTGGACGAATGGGAAGCGGCTGAGATTTTCCCGGCACACGAGGTGTTCAAAAAACTGGGCAACTTAGGACTACTGGGACTGACAAAACCCGAGGAATATGGCGGTGCAGGGCTGGATTACTCCTACGCGATGGCAATGGCGGAGGCGCTGGGGCACATCCACTGCGGTGGCATTCCGATGGCGATTGGTGTGCAGACGGATATGTGCACACCGGCGCTGGCGCGCTTTGGCAGCGATGCGTTGAAGCGCGAGTTTTTGGCACCTGCCATTGCGGGCGACATGGTGGGCTGTATTGGCGTGAGCGAGCCGGGTGCGGGCAGCGATGTGGCGTCCATCAAGAGCCATGCGCGCAAGGACGGCGACGATTACGTCATCTCGGGGCAAAAAATGTGGATCACCAACAGCCTGCAGGCGGACTGGATGTGCATGCTGGTGAATACTGGCGACGGTGCAACCGGGAATCAGCACAAAAACAAAAGCCTGGTGATGGTGCCCATGCGCGACGGACCCAACGGCAAGCTGACCAAGGGTATTGAAGTGGCGAAGAAGATCCGCAAAATCGGCATGAATTCCAGCGACACGGGGTTGATCTACTTTGACGAGGTGCGGGTGCCGCAGCGCAACCTGATTGGGCAGGAAGGCGCGGGATTTATGTACCAGATGATGCAGTTCCAGGAAGAGCGGCTCTGGGCGGCGGCGAGTTGCCTGCAAAGCCTGACCAACTGCATAGCCTGGACAGTGGAATGGGCGCAGGAGCGCAAGCTGTTTGGCGCGACTCTGGCGGACCAGCAATATGTGCAATTCAATCTGGTGGAGATGAAAACCGAGCTGGAAAGTCTGCGCGCCTTGACCTACCGCGCGGGTGAGTTGTATGTATCGGGGCAAGATGTCACCGAGCTGGCATCGATGGCCAAACTGAAGGCGGGGCGGTTGAACCGCATCGTGCCTGATGGTTGCCTGCAATTCTGGGGCGGCATGGGTTACACGCTAGAGAATAAGGTCTCACGCATGTTCCGCGACGGACGACTAGGCTCGATTGGCGGCGGCGCGGACGAGGTGATGTTGGGCATTCTGGCCAAGATCATGGGAATTGCGAAGAAGCCACCCAAGCAATCGTAAATAGCCACCATCACATGCCAGTCATTCAAAAATTACTTATCGCCAACCGTGGCGAAATCGCGCGACGTGTCATCCGCACGGCACAGCGCATGGGGATAGAAACGGTTGCGGTGTATTCGGATGCGGACGCGCAAGCTCTGCATGTGCATGAGGCGACCTGCGCCGTGGCCCTGGGTGGCAACACCTCGGCCGAGTCGTATTTGCGTGTTGACAAACTCATAGCTGCCGCCCGCGCTGCGGGTGCCGATGCGGTGCACCCGGGCTATGGCTTTTTAAGCGAAAACGCCGACTTTGCTCAGGCGGTGGTGGATGCGGGCCTGATCTGGGTCGGGCCGCCAGCGAGCGCGATTCAAGCGTTGGGCAACAAGTCCCGTGCCAAGGAACTGGCTTTGTCACGCGGTGTGCCTTGCTTGCCGGGCTACAACGGGAGTATGGATGCAGATGGGCAATCAGATGAGCGCTTCGCCTTAGAAGCCAAGCGCATCGGCTACCCGCTGATGGTCAAAGCTACCGCTGGTGGAGGTGGGCGGGGCATGCGGCTGGTGCTGGAAGAATCCACCTTGATGACAGCTTTGCACAGTGCACGCTCGGAAGCGCTTTCGGCCTTTGGCAGTGCGGAGTTGCTCATCGAGCGCGCACTTTTGGAACCACGCCATGTGGAAGTGCAGATTTTTGCCGACCAGCATGGCGATTGCATCCATTTGGGTGAACGGGACTGCTCGGTGCAGCGGCGGCACCAGAAGATCATCGAAGAATCCCCCAGCCCGGCGGTAGATGTGGCTTTGCGGGAACGCATAGGGCGTTGCGCGGTTGAACTGGCATTGGCGGCGGGTTATGTGGGCGCGGGGACGGTTGAGTTTTTATTGGACGATACCGTTGTTGATAAGGATACACCTTCTTTTTACTTGATGGAGATGAACACGCGGCTACAGGTGGAGCACCCAGTGACCGAAGCGGTGACGGGTTTGGACTTGGTGGAATGGCAATTGCGTGTGGCGCAAGGTGAAACTTTGCCACTGTCGCAAGAGCAAGTCGCCTTCACGGGTAACGCCATTGAAGTGCGTCTGTGCGCCGAAGATGCGCAGCACTCACCACACTCGGGCACGGTGGTGCAGTTTGCCGAGCCACCTGCCAACACACGCTTTGACCACGCCATCTACAGCGGCATGACGGTTGCGCCCTATTACGACTCCATGCTTGGAAAACTGATTGCGCATGCACCGACGCGCCAGCAAGCTATTGAGCAGTTGAGCAGTGCTTTGGCACAAACGCAGTTGCTGGGGTTGCCGAGCAACCGGTCATTTTTGAAAGCTATTTTACAAGATGCCGAGTTCCAGGCAGGACAGGCGCGTATTCCTTATCTGGCTCACAAGGCAGACAACTTGCGGCAAAAGTTGCAAACGGATGAGCAAGGCGCTTTGTTGGTTGCGGCAGTGGCGGTGTATTTTGCGGGACAATCTCAGCCTGCTGAGCAACTCGCCTGTCCTTTTGCAAAACCGTTGCGATTGCAGCACTGCGGCACTCTGCATACCTTGAGCTTGCAAGAGCTGGGTGGGGGCAAAGTCAAACTTGCGTACAACGGCGTTGCGCATGTGGGTCTCTATCAAACCGGCAGCCAGGGCGAGAGTTTTGTGACCGTGGATGGCTTGCAAGAACGCGTCACCGCTGTTCAATTGGCCGATCAAAGCTGGCACGTACAAGCGGGTGGTGTGGATCTGTGGTTGCAAGACAGCACGCTGGCCGCGCCTTCGAACAGCACGGGCGCAGCTGGATCGGCCGAGGTACGCGCCAAGTTCAATGGCAAGGTGATTGCGATTCAAATGGGCGTGGGCGTGGGCGTAGCGGTGAAGCGCGGCGACACCCTGCTGGTGATTGAATCCATGAAGCTGGAACATGCGATTGCGGCGACGCAGGACGGCGTTGTGGCAGGCATTGAAGTTGCGCTGGGGCAGCAGGCCACGACCGGTCAAATTCTGGTGAGATTAAGCGCATGAACACCATGACCCGCACCATGGATGTCGAGCAACAGGAAACACTGACCGCGTTGACGGATACCTTGACACGCTTTTCCAAACGCGAGATCGAGCCAAATATACATGCGTGGGATGAAGCTGGGGAGTTTCCGCGCAGTCTGTATCTAAAAGCTGCCGAGTTGGGCTTGCTGGGCATGGGCTACCCGGAGCACCTAGGTGGTTCACCGGCGACCTGGCGCATGCGCAACACGGTGTCACAGCAACTCAGCCGCCTAGGTGGTAGCGGCGGATTACTGGCCAGCCTGTTCAGCCACAACATCGGCTTGCCGCCTGTGTTGCGCTATGGGTCGGAGGCTTTGCAGCAACAGGTGATTCCTCCCGTGTTGCGGGGTGAAAAAATTGCAGCACTGGCCATCACCGAACCTAGCGGTGGCTCTGATGTGGCGGCCTTGCGCTGCACAGCCATGCGGGATGGGTCAGATTACGTCATCAACGGTGAAAAAGTGTTCATTACGTCTGGCATGAGAGCCGATTACATTACTGTGGCAGTACGCACCGGCGAGGCAGGCAGCAAGGGCTCAGGCGGCATCTCTATGATCATGGTGCCAGCAGATGTAGTCGGATTGTCGCGAACACCTTTAGAAAAAATGGGCTGGTGGTGCTCGGACACAGCGCATCTGCGCTTTGATAATATGCGCGTTCCAGCCGCTAACCTGCTGGGCGATGAAGCCGCTGGCTTCAAAATCATCATGACCAACTTCAATGGCGAACGTCTGGCGATGTCGTCCATGGCGCTCGGTTTTGCACAGGCCTGTTTTGACGAAGCGCTGGACTGGGCTCGGCAGCGCAAGACTTTTGGCAATACCTTGATGGAACACCAGGTGATTCGCCACAAACTGGTCGATATGCAAATGCGGATTTCATCTACTCAAGCCTGGCTGGATGCGGTGACAGCACGTGCTGACGCGGACGATGCGGGAGCCGACTGGGTGGCGCAGGTCTGTATGCTGAAAAACCATGCCACGCAAACCATGCAGTTCTGCGCCGATCAGGCTGTGCAGATTTTGGGTGCCATGGGCTTCATGCGCGGCACCAAGAGCGAACGCATCTATCGCGAGGTCAAGGTCATGATGATTGGCGGCGGTGCGGAGGAAATTATGAAAGAGTTGGCTGCCCGTCAGCTCGGTCTGTGACACTATCGACTATGCCTCATCAAAAAACCACAAAACCTTCCACATCGTCAGTAGCATCAAGTCCGGTTGAGTTTGAACAAGAGTTCATCCTCGGTTTGAAGCAAATATATGAAGAAAGCATCGTTTTCAACCAAGTATTGGGGTTAAAAATCACCTCACTCTTGCCAGAATCAGTCTCTGGTCGTATTGACATGCGCCATGAACTCATAGGCCATTACAAATACAGCCGTGTCCATGGTGGCGTCATCAGTGCTGCACTGGATGCAATAGGCAGCTTGGCCGTGATGACCGCCATTGGTGCACGTCATATGAACGAGTCCGCAACGCAGCGATTGCAACGGTTTGACAAATTAGGAACGATTGACCTGCGGATTGATTACCTGCGCCCCGCTATCGGGGAGTTTTTCACCATGAAAGCCGAGGTATTGCGCCTCGGCTCGCGCGTAGCCTCTACACGCATGGAGTTTCACGGGCCAGACGGCAAATTGCTTGCCGCTGGCTCCGGAGCTTACATCGTGTCGTAATTGCGCCTTGCTTACCTAAAGTACTCGGACACTGGCTTCCACTTACCGTCTGTAATTTGTGACAAACGAGACGCATCGCTACCCAAACGCTTGGTTGGGCTAAATGTTGCTTCAGCGCTTCCAAAAATATCAGGTGGAATCTTCATAGTATCCATCGCCTTGATGAATGATTCGGTAGACAAGTTGGCTCCCGCTTTGCCAGCGGCGACAGCAAATGTATCGACAATGTTGTATCCGTAAACAGAGAATACTGTTGGATCTTCGTTGAACTTGGTTTTGTATTTTTTCGCCCAGAAGCTGATCGCTGGCGATGCATCATCCGTGTACGGATTTTGTACCGTGCTGGTGGCGTACAAACCATTCATAGCAGGGCCACCGAGTTTGTGAATCAAGTCCGTGTAGGCAGCGCTAGAGCCTAAGAAAATCGGGTTGTAACCCAACTTGCGCGCCGTTCCAATAGCGCCAATAGTCTCACGAATGATGGTACCAAGCACAATCATGTCACAGCCGCTTGCCTGCATTTTGGAGACTTGTGAAGAGAAATCCGTCGCGCCACGCTTGTAAGAAGTTTTTTCTGTGAATTCCATGTTGATGGTTTTCAAACCCGCTTCCGCACCGCGCAGCACTTCCAGACCAAACTCATCGTCTTGGTACATGGTGCAAACTTTTTTAGCGCCTTTTTCTTTGGCAACTTTAGGAGCCGCATTACGCATTTGGTCAAAATACGTAGCTGCAAACGAGTATTTCAACTTATGAAAGGGCTCATACATTTCACGCGCTGCCGTGATTGGGAAAAAGTTGATCACGTTCTTCTCAAACTGCACAGGCATAGCTGCCAAGTTTTGAGCGATGCCAATATGACCCAACATGATGAAAATTTTGTCCTGATTGACCAGTTTTTGCGCGGCTAGCACCGCTTTTTTCGGATCGTACGCTGAATCTTCAACGATGATTTTGAGTTTTCGACCATTGATGCCACCTTGCTCGTTGATTTCATCAACACGCAGCAGCATACCCAAACGCGCTTGCTTACCAAAACCCGCGATGGGGCCCGACAAGTCTTGAATCGAACCCAGCGTGATTTCGGTTTTGCTAACACCTTGCTGGGCACTGGCCAAAGTGGCGCTGAGAGCCAGCGTGGTCAACAAACTTAGTGATTTCAATTTCATCGCTATCTTCATTGTTATCTCCTTTAAAAATAATATGTTTACTGGTACATTGCACTGATCTGCGGCTCGTATTTCTTCTCGACCAACTTGCGTTTGAGCTTCATCGTTGGCGTCAGTTCCTCATCCTCAGCAGTTAATTGCGTTTCAAGCAAGAAGAACTTTTTGATCTGCTCGACCCGCGCAAACTTCTTGTTAACCCGATCAATCTCCAGCTGGATCAATTCTTGCACTTCTGCAGCGCGCGTCAAGCTGGTGTAATTACTGAAAGGGACATCCCTATCTTGGGCGAACTTTTCTACGTTTTCTTGATCGATCATGACAATCACCGTCAAATACGGGCGTTTATCGCCAATCACCACCGCATCGGTGATGTAAGGTGAAAACTTCAAATCGTTTTCTAGCTCACTTGGCGTGACGTTCTTGCCGCCAGCCGTGATGATGATGTCCTTCATACGGTCGGTGATCTTGAAATAGCCGTCGCTGTCCACCACGCCAACGTCACCTGTGTGCAGCCAACCGTCTGGCGTGATAGTTTCTGCTGTTTTCTCAGGCAGGTTCAAGTAGCCCATGAACACGTTTTTGCCACGCACCAAGATTTCGTTTGTTTCAGGATCAAGCCTCACTTCGTTGAACTCCGCCGCTGGTCCAATAGAGCCTGGCTTCATTTTTGTCATAGGTACGCCGGTCGAGGCACCACAGGTCTCGGTCATACCCCAAACTTCCAACATGGGAACGCCCAAGGCCAAATACCAACGCACCAAATCAGGTGAAATAGGTGCAGCACCTGTCACCAAGAACCGTGCACGGTGGATGCCTATCAATTTGCGTACATTGTTTAGCACCAGCCATTGGGCAATTTGAAACTTGAATTTCAGCCAGCCACCCACCGGCTGGTCGGCCAGTACCTTATCGGCAATCGTTGTCCCCACGCCAATGCCCCAGGCGTAAGCCGCTTGTTGCACAGCGCCCGCTTCTTTGAGCGAAATCATCACGCCCGAATAAAACTTCTCCCACACGCGCGGCACAGCAGTAAACACCGTCGGGGCGATCTCCCGCACATTTTCGGGGATTGTCTCCGGGTTTTCGACAAAGTTGAGCTTGGCACCTGTATAGAGCGCGTGGTATTCCCCGCCGACACGCTCAGCAATGTGGCACAGCGGTAGAAAACACATGCGTTCATCGGCAGCCGTTTGTGTCACCAGCGTGTTGTAGCCTCGCACCGTGAATACCAAGCCAGCATGGCTGTGCATCGCCCCTTTGGGTTTGCCAGTCGTGCCCGATGTGTAGACCAAAATCGCCAAATCCTGCGGTTGAACGGAAGCAACACGTTGCTTCAACGCATCTGGTTGTTTGGCCAAATAGTCGCGGCCCAAAGCGCGCAAGCCCTCCAGACTGATGATGCCCGGGTCATCCAGACCCGTCAGCCCCTCCATATCAAACACCACTATTTTTCGCAGCAAGGGCAACTGGTCGCGCACTTCCAGCGCCTTGTCGAGTTGCTCGTCATCCTCAACAAACAAAACGGTGGTGCGGGAGTCTTCACACAGGTACTGCACCTGACTGGATGCATCGGTGGGGTAGATACCGTTGGCAACGCCGGCGGCGGACAACACTGCCAAATCCGTCCAAACCCATTCGACCACCGTATTAGCCAAAATTGAAGCGCACTCGCCTTTGGCAAAACCCAGAGACATCAAGCCGCCGGCGATTTCGCTCACGGCTATCGCCGTTTGCTGCCAACTGGCGCTGCGCCAAATGCCAAGGTGCTTTTGCCGCAGCCAGGTGGTGTCTCCACGCTGCTCGACGGCGTTCCAGAACATCGCCGGAATCGTCTCTCCCGGCATAGCGATCTCGCGATTGGGGGCCAAATCAGGGTCAGTGGCAAGGTTCCAGAGCTTAGCCATGCATCATCTCCACGTCTTTTTCTTTTTCCAGCGGCGCTCACTGCGCATGCCTTCTTCTTTCATGCCCAGGTAGAACTCTTTGATATCGTCCTTTTCCCGCAGTCTGGCACAGGTGTCTTCCATCACGATACGGCCGTTTTCCAGCACATAGCCATAGTCCGACGCATTGAGCGCCATGTTGGCGTTTTGTTCAACCAGCAAAATGGTTGTGCCGCGCTCGCGGTTGATGCGCACCACGATTTCAAAAATCTCTTTGGTCAGCTTCGGGCTCAGCCCCAAGCTTGGTTCGTCTAGCAAAATCAAATCTGGATTGGCCATCAAAGCGCGTGAAATGGACAACATCTGCTGCTGCCCGCCCGACAGCAAACCCGCATCTTGTGCCGCGCGTTCTTTCAAGATCGGGAAATAGCCAAACACCGTCTCGATATCTTTGGCGACACCATCGCTGTCTTTGCGGGTGTA
>JBEBJY010000036.1:0-28610 GCA_040079635.1 Burkholderiaceae bacterium | reverse complement strand
CCACCAGCGACGATACGAGCCATAACGCCTCTGTCTCGCACAACGTCCACTTTGAAGGGTGTTCGCAGTGACAAGCTAACCAGCATGGCAATCACAATCGCAGTCAATATGGCTGTATAAATTAACACACGTGGTCGTAAGACATGACGCAGGGTTTGCGCTTGCGTCCAGTGTTGGCTCACGGCGTTTTGAGTAGAGTACTTAACCAGCCCCCTTGCATAACCCATCTTATCCATCACGGTATCACATACATCTGCACATGCACCGCAGCCAATGCATTCGTACTGCAGACCTTTGCGAATATCAATTCCTGTGGGACACACTTGAACACATAAAGTGCAGTCGATGCAAGCCCCAAGGTTTAATGCAGCTGGGTCAGCCTTGCGCGATCTAGCTCCTCGTGGTTCGCCACGTTCCTCGTCATACGTCACGATCAAGGTGTCTTTATCAAACATCGCACTTTGAAAGCGCGCATAGGGACACATGTGTTTACAAACCTGCTCGCGCATAAAACCGGCGTTGCCGTAGGTGGCAAAACCATAGAAGAACGTCCAGAAAATCTCCCACGAGCTCATGCGCATTTGCACAAACTCTAAACCTAAGTCTTTGATAGGTGTGAAATAACCAACAAACGTAAAACCCGTCCACAAAGCCACAGCGAGCCAAAGAAAGTGCTTGGCGCTTTTGCGCGTGAACTTGTCAAGTGATAAGGGTTGCGCATCGCGCCGCATGCGGGCTGAACGATCACCCTCTACCTTTTTTTCTATCCACAAAAAAATTTCAGTGTAGACCGTTTGTGGGCAGGCATAACCGCACCACAATCGCCCAGCTACGGCCGTAAACAAGAACAAGGACAGCGCGGAGATGACCAAAATGCCTGTAAGGTAGATAAAATCTTGCGGATAGAGAACCAGTCCAAAAACATAAAACCGCCGCGCACCTAAATCAAATAAAACGGCTTGACGTTGCCCCCACTCCAACCAAGGGACACCATAAAAAACCAGCTGCGTCAGAAAAACCATACCCCAACGCCAGTTTGAAAATAGTCCCGAAACGCTTCGGGGATAAATCTTTTCATGCGACGCATAAAGAGAGATCATCTCCGCATCTGGCTCTACAGCAACGATAGGGATGACTTTTCGAGGTATTGATTCCTGACTACTCAATTAAACTCTTTCAAATGTATTTGAATTGCGCTGCAATATTTATTTATTGAGCAACGGCACCTTTGTTAGAAAACCCCCAAACATAGGATGTCAACACATGAATTTGGGCTTCGGTTAATTTTTCGTTTTGCGCGGGCATCTGGTTGACCTTGCCGGCATTGATCATGGCTACGATGGCTGGCGCACCATAGCCATGCAACCAAATATCATCCGTTAAATTTGGCGCGCCCAAAGCTTGGTTACCTTTACCATCGACGCCGTGGCAAGCGGCGCATACGCCAAATTTAGATTTCCCAAGAGCGGCTTGCAATGAGTCGTGCGGACTACCAGACAGACTCAGCACATATTGAGCGACGTTCTTCACATCGTCAGCTGAACCTACAGCTGCCGCCATAGGTGGCATATTCCCGATTCGACCTTTCGTCAATGTTTCCTTGATTTTTTCCGGTGTGCCACCATGCAACCAATCACCGTCAGTCAGGCTCGGAAAGCCTTTATTACCCCTCGCATCAGAAGCATGGCATTGAGCGCAGTTATTCATATATAAGCGCTCGCCAATAGCCATTGCTTGCGGGTCTTTCGCCATATCCTCCGACTTCATAGCGGAAAATTTAGCAAAAAGCGGAGCGACCTCAGCATTGCCTTTATCGACTTCAGCTTGGTGCTGACCCGTCGATGTCCAAGCCAGCTTCCCAGCGTATGTACCCAATCCAGGATACAGTGCCAAATATATAAAAGCAAAAACAATTGTTAAAACAAACAACCATACCCACCAACGCGGCAAAGGGTTGTTCATTTCACGTAAATCGCCATCCCAAACGTGACCTGTGGTGTTGTCGCTCGCTGTCATCGCTTTTGCTTTGCCGCTAAACCATAACAGTAATAGACAAGCAAGTATGCTGACAATCGTGATTCCGGCAACGAATAGTGACCAGAAATTACTTGTGAAGTCGCTCATTTTTTATCCTTGTAGTGCCGTTCTTATGTTTCTTATGCTTTTTGCAGTGCATCAATCTTGATCAAAAGGCAGCTTTGCGGCCTCTTCAAAATCAGCGGCATTTCGGCTTGAATAAGCCCACATCAAAATGCCAATAAAAGTGATGAAACCAGCTACGGTGGCAATAGATCGAAGGGTGTTGATATCGAATTCCATATAAACCTCTGTACTTATTTAACCAAGGTGCCCAAAACTTGCAGATAGGCGATAACAGCTTCGACCTCAGTTTTACCTTTGACGTCTTCAGCCGCTTTGGCTATCTGCTCATCTGTATACGGCACACCAACCGTTCTTAGTGCTTTCATATGTGTGGGCATCGAAGCTGAATCCACAAGATCCTTCAGCAACCATGGATAGGCAGGCATGTTTGACTCAGGCACCAAATCACGCGGGTTATTCAAATGGTCTTTATGCCACTGGTCGCTGTACTTGCCGCCCACACGGTGCAAATCAGGCCCTGTGCGCTTGCTACCCCATTGGAATGGGTGGTCATACACAAACTCACCAGCTACCGAGTAATGGCCATACCGCAGCGTTTCAGCGCGGAAGGGACGAATCATTTGCGAATGGCAGTTGTAGCAACCTTCACGCACATAAATATCACGTCCGGCCAATTGCAGCGCTGTATAAGGCTGCAAGCCCTTCACAGGTTCCGTTGTAGATTTTTGAAAGAATAAAGGGACGATCTCCACCAAACCGCCAACCAGCAGAACCAGCAAAATCAAGACGATCATCAAGAAGTTGTTAGTTTCGATTTTTTCATGCGACAGACCGCCGCTAGATTTATTATTTGCCATAGTCATTATTCTTTCTTAGGCGTGAACGGATGTAGCTGGAAGGGAAATATTGACAGTCACCGAGCGACCATTCGTCGCCGTTTTCAATGTATTCCATAGCATGATCAACATACCACTGAGGTACAGTAAACCGCCTATCAAACGCAACACATAGAACGGGAAGGTCGCTTTAACAGACTCCACAAAGGTGTAGGTCAAAGTACCATCAGCATTGATTGCGCGCCACATCAGACCCTGCATAACACCAGCAATCCACATCGCGGCAATGTAAATGACGATACCAATGGTGGCTGTCCAAAAATGGATCTCAATCGCTTTGACGCTGTACATCTGTTTTTGGCCAAACAACCGTGGAATCAAGTAATACATAGAGCCCATGGTCACCAAGCCTACCCAACCAAGCGCACCGGAGTGAACGTGACCCACAGTCCAATCGGTGTAATGCGAGAGCGCATTGACAGTCTTGATCGACATCATTGGACCTTCAAAAGTTGACATGCCGTAGAACGATAAAGACACGATCAAGAAACGCAGAATTGGGTCATCGCGCAGCTTGTGCCAAGCGCCAGACAAAGTCATGATGCCGTTGATCATGCCGCCCCAGCTCGGTGCCAAAAGAATCAAAGAGAAGACCATACCGACCGACTGCGTCCAGTCTGGCAACGCGGTGTAATGCAGGTGATGCGGACCCGCCCACATGTACGTGAAAATCAGCGCCCAAAAGTGAACAATGGACAAGCGGTAGGAATAAACCGGACGCTCAGCCTGCTTAGGAATGAAATAGTACATCATGCCCAAGAAACCTGCTGTCAAGAAGAAGCCGACCGCATTGTGGCCATACCACCACTGCACCATGGCATCTTGCACGCCCGCATAGGCTGAATAAGAAGTCATGTATCCCGATGGAATGGCTGCACTGTTGACGAGGTGCAGCAACGCCACCGCAATGATGAATGCACCAAAAAACCAGTTCGCCACGTAAATATGTCTAACCTTGCGCGTACCAATCGTACCGAAGAACACGATGGCAAACGACACCCACACCAAGGTGATCAAAATATCAATCGGCCACTCCAACTCAGCGTATTCTTTACCTTGTGTGTAACCCATTGGCAGAGAGATAGCTGCTGCCACAATTACCAATTGCCAACCCCAAAACGTAAATGCAGCGAGTTTGTCACCGAACAACCTGACATGACAAGTACGCTGGGCGACATAGTAAGCAGATGCAAACAAGCCGCAACCACCAAATGCAAAAATCACCGCGTTGGTATGCAGTGGCCGCAATCGACCGTAACTGAGCCAAGGGATACCAAAATTGAGTTCAGGCCAAGTCAGCTGTGCGGCGATGATCACGCCAACCAGCATGCCAACCACACCCCAGACCACCGTCATGATCGCGAATTGCCTGACAACTTTGTCGTTGTAAGTCGTCGCTTGCGCATTGGGAAAGTTCATTTGCACCTCTTCTGTGTTTATTTGTTACGAGTTTCCTATGGATAACCCTTGTCTCGTTTGACGTAAATCAAACCAAAGCCGAAATTCTTAAGAATCTTTGAGAATTCGCTCTCCTTCGGACTCAATATCGTCAAATTGCCCACGGTAAATCGCCCACCACAGTCCGCCGATGATGAAGAAAACGAGGATCACTGACAAAGGAATCAACAAATACAAAATATCCATATGTTTTCTTTCCTAAATGTTTCCCTTAAATTTCCTGCAAACTTTTGCTTTTTGCCAGCCTCAGCGCATTCAACACAACAAAAAGCGAGCTCAACGCCATGCCCAACCCTGCCAACCAAGCAGGTAGCAAGCCCATTACTGCCAAAGGCACGCACATCGCGTTATAACCCGCTGCCCACCACAAGTTCTGTTTGACAACGCACATAGTCTGCTTGGCCAAACCCATCGTTTTGACGACCAAACCCAGCTGTTCACCCAGCACCACAAAATCTGACTGCGCTTGCGCCAAGGGCACAGCGCGACCAAACGCAAACGACACATGCGCACCGGCCAGCACGGGGCCGTCATTCAACCCATCACCCACCACCGCTACTTTTTTGCCTCTTTTTTGCGCATCTTGCAAAAATGCCAGTTTGTCCTGCGGTGTGCACCCCCCTTGAAACGCCGTGATGCCGACCTGCGCCGCCACCCTTGAGACGGCCTGTGCACTGTCGCCAGAGACCAAAAACACCTCAACACCGCCTTTTTTCAGCGCCTCAACCGTGCTTAACGCATCTGACCGCACATCTTCATGAAACTCAAACGTGGCCAGCCAACCCTGCTCGTCGCGCAAAAAAGTCCGAACGGCATCTGTTTTAGAAGCATCAATACCGCAAAACTCGGCTGAACCTAGCGACATTCCGAACGCCGAATCACTGTTACCGCTCTGCCAAACGCGACCTGACACACCACTTCCAGCAACCTCATTAACTTGATCGGCACGCCATTGGCTTGCTCGACCGGTCTTTGCCGCAGCAGTTACCACTGCTTTTGAGACGGGATGTAACGAATACTGCGCTAATGCAGCCGCCATGTCCAGCACTTGTTCCGTTGGTACGCCCTCGCGCACCTGAATCGACGCCAAAACCATCGCATCGCGCGTCAACGTCCCCGTTTTGTCGAACATCACGGTATCCACAGACGCCATCGCCTCAAACGCCGCCAAACGCCGCACTAAAACGCCGCCTTTGGCCAAATTTCCCGCTGCAGACAACATCGCAGCCGGCGTTGCCAGCGACAGCGCGCAAGGGCACGTCACCACCAGCACCGCCACCGCCACCATCAGGGCATGCCCAGGGTCGCTGGGCCACCAATAGGCGCAAGCCAAGCCGGCTGCGAGTAAAACGCCGATCAAAAAGGGCTTTGCAATCCGGTCTGCCAACTGTGCAATCGGTGGTTTAGTGGTTGATGCGCTTTCCATCAAACCCACAATCTCTGAAAACCGCGTTTGCGCCCCCACCCGCTCCACACGCACCTGCACCACGCTGGACAAGTTGTGGCTGCCCGCAATCACCAAGCCCCCCGCGCTACGCGACACGGGGCGTGACTCCCCCGTCAGCAGCGCCTCGTCCACTTGGGTGTCACCCTGCAAAACCACGCCGTCGGCAGGAAAAGTCTGCCCCGGCAGCACGCGAATCACATCGCCTACTTGCAACCGCCGCACCGCGACAGGCTCAAATGTGCCATCCGCACATTGGCGGTCAATGCTGTCAGGCAAGCGGTTCATCAGCGCTTCCAGTGCGCCAGCGGTTCGGTCGCGCAAGCGCAGCTCTAGCCAGCGCCCTGCCAGCAAAAAGAACACAAACATGGTCAGCGAGTCAAAATACACCTCTTTCCCAAAGGTGCCCTGTGGCTCAAACGTGCCCGCAGTGCTGACCACGAACGTAATCAACATGCCAATCGCCACCGGCAAATCCATGCTGACCCGCCGGTTCACCACATCCCGCCAAGCACTGCTAAAAAACGGGCCGCATGAAAACAAAATCACCGGCAGCGTCAGCACCCAAGAAGCCCAACGCAGCAACTGCTCCATCTCAGCCGTCAAATCGCCCGGAGCAGCCACATAAGCTGGATAGGCATACATCATCACTTGCATCATGCACAGACCCGCCACGCTCAGGCGCCAAAGCGCTTTGCGCGATTCGGCAAGTCGTCGCTCGCGTGAAAATGCATCGTTAGCCGGCACAGCGCGGTAACCCGCCGCCTCAATCGCCCGCATCCACCCAGACGGCAAAACCGCATCCGCCGCCCAAACCACCTGCGCCCGATGGCTACCAGCGCTCACATTCGCCCGCACTACGCCCGGCACCCGCAGCAAAACGTCCTCAATCGTCAACGCACAAGCGGCGCAGTGCATGCCCTCAACCATCAAGTTAGATTCCCAGCAACCCGCATTTTTAGCATCCAAACGGCTGAAAGACGACCATTCTTGAGGGTCATCCAGCAAGTGAACACTAACTTGCCGAGTCAAATCTGGGGTTGGAAGAGCGAAACTTACTGTGGGCATAGCCCAAGCGTACCTGAAATCGCAAGTTAGCGGCTTGATTCATATCAAAGCAGTTTCCAATAGGATATTTGGGGCTTCAGGGCAGCACAAAGTATGAAAAATCGTCTAAATTAGTATCAAATAAGCATCTAGCCAGCGTATTTACTTCCTTAAGTGCTATTGAAAGTATAGTAAATTGGCAAAGTCGACTTTAGGCGATTTTTAGTCCTAATTTATGACTCTAGCCAGCGTTTTCATTGCCTGAGGTGCTATTAAATTCATATCGAAAATGGCATTCCTTGTCATCTCAGGTTTAAATCCCCCTCAATCCCCCTTTTTCAAAGCGGGAAGACTAGCGCTAACGTCACTTTTTACCCGATACTGACTTTTTCCCCACTTTGAAAAGAGGGGCTAGGGGGGGGATTTAAATGTCGTCGCACAAGAACCGTTTCGCAAGATTGCTACGCTACAATCACGCCATGTGCCCGTAGCTCAGCTGGATAGAGCACCGCCCTTCTAAGGCGGTGGCCACTGGTTCGAACCCAGTCGGGCACACCAATCAATGCAAGATCTCTTAGCTATCTTGCTGACACCCAATCCCCACGAAATAAACATTCCGGTAAAACGCCAAAAAAACGCCCAAATACAAACCGCGCTATTGTTGGGCGAAAAAAAAGGATCAGTAGCAAATAAATGCTACTGATCCTACTATTTTAGTACAACCGCTCGCAAGTCACGCTATAACCCGCATAAACATTAGGCTCTAGCAACACTGCTATCGATTTATACCCCAATCTATACCCCCATATTTAATTGCATACCCTGCAATTTTCAACATTTAGGCAAATTATAGTTGTTTGTTGTGCTCCTATGGCAAATTTGCTGTTTGTGCAGTTCAACGCACGAGGTTTGAAATCACTTCGTACAAATTTACTATTTTTTCCTTTATGAAGAATTTAAACGCTTTCAAAGTAGTTGCTTTTACAAAAACTGATCCAGATGTCGCGATAACATGTAACCCAGCGGACTGGAAACCGAGCTTAGATTTTTCTACGATGACTCTTCATCTTAGAAACAAAAAGGAATCTCGTAGCTACAATTTAGCAACTGATGCTCTGTGTGCATACCCCATTTCAGGACGCCAAGAAAGCGACATTGGAAAAACTGCTGGACGCATGCTACTCACGGGCATTGCTACAGGGGCATTATCCAAAGGAAAAGGCGGCGGTGGTGCGTTGATGGATCTTGCACTTCGCGGTTCCGAAAAACGGGTTATTGCGGGTGTTTGTATAGTAATGCATGATACAACTGCAGTAACTTTTGAATCTACAGTTGACGAATTTACAAGTATCGTAAGTAAGTTGCATAAAGCAGTACCGAATCTTGGTGATGAATCTGACCACACAAAAATTATAAAAACCATAGACAGTCTCGCTGCGGATGGTGAAAGGGTACTCATCGAACTTGATGAATCGATATCTTCTGCCTCACAAAGGTATCTAGACGCTCAAAAAAATGCTGAAACAGGAGCGACTTTTGCGGAGCGCAATAACCAACGAAATTTAATTCAAGAACTCAGTCTAAATTTGCGCAGAAAAGAAGGCATCAGAGATGCTGTCAAATTTAGATTTGCTTGGCTAAAGCGCCCTCCAGAGAAAATAAAAATTAAAACCGTGCTTACGTATCTTTGGGGGTTATTTGTTTTAGTTGTAATCGTCGCTGGTATAAAAAACTGCATGTCCGAGCCTGAAGCGATTAATGCAAAATCTCGAAATAAGCAATTACCTCCATCAACTTCACAAAAACGTGAAGATATGCAAACTCCAAAGACTTCAGTACAGACAAATTCTGAGAATAATTCAGGAAACATCAACACCGCAAACGACAACGAGCAACCGGTAAAACAAAATCAAACAGCTCCAGCGGCGCTTGATTCAAATGAGACACTCAATGCCGCGAATATTCAACAGCCTAAAGTCGCGTCTACACTAAGCACCCCTTCAACCTATCAAGTCTGCAATCTCGATGGCAATGGAGAAAAATTCCTTGCTTTGAAAGAAGGAGCAAGCGCGTCAAGTACTAGAGTCACAAAAATGCCTGAGGGCACTGCTCTGACAGTATTGGATAAAAATGGCGAGTGGTATCAAGTTAAGATGCCAAACGGAAGTGTTGGGTGGGCACATAGCAAATGGCTTTGTGAAACTAATGGGCAATCAAGCACAACAGAAAAAACACCTTCCACTATAGCTTCAAGACCATCAAAATCTCCCAGCTTCAATTGCCAAAATGCCAGTACTAGAATTGAAAAAATGATATGCAGTAGTGACGAGTTAGCAGAACTGGATGTTCAATTGTCGGTGGCTTATAAAAACGCTCAATTAGTCAATTCTGATAAAGAACTTCTTAAAAAACAACAGGACAATTGGCGTAAAAATAATCGGGATGCTTGTTCCACTGAGCCTTGTGTTAAATCAGCATATCGAAGCCGTACTGCTGACTTGAAATAAATTCTTGAGTGTTAACATTCGTATGCATCAATCAAACCCTAACACAGGATAGGGTTTGATTGTTTTGAACAGCAGATATTTAGAATGCTTGCGGGTAAACCCGTCGCGTATCTTGAAGCGGTACGTCATAAAAATACCCCTCACCCAAAGCAGCAACATACCGCGTAGGATTACGTTCAATGTCAATTTTTACAAGCTCCCATACTGGGCTTGTTAAAACCACGTCGTTACGCTTTTTAAGTAATCCACGTACCCGTGTAGCCAAATCGCGTTTTTCCGCTAGTGTAGCCCGATCTAGAGTAGTTGTAAGCTGATATTTGGACGTGACCTCTTTCGCAAAGCTTTTATGCATAGCGAATAAATCACCTAACTTGCCGAACATTTCTGAACCTTTAAGTTGATTATTTTTTATCGGCAATAGAAGTACATGACAATGTGGATTCGTCTCATCCATGTGAATAATTGCGCTCAAGATGTTTTCTTCTCCAGAAAAATACTGGCCAGCCCACACTACGCACGCAGAGAAGTATTCAACAACACTTAACTGCGTGTTAAATGGTAGGCTAAAAAGTACCTCAATGCATCGTACGGCATTTGAGCGAATCTTGGTAATGCCAGCATTTTTCATCAATTGATTGGCGTATGCGTTCACCTCCTGTGCTGTTGCCGCACCTCTCAAAATCACATTCAAATGCGACTTTGAAGAATCAATCGATACTGGAGGATTGGTGTATCGGTACATTTCACGTGTGTTATGGCGCGCTGACGTTCTGATAATCCCCTTTGGTTTTTGCTTTTTGATGCTAAGAAAAAATACGTTGCTCATGCTGCAACTCCTGCTTCTCGTTCTTCAATCCATCTTTGAATTTGGTGCTGTGACCAAGCCACGGCTCTCAAAGAAAGTTTGACGCTTTTAGGAAATTTGCCTTCGCCCTGCAAAGCGTAGATTGAGCTTCGCGACAAGCCTGTGCAACGTACAACATCAGGTAAGCGCAATAGCCGGTCAGGTGCTGGGTTTAATTTTTCGATTTCTTTGAAAGTCATTTTTTACTCCATTTATGTTGATGGAGTAATGTTCTCAAAAGACATGCAGATTGAAAACCCGCGTGCTAAGCAGACGTATGGTTAATTTACAACTATCTATTATTTTTCCAGTCAGTACACCATCCAGTAATAACTTTGACGGCAAGTTCATAGTGAAACTCGTCAAGAATTTTTTTTGCAAAATCAGTGTTGCTCTTAAATTCATAATCATGTGGATTAGCTTTCCAAGTATCCCAAATTTTTTTGATAGCTCTCTTCGCGACCTGTTTCTCATCAGATTCAGCTCTTTTAGCTTGCATGAGTTTCCCTTTTTCGCGACTTTTATTTGTGGCTTTTTTTTGTTCGTGTGCCGTACCTCGTTCAATGCCGAGCATTTCGAAGTTATCAAAAATTGCGACCAGATACCAAGCGGTGTCTACAGGGTTCATCTTTAAAAAATCTTCAATATCTGAAGCCGTGCAATCTTGAGAACGCCATAATTCCAATAGTTTTTTTGTATTTTCTTCAGCGACCTGCATCCTTTTAGGCATTATTGAATTTTGCTTCTTACTCATGCGTTGCAAAAACTCAAACGATCGCAATTTACTCTTACGCCACGAACTAGGCGACCACATTAACCCCAACGGATCTAATGCACCATCAACTCTGTGTTTTTGTGGAGCATCAAAGTCTTCAGTTTCATAAATCTCGCCAAATCGATCTATTTGATATTCAGTTTCTTTATTTTTATTTGAACTCATAAGTTAGCTCCTTGCCTTAGCCGAAAACATCCAACTCACGCTACCAGCTTTGGAAGCTGAAAAACGTTCGCCCCATGCCGCAACTGGTCTAAGTAATCAGCCCATAACTGCATCATCTTGATTCGTTGCTCTAGGTAAACTGCTCTGTTGTAAGCAGCACCATTTGTATCTTTTACAATGTGAGCCAGTTGTGCTTCAATGACAAAGTTGTTAATGTCTAATCTTTCAGCAAGCATTGTTCGCGCCGTTGCACGGAAGCCGTGCACGCTTTGTATCTCGGGTCCATAGCCCAATACTGCTAGTGCAGCTCTCAACGTATTGTCACTAATTGGGCGATCATGAAACCTCTGTCCGGGAAAGACTAAAGTTCCATGTCCCGTAAGAGGATGAAGCTTTTTAATGATGTCAACAGCTTGCTTTGGCAAAGGAACGATATGGTCTTCCCCTGTTAATTTATTGATTTTATTTCGCTTCATACGCATTGAGGGAATTGTCCATGTAGCATTTTCCAAATTAAGTTCTGACCAAGTCATTCCTCTTATTTCACCAGGTCGTTGAAATAGTATTGGTGTAAGCTCTAGTGCAGCTTTAGTGGTCGCAGAGCCTTGATATGTGTCAATTGCTCGCAACAATGCACCTAGAGCAACTGGCTCAAGAATTGCAGCGAAATGCCTACCCACGTGCACTTTTAATCTTGCCCTCAGTCCAATGGTTATATCAGTTTTAGTAGCCTCCTCTGATATCGCATATTCCCAAACATTCATAGCAGTCGTTAGCACCCTATGCGCCACATCAATAGAGCCACGCTCTTCTACTTTGCGAAGCACTGCCAAAAGTTCTAGCGGCTGAATACTGTCTACTTTCAAAGAGCCAAGAAAGGGGAATAAGTCTTTTTCGAGGTTACGTTTTTCTCGAACTGCATAATGATTACCCCAATTGTCCCTCTTCTCTTCGTACCATTTCAAAGCGATGAATTTGAATGATTTATCTTCGCTGGAATACCCTCTAAGTCGAGACTGTTTACGAATAGCCGAAGGGTCTTGTCCATCGTCTTTAATTTGCTTTTGAGCATCCCTTGCACTTCTAACTTGCGCAAGGCTAACTTCAGGGTAGCTTCCAAAACTGAAGAGTTTTTCTTTGCCTCGAATGCGATATTTCCATTGCCACCTCTTCGACCCGTTGGGGGTTACAAGCAGGAATAGGCCACCAGTGTCATAAAACTTTTTCTGCTTCAACTCAGGTGGGCATTTTGCATTGCGACAAACAGCATCGGTCAACATATCGACTCCTTACTCAAAAAAATGAACATGAGCTGATTGTTTAATGCTTTGCAGTCTCTGAAAACCCGTGTGCTTAGCAGACGTATCGTTTTTTTGGTACAGCTAGTGTCAAGTTTTTGCGCTTGCATAGGTCTCATATAGGTCGTACCCCCAGTGGATAGACCTCGTACCCCCGTTTGTACCCCACATTTTAGCTGGCTGTTAGCAAACTTAATGGCACGCTCTTGGACGTCAAGCTTTGTAGCCACCAATGAAAAAGGGAGTCCAGTAAATCTTACTGGACTCCCTTGGAATTCATATTGGTCGGAGTACAAGGATTCGAACCTTGGACCCCCTGGTCCCAAACCAGGTGCGCTACCAGGCTGCGCCACACTCCGCCATGCAGCAATTGTACTGCAAAATTTGGCGACTTCTTGAGCATTGCGCTTAAAATCGATAACAATATGTCAGGAAATACCTTCGGAACCCTCTTCGCAGTCACCAACTTTGGTGAATCCCACGGCCCAGCCATCGGCTGCATCATTGACGGCTGTCCGCCGGGGATGCTGCTCTCAGAAGCTGATATTCAGCCCGATTTGGACCGACGCCGCCCAGGCACCTCAAAATTTGTCACCCAGCGCAATGAGCCCGATGCGGTCGAGATTTTGAGCGGCGTTTATGAGGGCAAAACCACCGGTACGCCGATTTGCCTGCTCATCAAAAACACCGACCAGCGCAGCAAAGACTACGGCAATATTTTGGACACCTTCCGTCCAGGTCATGCTGATTACACCTATTTGCACAAATACGGCTTGCGCGACCCGCGTGGCGGTGGTCGCTCCTCTGCCCGCTTGACTGCGCCCATGGTGGCAGCTGGTGCTGTGGCTAAAAAGTGGTTGGCCGAAAAATATGGCACCGTATTTCGCGGCTGCATGACCCAGGTGGGCGACGTCGTTGTGCCGTTTGAGTCTTGGGAACACGTGCCCAATAACCCGTTTTTCGCGCCAGCTGCTGATGTCAGCCAGCTTGAAACTTATATGGAAGCGCTGCGCAAATCGGGCGACTCTTGTGGCGCACGCATTCGCGTCTCTGCCAGTAATGTGCCTGTCGGCTTGGGCGAGCCCTTGTTTGACAAGATGGACGCCGACATTGCCTACGCGATGATGGGTATCAACGCGGTCAAAGGTGTGGAAATCGGCGCGGGCTTTGCCAGCATTACCCAGCGCGGCACGACGCACGGGGACTCTTTGTCACCGCAAGGCTTCAAATCGAACAACGCAGGTGGCGTCTTGGGTGGTATCAGCACAGGGCAGGATTTAGAAGTGTCGATTGCCATCAAACCGACCAGTTCCATCTTGTCGCCGCGCGAATCGATTGACTTGGCTGGCAACTCCGCCGAAGTTATCACCAAAGGTCGCCACGACCCCTGCGTAGGGATTCGTGCGACGCCGATTGCCGAGGCCATGTTGGCGCTTGTCGTCATTGAGCATGCTTTGCGCCAGCGCGCACAGTGTGGCGATGTGACGGTGGCGACCAAGCCTATTGCGGCGCAGGCTTGAAATCAGTTCGGCTGAATTAATCTGTGAGCGCATCTGCTACGTCTAAAGCGACGACAAGACAGCTATTTCCGTTCGCCGCGCTGTCGGCCAGCTATTTCGCGCACATCGGATTTTTCAACCCGTACTTGCCGCTGTGGCTCAAAGACATGGGTTATGGCATTTTTGCCATCAGCGTGTTTACCTCCATCCAAGCCGCCACGCGCTTGTTTGCGCCCTATGGCTGGGGTTGGCTGAGCGACCACACGGGTGAGTGTGTGAAGCTGCTGCGATATGGCGCGACGGTGGCATTGATCACTGCATTGGGGTTGTGGTGGGATTTAAGCGCCATCTGGCTGGGCGTGGTGCTGCTCATCATGTTCACCCACACCAGCGCGATGATGCCTATGAGCGAGGCCGCCATGGCGCATTTGGTCAGCCAAGGGGGTTCGTTTGATGCCAAGCGTTATGGCCGCGTGCGATTGTTCGGTTCGTTGGGATTTTTAGTCACCGTCTTACTTGCCGGTGCATGGTTTGAGCAGTTTGGCATGAAGCATTTTCCGGCTTGGACGGCGCTGACTTTGTTGGCCGTGGTTATCAGCGTTTGGCTGTTGCCTAATCTTAAAGAATCAGTCGCAGCGCACGAAGAAAAAGTCAGCGTGTTGCCGATTTTGCGGCAAGCACCTGTGCAATGGTTTTTTGCCGCTTTGTTTTTTCACGTTTTATCGCACATCGGCATTTACGTGTTTTTCTCCTTATATCTGGATTCGCTAGGTTATAGCAAAGCCACCATCGGCATCTTGTGGGCTGTATCCGTGGTGGTCGAAATTTTCTGGTTTTACAACCAAAGCCGCTGGTTGCCAAAGTTCAGCTTGTCAGCTTGGATGATCATCTGCTCCGCCATCATGGCGCTGCGCATGGGCATCACGGCCAGCAGTGCGTCGGTACTCGTTGTTTTAGTTATCGCGCAAATGATGCATGCTTGCACGTTTGCAACGCACCACACGGTGTGCATCGCTTTGCTATCGCACCATTTCCCAGGCCGGTTAAGAGGCCGTGGCCAAGCGCTGTTTACCGTGCTTGGTTATGGCTTTTCAGGTGTTATTGGTGGAATTTTAGGCGGAATTATTAGCGATAAATACGGTCTAGCCAGCGTATTTATTGCCTGTACAGCTACTAGTTTAATAGCGGTATTTTGCGCTTATAAGGTTTGGAAGCATCACAAAATAACTCAGTTTTCGTTGAGTTAATTTGTGTGAAATAAACACCGTTTTTAATGCCCTAAGATTTTGGACAAAAACTCTTTGGTTCGGGGTTGACGATTCTCAGGGTGGCTGAAGAACTCGTCTTTGGTGCAATCTTCTAAGATTTTTCCGCCCACATCCATAAAGATGACACGGCTGCCGACCTTTTTAGCGAATCCCATTTCATGCGTAACGCACATCATGGTCATGCCCTCGTTGGCCAAGCCCATCATGCAATCTAGCACCTCGCCCACCATTTCAGGGTCAAGCGCGGAAGTTGGTTCATCAAACAACATCGCAATCGGGTCCATGCTCAACGCACGTGCAATCGCCACGCGTTGCTGCTGTCCACCAGAGAGCTGACCTGGAAACTTGTCTTTGTGCGCCATTAAGCCCACACGATCCAAGTATTTCAAACCATGCGTTTTAGCTTCTTCAGGGCTGCGACCTAGCACTTTGATTTGCGCAATCGTCAAATTTTCAGTCACGCTGAAATGTGGAAACAACTCAAAGTTTTGAAACACCATACCTACACGTGAGCGCAGTTTTGGCAAGTCAGTTTTTGGGTCATGAACTGCCAAACCATCAACATAAATCTCACCCTTTTGGAAAGGCTCTAAGGCGTTTATCGTTTTAATCAGTGTAGATTTGCCTGAGCCAGATGGGCCGCAAATCACAACAACTTCACCTTTTTTGATGTTGGTGGTGCAATCATTCAACACCTGCACTGCACCGTACCATTTTGAAACGTTTTTGAGTTCAATCATGTTCTTCTCCGAAATTAATAAGCTATGTATGTATTGATGTTATTTGGATCAGCGAACGATGGCAATTTTGGCCTGCAGTTTTTTGACCATGTACGACAGACCAAAGCAGATCACAAAATAAACCACGGCAGCTAAGATATAAGCCTCTTCTGGGCGCCCGTAAATCTTGCCTGCAGTCGTAAAACCTTTGAGCAAATCGTATGCGCCAATTGCATAAACCAACGATGTATCTTGAAACAAAATAATCGTTTGCGTCAGCAAAATAGGCAGCATGTTGCGAAAAGCTTGTGGCAACACAATCAAACGCATGTTTTGACTGTACGTCATGCCCACAGCTTGGCCTGCATGCACTTGCCCACGCGGGATAGACTGAATACCGGCACGCATGATTTCACTGAAATAGGCGGCTTCAAACGCCACAAAGGTGATGATCGCTGAAAGCTCTGCACCGATGGGTCGACCAATCAAAAAAGGCATCAATAAAAAGAAGCCCAAGATAACCATGACCAATGGAATTGAGCGCATGCCATTGACATAAATCGTAGCAGGCAATGCCAGTATTTTATTGCCCGACAAGCGCATCAAAGCAAGCACGGTACCCAACGCAATGCCGCCCAAGGTTGCGATGATGGTTAATTGTATGCTGAACCAAAAACCATTAACAACGAATTTGGAAATAATTTCCCAATTCACAAAACTTAGATCAAGTCCGCCCATATCAATGCCCCCCGCCTGTACCACCGGCGACAATGAAGCCTGGGATTTGTATTTTCTTTTCGATATAAGCCATCACGCGGTTCACAGCGAAAGCCGAAATTACATACAGCGCCGTCACGCCTAAGAATATTTCGATACCTTTCGAGGTTTCTTCAGCGGCTTGGGTGTAAAACCAAGTCAATTCCGCAACAGATACCGCAAACGCAACTGACGAGTTTTTCAGCATATTCATGGTTTCACTGGTCAATGGCGGCATGATGATGCGAAGACACATCGGTAACAACACATAGCGGTAGGATTGCCAAGTGGTGAAACCCATGGCGCTGGCGGCGTATCTTTGACCTTTTGGGAGTGCTTGAATGCCAGCACGCACTTGCTCTGCAATACGCGCCGAGGTGAAAAACCCAAGTGCGACCACGACTAAGGCAAATCCGGGTACTTGTTGAAGTACAGGAAACACTTTGGGGACCACGAAATACCACAGGAAAATTTGGACGAGTAATGGAATATTTCTAAAAAATTCTACCCAAGCATTCGCTAGTCGTACCAACCAAGGGCTATCAGGCAAAGTTCGAACTGTGCCGACCAAAACACCGACGACCATGGCGACGACATAGGCGCAACCAGCGACCGAGAGTGTCCAACCCCAGGATTGGATCATCCACTCCAAATAGGTGCGACCACCGCCGTCATCGTTTAAAAAAACTTTCCAATCTAAATTCATTGCATCACCTACTTCCCCAAAAAAAAACAAACCCCGCCAAAGCACGAGCTATGGCAGGGCTAACTTAGCCATAAACCTTATTTATAAGGCATCACATCAAGCAAGCAAATAAATGATTTACTTCTTAGCGTAAGACTCGACTGGGTTGTCATTAGGTGTTGCCCAAGCTGCTTTTGTCGCTTCACTAGCTGGCAAGCCAATTTTTGCATTCTTTGGTGGGATTGGCTGTACAAACCATTTATCGTACATCTTAGCCATAGCGCCTGATTTGATCATGGCTTTGACTGAGTCATCAGCCAATTTTTTCATAGCTGCATCGTCTTTGCGAATCATGATGGCGATAGGTTCAACACTCAAAACTTCGCCTACGATTTTGAAATCAGCAGGGGTTTTAGAGCCAGCAATGTTACCAGCCAAGATAGAGCCGTCCATCACAAACGCGTCAGCGCGGCCAGACTCTAACAGCAAGAAGCTGTCTGCATGGTCTTTACCGAATACTTCTTTGAAGTCAACGCCAGTAGCGCGCTCATTCTTACGCAGCAACTGAACGGATGTTGTACCCGTTGTAGTAGCAACGTTTTTACCGTTCAACTGCGCTACGCTGGTGATGCCGCTGTTTGCTTTAACAGCAATACGAACTTCTTCAACGAAGGTTGTAACGACAAAAGAAACGTCTTTTTGACGTGTAGCGTTGTTAGTCGTAGAACCGCACTCAATATCAACGGTACCGTTTTGCACCAAGGGAATGCGGTTTTGTGACGTGACTGGTGTGTATTTAACTTCTAGCTTTTTACCGGCCGCTTTTTCAATATCAGCAATAATGCCTTGGCAAACTTCGACATGAAAACCAGTGTATTTGCCATCACCGAGTGTGTAAGACAAGGCACCAGAAGAGTCGCGCACACCCATGGTGATGCTGCCTGATGCTTTGACTTTAGCAATGGTGTCGTTAGATTGCGCTTGTGCAGTGCTAGCCAACATGGTGCCCACAGCGGCCAAAACAGTAGCGGCTAGTTTCAATTTGATAAATTTCATTCAATTTCTCCGTTAAGTAAATGCAAAATAGCGAGATTAGTACCCACATGCAATAAGCAAGCCAATTAATTTTAGGCTGCTAACTGCCTATAGCTGACAACTCAAGGAATATAACCCGCCAAAGATTGCGTCGACATCAGGGTTAACGTTGAGGACGTATGCATAAATTGCATAAATCCATGAAAACATGAAAAAAGCCCGCAACCTTTCGGCTACGGGCTTTGATAAAGCTTTTGTTATTCAGCTAATCTTTATAGCTGAATGCTTTGCTCGCTAAGTTAATTAATGGAACTGCTCTTCTTCAGTAGAACCGGTCAAAGCTGTCACGCTTGACTTGCCACCTTGAATGGTTGTGGTCACTTCATCGAAGTAACCCGTACCCACTTCTTGCTGGTGCGACACGAAAGTGTAACCACGGTCACGTGCTGCGAATTCTGGCTCTTGCACTTTCTCGATGTAGGCTGTCATACCGCGCTTGACGTAGTCTTGTGCCAAGTCGTACATGTTGAACCACATGGAGTGGATACCGGCCAAGGTGATGAACTGGTATTTGTAACCCATGGCACCGAGTTCGCGCTGGAACTTGGCAATGGTTGCGTCATCCAAGTTTTTCTTCCAGTTGAACGATGGCGAGCAGTTGTACGCCAACATTTTGCCTGGGTGAACTTTATGCACCGCTTCTGCAAATTTGCGTGCAAATTCCAAATCTGGCGTACCAGTTTCGCACCAGACCAAATCAGCGTAATCAGCATAAGCAATCGCGCGGGCAACCGCTTGGTCCATACCTTTACGGGTTTTGTAGAAGCCTTCAACGGTGCGCTCGCCAGTCAAGAATGGCTTGTCGATCTCATCGTAATCACTGGTCACCAAATCTGCGGCTTCAGCATCGGTACGGGCAATCACCAAAGTTGGTACGCCCATGACGTCTGCTGCCATACGCGCTGCGATCAGCTTTTGGCATGACTCACGGGTTGGCAACAACACCTTACCGCCCATGTGGCCACATTTTTTGACAGATGCCAATTGGTCTTCCCAATGCACGCCGCCTGCGCCCGCCTTGATCATGGCTTTCATCAATTCAAACGCGTTCAACACGCCACCGAAGCCGGCTTCTGCGTCAGCAACGATAGGTGCGAAGTTATCGATATAGCCTTTATCGCCAGCGTCAATACCTTTAGAGTGCTGGATTTCATCCGCACGGCGGAAGGTGTTGTTGATGGTTTCAACGACTTTTGGCACTGAATCAACTGGGTACAAAGACTGGTCAGGGTACATAGAAGAGTAGGTGTTGTTGTCAGCTGCGACTTGCCAGCCAGACAAATAGATGGCTTTGACGCCAGCTTTCACTTGCTGCATCGCTTGACCACCAGTCAACGCGCCTAAGCAGTTGACGTAATCTTCAGTGTGCAACAGGTTCCACAGTTTTTCAGCACCACGGCGCGCGATAGTGTGCTCAATGGGGAATGAACCGCGTAAACGCACGACATCAGCTGCTGAGTAACCGCGTTTGATGCCTTTCCAACGTGGGTTTGTGGCCCAGTCTTTTTCCAATGCGGCGATTTGTTGTTCGCGGCTCAATTGTTCTGTCAGGCTTTGTGGCATAAAAATACTCCTTAGGATGAAAAAAATCTGTCGTTCTGCTCAATTGCGATATCACATGATGCAACATCAATATGACAAGAATTAAACAGCTCTTAGCCAATATTGTAGTCTTCTACAAGACTTATTTCAACTCTTATGTCTTATATAAGATAAATTTTATTTCATTTAAAATCAATAGCTTATGAACATCATTTCGCAATGTGATTTTAAATTTTCCATATTGAGAAATTTTGACGCACTGCAGCATAGCCATTTCGTTCACCCCTCACAAGCTATAGTACAAAAATGTCTACGCCTCACACCCTCAACCGAACAACGGCCCTTGCTTGTTTGATTCTCAGCATGTCCTTGGTTGGCAGCTACGTGGCTCTTTCAAAGCCGTTGACCTTGGTATTACCCGTTATCTTGCTTGCTTGGCTGCGCTTTGGCATAGGCGGGTTAGCGATGCTGCATTGGCTTAAAAAACCAAACAATGAACCAGCGATGAGTCCACAAACCAAACATCTGGTGTTTGTTGAGTCGCTACTGGGTAATTTTTTATTTTCAATTTGCATGCTCTACGGCGTCAGCATGACCAGTGCTGTGAACGCGGGCATCATCATGGCGATGATTCCTGCCGTGGTGGCGTTGATGAGTTGGGCGTTTCTGCGTGAACGGCTCAGCTTACGCATTTGGCTGGCAATTGCATGTGGTGTTTTAGGAATTATTCTTTACACGCTATCAAATTCAGAGCACTTTAGTCAATATATACGCCGGCTAGAGGTATATTTACCCTCAATAAATGGCAATATCCGACAAAATTCAACATCTGAAGCAGTAACTGGTCAGGTTTTTGAAACTTCATGGCTTGGTAGCTTGTTGCTATTTGGCGCTGTGTTATGCGAAGCTGCTTATGCTGTGATTGGCAAGAAACTCACCACTGCGCTCAGCCCCAAACGCATCAGCTCTCTCATCAACGCATGGGGTTTTGCCTTGATGACGCCACTGGGTATGTACGTTGCATGGCAGTTTGATTTTTACACGGTTTCAATCAGCAATTGGTTGCTGCTCGTGTTTTACGCCTTGGCCGCTAGCGTATGGTCAGTGTGGTTATGGATGACAGGTTTAAGAGTTATTCCAGCGTCAGCAGCTGGCGTGTACACCGTTTTCTTACCTATTGCTGCTGCGCTGGTTGGCGTTTTTGTATTGGGAGAAAGCCTCAATTCGATTCAAATTTTCGGCTTCGTATTGGCACTTTTAGGGGTTGTGTTGGCGACCCTTCCTACAAGGGAGCCAACAAGGGAATTTACCACTTCCCTCCCCAAATGAGGCTCTCAGAGGGAGATTTCAGTGTTTTACCTCGCAAAAAACAACAAATCGTGCAAATAAAAGTGTTTTTCCCCTATGAAAACGCGATTTTCTCCAGTAGCATTCGCACAGCCATTGAAAATAAATGTTGAGCAAATAAATTGACATGATTTTCACTGGTGTGTTTTCAACTTAAACAAGGAAAATAAATCATGGCAACTGCAAAAAAAGCACCAGCGAAAAAAGCTGCTGCACCCGCGAAGAAAGCTGCACCGGCTAAAAAAGCTGCTGCTCCTGCAAAGAAAGCCGCACCAGCGAAGAAAGCTGCTGCGCCTGCGAAGAAGGCTGCTCCAGCTAAGAAAGCTGCCCCTGCTAAAAAAGCTGCCCCAGCTAAGAAAGCCGCTCCAGCTAAAAAAGCTGCTGCACCTAAAGCTCCAGCAAAAAAGCGCGTTCCTAACGCCGCATTCATGAAGGCGCTCACATTGAGCCCAGCATTGGCTGCAGTTGTTGGCGCACCAACTATGCCACGTACTGAAATCGTGTCTAAGCTGTGGGTTTACATCAAGAAGTACAAACTGCAAGACGCAGTGAACAAGCGCATGATCAACGCCGATGCAAAACTGAAAGAAATTTTCGGCAAAGCTCAAGTGTCGATGTTCGAGATGGCTGGCCTCATTGGTAAGCACGTCAAATAAATTGAACTAGCTTCAATTAAAAAGCCGGCTTCTGTCGGCTTTTTTTTCGGCTTTGTTTACGCCTATACGCGAACCTATCAAGTAAGTCAGCCGTCAATTGTCTGAGTAAACTGTAGAAGTTCACAATATAAGCCATGCTCAGGAGACACGTCATGAATTTCAACATCAGCAGCCAAGCCCAATACACCGCCAAACGCATGACCGCAGAGCAAGCCGTGCAACTAGTGCGCAATGGTGATTTCATCGTCGTCCCCACAGGCGCTGGAGAACCACCAACTTTGTTGAATGCGCTGTCAGAAGTTCGTCGTCAGTTCACGGACGTCAAAGTCAGCTCGGTTTTGCCGATGCGTAAGTTTGCCTATCTTGACCCAGAAACGTACGACAACGTGCGTCACATTGGTTACTTTTTGAGTGGTGCGAATCGCGCAGGCGCGCAAGCGGGCTGGGTTGATATTTTTCCCAACAACTTTTCAGAAGTACCTCGCAAGATTGAGCGCGGCACTATTGGCGCAGATGTCGTCTTCGCGCTGTGCTCACCCATGGATGCGCATGGCAACTTCGCGATCAGCCTAGGTGTGGACTACACCATGGCGGCACTCAAAAAAGCCCGCGTCATCGTGTTAGAAGTCAACCCCAACGTGCCGTTTACCTACGGCGAGTGCCATGTGCACATCTCACAAATCACCGGTTTGGTAGAAGACGACACACCCGTACTTGAAGTTGGCTTGCCCAAAATCGGCCCTGTACAAGAAGCCATCGGCAAGTATGTGGCGGATTTGATTGAAGACGGCTCAACGCTACAAATCGGCTATGGCGGTATTCCAGACGCGGTGGTGATGCAGCTAACGAACAAGAAAGACTTAGGCATTCACACAGAAATGCTAGGCGATGGTATTTTGACCTTGGTACAAGCCGGCGTCGTCACCAACCGTCGCAAAAACTACATGCCTGGCAAGATGGTGGCGACCTTTGCTTTGGGTTCGAAAAAGTTGCACCAATTCATGGATAGAAACCCCATGCTTGAAATGCACCCAGTCAATTTCACCAATGACCCTTTTCTAGCTGGCCAAAACGACAACCTGATGTCGATCAACGCCACACTACAAATTGACTTTTTAGGTCAATGCGGCTCTGAAAGCCTAGGCCCACTGCCGTTTTCATCAACCGGTGGGCAAACTGACTTTGTACGGGCTGCCAATCGTTCCAAAGGTGGTAAATCGTTCATCGTACTGCCCTCCACCGCCAAAGACGATACCGTTTCACGCATCGCACCCATGTTGACGCAAGGTACAGCGGTCTCAACCAGTAAAAACGAAGTGAATTATGTGGTGACGGAATACGGCGTGGCGCAGCTGGATGGCAAATCCATCAAACAACGCGCTTTGGAACTGATTTCAATTGCGCATCCAAAATTTCGGCCTGAATTGACGGAAGCTGCCAAGAAGATGAAGCTTCTTTAGTCATATAAATATTGGCTGTATCCGGCGTATTTATTTCTTAATTAGCTATTAAAAATATAGCAAAAAAACAGAACGATGAAAACATTCAAAGCTTACTCGCCTTGAAACGCTTTCGCTCTGAACGTTAATACCAAGGTGTCGCGGTAACTCGAACCAGAGCCTTCTGCTCCCAAAGGTTGAATCGGCGTTGATTCATGAATCACCCGTTCGTCATCCAGCATCAACAGCGTCCACGGCTCGGTCATCGTAAAACGTTGACCTGCTGGACCATTGACTTCGAACACGCGCGTTTCACCGCCTTTGATGCCATGACGATTGATGAGAATGACGGCGACAAAATCAACCCCGTCGCGATGTGCGCCCTCTGGCGTGGGGCGGCCAATGCCATCTGTGGTGTCGATGCGAAACTGATGTGCTTCTACAAACCAAGTCTGAATGCTTGGTTTGAGCGCTGAGCACACTGCCCCCAGCTTGCTGAGCATAGCTGTCCACGCGCTTGATTGGACTACGTCTGCCGACATGGGTTCAAACAGTCGTTGCATACCACCGTGCAAAGCGTTGTATTCCAACGGCTGCCAATGGGCACGGTGTTCGGTTTGTACGACGGATTCACCTTTCACGATAAAACATGAATGACGACGACGACGGTAGTGCCCGCCGTCTTTCAGATACGCATCAGGTGGTAAATCGTTCCAACTGGGTAGCCAGTTAGAAACATCTGCAGTTGAACACCTCAGGAGCTCAAACGCACCGTTAGGTCGCAAAACGGCATAGCCCATTGTTTTCAGAGCTTGCACTATTTGCTGGGGATCAATGAAAGGGGGAGAAATCTGAGTGGTCATCGGCTTAGTGGCTTAAAATCTTACTGACGTAATCGGCGTTGCAGGCACTTGATTATTCCTCAATATGCTTTCGCGTTATATACGAATATCAATATAGTATTTCCTTTTGTACGACTTTTTAGTCAGAATACAACTTTGTAATTTACTTATTCTAAAAATCGTTCCAAGGATCACATGTTTAAGCGTTTTCTATTTCTTTCCTTTGTGACTCTCTGGCTAAACATCAGTTGGGCGGCAGCGCCTTTGCTCAGTGCCAGTGAATTGTCAGCACTACTGAAGCAGCCCCAAAGTCAAACCAACCCAATTCGGGTGATTGATATCCGCAAAGCAAGCTCTTACAAAGACAACCACATCGAAATCGCTTCAAACTCGCCTTTTGAAGAATGGCGTGGCCCAACGACCAACCCAGCGCAATTGCCTAGCCTAGATAAGTTAACGCAGCTCATGCAAAAACATGGTTTGACGGCTACAACGCCTACGGTTTTGGTATCTACTGGTGTAGACAGCATTGATTTTGGCACGGCCGCTTGGGTGTATTGGGTGCTGAAAGAGCACGGCATCAAAGAAGTATCCATTTTGAACGGTGGCATGAAAGCTTGGTTACAAGCTGGCATGCTTTATGACGATGAAGTTCCCAAAATACCTGTTTCAACTTATTTGCCAACTCGCTCTGGAAAATGGACGGCTGACCGTGCAGAGGTTGCAAAAGCTGTCAACTCCGGCCAAGTCGCAGTAATGGATTCCCGCACAGAGGTTTTTTTCAATGGCGACACCCGCCACGCCTTGGTCAAAGTGCCAGGCACGATCAAAGGCGCGAGTAACCTGTCGTTTGAAAAATGGTTTATCCCCAACAACCCAAATTTCGCCAGCTTTGTAACGCCTGACAATGCTAAAAAAGTGTGGGCGGCAAGCAACGTGAAGCCCCAAACCCCAACGATTGCGTTTTGCAACACTGGCCATTGGTCTGCGATTAACTGGTTTGCAGCGTCAGAATTGCTGGGGCAACCTAATGCAAAACTCTACCCAGGCTCTATGCAAGATTGGTCGCAAGACGCAAGTTTGCCTATGAGCAATGTGCCTAATCGCGCTAAGCAGTTGATGATCGACGCCAAGCTTTGGTCTGATAAGTAACGAGGGCTGCGTGACATGAAGCGTTGGCTATTTTCTGCCGTATTGGCAGCTTTTTTTGCGTTTTTGCTGCTCAGCGTCTATGTCCGCCAAGCCGTTCTTTTTTTAGTCGGCATTGGTTTAGGCGCAACTTTAGCCGCTGCGCGTTTTGGTTTCACCACAGGTTGGCGACAGTTAGTGACGCAACGTGACCCTAGCGGGACGGCGGGGCAATTGCTGTTACTGGCTCTCGCTGCGCTTTTCGCGATGCCTTTGCTAGGTCAATTTCCAGAGTTGCAAGCTGCACTGGGGCCACCAAGCATCAGCCTGATCGTTGGCGCTTTTGTGTTTGGCATCGCCATGCAAGTGGCGGATGGCTGCGGGTCAGGCACTTTGTACAAAGCGGGCTTGGGGTTCCCTCTGAACATGGGCATCTTGCCGCTGTTTGCATTGGGCAGCTTTTTAGGGTCTGTGCATTTGCAGGGCTGGTTATCTTTGGGGCAGACTGAACCGGTCGGTTTTGTGCAATCTTGGGGGGTGCCTGTTGCTTTACTGGTTACTGGCGCTCTACTGCTCGGTTTGGCGGCTTTGATGCGGTTGTGGGTGGGCGCTGGCAAAACATGGTTTAGCAAGCGCTGGGTTTGGGGTGCTGTGCTACTGGCGGTGTTTGCAACGCTCAACTTGGTATTAGCTGGTCAACCTTGGGGCGTGGTTTACGGCTTTGGCTTGTGGGCGGGCAAGCTGGTCACAGCTGCGGGCATGTTTGACCCCACTGCTAACGCTTTTTGGTCGCAAGCCAGCAATGCTAAGCATTTGGGCGAATCAGTGTTGTTGGATGTCACCTCCATCACCAACATCGGCATCTTGGCGGGCGCTTTGTGGGTGAGTATGAAAAAATCATCCGCAAGTTCATCAAATAATCAATTGCAAACCCTCACTGCCAAGCAATGGGCAGTGGGTTTGCTGGCGGGTTTGGTGATGGGCTACAGCTCGCGTTTGGCGTTTGGTTGTAATGTGGGTGCGATGCTCAGCGGCATCTCTACAGGCAGCTTGCATGGTTGGATTTGGCTGCCGCTGGCATTTGCAGGTACGCTGATTGGTCTGAAAATACGTCATGCCGTGTTCAACGACTCACCCGTTGAATGGAGAGACACGCAACTATGAAACTCCTTCAAAACAAACAATCTGTTCTAAGCCTCGTCTTTTGGCTGCTGCTGACAATTTTTATCGCCTGGGATTTTGCTAAATCAGCAGATATCGATTTACGCCAAGAACCGCCTTTGATCGCTGCGGGCTCGGGCAAAGCGCCAACAGGCGCGCATTGTTCTTTGCCCAAATAACCATCTCAGCTATTTAAGCTGTCACTCAGATAGTGCACAATGCAGTCTTGATTAACTCAAACTGCATGGGACTTTACATGAATAAATTAACGCGATTACTAGTTGCTTGCTTATGCTTGGGCGTCGCAGCTATGGGAACATCGCCAGCTTTTGCTGCGAAGAAGAAAGCCAAATCCAGCAAATCTGTGAAAGTCAAACACGACAACGGTTCAGCTGAAGGCACCAAAGACCGCGAGCGTCGTCTGCTGCGCGAATGCCGTGGGCAGGTGAATGCTGGGGCTTGCGCGGGTTTAACTAGAGGTTAAACCCCGGCCATCTTGCAGCTCGTCGGCTGCTCCGCCGCCTTCGCGCTGATCTGCTTGATCACCCGAAACCCGTAGCCTGAGCCTTCCACATCAAACTTCACGCCAGGCGTACCCAGCTTGTCCATCAGCCCTACTACCAAGGGTTGCTGAAACTGATGGTCAGACGCTCGCATTACCCCAGTTTGACCTGAAAAAGTGACACTAGCCGGCGATAATGCTGCCTGAATAGCTATTAAATCTATAGCAGTTGCTTTGCTTCCTGATGTCGCTTTGTCAGCTGCCTGCGATAAGGACTCCATCATCAGTTGCATCCGCATGTGCACATAATCGTCTGCTGGGTTGGGGAAACGCGATTTGAACGACTTGTAAAACGCCTCGCTCGCAGCGGTCGGCACATTCGGCAACCAGTCTGCAACCGCGATAACTTTACCGATTCCCGCGTCGCCAATAGCGGCTGGTGCACCCAGCGCGTTACCGTAGAACGTATAAAACTTGCCTTCAAAACCGACTTCTTTGGCTGCTTTGATGAGCAGCGTCAAATCATTGCCAAAATTCCCCGTCAACACCGCCTGCGCACCGCTGGCTTTGATTTTGGCGGCGTAGGGCAAGAAGTCTTTGACACGACCCAGTGGGTGCAGTTCGTCGCCAGCCAAGGCAATATCAGGCCGCAACATCGCCAATTGGCGCTTGGCTTCCTTAGCCACGGCATGACCAAAGCTGTAGTCTTGACCGATGATGTAGATGCTTTTCAAGGCTTTATCATCTTTCAGCACATCCATCAGCGCCGTCGTGCGCATGTCGGCATGGGCATCAAAGCGGAAATGCCATGGGCTGCATTTTTCGTTGGTCAAAATAGGGTCAACAGCCGCGTAGTTCAAAAAAAGCACGCGCTTGGCAGGCTCGCGCTCGTTGTGTTTGTTGATTGCATCAATCAACGCCGCCGCCGTGGCCGACGAATTGCCTTGCATGATGATTTGTGCGCCGTCGTCGATAGCCGCACGCAGCATAGACAGCGCTTCTTCCGCTTGGCCTTTGCTGTCGTAGCGTTTGAGCGCTAGCTGAACCTTGCCTCTGGCATTCACCCGCTCCGTCGCCCATAGCAAATTGCGAAACACCGCCTCGCCCGTGTTGCCAAACGGGCCGCTCAAGCCTTCGATCATGGCGATTTTGAGTGTGGGTGCAGCCACTGGTTGAGCAGATGCAGCAGTCACCGTCATCAAGCCAAGCGTCAATGAAACTGCGATTTTTGCAACAGCAAGACTGCTAGATTTGAGCCAAGTTTTCATGTCATTTCTTTCAATTTTATTATTAATAATTATAAATTGTAGCTTATGCGTGTTCATTTATCTGCCTTGATTGGCTTTTAATTCTTTAAAAATGAGCTAAATATGAGCCTCATGCAACACGTACCGCCGTCATTCCCGCGGAGGCGGGAATCCATGAGCGCCACCG
>JBEBJY010000035.1:0-28724 GCA_040079635.1 Burkholderiaceae bacterium | reverse complement strand
CGGGGAATCGCTGGGTGAAAACAATCTCTACCTGCACGGTTTACCGTACGCGATTGCACCTGATGTGCAAAAGCATGTCCCATGGATCAGCTGGTTTGCCAATGACTTTATCGGTCGTCATAACTTGGACACAGATTGCATAGAAAGCCGCGCCGGTAAAAAACTAAGCCATGACAACTATTTCCACACTGTACTGGGACTCATGGATATTCAAACCGAGGTTTATAAAACCGACTTAGACGCCTACGCACCTTGCAGGGTAAAGCAAACGGCAAAATAAATTGAATTGGCACAAATTGTGCTTAATTATTTTTGTATACACTTCTAGGTGTTGTCACCAGTAGCGTCTTGAAACATGCCCGCTAAAATCACAGAGTTTTGTTTAAAAATATAGGAATCATCATGTCAACTCGTCTGAAACGTCAATTTATCAAATCTAGCGCGGCTGCATTGGCCACTTTACTGCTGACTGCAACCATGGGAACAGCCCATGCGCAAAGCGCAACACCCATCAAATTTCAACTCGATTGGCGTTTTGAAGGGCCAGCTGCTTTCTTCTTGGCTCCAGTCGCGAAAGGCTATTTCAAAGACGCCAAATTGGACGTCACGGTTGATGCAGGCAACGGCTCTGGCGGAGCTGTGACGCGTGTCGCTTCTGGCACGTACGATATGGGTTTTGCGGATCTTGCGGCAGTGATGGAATTCCACGCCAACAACCCTGATGCGCCTAACAAACCAGTCGCTGTGATGATGGTTTACAACAATACGCCAGCGTCGGTGATGTCACTCAAAAAATCGAACATCAAATCACCAGCTGATCTGAATGGCAAAAAAATTGGCGCCCCTGGCTTTGACGCCGGCCGTCGCGCCTTCCCTATTTTTGCCAAAGCCAACAACGTGAGTGGCGTTAATTGGGTGTCTATGGATCCTGCCCTGCGTGAAACCATGCTGGCCAAGGGCGATATTGATGCCATCACTGGCTTTACCTTTACATCGCTGCTCAATTTGGAAGCCCGTGGCGTCAAAGCGGAAGACGTGGCCATAATGCAATACCCTGATTTTGGCGTCAAGCTTTACGGCAATGCCATCATCGTCAGCCCAAAGCTGATCAAAGAGAACCCAGCAGCTATTAAAGCGTTCCTAGCGGCTTTCACCAAAGCGGCCAAAGAAGTGGTCGCGAATCCTGTTGAAGGCATCACGTACGTCAAAGGTCGTGACGGCATCATCAACGTGGCACTGGAAGAGCGCCGCTTGAAACTGGCGATTGACACCGTCATCAACAGCCCAGATGCACGTAAAGAGGGCTTTGGCAAAATCAACGATGGTCGGTTGACATTGATGGCAAGCCAAGTGTCTGATGCCTTTGCCACAAAAACGCGCGTAGACCGCAATGCCATTTGGAATGGCAGCTTTTTACCTAGCGACTCCGCATTAAACGCAGTTTTACCTAAAAAATAAGTACCGACGCACCGACTCACCTCGTGCGACAACTCAACGACTCGATAATTTGTTAAGGCGGCCTCATGGCGTTTGTTGATTTTAAAAATGTCTGGCTGGCCTACAACGACGAGTTGTTGGCGCAAAACCAGTTTGCGGTTGAGGATATCAACCTGTCGGTCACCGAAGGCGAGTTCATCGCCATCGTGGGGCCGTCGGGTTGTGGCAAATCCACCTTCATGAAGTTGACGACGGGTTTGAAAATGCCCACGCGCGGCAGCATTCATGTGGATGGTGCGCCTGTGACTGGGCCACTCAAGATATCAGGCATGGCGTTTCAAGCGCCCTCTTTGCTGCCATGGCGTACTACGTTAGACAACGTGATGCTGCCACTCGAAATCGTCGAACCCTACCGCAGCAACCTCAAAGCCAAACGTGCTGAATACGAAGAGCGCGCAAGAAAATTACTCAAAACAGTCGGACTAGACGGCTACGCGGACAAGTTTCCGTGGCAATTGTCTGGTGGCATGCAACAACGCGCTAGCATTTGCCGCGCTTTGATTCATGAGCCCAAAATGCTGCTGCTAGACGAGCCGTTTGGTGCGTTAGATGCATTTACCAAAGAAGAGCTGTGGTGTGTGCTGCGCGATTTGCATCAATTGCAAAAATTCAACGTCATTTTGGTGACGCATGACCTGCGCGAGTCGGTTTTTCTGGCCGACAAAGTGTTTGTGATGTCCAAAAACCCTGGTCGATTTGTTGTAGAACGCAAGATTGATTTACCGCGTCCGCGTGATTTAGAAATCACCTACACGCCTGAATTTTCAGCCATCGTACACGAACTGCGCGGTCATATTGGCGCTATCAGAGGCGGCACAAGTGCAAACGCGGTGGGGAAATCAGTATGAACTCAAAAAAACTAGAAGCTTATTCACCGCTGATTTTGTTTGTTGTTTTGCTGGCGATATGGCAAGGCATTTGCTCCTTGTTCAATATTCCAGAATTCATATTCCCTAGCCCCTTACAAATCGGCCAAGCTATGGGCGAGTTTGCAAGTCCTATTGCCAGCGCTGCTTGGCAAACCTTTTGGGTGACCATGGTGGGCTTTGCTCTTTCTATTTTGGTCGGCGTATTACTTGGCTTTTTAGTTGGGTCTTCGCGTATGGTTTACTCAGCGGTTTTCCCGCTCTTGGTCGCCTTTAACGCTGTGCCAAAAGCCGCCATCGTACCCATTTTGGTGGTGTGGTTTGGCATTGGCGTTGGCCCAGGCATCTTGACGGCATTTTTGATCTCGTTCTTCCCCATCACCGTCAACCTTGCCACCGGTTTGGCGACGTTAGAGCCTGAACTCGAAGACGTGCTGCGTGTTTTAGGCGCAAAACGCTGGGATGTGCTGGTCAAAGTCGGTTTACCGCGCTCTTTGCCTTACTTTTATGCATCGCTCAAAATCGCCATCACCTTGGCTTTTGTGGGCACGGTATTGGCTGAGATGACAGCCGGTGATTCAGGCATTGGCTACCTCATGCAAACAGCCAGTTCACAGCAGCGGTTGGCTTTGGCTTTTGCAGGCTTGGTGGTGATTGGTGCGATGGCGATGGCGATGTACGAGTTCTTCAGCTACATCGAGCGCCACACCACCGCATGGGCGCATCGCGGCTCGCAGGGTTCTTAATAGCAAAAAACTGCTAAGTAGCTAGTTTTAAAGCACCGCACGGCGCAGCTCTTGCGCCCGCAGTGCGATGGCTTTGACATCGGGCGCGTCGGTCACGTTGAGCAAATAAACATCAAAATCCCGCACCGCCGCTGTCGCCTTGCCCAACTCGGCAAACGCCAAGCCACGGTCGCGGTATTCGCTCCACGCATCGGGGTTCAGCGCTATTTGGCGGTCTTGCACCGGAATCATGCGCTGCCAGTCCTCCGCCGTCTTGTGCACTTCTTTGAGGTTGTGCAGCATGCGGGTGATGATGTCGCGCGGTTTGGCGGATTGCAGGTACAAACCCAGCGGAATATCGGATTCCGCCATCTCAGATTCAGGCGAATCGCTAAGCTGCTTGAACGGCATCAAACGCTCGCTTAGGTCTTCGCGGCTCAAGGATTGGCCAGTGAACGGGTCAATCACCACCTGTCCTTTGGGTAGATTCACCTTGACCATGAAATGCCCCGGAAAAGCAACGCCGCGTGCGTTCAACCCCAAACCTTGCGCCAACTCCAACCACAGCACCGCCAATGAAATCGGGATACCACGGCGAGTCCGCAAAACTGCGTGCGGGTAGCTGTTGTCAGGGTCGTAGTAGTTGTTAACGTTGCCGCTGAAGCCTAGGTCGTGGTAAAAAAACTGGTTCAAAAGCCGCAATTTAGCCAAGGAAGTGCTATCAGCCGGCAAGCGGCGTTTAATTCGCGCCAAGAGCTGATCAACCTCGCCCAGCACCTGCTCGACGTCCAATTCGGGGTATTCATCTTGCGCAATGGCAACGGCAGCTTCCAAGAGCGGAAAATGCTCGTCGCTGCTGACCAACAAGCTGAAATAAGCCAGAGGTGTTGGGACGTCAAATTCGAGTTGCATGGCTCTATTTTGAACTATTTTTACGACTGATTTGCAGTGCTTTAGCCTTGCCCCTTCAACAAAGTCTTGATTTTTACACCAGCAGCCAATAACGCTGCAAAATATATAGCTGCTGAGGCAATTAATACGCCGGCTAGAAGCATAATTCTCTTAAAAATATCACTCCTCAACACTGTCCAGTCAAAATACCCCGCACTCCACCATAGCAACACCCCCAGCAGGCTACTTGCAAAAACCACTTGGGTGATGAATTTACCCCAACCCGGCAGTGGTTGGTAGCTGCCGCGCTTGATTAAACCTATCAGCAGCCACAGCGCATTGATGAGCGCACCAATACTGATGGCCAAGGCCAGCCCCGCATGCGCAAACAGCGGTACGAGGGCTATATTCAGCAACTGCGTGATGATAAGCACCACGATGGCGATTTTTACAGGGGTTTTGATGTCTTGGCTGGCGTAAAACCCGGGCGCTAATATTTTGATAGCAATCAAACCAACCAAACCAACGCCATAGCCCATCAATGGCGTTGTCACCTGCTGCACGTCGTTGTTTGTAAACACGCCGTAATGGAACAAGGTCGCCACCAGCGGCTTGGCAAACAGCAGCAGCGCCACGGTGCAAGGCACGGCCAGCAAAATCACCAGCCGCAGCCCCCAGTCGATCATGGCGGAATAGGTTTTGTCGTCACCACTGGCCTTGGCCGCCACCAAGCGCGGCGTCAGCACCACACCCAGCGCAACGCCCAATATGGCGGTGGGGAATTCCATCAGCCGGTCGGCTAACCCCATCCAAGTGACACTGCCAGTTTGCAAATGCGAAGCAATTTGCGTGTTTATAAGCAGCGAGATTTGCGCAACACCCACGCCCAAGAGCGCTGGCAACATCAATTTAGCGACATTTCTAACGCCCGGGTCCGTCCAAGCTGCTTGGAATTCTGCCCAATTGGCACGTATTTTCGGCAAAAACCCAATTTGGTGCAGCGCCCGCATTTGCACCCCAAGCTGCAGCACGCCACCGCCAATGACACCCATCGCCATCGCGTAAATCGGCTCAATCCCCATGCTTTTGAACCACGGTGCACCTAGCCAAGCCGCCAAAATCATAGATAAATTCAGCAAAACTGGCGTGAAAGCGGGCACCGCAAAGCGCCTGTACGTGTTCAGCACGCCAGCGCCCAGCGCCACCAGCGACATGAACCCAATGTAAGGAAACATCCACCGCGCCATGAACACCGCCGCGTCAAACCCCTGCTGGTTTTGCTGCAGCCCGCTGGCCATCACCCACACCAACGCAGGCGCTGCTGCAACGCCAATGACGCAAGTGAGCACTAACACCCAAAACAGCACGGTAGCAACTCGGTCAACCAACACCTTGGTCGCCTCGTCCCCATTCTTAACCTTGCTCGCCCCCAAAACCGGCACAAACGCCTGGCTAAACGCCCCTTCCGCAAACAGCCGCCTGAACATATTCGGCAACCGAAACGCCACATTAAACGCATCCGTCATAGCCGAAGCCCCAAACATAGCCGCCATCAACTGGTCACGCACCATGCCCGTGATGCGGGATACCAAGGTGAGCAAGGAAATGATGGAAGCGGATTTGAACAGAGACATGGGGATTGAGTTTAGCGACTTAATTCAGCGCAACTGCAGCCGTCAAAAGCTAGATTTAGCTGGTTTTCGGCGTTTTAGCGGTCATTTGGCATATTTTACCCCTTAAATATGCCTCTAGCCGGCGTATTTATTGCCTAAGCTGCTATTAAAAATATAGTAAAATTAAAGCCTAATACTGAAATATATAATACTATATATTGGCTATTATTTGTGCAGCGCACCATAAACAGCTTCACCCATGAATATTGACTTAACCAATCCCGCCTCGATCTTCGGCTTCGCAGGCGTACTAGCCAATTTTTGCTGGCCAATGATGCGCAAACGAACATATTTACTTGCAGGCCAAGTCATCGCATGCTGCTTCATGTTTGCGCACTTTGCTTTGCTTGGCGCTTATACGGGAGCGGCCATCATGGGGGTTGCAGGTTTTCAAGCCGTGCTGGCTATTCCGTTAGGCAAAAATCCTAAATTCAAACTCATTTATTTAGCGTCTCTTTTATTAACTCCAGTTGTTTGTTACGCAACATGGCAAGGTGTGCAGTCAATATTCTCTTCGCTGGCTTTAGCAATTGTTTGTATTGCCAACTTTCAATTGAATGAAGTTCATCAGCGTTCGCTGCTAATTTTGGCTATTTTTGCTTGGTTTGCTCATAATTTGGTGATTGGCTCAGTTCCAGGCATTATTTCAAACGCGCTAGCTTTTGCGATCAGCTCTAGAATGCTATTTATTGCGGCACAGAATAAAAGAGAATGAATTTTTTATTTTTAAGTTAAAAATACGCTTCTAGCCTGCGTATTTATTGCCAAATCTGCTATTTAAAATATAGCAAAAACGAGTCTTAACGATAAACTTCTTTGCGATTTCCAACTCTAACCACAATGACAGTGACTTCACTGTCTTTAATGCTGGCGATCACGCGGTAATCGCCCACTCGGTACTTCCATAAGTCGCCTAATTTTGGGCCTCTCAAAGCTTCGCCTATGCTGCGCGGGTCATCTAAAGCCGCTAAGCGTTCGCGCAAAAAAGTGACGATTCGCCTTGCTGCTGAATGATCTAGCTTTGCTAAGTCTTTCTCAGCAGCTGTTTCAAAGTTAATTTGCCAAGCCAAGTCGGCGCTCCACCTCGTCTAAGCTTATGGTCGAACTACGACCTGCGCGAATGTCGGCCAAACGGCTTTGGGCAAGGTAGGCGTCTTCCAAGTCGTCCAAATACTCAAGAATCGCTTCGCGGGCATAAAACGTCTTGGTTCGGCCTGTGGATTTCGCCAAAGCGTCTAACCGTGTTTCAATTTCAATGGGTAATCTCAAAGCTAGCATGATTTTTTACTCCTGCATTTGCATATTTGCTATACAAGTATATCAAATAGCCTCTGACTTGTCAGCTTGACTGCATCATGGCTTGGTAGCGCCATTTGAAGTTCATCCCGAAAAATGCTAGAATCATAGGCCTAGCTGACATCATCCACATACATTTAAGGAACATAAATCATGGCATCAGCCAAACCAAAAAAGAAAAACCCTCGTCTAGCCTCTGGCCGTAAGCGCGTACGCCAAGACGTCAAAATCAATGCTGCAAACACTTCTTTGCGCTCTAAATACCGTACCGCTGTGAAAAACGTCGAAAAAGCCGTTATCGCTGGCGACAAAGCAAAAGCGACTGAAGCTTTTGCGAAGATGCAAGCTGTGGTTGACACCGTGGCTGACAAAGGCATCTTCCACAAAAACAAGGCAGCGCGCGATAAGAGCCGTTTGTCTACCAAAGTCAAGACTCTGGTCTTGGCCGCTGCTTAATAACAATTAAGCAAATCGCCCGAATTGCAAATTTGTTAAATAGTTTGTAATTCGCCGTTTTGTTGGGTGCGCTGTCAGCTAGCAAGCCTCAATCGAAAGATTAAGCAACTAAACCGCTCATCGTAAGATGCAGCGGTTTTTTTACGTCCCTTTGAAACCAAAACTAAGCTCGTTCTAAACCCGAGGTTTCGCATCGTGCACCACCTGCTGAGGGAACGGGATGTCGATGTTGTGGCTGCGGAGTGCCGTCAAAATAGCGGTGTTGACGTCTGAACGGATGTTGAGCTGGCCGTTTTCGGGGTCGGTGATCCAGTAGTTCAAGGTGAATTCCAGACCATTTGCGCCAAAAGCCGTCAAAGCGGCTACGGGTGCAGGTTCGGCCATGACGCGGGTTTGCGCCAGAGCGGCTTCTATCAGCAGGCGGCTGACCAAGGCGACGTCACTGTCATACCCCACCGACAGCAGCGTTTGCTGCGAAATCAGCGTGTCGCTAAACGTCAGGTTTTCAACGCGGTTAGTCACCATCATTTCGTTGGGGACGATGGATTCACGGCCGCTGCCAGAGCGGATGACGGTGTAGCGGGTTTTGATGTCGGTGATGCGACCTTCAAAATTATCTAGTCGGACAAAATCACCAATCCGCATGCTGCGCTCGGTCAAGATGACAAAGCCGCTGACGTAGTTGGATGCGAGCTTTTGTAAGCCCAGACCAATACCCACACCGACAGCACCACCCAGAACGGACAGAGCGGTTAGATCAAGACCGACCATGCTGAGCGAGAGCAACAATCCCACAAAAATCAACACCGCCCGCACAGCATTGCTGGCGGCTTTGCGCAGCGACAGCTCACCACCGCTGGCGTGGCGCAAAAGCTTGGACTCCACAGCCGAAGCGATCCACAATGCCAGCAACAGCACCGCCCCGGCTGTGAGCGCCCCTTCCAGCATGGCACGCAGCGATATGGCGCTGCCGCCGACCTTCCAGCTGATTTGATCCATTTCTTGCAGCACCAAGGGCAGCAAACCGCTGATCCACAGCACCAGCGCTAACCAGACCACCCAAGAAATAGTGCGCTCTAAAAATCGCACCAAGGGCGAATCTTTGAACGCAGCTTGCAGCACCTTGACACCCATGCGTATCATGACCAAGGCGAGCAGCACAGGAATAGCGATATGCAGCACATGCACTTCCATGGTGCGTAACAAAACAGCACGTGCAATATAGGCAAAACACAGCAACAAAAGGGGAAACAGCACGCCGTCCACCAAGCGCTTGCCAAACAAAATGGATTTGCTGTCCACCTGGGCCAAGCTGCGCCGCATGAGCCACAAGAAACCCCACGCCAAGGCAGCACACAGAGCCAACACAGCCAACTCAATCAGTGATGTTGGTGTGGCTAACTGAGCAAACCATTGGCCAATGTCTTGTGTTGGCATGGCAGGGGATAAATTGAGTGAGGTGACAGGTGCGAGAGCTGTAAATATAGCCATGTGTTACTTATACTTTTACAGATCAGCCAACACCCGCACATGCGCTTCCACGCTGCGCGCCAAAGCATTTAAGTTATAACCGCCTTCTAAACACGAGACGATGCGACCTTGCGCGTGGCGTTTGGCGATGTCTTTGATGCGGCTGGTGATCCAAGCATAATCTGACTCAACCAAGCCGAGCTGCCCTAAATCGTCGTCTTTATGGGCGTCAAAGCCAGCGCTGATGAAAATCATTTGCGGTTTGAAGTCTTCTAAGTGCGGAATCCAGCTGTGCTCAATCATCTCTCGGACTGCAGCGCCTTTGGTATAAGCTGCTACAGGCAGGTTGACGATGTTACTGGCGGTGCTGTCCGCGCCAGAATGCGGGTAAAACGGGTGCTGGAAGATGCTGACCATCAAAATACGGTCATCGCCACTGACGATGTCTTCCGTACCGTTGCCGTGGTGCACATCAAAATCAACAATGGCGACGCGCTCTAGCCCGTGTCGCTCCAGCGCGTATTTGGCGGCTGTGGCCACGCTGTTGATCAGGCAAAAGCCCATGGAACGGTCATGCTCAGCATGGTGACCAGGCGGACGAATGGCGCAAAAGGCATTGGCCAGCTCGCCGGCCATGACAGCGTCTGTCGCGGCCACGGCAGCGCCCGTAGCGCGCAGGGCGGCCAACAGAGTGAAGGGATTCATAGCGGTGTCCGGGTCGATTTGCGCGTATTTGGGGCCGCCAGCGTCGATATCTTCCAGCAAAGCATCGTTCATCCCGCGCAACGCGGCGACGTGTCGCTTGCTGTGGGCGAGCTCAACGACGCTGATGGGTACCAAAGGCACTTCAGGCTGCACCAAATGATCCAACAGGCCAACGTAAAGCAAATGGTCGTTGATGGCGTCCAAGCGTTCAGGGCACTCAGGGTGGCCACGACCCATTTCGTGTTTACGGCAATCGGGGTGGGTGAAATAACCGGTGCGACTCGTCATGATGGAATAAATGCTATGTTTAGGGATTTGCGTGGAAATACGCCGCTTTTGCTATCCATAATAGTGCAAAAATATCTTAAGAGAAATCTCAGTCTACATCCTTTAACGCGATAAATCATCAAACCATGACCCAAGTCAATATTCAAAGCAAGCTGGAGGCTTTGCTGTCGCAGCTCAACAGCGTCATCGTGGGTAAAACAGAACAAGTGCAGGATTGCGTCGCCTGCCTGCTGGCGGGTGGGCATTTGCTGATTGAAGACGTTCCTGGCGTCGGCAAAACAACACTAGCGCATGCGCTGGCCCGTACATTTGGGCTGCAATTCTCTCGTGTGCAGTTCACCAGCGACTTGATGCCCAGCGATTTAAGCGGCGTCTCGATTTACGAGCGCGCCAGCCAATCGTTTGTTTTCCACCCCGGGCCCATGTTTGCGCAAGTGCTCTTGGCTGATGAAATCAACCGTGCCAGCCCGAAAACGCAAAGTGCCCTACTGGAAGCGATGGAAGAAAAGCAAGTCACTGTTGAAGGTGAAACCCGCGCCCTGCCCTCGCCTTTTTTCGTTATCGCTACGCAAAATCCGCATGACCAGTTGGGAACGTATGCACTGCCTGAGTCGCAGCTAGACCGGTTTTTGATGCGTATTTCAATCGGCTACCCTGACCGCGCGGCTGAGAAAAGTCTTTTGACGAATGGTGATACACGCACTGTGGTGGATGCACTACCTGCGTTACTGACCGCTGCCGAGTTGGTGCAACTGCAACAGCAAGTCTTGCAAATTCATGCGTCTGAACCCCTCATAAATTACCTGCAAGACCTGATCGCCGCAACCCGCTCTGGCAGTTGGTTTTTGCAAGGTTTAAGCCCACGGGCGGGCATTGCTTTGCTGCGGGCGGCCAAAGCGCAAGCGTTGTTGAGTGGGCGGGACTATGTCGCTCCTGACGATATACGCGCCGTGATGGTGCAAACCGTGGCGCACCGTTTGCACCCCATCAGTAGCGCGGGGCGCAACGCCAGTGCACAAGTTCGGGCGATGTTAGACGCTGTTGCTTTGTCGTAAACAGGCTGTCGGCATCAAATATGGGCTTCTTTCGCAAGCGCTTTCAACAATGGTTTGAAGCCAGACTGCCGTTGACCGACAGCATGCTGCTGAACCAGCGCAATGTCTACATCTTGCCCACCAAAGCGGGTTGGATGATGGTGGTGACTTTACTTGTGCTATTGGTTGCCAGCATCAACTACCAGCTGAATTTGGGCTATTTGCTGACGTTTTTGATTGGCGGCAGCGTGTTGGTTGGCATGCATATTGGGCACGCTAATCTGCGCGGAATTGCTATTAATATCATAGCACCTAAGGCATATTTTACGCCAGATACCGTTAATTTTGAGATGATTCTAAGCAGTACACAGAAAAATCTCAGGCACGGCATCGGCATGAGTGTTTTGAATCTGTCGCATTGGAATTGGGCAGATGTGCCTGCGCAAGGCAGCACAACGGTTCAAATCGCTGGCGAACCTATGCCGCGCGGCAAACACAGATTACCCACATTGACGGCTGAAACACGCTTCCCGATGGGGACGTTTCGGGTATGGACGGTTATTCGCCCTGCCATGCACGTGTGGGTTTACCCAGCCATTGAACCCAACGCGCCCGCTTTGCCCGCTGGCGAGCCGCTGTCTGGCGACGCCAAACAAGTGCAATCAAAAGCGACTGGTGAATTTGACGGCATACGCGCCTACCGCCGTGGCGACCCAATGAAGCACATCGTTTGGAAAAAGGTTGCAAAAACCTGGGCGAGCATGGATGCGGATGACCCCAGCCCTTCAGTAAATTTGATCAGCCGCGATACGCAACATGCTGCTGCGCAAGAGCTGTGGCTGGATTTTTCACGTACAGGCTGTACAGATGCGGAAGCTTCGCTCTCACGGCTGTGCGCTTGGGTGGTGCAGGCTGAGGTGCTGGGCTTGGTTTACGGACTGCGGTTGCCAGCAACTGAAATTGCACCAAGCAGCGGCGAAGCGCATCAACAGCTGTGTTTGCAAGCGCTTGCTTTGTATTAAGCGAAGTTTATGTGGAATAAATTTACCAATACGCTAAAAAATCTGCCAAGAGACAGCCGCGATACGCTGTTCCTGCTGCTCGTCATCGCCGCCGTGTTGTTACCGCAGGTCGCGTATTTGCCGTTGTGGTGCAGCGCTCTAGTCGCAGGTGTATTGGTTTGGCGGGGCATACTGGCTTGGAAATCTCAACCACTGCCTAGTCGCTGGTGGTTGGCAACTTTGCTGGTCATCGCTGTTGCTGCAACATTTGCCACGCATAGAACGATCTTAGGGCGTGATGCTGGTGTGACATTGCTGGTGATATTGCTGGCGCTCAAAACTTTGGAGCTACGCGCGCAGCGGGATGCGTTTGTAGTGTTCTTCCTAGGCTTCTTTTGCATGTTGAGCAATTTCCTGTTTTCTCAATCGTTACTGACTGCCTTTGCGATGTTGGTGGCACTGATGGGTTTGCTCACCGCTTTGGTCAACGCACATATGCCTGTGGGCAAACCACCACTGATGGCGGCGGCGAAGATTGCTGGGAAGATGGCGCTGTTGGGAGCGCCCATCATGGTTGTGCTGTTCATGTTGTTTCCACGGCTTGCGCCTTTGTGGGGCATGCCTGGCGGTCCATCGCAGGGAAAATCTGGATTAAGTGCAGACATGCGGGTGGGAACGATTGCTAATTTGGCGCTGGACGACAGCATTGCCATGCGACTCAAATTTGAGGGAGCACCACCGCCAAGCAGCGACATTTACCTGCGTGGACCGGTGCTGTCTAATTTTGATGGTCGTCAATGGTTGCCGCCGGTCAACTCTAGCACCGGCAGCAATTTAAAAGTCGCAGGCCAGCCGCTCAATTACGAAGTGACCTTAGAGCCTAGCAACAAACCATGGTTGTTTGCGCTAGATGCTGCTACGGCAGCACCCGTGTTGCCAGGCTACCAGCTACGCACAACATCAGAACTACAGTGGTTTACAAATCGCCCTATCACTGATCTCATCCGTTACAAAGCACAAAGCCACGCGCAATTCAGGTATGGACCTGAAAGGTTTGATTTGAGTTTACAAAACGATGTCAAACTGCCTAAAGGCTACAACCCACGCACCTTGCAATTAGCCGCAGATATCAAAGCGGATGCACGTTTTGTCAACGCCGATGTAGCAACCTTGGTCAATGCCGTCATGCAAAAGCTGCGCACTGGCGGCTATGAATACACCCTAGAGCCTGGTTTGTATGGCGACAACACGGCAGATGAATTTTGGTTTGACCGGAAAGCCGGGTTTTGCGAGCACATCGCCTCTTCTTTTGTCGTCTTAATGCGTGCTATGGGCGTGCCAGCTCGCATTGTCACCGGCTACCAAGGTGGTGAATTCAACCAAGTTGATGGCTATTTGGTTGTACGCCAAAGCGATGCACATGCTTGGGCAGAAGTGTGGCAGGCGGGTCAAGAAGATGGCAGCGCAGTTGGAAGCTGGATTCGTGTTGACCCCACTTCTGCTGTTGCGCCGCAGCGCATAGATTCACTGCAACGTTTAGCAGCGCCAAGTGGTCTATTTGGTGGTGTTATTGCCAGTTTGTGGACAAATACCTTAGGCAATAGCGGTTACAACCCTTTGCTAGAACTTCGCGCGGTGTGGGACGCAGTTAACAACACGTGGAATCAGAAAATATTGAATTACACAGAGGCTACGCAGTTAAATATTCTGAAAAATTTGGGTTTCTCTTCTCCCAGCTGGGCAGATTTAAGTTACGTTTTGATTGCCATCATCGTCGCCGTCAGCTTGCTGGGAATCGCATGGACGACATGGGACAAGCGACAGCATGACCCATGGCTGCGCTTGCTTACTTCAGTTCGCTCGCGATTAGCAAAAACTGGCTTAACGAGTCCTCCAAACATGTCACCAAGACAGCTAGCTCGTGTTGCAGTGAATCATTTTGGCGAAACAGCCAACCCTCTTGCAGCTTGGCTGATTCAGCTTGAAGAACTTCGTTACCGTAAGCACATCCATAACACGGATATTGCAAGCTTGAAATCTGATCTTAAAAGCATCGCTTGGCCTGTAAAATAACCCTACATACAGACAGTTCATTGAAACTAGCAAAAATTTAACCTTTTTAAAAATGCAACAAAGATTAATTTTTACTATATTATTTATAGCACTTCAGGCAATAAATACGCCGGCTACAGCCAAAAATGGCATTAAAAAACAGACTAATTTAAAGTCTTCAGCGCAGTACGAACTCTACGCCACACGCGAAGAGGCCATGCAGATGGCTGACGACATTGCTGAGCGACGCGATTTAGACAAAGAGTGGGTGCGCAACGCGATTGGGCAAGCGAGAAACATCGGGCAAATCTCGCGATTGATGCAGCCAGCCCCTAGAGGCGTTGCCAAAAACTGGCGGGTGTATAGAAGCCGGTTTATTGATCCAGTTCGCATCAAAGCCGGCGTAAAGTTTTGGCAAGACAATGCTGCAACACTTGCGAAGGCCGAAAAAGAATATGGCGTGCCGGCTGAAATCATCGTTGGCATCATTGGTGTTGAAACCATTTATGGACGCGATACAGGCAGCTATCGGGTGATTGATGCGCTGACGACATTAACTTTTGATTTCCCCGCATCGCATCCGCGTGCGGCTGAGCGGCAAGCTTTCTTCAAAGGTGAATTGGAGCATTTTTTGTCACTGACATCTCGCTCGTCTGTTGACCCCTTGTCACCGCGCGGCAGCTACGCAGGTGCCATGGGTTTGCCACAGTTTATGCCCAGCAGCTGGGTAAAGTATGCGATTGATTTTGACGAAGATGGCAGAGTCGATTTATTCACCAGCCCCGCTGATGTGATTGGCTCAGTGGCTAATTATTTCAAAGCCTTCAAGTGGCAGCCAGGCATGCCAACACATTTCCCTGTAACTTTTGATACAGCAAAACTAGACATGGATGCTTTGATGGCGCCAGATATTTTGCCAACCTTTAGCGTTACCAGCTTCATGGCCAAGGGCGTGAATTTGAATGCTGTCGGTGCTGCGCATACTGGCCCGTTAGCATTGATAGAACTGCAAAATGGCGACCCCAGTATTGCTGGCAATGCGCCTAGCTATGTGGCTGGAACAGAAAATTTTTACGCGATCACCCGCTACAACTGGAGCAGCTACTATGCGATGTCAGTGATTGATTTAGGGCGTGAAGTCGTGCAGCAAATGGGTAAATAATCGATGCTTATTTACAACGACTATGGCACTTGGTGATGCCAATAGCGTTTTGCAATATCACGCTGGCAACGTGGCTTTGTGGGTATTGAACTAGCCCACAGCAACGCACCACAATGCACAGTATCTATCACTTTTATATTCCGTTCGCTGTAGCGCTCCAGCACACTTGCTGCAGGATGACCAAAACGATTTCTGTATCCAGCTTGAACAACGGCGATTTGTGGTTGAACCGCATCTAAAAATGCAGCGCTGGACGAGGTTTTACTGCCATGATGAGGCATTAATATAACGGTACTGTTTAAAGCTTTTTGCTCTACAACCAGCCTTGCTTCCTGCGCCAATTCAATGTCTCCAGCTAACAAAACACTAGCTTTCGGCGTGCTGATGCGCAACACACAACTCATAGCATTTGATTTTTGTGGCGAATCGTAATCTACGGCTGACGGATGTAGCACGGAAAAATCAACGCCGTCCCATCGCCACGCTTGCCCCGCTACGCAACGCTGTGCAGGGCGAATAGATTGCAGTTCATGGATGCTTTCAATCGAGCTGATGAAATTTGCTTTCGGATGCATAGCCAGCACTGATTTGATGCCGCCTGAATGGTCGCTGTCGCGGTGACTGAGCATGACGACATCAACCTTTTCATTCGTCGTTCGCAATAGCGGAACCAGCACCCTATGACCCGCATCACTGTCAATGGAATAGCGCGGCCCAGCGTCATACACCAGTGTGCGGTTTGCAGTTCGTACGATGACAGCATTGCCTTGGCCTATATCTGCCGCGATCAATTCAAACTGCCCATCCGCTGGGCGCGGTGCTTGCCACAAAATAACTGGCAATAAAAATGGAAGCCCGAGTAAGCGCAGTTGCCAAGGCCACGGCATAACCAAAAGAACACCGCCTAACACGGCGATAGCACTTACCATAAGATGTGGCACAGCTACAGAAACAGTAGCAAATGGCAATGCAGCCAACAATGCGAGAAAACGGCTTAGCGCATGAACCGTGAAGCCGGCCAAATCCCACAAGGGCGAAAATAGCGCTCCTAACATCGCCAAGGGTGTCACAACCAGCGTCACCCAAGGTATTGCCAAAGCATTCGCCAAAAGCCCAACCACAGAAACCTGGCCAAAAAGCAAAAGCGTCAAGGGTGCAAGTACCAAGGTGATGATGAATTGCTCACGGCTGCCCATCCATAATTTTTTCTTGATTGCTTCTGTAAGGCTACGAGTTCGACTAACTTTGGGTGAATCGCTATTTGTATGCTTTTCTAAATTTGCATGCTGATCCAGATCCGTTGCAAACAGCACACCCACCGCCACAAAGCTCAACCAAAAACCGGCTTGCAACAAAGCCCAAGGGTCGACCACAACCACAACGGCACACGCCAGCATCCACACCGTTGACCAAGGCCAGCGTTTACCCATCAGTCTTAACACCGTCACCGTTGCCAGCATCAAAATCGTCCGCTGCGAAGGCACGCCCCACCCACTGAATACCGCATAGCCAATCGCCAATATCAAACCACCCAACAATGCAGCATGAGTTGCGGGGTAAGCTAAACACAAGCGCGATGAACGCCTGTACAAGCTGCCGACAATAAGCACGGCGCCCCAAGCAAACATGGTAATGTGTAGACCAGAAATACTCATCAAATGTGCCACGCCGGTTACGCGAAAAACATCCCAATCGGCACGGTCAATCGACTGCTGATCACCCGTTACCAAAGCGGCAACGATGCCAGCTTCGCTTGAATGTTTGAAAGCATCAGAAGTTGACTCGCTTGATGACATACGCGCAAAAATCGCATCCCTAACCTTGTAGCGCACTTGTTCGACAGGATGCCGCCATGTCTGATTCAAACGCATGGGCGCAGCATCATTCGTACCCGTTCGCACATAGCCCGTCGCCTGTATGCCCTGCTCCCACAGCCACAGCTCAAAATCAAAACCGCCTGGGTTGAGGTTGCCATGTGGCGCTTTGAGGCGAACTGTCATTTGCCAGCGCTCTCCGGGGAGAATGGGCATGGGTTTACGTTGCAAGGCTACCATGTCGCCTGCTGTTTCCGTCAATCCAAAAACGCCACCATACCAACTTAACGAAATTTTAGATGGCAACACAATGCTTTGTTTACTTTGAACTTGCTCGATACTTGTCAGCAAATTCGCGGATTCCACATCCAGTTGAAACCGCGTTCCCATCTCGTTGATATGCGGCATGGCAGATACAACGCCGACGACCTCTATATCCCGTCCTTCGTAAACCGGCTGCAATTGATGCGAAGCATAGGCAACTGCGCGCAAACCCGTTACACCAAAAGCCATGCAGCCACTAGCAAGCAACATGCAAATGGGTATAGATATGGGCGTGATGGATTGAAAATTTTTACGCCCATTTAAAGCATTTTTTGCTATGCCATTAATAGCTATGTAAGCAATAAATACGCCGGCTACAGCCAAATATGCCACATAAAAATAAACATCACTCAATGACGCTTGTAGCGGCTGCACCCAAGTACCCACAACCCAAGCCAGCAGGGTTGCAAAAAGCTGATGCCGTGCTAAATCTGAGCGGCGTTTTTCCATGCAACGCCAGCTGAGGCAGCGTCACTGCGCTGCTCTGCCAATTCAGCCAAAGCGCGCCAAGCCTGACGCTTCAAATTTACATCTTTTAACTGCGCTGCAGCTTGCGACAATTGCTGTTGCGCTTTACCCCACAGCTGATGCGATTTGCAGGCGATGCCAGCTAAATACTGCAAGCGTGCATCTCTCGGATTCGCCAATTGCGCTTTTTCAATTCTTGCCAACCACGCCAAATCCTGCGATTCCATTTGCGCTGCCAATATCGCTTCCAAGGTCTGTATCAACTCAGCGCATCGCGTGCTGTCAACATTGTTCAAGCCACCTTCAGAGTTTGTCAACGCCTGCCATGCTGGCAGTAACCAATCTGTCACTTGCTGCGCTTGTCCATGCATGGCATTAAGTTTGAAAGCGGCATGAATAGCAACATCTGGTTGCATACGATCATTGGCATCCAGATCACGCCATGTGGCTTGCAACTGGGAGCCATCTCGTGCATCGTCTAGTCGTTTCAACACCAAGCTCTTGATCAAGGTGGGGGCAACATCTTTTGAAAACGCATGGTGCTTGGCAAGCAAACGGGTGGTCTCAAGTGCTTCAACACTTGAATTATCCAACTGTGCCGCTTTGAGTTTGAGCCTGAGTGCCAAGGTACGACGCGCTGCACCGCTAGGCAATTGCGCTAACCAGCGCTGCGCGGCGGAAGCATCGCGATCATCCAGCGCCCAGCTTGCAGCTAACAACTGCGTGCCTTCGCGGGTGTCTAACGAGGCCCGTTGGTTTTGATGTTCGAGTGCTTGTTTTAAATGATCATCACGCGCCGCGCTATCTTGCAAAGCATGCGCGCTTTGCGCCGCCATCACATGCGCCAAAGCGCGCAGTTGCGGCTCATTACCGACCAAATCCGCAACTTTGGGGTGCGTGTTCTCTCTGGATTTATCCAAACTCAGCGCTGACAGCGCCGATTTGCGCGAGCGAATATACCGTCCCGCCAAAAAATGCGACTGTGCATTGAACAGCTCGGCATTGATAGCCCGCTCTTTTTGCAAAGCGCGCCAGCGTTTGGCCTGCTCAGGCAAAGCGAACAAAAGCGCAGCCGAGCGCATAGCGGCATAAATAAGCGCAAAGCTGAAAACCAAGGCGAGAATCACAAAATTCAGCGACAAATCGACTCTGTATGGTGCCCAATACAGGGTTACGGTCGCATCGTTGTTACCCGCAAACACGGCAACGGCAACGGCTATGCCAAACAAAGCCAAAAACCACAAGGCGGCGCGCATTATTTACCTGCCGCCGCTAACGTCAATGCGGCCAAAGATGAATCAAGCGCAGGGATGGATGCATTCCCTAGCTGCGTTTGCACGAGTGATAACGTGCTTTGCAGCGTCTGCGCTTGCTTGGAAGTTGGGTCGCTGTATTTGCGCACATCGTCCGCGACTGAGGCCAAGTCAGATTTTGCAGACTGAATTTGCCGCCCCAACAAACCAAGCCTTGCGTTGAGGATTTTGAGCTTCAGATTTTGGCGCAAAAAGTAGGTTTGCTCTGGTGACAGCAGCACAGCGTCTGGGTTTTCAATGCGGCTGACGCGCACCAATTTCGCAAGCTCGGCACGCACGACTTGCCAATTGCTTTGTATGAAGTTTTGCACACTGCTTTGCCAGTCGGCATCTTGATTTGCAGTGGAATTGGCATTGACATTGGCAGCAGATTTAGCACCTGAAACCTTGGAAGATGTGTCAGAAGGTGCGTTAGATGCTGCGTTTTGCTTTTCAACTCTAGCCACCGCCGTCACCGTATTCAACACTGGCAAGTCTTCCACCAAGCGGCTGATTTCGTCTAATTTCACCAGCAAACTCGGAATATCCGTTACCGCTGCCGCTTTGATTTTGTCGGTATCGCTGGCCAAGGCTCTGCGCACAGCGTTCAAACGGGGTTGGGCTGCACGTACCAAGCGCTGATCGGCTGTTTTCAAGGCAGCCAAAAGTGGCTCAACACTGCCTGTTAACTGCGCTTGTTGTTGCGCCAAACGCAGGGCAGACTCCACATCCACTACCAAGTTTTCATCGCGCGAGCGGGACAAACTCTGCATCAACTCATCCAACTGGCTGCGTTGCAGGGCAACTTCGCTCAGCCTCGTTTCGTTCAAAGACGACCTAGCAGACGCTTCTCTCGCCACATCTTGCGCATTTTTAGCCAAACTGCGGGCTTCGACGCTTAAATTGGTGGCATCGGCGCTTTGTCTCGCAAGATGCTGTTGAATATTCGTCAATTTGCGCCACAAATAGAAGCTAGCCAGCATAGATATTGCCAGAGCCGCTATTATAAATATAGTGAAAAACTTGGAAAATCTACCCGAAACGCCTACATCCTGAGCAGCCATGGGGACTGCTGCAGGGACAGCAGGGGCCATGACCTCTGGGCTGCTGGGTTTTTCTTGCATTGAAATGTCGCTCATGGCATAGATTCTATAGAAGCCACCACATCAACCAGCAGCGGTCGTGACTCGTAAACAACACCAAATCCAGCGTCTCTGGCAGCCTGCGCGATACGGGGGTGGGTGGCGATGGCTCTGGCGTTAGCTTTGACGTTGGGCCAATTCACGTCTGTGATTGCCTGCAAATTTGCCACTGCTTCTGAACTGCTGAGCAGCCAAATGGATTGATCTGCGCTGGCTTGATGCACCAAAGCTAATTCAGCCGCGTCAAACACAGGCGCGCGCCGCTCGTAGCTGATCACGATATCCACCTGCACGCCAGCTGCCGTTAACTGGTCAGCCAGCCAAGGGCGGCCATTCATCAAACCTTGCGAACGACCCCGAACAATCAGCACTTTGTCAGCCAGTTTGACTTGGTTTTTCACCATATCCCAAAGCGTTTCCGAGTCAAACTGTACCGCATCTGAATCGGGCGAATCAATCAAATCAGCTGGTACAGACTGCGCCAGCAAGGCATCCCGCGTTCCCGGACCCGTCGCCCACATTCGGGGTTTAGTTGCTTTAATCTCTGGATTTACTATGTTTTTAATAGCTGTATAGGCAATAAATTCGCCGGCTAGAGGCATATTTGAAGGGTAAAAATAGCGAACTGCATTGCTACTCACAAACATCACCGCACTGTATTGATCCAAGTTCACCCAAGCCTTAGTGACGTCTTGGTTATCCGCTGGTGCGCCAATGTGAATCAAAGGCAGCGCAACGGCATCAAAATGCAAAGCTCGCAACTGCTTGACCCAAACTTCAGCCTCTAGGCGCGGGCGGGTCACGATGATTTTCATAGCGAATGACAACTTATTCAGCTGATTTTGTGTACTTACGCGCACCACCAGCCAAAAGCTTGGCCGCGACTTGCTCACCCATCGCTGTGGCGGCTTCAATGCCGTTCGCAGCATGACTTAAATTGGCCGTAACTAAGGTCGCCAAATCGCTCATTTCGTCAGCTGCCGATGTTTTATCCTCTTCTGGCTCACCCCAAGCCGCATTCAACCGCAATTGCGCCCCATCCCAAACAGCGTGCGCTGCCAAAGGCATAGAGCAACTGCCACCCATAGCACGGCTAACCGCCCGCTCGGCTGAAACCGCCATCCACGTCGGCAAATGCGCCAAAGGCGCCAAGGCAGCCACCAAATCCGCCCTATTTGCCTTGATTTCAATACCCAAAGCGCCCTGCCCCGCAGCGGGAAGCATCTCTGTCGTTTCAAATACCGCACGGATGCGCTGCGCCAAACCTAGGCGTTTTAAGCCTGCTGCCGCCAAAATAATGGCATCAAACTGGCCTTCGTCGAGTTTGCGTAAGCGGGTGTCTAAATTGCCACGCAGGGGAACGATTTTCACATCAGGACGCAGCGCTTTGAGCAAAACGACGCGGCGCAGGCTGGATGTACCCACCGTTGCCCCCAGTGGCAAAGCGGCTAAATTGGCGTAGTTATTAGAGACGAAAGCATCGCGCGGGTCTTCGCGTTCCATCACACAAGCTAAGGCGAAGCCTTCTGGCAAATCCATAGGCACATCTTTGAGCGAATGCACGGCGATGTCTGCCGAGCCATCGTCCAAAGCGGTTTCCAGTTCTTTGACAAACAAGCCTTTGCCACCCACTTTGCTGAGCGAACGGTCTAAAATTTGGTCACCCATGGTCGTCATGCCCAGCAATTTAACGCTGTGGCCGCGCGCTTCTAGCAAAGATTTCACATGCTCGGCCTGCCACAAGGCAAGACGGCTTTCGCGGGTGGCGATGGTGATATTCAATAACGGTTTAACTGAAGGTAGTTGGCTTGTATTTTGCATGTTAGTTTTTATATTGGGAACTCATTGGTAATCTACAGGTAAATACACGCTAATTTTGATGCTAGCATGCACAACAACCATGAAAACACTTACGCTTAAAACATCTGCGCTTTCCAAAGCTGCTAAATCTCCATCTCTTTCCAAGCAAAAGCTGAACGAGCGGCCATTGGTAGAAGATATTAGATTGTTAGGACGAATTTTAGGCGATGTGATTCGCGAGCAAGAAGGTGCGGCTGCTTTTGAGTTGATCGAGCAAATCCGTAAACTGTCGGTCGCTTTCAGGCGCGATGAAGACCATACCGCTGACAAAGCGCTTAAAAAGCTGCTTAAAAGCTTGACTGGCGACCAAACGGTCAGTGTGATTCGTGCCTTCACCTATTTCAGCCATTTGGCCAATTTGGCGGAAGACAGACACCACATCCGCCGCCGTGAGGTACATGAGCGTGTGGGTGACACGCAAGAAGGCAGCATTGAGGTAGCCTTGGCGCGACTGCGTTGGGCGGGCATCACGCCAAAAACCATCTCCCAAACTTTGGCCAAAAGCCACGTTTCCCCCGTTTTGACCGCGCACCCCACCGAAGTGCAACGCAAGAGCATTTTGGATGCGGAGCGTGATATTGCGCAGCTACTCACTTCGCGAGACGACATCAAAATGCGCAGCTTGGCAGCAGGTGGCGGCAAAGATGCCCTGACACCTAAAGAGCTGAGCGCTAATGAATTGCAACTCCGCTCCCGGGTGATGCAGCTGTGGCAAACGCGTTTGCTGCGGTATTCCAAGCTCACGGTGATGGATGAGATTGAAAACTCGCTGAGCTATTACGAGTCCACGTTTTTGCGTGAAATACCTAAGTTGTACGCAGAATTAGAGCAATCCCTAGGTAACCAGCCGGTACACAGTTTTTTGCGCATGGGTCAATGGATTGGTGGCGACCGCGATGGCAACCCCAATGTCAGCGCCCAAACCCTGCAATACGCGCTGCGCCGCCAGGCCGAAATGGTGTTGCGGTTTTATTTGACCGAAGTGCATTTTTTAGGCTCTGAATTGTCGATGTCATCGATTTTGGTGCCTTTGTCAGAGCCGATGAAAGCCTTGGCTGAACAATCGCCAGACACCAACGAGCACCGCAAAGACGAACCCTACCGCCGTGCTTTGACAGGTGTGTATGCGCGTTTGGCCGCAAATTTAAAAGACATGACGGGTGGCGATGCAGCACGCCATGCCGTGGCACCGCAAAACCCCTACAAGCAAGCTGAAGATTTTTTAGCGGATTTACGCACCATTCAAGCATCGCTGCAAGACAACCATGGCGAGGCTTTGGTAAGCCAGCGCTTGCACCCTTTGATTCGCGCGGTTGAAGTGTTTGGTTTTCACTTGGCGACGGTTGATTTGCGCCAAAGCTCTGACAAACACGAAGAAGTCGTCGCTGAACTACTGGCTACTGCGCGTTTAGAGGCCAATTATTCAAGCTTGGACGAACAAGCCAAACGCAGTCTGCTGGTCAAATTACTCAGCGACGCACGGCCTTTGCGCGTGCTGGATGCCACGTATTCTGACCACACAACAGGTGAATTAGCCATTTTTGAAGCCGCTAAAGCCATGCGCCAGCGTTATGGCCACCACGCCATTCGCCACTACATCATCAGCCACACAGAAACCGTCAGCGATTTGCTGGAAGTCTTATTGCTGCAAAAAGAAGTTGGTTTGATGCGCGGTACCTTGGATAAACAAGCAACGCACGATTTGATCGTCGTACCCTTGTTTGAAACCATTGAAGACCTGCGCAACGCAGCGCCCATCATGCGCGAGTTTTACGCGTTGACGGGCATGGTGCAGCAAGTACAACGCAGCGGTGGCGAGCAAGACATCATGCTGGGCTATTCGGACAGCAACAAAGACGGCGGCATTTTCACCAGCAACTGGGAGCTGTATCGCGCGGAGATTGCGCTGGTAGAGTTGTTTGACGAGCTCGCCGCCTCGCACGGCATCACCCTGCGCATGTTCCACGGCCGCGGCGGCACAGTGGGGCGTGGCGGTGGCCCAAGCTACCAAGCGATTTTGGCGCAACCGCCAGGTACGGTGCGCGGTCAAATCCGTTTAACCGAGCAAGGTGAGGTGATTGGCTCTAAATACGCGAATCCTGAAATTGGTCGCCGCAATTTAGAAACTCTGGTTGCAGCTACGCTGGAAGCCACTTTACTGCAACCCACCAAGTCTGCCAGTACCAAGTTTTTAGAAACGGCATCATCGCTTTCTCTGGCCAGCATGGCTGCTTACCGCGCTTTGGTCTATGAAACACCGGGTTTTACGGATTACTTTTTCCAGTCCACACCGTTGCGTGAGATTGCCGAACTAAACTTAGGCTCACGCCCTGCCTCGCGCAAAGCTTCACAAAAAATTGAAGATTTGCGGGCTATTCCTTGGGGGTTCAGCTGGGGACAATGCCGTTTGACCTTACCGGGTTGGTATGGTTTTGGCTCAGCGGTTCATGCGTTTCTGCATCAGAATCAAAACGGAATCACGAACGGAAAGCAATCACCTGCTGAATACAAAAAGCAACTTGCCTTGCTGCAAAAAATGGTCAAGGACTGGCCATTTTTCCGCACACTGCTAAGCAATATCGACATGGTGTTGGCAAAAAGCGATTTGGCCTTGGCTTCGCGCTACGCCGAATTAGTCACAGACGCCGCCTTGCGCAAAAAGATTTTCAACCGCATTGAAACTGAATGGCATTTGACGGTGACAGCGCTGCAATTAATCACCGGCGACAAACAGCGCCTGACCAACAACGCCGCCCTGCAACGCTCCATCCGCCACCGCTTCCCCTACATCGACCCCTTGCACCACTTGCAAGTTGAACTGGTACGCCGCTACCGCGCTGGCCAGTCAGATGAGCGGGTACAACGCGGGATTCATATTTCGATCAACGGGATTGCGGCTGGGTTGCGGAATACGGGTTAGCAAATAAAAAGCCGGCTGTAGAGCATAAAATCAGGCTCTAGCCGGCGTCTTTATTGCCTGAATAGCTATATTATTTATAGCAAAATTCAGCCATAAGTTTAATGATTTTTACTCACCCAAATATGCTTCACGTACCTTAGGATCGTTCAGCATGATCTTCGCATCACCACTCATCGTGATCAAACCTGAGTCCATCACATAGCCACGGTCGGCAATGCCTAGGGCACGGCTGGCGTTTTGTTCTACGAGTAAAACTGTTACGCCTTTGGATGACACATCTTTGACGACTTCAAAAATTTTGTCCACCATGATGGGGGATAAGCCCATGGACGGCTCGTCTAGCAACAGCACTTTCGGGCGGCTCATCAAGGCGCGGCCCATGGCTAGCATTTGCTGTTCGCCGCCGCTCATGGTGCCGGCCAGCTGGTCTTTGCGCTCTTTTAGGCGGGGGAAAGTTTCAAAGACCATCTCTACGTCTTTGGCGATCTCGGCTTTGTCGTTGCGAATGTAAGCACCCATTGCCAAGTTTTCTAAGATAGTCATGCGGGTGAAAACGCCACGTCCTTCTGGCACCATGGCTAGACCTTGGTGAACCAAGTCCCAAGCACCTTGACCTTTGATACTTTTACCCAAGTACTGAATGTCGCCCTCGGTAAACGGCAAACCGCCGGTGATTGCTTTCATGGTGGTGGTTTTGCCTGCACCATTAGAGCCGATCAAGGTGACCAGCTCGCCCTCGCGCACTTCAAAATCAACCCCTTTAACCGCTTGAATACCGCCGTAACCCACTTTGAGTCCGCTTACTTTGAGAAGAATATTTGCCATAGTATTTGCCTATTTTGTTTCTTGAATCGCCATCTCGTGCATAGACAACTTAGTGTCCACCCGTGCCCAAGTAGGCTTCAATCACTTTTTCATTTGCCCGCACTTCGTTGGCTGTACCTTCGGCGATTTGTTTGCCGTAGTCCAGCACGGTGATGCGGTCGCACAAGCCCATGACCAATTTCACGTCATGCTCAATCAGCAAAATCGTGCGGTTGTCATTGCGAATTTTGTCGATCAAGGCACGAAGTTGCACCTTTTCAGTGGCGTTCATACCGGCTGCAGGCTCATCCAAGGCGATCAATTGCGGGTCAGTCGCCAAAGCGCGGGCGATTTCTAAGCGGCGTTGGTCGCCATAGCTCAGCGTGCGTGCTTTGTAGTCAGCCAGTTGGCCAATGCCCACATAATCAAGCAATTCATGCGCACGTTTGGCAATCGCTTTTTCTTCGGCTTTGAAACTGCTGGTTCTGAAAACAGCACCAAACAAGCCAGAATGCGTGCGGATGTGGCGACCGACCATGACGTTCTCTAACGCTGTCATCTCCGCAAACAAACGAATGTTTTGAAACGTACGGGCAATGCCTGCTTTGGCCACTTCATGAACTGCTGTAGGTGTGTACGGCTTGCCAGCCAGCTCAAACGTGCCGCTGTCTGGCGTGTACAAACCTGTGATGACGTTAAAAAAGGTGGTTTTACCAGCGCCGTTAGGGCCAATCAGGCCATAAACCATGCCACGCTCGATGGTGATGCCTACGTCGCTCAAGGCTTGTAAACCACCAAAACGCTTTGAAATACCTGCTACTTTGAGAACTGTATCGCTCATGTGATGTTCTCCTGTTTATTTAGTTTGTAATGATTTGCCATGCTCTGGCGAAGGCCACAAACCGCGTGGGCGCATCAGCATCACGCCGATCATGGCCAAAGCGATCAAGAGTTGGCGCAAGATGGAGGCATCTAAACGCCCACCGCTCATGTCTTGCAGCGGTCCAGCGACATAACGCAATACTTCAGGCAAAGCCGCCAACAGTACAGCACCCAATACAACGCCTGGCAAATGCCCCATGCCACCTAAAACGACCATGGCAACAATCATCACGGATTCCATCAAACCAAACGATTCTGGCGACACAAAGCCTTGGAACGCCGCAAAAATAGCGCCTGACAAGCCACCAAATGTGGCGCCCATGCCGAAGGCCAGTAGCTTCAAATTGCGGGTATTCAGTCCCATCGCTTTGGCTGCAATTTCGTCTTCACGAATAGCCATCCAAGCGCGGCCAATGCGTGATAACTCGATACGGTGGCTGATGATGAGGGTGAAAATAACCATCACCAAAATCAGGAAGTAATACAAAGTCACCGAGTTGATATCAAAACCTGCAATGTTCAGCGTTTTAGCAAAATCATGCCCAAACAGACTCACCGAGTCGATGCCTGAAATGCCTCGGGGGCCATTGGTGATGTTGACTGGGCTTTCCAAGTTGTTCAAAAACACACGGATGATTTCACCAAAACCTAAAGTAACAATAGCCAAATAGTCGCCACGCAACTTCAACGTAGGCGCACCTAAGAGCATTCCCAATAGCCCCGCGCACAATGCCGCGATGGGGGCGATCACCCAAAACGACAAATGGATACCGTTAGGAAACATTTCGGCCAGTGCTGGAATGTTTTCAGTCAAATGCGGCGACGCTAGCAGCGCAAAAATGTAAGCCCCTAGCGCAAAGAACGCCACATAGCCCAAGTCCAACAAGCCAGCGTAGCCCACCACAATGTTCAAGCCAACGGCTAATAAAACATAGAGCAAGGCAACGTCGGCAATGCGAACCCAGGCATTACCAAACATTTGCAGGATAAACGGGAGCACTATTAGTAGTAGGCCTCCTGCGATATACATGGGTAGTTTATTTTTTGTCATGATTTTTCACTCAATTTATGTTGTCGTGCAATGTAGGTGTTTTCAAAAATACCTACGCTCGATCAGCCACCCTTTCTCCAAGCAAGCCAGAAGGACGCAAAGTCAGCACCAAGATAAGCACGACGAAAGCGAAAATATCCGTGTAATGACTACCTAAGACACCACCCGTCAAGTCGCCCAAGTAGCCTGCACCTATGGACTCAATCAAGCCCAACAGCAGGCCGCCAACAACCGCGCCGCCCAAGTTACCAATGCCACCAAACACAGCGGCCACAAAAGCCTTCAAACCTGGCATAAAGCCCATGGTGTATTGCACTGTGCCGTAGTTCGCCGCCCACATCACGCCGGCAATCGCAGCCAGAATCGCGCCAATAATAAAAGTAGCTGAAATCACTGTATCCGGGCGAACACCCATCAAACCAGCAACGCGCGGGTTCTCAGCCGTGGCACGCATCGCGCGACCTAGGCGAGTGTGATTCACCGTGTACATCAAAACTGCCAATGAAACAGCCGTCACACCCAAGATCAGCACTTGCGTGACTGTGATCACAGCGCCAGCAAATTCAATCGGCTCTGAAGGCAGCAAAGACGGAAAAGGCTTAGGATTAGGCGTCCAAACGATGCGAGCCAAAGTTTGCAATAGCAAAGACATACCCATCGCCGTGATCAGCGGAGCCAGTTTTGGGCTGTTTCGCAAAGGGCGATAGGCGGCTTTCTCGATCACATAATTAAGTGTGGCGGCGACGACGCATGCAATCAGCGTTGCCATCAACAAAATCAACCACCCTGGCAAACCAGTGCTTGACTCCTGCATCATCGTGATGATGGACCAGCTGGTCATAGCGCCTACCATCAGCACCTCACCGTGCGCAAAGTTGATCAGGCCAATAATGCCGTAAACCATGGTGTAACCCAGGGCAACTAAAGCATACATGCTGCCCAGCACCAGACCGTTGATGATCTGTTGTAGCAAGACTTCCATTTAATTACTCCAATATGTCAAATATGACCCAAAAAAGGGCGTTCCGCGAACTGTGCGCAATTGTATCTA
>JBEBJY010000034.1:0-28839 GCA_040079635.1 Burkholderiaceae bacterium | reverse complement strand
GCCAATACTGCTAGGATTATCGCTGTTTTGTGATGTGTAAATTAAATAGAAACGCGCTGAAACCATGGCAACTAAGCAATCTAAAAAAGACAAACCCGCGGATTTGCAACACGATGGACGGATTCGCTGCCCGTGGTGCGAAAGCAAAAGCAAAAGCCTAGATAGGCACTACCACGACACCGAATGGGGCGTACCCATGCACAACGACAGAGACTTGCTGGAGCTACTAACGCTTGAGGGTGCGCAGGCAGGCTTGAGCTGGAGCACGGTATTGGCCAAACGTGAGGGCTACAAGCGCATCTTTAAAAACTTCGATGCCAAGAAAATAGTCGCCTTTTCTGAGGCCGATATTGCAGCAGCCATGGCCGACCCTGGCATAGTGCGTAACAAGTTGAAAATACTCAGCACCATTGGCAATGCTAAAGCCTATTTGGCCGTGCAAGCCAAGTACGGCAGTTTCGATGCCTTTTTGTGGCAAATCGTAGGTGGCAAGCCCATCGTGAACACATGGAAAGTGGTCACCCAAGTGCCCGCAAAAACTGCAGAATCTGACGCGATGAGCAAAATGCTGCTGGCCCATGGCTTTAAATTCGTCGGCTCCACCATTTGCTATGCGTTCATGCAAGCCAGCGGCATGGTGAACGACCATTTGGTGGGTTGTTATCGGTACAAAGAAGTTCCGAAAAAATAAGGTTAAATATGCCTATAGCCGGCGTATTTATTGCCTGAATAGCTATAAATATTATATTAAATATCAAGCAAAAAGCGCCTCAAATATCACTATCTGAGGCGCTTGCGGATTCCCGCTTTAGCGGGAAAGATGGTTCGAATGGATGGTTTCGGTTAGAAGTGAATCCCCTGCATCATCGAGGCCATCGCAATCGCCTCTGGCGACAGTGTCGGTTTCGCTGATTTGTCGCCCTTGGCCGCTGCGCTGTCTGGGAACATGCGGAAGGTCGTGTTCATCAAGATTTGCGCCACGCGCGGGGCGGCTACGTGGAGTAGGCCTACGGACGTACCTAAGCGGGTGGCGATTTCGACCGGTTTGTCGACGCAGGCGCGGATGATCATGTCTGCGGCTTCTTCGGGCATCAAGAGCGGCATGCTGTCGTAAATCTTGGTCGGTGCGGTCATGGGTGTGCGCACCAAAGGCATTTTGATGGTGGTGAAGGTGACGCCTTGGTCGGCATACTCGCAAGCGGCGCAGTTGGTCCAGGCATCCAGCGCCGCTTTGCTGGCCACATAGGCTGAAAAGCGCGGTGCGTTGACCAGCACGCTGATGGAGCTGATGTTGACGATATGCCCCTTGCGTTTCGCCACCATGCCGGGCAGCAAACCCATGGTGATGCGCAGTGCGCCGAAGTAGTTGAGCGCCATCGTCCGCTCAAAGTCGTGAAAGCGGTCGTAGCTGGCTTCAATCGCGCGGCGGATGGAGCGACCTGCGTTGTTGATGAGGAAATCAACGCCGCCGTGGTTAGCTTCGAGTTTTTGTACAAATTCAGCGCATTGCGCTTCGTCAACAATGTCTACCGAGTAGGTAAAGACTTTGGCGTCTTTACCTGCAGCTTCTAGGATGGTTTTCTTGGCTTCAGCCAATTGTTCTTCACCGCGAGCGCAGATGATGGTGGTCGCACCCGCTTCGGCAAATCGGCAAGCGGCAGATAAACCAATGCCGGACGAGCCGCCAGTAACCAGCACCACTTTGCCGCCCACTGTGCCTTTGAGCGTGCGGTCGATGAAAAGTGCTGGATCGAGGTGACGCTCCCAATAATCCCACAGCACCCAAGCGTAGTCTTTGAGGTTCGGACACTCAATGCCGCTGCCTTTGAGCGCCGCGTCAAGGTCGCGTCTGTCATAGCGGGTGGGCCAATTGATGAATTCAAAGATGCTTTCAGGCAAATTCAAATCTTTCATCACGGCATTGCGGACACGGCGCACGGGGGCGAGCGCCATCATGCCTTTTTTCACGCTTTTCGGGATAAAACCCATCAAAGCGGCGTTGATGAAGATATTCATCTTCGGTGCGTGCGCAGCTTTGCTGAAGATGTCCAGCACGTCGCCCACGCGGTAGCCCATAGGGTCAACGATATGGAAAGCTTTGCCCTTAATGGTTTTACTGTCCTTGGCGTGGCTCACGTGGTCGATGCTGTTGACGACGAAATCCACCGGCACGATGTTCAGCCGCCCGCCCTCGATACCCACCGACGGCATCCACGGCGGCAAAATTTGGCGCATGCGCTGAATGAGTTTGAAGAAGTAGTAAGGGCCGTCTACCTTGTCCATCTCACCCGTGACGCTGTCGCCTACAACAAACGCGGGGCGGTACACCGTCCAGGCGCTTTTGTACTCTTTGCGGACGATTTTTTCGCTCTCGTGCTTGGTTTTAAAGTAAGGGTGGTTGTAGTTTTCAGCCTCATCAAACATGTCTTCGCGGAACACGCCTTCGTATAAGCCCGCAGCCGCAATGCTGCTGACGTGGTGAAAATGTCCAACGTCAACGGCTTTGGCAAAGTCAATCGTGTTGCGTGTACCGTCGATGTTGACGGCGATCTGGCTGGCCTCGTCAGCGCTCAAATCATAAACCGCTGCTAAGTGGTAAAAGTGGTCGATTTTGCCTTTGAGGGCCTTCACGGCATCGGCAGCAACGCCTAGTTTCTTGCTGGTTAAATCGCCATAAACGGGAATGGCGCGTTTCGCATCGGCATTCCAATAATCTCGAAGACCAGCGACTTTGCCTTCACTTTCCTTGCGAATCAAAAAGTGAACGACCGCACCTTTGCGATCCAGTAGCTTTTTAACCAGCCGTTTACCGATAAAACCAGTTGCACCCGTGACGAAATATTGCATAGTAAAACTCCAGTTTAATCAAACATTTTTGCCCACTTTGAGTCACGTTGTATTCAGCGTAAACCCGCAGTTAAGTCATTTTTTGCTAGTTCAATCCCTCTAGATTTCTAGAACCCAGCACCTAAACACTTACCAGTTCTAAGGTTAAAGTAACTCCACGCACAACGCGGCAAGCGTTTGTCACCCCTTTGGTTTTGCTTTACTTTTTAACATTGGAGGCCTTATGGTCAAGAAATTACAAAAATCCGCTACTCAAACAGAAGCAACCGCTACAGGCGCTCAGTTGGCTAACAGCGTGAAAGACTCTGCCCAGCAAATCTGGCTGGCAGGCTTGGGCGCCTTCTCCAAAGCGCAAGCCGAAGGCGGCAAAGTATTTGAAACCCTAGTAAAAGACGGCGTTGGCCTGCAGCGTAAGACGCAAGCCGCCGCAGAAGAGAAAATCTCAGAAGCCACCAGCAAAATGACCACCATGGCCAATGGCATCACTGCGAAGGCGACTGGCGTGGCAACTGACATCACAGCCAAAGCGACTGGCCAGTGGGACAAGCTGGAAAATATCTTTGAAGAACGCGTCGCCAAAGCCCTGAGCAAAATGGGCATGCCAACCGCCAAAGAAGTACAAGCCTTGGCAAAACGCGTTGATGAACTCAGCGCAAAATTGAACAAAACTGCTGCTAAGCCGGCTGCGGCGCCTAAAGCAAAAGCCAAAGCTGCGGTTAAAGCCGTTGCTAAAAAGGTCGTTGCCGCTAAAAAAGTGGCAGTTAAAGCTGTAAAAGTAGCTACAAAACGCGTTCCAGCAAGCAAATAAAGCTGCAAAATTTACCGATTCTGGTTGGCAAGAGTAAAAAAGAGCGCTACGGCGCTCTTTTTTATGTGCGTTTACATTTGAATGATGTAAATCGTCTAAAATAGGTGTCAAATATGACTCTAGCCGGCGTATTTATTGCCTAAACAGCTATCATAAGTGTAGCAATATCGCGCAATAAATACTGCATAAACGTAGCTAGCTAGCCTAAATTCTCCAAATACTCACCATCAAAGGCTGCCCAAGTGTTCAAAAACGCCCTCATTTACCGCATTGCACCGACTTGGACGGGTGATTTAGAGCTGATTGAGGCGGGCTTAGAGGCGGCGCGTTATGTTGAATGCGGTGCTAGCCAAGAAAAAGCCATCGGTTGGACTGAGCCTAGGGGTGAAGAAAATGGCTTGCTGGCGGAGTCTGTCGCTGGGCAAATCGTGCTGAAGCTCATGGTAGAGGTGAAAGCCGTGCCTAGCTCGGTGGTGAACCGCAAAGCCAAAGAAGAATTATCGAAAATTGAGGCTGCTACTGGCCGCAAACCAGGCAAACGCGAGACCAAAGAGATCAAAGAAGATATCAAGCTGTCGCTGATGCCGCTGGCGTTTACCAAGCTTTCCAGCGTGCTGGTGTGGATTGATGCCAAAGCGCAACTGTTGACAATCGGCGCTTCCAGTACGGCTAAGGCGGACGAGGTAATTACTTATTTGGTGAAATGCCTTGATGGCTTCTCGGTGATGCCGTTGAACACTCAAACCTCAAGTGCCGTGGCGATGGCGGATTGGCTGGCGACGCAAGCACCACCGGCAGGCTTCACAATTGACCGCGAATGCGAGCTGAAATCGCCCGATGAAAGCAAAGCTGTGGTGCGGTATTCACGGCATCCTTTGGACATTGAGGAAGTGAGTGCTCACATAGCCAGTGGCAAAGTGCCGACGAAGTTGGCGTTGACCTGGATGGATAGGGTGTCGTTTGTGCTGACGGATACGCTGCAAATCAAGAAGATTGCCTTCTTAGATGGTGTGTTTGATGGTACGTCGCAGGAAAAAGAAGATGGTTTTGATGCGGATACGGCGATTGCGACAGGTGAATTGCGGCAGTTGATTCCTGAATTGATTGCAGCTTTGGGCGGAGAAATGCCGCTCGTAGTCTGAAAATATTTAAAAAAGCAGAAATTTAGACACTTCACCCCATAAAAGCTTGAAAAGAGTTAAAGATAGTTTGCAAGGGCGTTAAATCTATGCCATAATCGAGGGCTCGGTTAATACAAAGTCATCAGATGATGTCGTAATCGGGTATCTGCCTAACGGAAGTGCTGCGAGTGGTTTGCAGTGTGGACGACAGGCCCAAGACTGATCGATAGCATTCAATTGTGGATGCAATTGGGAAAGTTGGGAATAAACGAAATGATCCAAACAGAAACACGATTAGATGTTGCCGATAACACCGGCGCGAAGTCCGTACTGTGCATTAAAGTGCTCGGTGGTTCTAAGCGTCGCTACGCTAGCGTAGGCGATGTTATCAAGGTAAGTATTAAAGAAGCTGCTCCACGCGGTCGCGTCAAAAAAGGCGAGATCTACAGCGCGGTAGTGGTGCGTACGGCCAAAGGTATTCGTCGCGCTGACGGATCATTGGTCAAGTTTGACGGTAATGCAGCAGTTTTGCTCAATGCCAAGTTAGAGCCTATCGGCACTCGCATCTTTGGACCAGTGACGCGCGAATTGCGCACTGAGAAGTTCATGAAGATCGTGTCATTGGCTCCTGAAGTTTTGTAAGGACGCATCATGAACAAAATTCGTACGGGCGACGAAGTTGTTGTGCTCACAGGGCGTGACAAGGGTAAGCGCGGTAAAGTATCCGTTCGCCACAGTGAGACGCACGTCATTGTTGACGGCGTCAATTTGGTGAAAAAGCATGCTAAGCCAAACCCAATGAAGGGTGTGACTGGCGGCATCGTTGAAAAAACAATGCCTATTCACCAGTCTAACGTGGCTATCTTTAATGCTGCTAGCGGCAAGGCTGATCGCGTAGGTATCAAATTAACTGCTGATGCTAATGGCAAAGTAGTGCGCGCACGCGTCTACAAGTCAACTGGCTTAGAAATCAAGGCGGCATAATCATGGCACGTTTACAACAACAATACCGCGAGACAATTGCTCCTGCGATGGTTGCCAAGTTTGGTTACACATCAGCAATGCAAGTGCCTCGTTTGACAAAAATCACACTCAATATGGGTGTGAGTGAAGCGGTCTCTGACAAGAAAGTCATGGACAACGCTGTTGCTGACCTCACAAAAATTGCAGGTCAAAAACCTGTGGTGACTGTGGCGAAGAAGCCAATCGCTGGTTTTAAAATCCGCGAAGGTCAAGCCATTGGTTGCATGGTCACATTGCGTGGCGTGCAGATGTGGGAATTCTTGGATCGTTTCGTAACTGTGGCTTTGCCTCGCGTACGTGACTTCCGTGGTATTTCTGGTCGTGCATTTGACGGTCGTGGTAACTACAACATCGGCGTTAAAGAGCAAATCATTTTTCCTGAAATTGAATACGACAAAGTTGATGCTTTGCGCGGTCTCAATATCAGCATCACCACAACGGCTAAAACTGATGAAGAGTGCAAAGCATTGCTCACAGCGTTCCGTTTCCCGTTCAAAAACTGAGGTGACACGTGGCTAAACAAGCATTAATTCAACGCGAAATCAAACGCGACAAATTGGTTGCGAAGTACGCAAAAGTACACGCAGACAATAAAGCAATTGCTAATGATGCAAAAGCAACCGAAGAGCAGCGTGCTGCCGCTCGCTTGGTTTTGCAAAAACTCCCGCGCAACGCGAACCCAACTCGTCAACGTAACCGTTGCGCGATCACGGGTCGTCCACGTGGTACGTTCCGTCAGTTCGGCTTGGCTCGCGCCAAGATCCGTGAGATGGCTTTCGCTGGGAATATTCCCGGTATCACCAAAGCCAGCTGGTAAGTCAGGAGATTAAACATGAGCATGAGTGATCCAATCGCCGACTTGCTAACTCGCATTCGTAATGCGCAGATGGTGGCGAAGCCCGCAGTAGCGGTGCCCTCTTCTAAAGTAAAAGTGGCAATTGCCCAAGTCTTAAAAGACGAAGGTTATATTGACAGTTTTGAAGTAAAAACTGAAGGCGGCAAAGCTGAGCTTCAAATTACTTTAAAATACTATGCAGGCCGTCCTGTGATTGAGCGCATTGAGCGCGTCAGTCGCCCAGGTCTACGTGTCTACAAAGGCCGTGATGACATTCCTCAAGTCCAAAACGGCATGGGTGTTGCCATTGTGACTACGCCACAAGGCGTTATGACAGATCGCAAAGCACGCGCTACCGGTATCGGTGGTGAAGTGTTGTGCTACGTCGCTTAATTTAATTAATGCACGGCACACAGGAGAAATAATAAATGTCACGAATTGGAAAAATGCCAGTGTCCATCCCAGCGGGTGTGGATGTGGCGATTAATAACGGTACGATCAATGTCAAAGGTACGGGCGGCACATTGTCTCTCGCGCAAAATGCATTGGTGAGCGTCGTCAACAACGCGGGTGCACTTTCTTTTGCTCCGGCAAATGAGTCACGTGAAGCAAATGCCATGACTGGCACGATGCGTCAGTTGGTCAACAACATGGTTGTTGGTGTTACTAAAGGCTTTGAGAAGAAATTGACCTTGATTGGCGTGGGTTACAAGGCGGCAGCGTCAGGTAATAAGCTCAATTTGGCGGTTGGTTATTCTCACCCAGTCAACAAAGACATGCCAGCTGGTATCACGGTGGCAACACCTTTGCCAACAGAAATTATCATCAAAGGTGCAGATCGCCAACGCGTTGGTCAAATTGCAGCCGAGATTCGTGCTATTCGTCCACCAGAGCCATACAAAGGCAAAGGTATCCGTTATTCGGATGAGAAGATCACGATCAAAGAGACTAAGAAGAAATAAGGAACTGCATCATGTTGACCAAAAAACAGCAGCGACTACGTCGTTCACGTCAGACTCGAATTCGTATCGCCATTCAAGGCGTTGCGCGTTTGACCGTCAATCGTACAAACTTACACATTTATGCCAGCGTTATTTCTGGCGACGGCACCAAAGTGCTGGCTTCAGTTTCAACTGCAGCTGCTGATGTTCGTGCCAAACTGGGCGAATCAGGCAAGGGTAGCAACGTTGCAGCAGCACAAGCTGTTGGCGCCATGATTGCTGAAAAAGCAAAAGCTGCCGGTGTTGAAAAAGTTGCGTTTGATCGCGCAGGCTTTGCCTACCACGGTCGTGTTAAAGCACTCGCTGAAGCAGCACGCGCAGCTGGCTTGCAGTTCTAAATTGCGCTATTAAGCGATAGGAAAATATTATGGCAAAAATGCAAGCAAAAATGCAAGGTAAACCAGAAGGTCCTGAAGACGGCATGCGCGAAAAGATGATCGCGATCAACCGCGTAACCAAAGTGGTTAAGGGTGGTCGGATTTTAGGTTTCGCAGCTTTGACGGTTGTTGGTGATGGTGATGGTCGCGTTGGTATGGGTAAAGGCAAATCAAAAGAAGTGCCTGCAGCTGTGCAAAAAGCGATGGAAGAGTCACGTCGTCAATTGGTCAAAGTGTCATTGAAAAATGGCACCATTCACCATAAAGTCATGGGTCACCACGGCGCTGCAAGCGTGATGGTCGCTCCTGCACCTAAAGGTACTGGCATTATTGCTGGCGGCCCAATGCGTGCAGTCTTTGAAGTGGTTGGTATCACAGACATCGTGGCAAAAAGCCATGGTTCTAGCAATCCTTACAACATGGTGCGCGCCACTTTGGACGCCCTGAAAAAAGTAACGACACCTTCTGATGTTGCTGCCAAGCGTGGCAAAAGCATCGAAGACATTTTTGCTTAAATTGAGAGTAACAACATGACGACACAACAAACAGTCAAACTCCAATTGGTACGTAGCCCTATTGGATGCAAAGAATCTCATCGCGCTACTGTGCGTGGTTTGGGTTTGCGTAAAGTTAACAGCACCAGCGAGTTGGTGGATTCTCCCGCAGTTCGCGGCATGATTAACAAGATCAGCTACCTGATCAAAGTACTATAAGAGGCCAGTGATGGAATTAAATAACATCAAGCCTGCTGATGGCGCAAAACATTACAAACGTCGCGTTGGTCGTGGCATTGGCTCGGGCATCGGTAAAACCGCTGGCCGTGGTCATAAAGGTCAAAAATCTCGCACTGGCGGCTACCACAAAGTCGGTTTTGAAGGCGGTCAAATGCCTATGCAACGCCGTTTGCCAAAGCGTGGTTTTAAATCACATTTGCTGAAGTTCAATGCTGAAGTTACTTTGTCTGCACTCGAATTGCTCGGTGCGCCAGAAGTTGATATCTTGTCATTGAAGCAAGCTGGTTTGATTGGTGAGTTGGCTAAAGTTGTCAAAGTCATCAAGTCTGGTGCGATCACACGTGCTGTCAAGCTCAATGGCATTGGCGCAACTGTTGGTGCAAAAGCAGCTATCGAAGCTGCTGGTGGCAGCATTGCTTAATTGCATTGCAATAAACATCAAGACTTTTAAGGCATAAGCGTGGCAACTGGTTCCAATCAATTAGCAAAAAACGGCAAGTTCGGCGATTTGCGTCGCCGCTTGATGTTTTTGTTGCTAGCCTTGGTGGTCTATCGCATCGGTGCTCACATACCTGTTCCAGGTATTGATCCGGCACAATTGCAGCAGTTCTTCAAGGGGCAAGAGGGCGGCATATTGAATTTGATCAATATGTTCTCCGGCGGTGCTCTGTCGCGCTTTACTATTTTTGCACTTGGTATCATGCCGTACATTTCGGCTTCGATCATTATGCAATTGCTGGCATACGTCGTTCCAGCATTTGAGCAAATGAAAAAAGAGGGTGAGTCTGGTCGCCGTAAGATCACGCAATATACCCGTTATGGTACTTTGGGTCTGGCATTGTTTCAGACTATCAGTATTGCCTTGGCTTTGGAGAGTTCTCCTGGCATGGTCATTGAGCCAGGTTTTGGATTCAGAGCTACCGCTGTAATTAGTTTGACAGCAGGCACTATGTTTTTGATGTGGTTGGGTGAGCAAATTACTGAACGTGGTTTAGGTAATGGTATTTCCATCTTAATTTTTGCAGGTATTGCAGCTGGTTTGCCAAATGCAGTTGGTGGTTTGCTTGAGTTGGTGCGCACTGGAGCCATGAATATTTTGGTTGCTATTGTTATTGTGGCAGTTGTGATCGGCGTGACTTACTTTGTTGTGTTTGTAGAGCGCGGTCAACGTAAGATTTTGGTGAACTATGCAAGACGCCAAGTAGGCAACAAAGTGTATGGTGGTCAATCCTCGCATCTCCCTTTGAAATTGAACATGGCAGGTGTTATTCCTCCCATCTTTGCATCTTCAATTATTTTGCTGCCAGCTACATTGGTGAGTTGGTTAAGCACTGGTGATTCAATGCGTTGGCTCAAGGACATGGCTGGTATGCTGACTCCTGGTCAACCTATTTACGTGATGTTTTATGCTGCAGCAATCGTATTTTTCTGTTTCTTCTATACAGCTTTGGTATTCAACAGCCGCGAGACTGCAGACAACTTGAAGAAGAGTGGCGCATTTGTACCTGGTATTCGTCCTGGTGATCAAACCGCTAAATACATTGATAAGATTTTGCTTCGTTTGACTTTTGCTGGTGCCATTTACATTACTTTTGTTTGTTTGCTGCCAGAGTTCTTAATTTTGAAATATAATGTGCCCTTCTACTTTGGTGGTACATCGCTTTTAATTATTGTTATTGTGACCATGGATTTCATGGCTCAGGTGCAAAACTACATGATGTCCCAGCAGTACGATTCGCTCCTTAAAAAGGCAAATTTCAAGTCATCTTTAGGTGCTTGATTAAATTATGTCTAAAGATGATGTTATTCAAATGGCGGGTGAGGTTGTTGAAAACCTACCCAACGCAACTTTCCGGGTTAAATTGGAAAATGGGCATATCGTACTAGGTCATATTTCCGGAAAAATGCGGATGCACTACATTCGTATTTTGCCTGGTGACAAAGTAACGGTTGAGTTAACTCCCTACGATTTAACGCGGGCGAGAATTGTGTTTCGTGCTAAATAAATTAGATTATTTAGTTTTATTTAGTACTTTGGTTTTTTATAGATATTTGGGAGAATGAAATGAAAGTTTCGGCTTCGGTCAAGAAAATTTGCCGCAACTGCAAAATCATCCGTCGTAAGGGTGTAGTGCGTGTTATCTGTACAGATCCGCGTCACAAGCAGCGCCAAGGTTAATTTAGAAAGTTTTAGAGGACGCATATGGCACGTATAGCAGGTATTAATATTCCTCAGCATCAACATGCTGAAATCGGATTGACCGCAATTTTCGGTATTGGTCGTACACGCGCTCGCAAAATTTGCGAAGCATGTGATATTGCCTATTCAAAGAAAATCAAGGATCTCACAGACGGTGACTTGGAAAAAATTCGCGATCAAATCGCAGTTTTTACTATCGAAGGTGATTTGCGCCGCGAGACAACCATGAACATCAAGCGTTTGATGGATATTGGTTGCTACCGTGGTTTCCGCCACCGTCGTGGTCTGCCTATGCGTGGTCAAAGAACACGTACCAATGCGCGTACGCGAAAAGGTCCGCGCAAAGCGGCGGCATCGTTGAAAAAATAATCAGATAGAACACTATTATGGCAAAAGCACCATCCAATAGCGCGGCTCAACGCGTACGTAAAAAAGTCCGCAAGAACGTTGCGGATGGCATTGCACACGTGCATGCATCGTTCAACAACACCATCATCACCATCACTGATCGTCAAGGCAATTCATTGGCTTGGGCGTCATCAGGTGGTCAAGGTTTCAAAGGTTCACGCAAATCAACACCATACGCTGCTCAGGTAGCGTCTGAAGTTGCTGGTCGTGCAGCTATGGAGCAAGGCATCAAAAACGTTGATGTTGAAATCAAAGGTCCAGGTCCTGGTCGCGAATCTTCAGTTCGTGCACTTGGCGCATTGGGCATTCGTATCAACTCCATTGCTGATGTCACGCCTGTACCACACAACGGTTGCAGGCCACAAAAACGTCGTCGTATTTAATTTTCTAACTTAGCATGTTCTTGAACATGCTAAAGTTTTGAAGTTGATTCGGCAATCAATCTAAGCCCACCGCTATCGACAACTTGTTGATAGCTCCCACAGCTAGCCTGTGGCAGATGAAATAAAAGGAAACTCCCGTGGCACGTTATTTAGGCCCTAAGGCCAAGCTCTCCCGCCGTGAAGGCACCGACTTATTTTTGAAGAGCGCACGTCGTTCTATCAGCGATAAAGCTAAATTCGATTCAAAACCAGGCCAGCATGGTCGCACTTCTGGTGCTCGTACCTCTGACTTCGGTTTGCAATTGCGCGAAAAACAAAAAGTAAAGCGCATGTACGGTATCTTGGAGCGCCAGTTCCGCCGTTATTTTGCAGAAGCTGATCGTCGTAAGGGCAACACAGGTGCAAACTTGTTGTCGTTGCTCGAGTCACGTTTGGACAACGTTGTTTACCGTATGGGTTTTGGTTCAACACGTGCAGAAGCGCGTCAGTTGGTGTCACACAAAGCCATGACCGTGAACGGCCAATCTGTCAACATTCCGTCTTACATGGTTAAGGCTGGTGATGTGGTCGCTGTACGTGACAAATCTAAAGCGCAAACACGTATTGCTGAAGCCTTGCAATTGGCCCAACAAGTTGGCATGCCAGCTTGGGTTGAAGTTAATATCGAAAAAGCAACTGGTACTTTCAAGAAGTCACCTGATCGCGATGAATTCGGTGCTGACATCAACGAATCACTCATCGTTGAGTTGTATTCTCGCTAAAAATCATTTTAATTGGTTCTCGAACTTGCTTCGCATTGCAAGTTTGAGCGCTTCACCAGCCTTACCGGCGTAACGAGCTGGGGGTATTGAGAGGAAATTAATATGCAAGCAAATCTATTAAAACCAAAAGCTATTCACGTAGAGCAACTCAGCGCTAACCGCGCCAAGGTGACTTTAGAGCCTTTTGAGCGTGGCTATGGCCATACGCTAGGTAATGCCTTGCGCCGCGTTTTGCTGTCTTCTATGGTCGGCTACGCCGCCACTGAAGTGACAATTGCTGGTGTGTTGCACGAGTACTCATCGATCGATGGTGTTCAAGAAGATGTGGTTAACATTTTGTTGAACCTCAAAGGTGTGGTTTTCAAATTGCATAACCGCGATGAAGTCACTTTGAGCTTGCGTAAAGACGGCGAAGGCCCAGTTACAGCTGCTGATATTCAAACACCGCACGATGTTGAAATCGTGAATCCTGATCACATCATTGCTCACTTGTCACAAGGTGGCAAGTTGGACATGCAGATCAAGGTTGAAAAAGGTCGCGGCTACGTTCCAGGTACGATGCGTCGTTTTGGCGATGAGCCAAACAAGTCTATTGGTCGTATCGTTCTAGACGCTTCTTTTTCTCCAGTGTCACGCGTTAGCTACGCTGTTGAAAATGCTCGTGTTGAACAGCGTACTGATTTGGATAAATTGGTCATCGAAATCGAAACCAATGGTGCCATCAATGCTGAAGATGCAGTGCGTTCGTCTGCCAAAATTTTGGTTGAACAATTGGCTGTGTTCGCACAATTAGAAGGTAGCGAATTGGCTGCTTTCGACGCACCAAGCTCTGCACGTAATGCGCAGCAGTTTGACCCATTGTTGTTGCGTCCCGTTGATGAGTTAGAACTCACCGTTCGCTCAGCTAACTGTCTCAAAGCAGAAAACATTTACTACATTGGTGATTTGATCCAGCGCTCTGAAAACGAGTTGCTCAAAACACCAAACTTGGGTCGTAAATCACTTAATGAAATCAAAGAAGTTTTGGCTTCTCGCGGTTTGACATTGGGCATGAAGCTCGAGAGCTGGCCACCAGCTGGCTTAGATAAACAAGGTTAAATATCAAAAAACCAAACCACAAAATTGATCTAATCAAGCTTGTGGTTTTAAATCGGATAGTACCTGATACGGCTATCTACTAATAAAAGGAAAACACCATGCGTCACGGACACGGATTACGTAAACTAAACAGAACCAGCGAACACCGCTTAGCGATGCTTCGCAACATGATGAACTCACTCATTGAGCACGAAGTCATCAAAACAACTTTGCCAAAAGCAAAAGAACTCCGCCGCGTTGTCGAGCCAATGATCACTTTGGCTAAAAACCCAACTTTGGCAAACAAGCGCATGGCTTTCGACCGTTTGCGTGACCGCAACTCTGTTGTGAAATTGTTTGCTGATCTGGGCCCGCGCTTTGCTGCACGTCCAGGTGGCTACACACGTATCTTGAAAATGGGTTTCCGCGTGGGTGACAATGCACCTATGGCTTTGGTCGAATTGGTTGACCGCCCAGATACAACTGCACCAGCGGTTGAAGTCAAAGCGTAAGCTTAGACATTTTTTAAATACCAGATAAATATATTTAACTTGCTCAATTAACTCGTAGAGTTAGATAAGTAAGTTATAATAGAGGTCTTAACGCGCGATGGAGCAGCCTGGTAGCTCGTTGGGCTCATAACCCAAAGGTCGCAGGTTCAAATCCTGCTCGCGCAACCAATATAAAACCCTCAGAATTTAGGTTCTGAGGGTTTTTTTATGTCCTGCGTTTTGACTTCTTTTATTGCTGCCGCAGCGTTTCAATCACAGGTCTGCGCAACACAGAGCGCAACACATAGCTTCCAGCAACCAAGGCTAATAACGACCCTGTCATAGCACCAGCCAGTGGCACCCACAGCTTGATGCTCCAAGTGAACTCAAACACATAGCGCGCCATCGCCCAACCAATCGCCACGGCGATGATGCTGGCCAAGAAGCCAGCCAACAAGCCCACACCCGCCAACTCAGCGCCTTGGACTTGACGCAACAGCTTGCCACTCGCCCCCAGCGAACGCATCACTGCAAACTCTTTGGCGCGTTCGTCTTTGGTGGCGGTGATAGCCGCTAGCAACACAACCACGCCCGCTGCCAAGGTGAACGCAAACAAAAACTCAACCGCACGAATCACTTGATCCAGCACTTTTTGAATTTGCGAGACCGTCGCGCTCATGTCTACGTTGGTGATGTTGGGGTAATTTTTAACCAAGGCATTGTCAAACGCGGCACCTTGCCCTGGCGAACGAAACGCCCCCATGTAGGTCACAGGCACACCCGCCAATTGCGCTACGGGAAACATCACATAAAAATTCGCGCGCATCGAGCCCCAATCTACTTTGCGAATGCTGCTGACTTTGCTGTCGACCATCATGCCGCCCACGTCAAAACGCAACGCATCGCCCAGCGCCAAGTTCAAAGTCTTCGCCACACTTTCTTCTACGCTCACGCCGCCCGTTTGCTCAGGCGTCCATGCGCCAGATGTGATGATGTTATGAGCAGGTAATGCCGCGCTGTTGGATAAATTGAATTCCCTGTCCAGCATGCGCTTGGCACGTTCGTCTGCAAAATTGTCTAATTTCACGTCGGCGTTGTTCATCGCCACCAACCGCCCACGAATCATGGGAAACCAATCGTAATTCTTGATACCCGCATCCTTCAGCGTTTGCTGAAAAGCCACGCTTTGCTCTGGCATCACGTTGATGACAAAGCGGTTTGGCGCATCCGGCGGCGTCGCTTTTCGCCAGCTGTCAATCAAATCGGTTCTAAGTAGTACCAACAAAATCAACGCCAGCAGCCCGAGCGATAAAGCGCTGATCTGCACCACCGCAAACGCCGGTCGTGCCGTCAACTGCCGCGTTGCCAACACCAGCCAGCGCGGCGCAGTCGCGTCATTCACGCTCATGCGCAGCAGTTTGATGACCACGAAGCTGATGCCCGCAAACAGCACCACCGCCGCCGCAAAACCACCCACGGTGATGGCTCCCAGTTTCAAATCACTGCTGGTGGCCATTAACAACGTCACAAACCCAGCCAATCCCAAGCCCAGCACCGCCAGTGAAGCAGGTTTGAGGCTGCCCACATCGCGGCGAATCACCCGCAACGGCGGCACTTGTGCCAGTTGCAGCACAGGTGGCAGGCCAAACGCCAGCAACAGCGTCATCCCCATGCCCAAACCAAACGCGACTGGCCACAGTGACGCAGCAGGCAAGCTCGATTCAATCAACCCCGCCAACAGCAGCACAAAGATGTAATGCACCGCATAACCAATCACAATGCCCAGCCCACTGGCAAACAGGCCAACCAGCGCAAATTCAAAGGTATAACTCAGCCCAATATTGCGCTGGCTTTGCCCCAGCACGCGCAGCATGGCGCAGTTGTCCAGATGTTTGGCGGCAAAGCTTCGCGCGGCCAAAGCCACGGCGACGGCGCTCAGCAGGGCTGCTAAGAGTGCAATCAAGCTCAAAAACTTCTCGGCTCGCTCCAGCGTTTGCTTCATTTCAGGGCGTCCGCCTTCAAACGATTCCAGCCGCACGCCAGCCATACCCGTGCCGATTTGCGCCGTGGCAAACTCCGCAAATGCCTTCACAGCCTCGTCCGTCGCCGGCCCGCCAGCACTCGTTCCCGCCACGGCGAGTCGATACGTCACCCGGCTGGCAGGCTGAATCAACCCCGTTGCCGCCATCCCCGCCATATTCACCATCACACGCGGCGCAAAATTGGCAAAACCCGCGCCCCGGTCAGGCTCGGCTGTGATGATGTGGCCAATCCGCAGCTCAGCGTCGCCCAACAGCAGCTTATCGCCGACTTGCAGCCCCAGTCCGTCCAACAAACCAGCATCCACCCACGCTTCGCCCACGGCAGGCACAGCCTGCGTTTTAGCGGGCTCAGCGCCTTGTTTGGATGCAATTTGCAAGTTGCCGCGCAGCGGGTAAGCCTCGCTCACCGCTTTCAGCGCCACCAGTTTCGTCATAGGATCTGTTGAACCGACCGACTGTGAGCGCGCCATCGTCGGAAACCCCAGCGTTTGCGCCGTTTGCAGCCCCAGCTCTTTGGCTTTGGCGATGAAAACGGGCGGGGTCGGATTGTCGCTAGAAATCACCGCATCGCCCCCCAGCAGCTGCCGCGCATCCCGCTGCAGCCCGCCGTTTAGCCTGTCAGCAAAAAATCCCACAGCCGTCAGCGCCGCCACCGCCAGCGATACCGCCACAATCAGCAGCCGCAGCTCCCCAGCCCGCAAATCCCGCCAAAGCGAGCGCCACCCCAATGTATAAAAAGCTGTATTCATGGCCGTACCTTAACTTAAATCACTTTAGAAGTGTCTTCATTGTTGCAAATTGCAGTTCAACAGACTAAGAAGTGAGGGTATTTGCCGAAAAATCTAGTCAAAAGCGACGATTTCTGCCTAAAAACCAATTGAGTCACAAAATGATGCTGAAATATGCCTCTAGCCGGCGTATTTATTGCCTTAGTAGCTATAAAAAGTGTAGTGAATTTAACGTCAAATTCGGGTTAAATCCCCCTCAATCCCCCTTTTTCAACGTGGGAAGACTAGGGCGAAGGGCACTTCTTTTGCCGTTGTTTCCAAAATTCCCCTTCATTTGAAGGGGTGCCCAACGGGCGGGGTAGCTCTTTGCCGCGCTGCAGCTACCCCGTCGCTTCGCGCCACCCCGTCACATGACGGGGAATTTTCTGCCTTTGGTATTTGTCCCCCACTTTGAAAAAGGGGGGCTAGGGGGGATTTAAACCTTGCCGAACCACCCCCTAAACCCGTCAATTTAACCCGCCAATTTCGCCCGTCGCTTAGGTTTCCCCGCATCCGCAGGCAACAAACTCGTCATCCGTTGGTACAGGTCGAAGAGGAAGGCGACGCGCTCGGCGTCAGACTTGTACGCCTTTTTGCCGCCGCTGGCTTCGTAGGCTTTGTCCACGGCGGCGTCTAGCTTTTGGTGGGCTTTGAGCAGGGCGGGCGGCATGGTCAGCGGGTCATACAGGTCGGCCAGGCTGGCTGGATTGTCCCCCGTTTGGTGCTTTGCCCGCTCGTACAGCACGGTTTTTGCTGCGTTTTCTATAGCTGTATAGGCAATAGATACGCCGGCTAGAGCCGTTTTTGCCTCGTTTTTAGGCAATTCTGGCCATGGGAAGTTGTTGTAGACGATGGAATTTGTATAACGATAGTCGCTTTTAATTCGACCGCAAACGTATTTGACCCATGCCATATGCATGCGTGAGGTCATGATGCCGAAATGGAAGAGCTTGGCGTTTGGAACGCAGAGGTTTGCATCGCCAACAATAACTTCGGGTGGTAAAAAACCAATCGGTATGAACTCACGTCTTTCCGAGGAGTGTCTTGGAATTAATAGGTATTCGCCGGTAGGTTGTCGAATTTCACCGAAAAGCGTGGGCGTTGTAGATAGTGCTTTTGTAGTTGGGCGATTACTTGCAGACCGATTCTCTTTTACTTTTTGTACTCGTGCCATGACAGCGGGCATGCTGCGTAATTCAGCAGGAGGGCAGTCTTTTAGCCATAAACACCAGCGCGGGATGTTGTTTATGAACTCATCTGCACCTAAAAAGGGTCGAATCCACTTCGCCGCAGCAGGACATTCAGCTAACAGAGTAGCTTTTTCAGCGTTATCTAAGAATAAATGACCACCATCGTTAGCCATAGATCCAAAGACTATTGGTAGTACGTCACAAATACTGGTTCGTCGCGAAGGTAAAACGACGTTAATTGCATCAACAAGGTATGGGTTAATGTTAGAAGCCGGCGTAGCATGAGGCTCACTATTTACGTCATCGTATTCGTAAATAACGCGATTAGTGGGTATTTCAGTCCCAAAACCAATGATTACGCAATGAACTGCGGCTTTCCCGCTGGCTTCGTTACTCCAACGGAATGTGCGGTGTGCAAAGCGAATGTGCATATTCTGTGAAAGCATCCAGCTCCACAAAACGCCAACTTGCTCACCTTGAATGATTGAATTAGTAGAAACAAAGGCACAACGGGGCGATGACTGTCCGGCTTCCACTGACCTAAGGTAATTTGCTGCTTTGATGTACCAAGCCGCTACAAAATCCAAGACCCCGCCGCCTTCAAGCTGGTCAAATAAGGGTGCAACATCAGCTTTTTGTTCAGTTGATTGGTGCTGTTTGCCCAAAAACGGCGGATTCCCCAATACAAAACTGCAATTCGCCGCTGGCAGCACCGTCTCCCAATCAATCGTCAAAGCATTGCCATGCACCACATGCGGCGTGGTGCGCAGGGGGATGCGGGCGAAATATTGGCCGAACTCTTCGCTGACGCGCAGGTTGACCTGGTGGTCCATCAACCACAGGGCGACTTGGGCGATCTGGGCGGGGAACTCTTCGATTTCTATGCCGTAAAACTGATCGACATTGACGCCCAAAAGCGTATGCACGTCCACGCTCAACTGCCCGCTGGCATTGGTTTTCTCGGCACTGGCGCGTAAAACAGCCAATTCCAGCTCGCGCAACTCGCGGTAGCTGATGACTAAAAAGTTGCCACAGCCACACGCAGGGTCAAAAAACGTCAAACTGCGCAGCTTTTTATGAAACTCAAACAAGCGGTTGCGGTTGTTTTTGACCTTGTCAAACTCGGCCCACAGCTCGTCCAGAAACAGCGGTTTGATGAGTTTGAGGATGTTTTCCTCACTCGTGTAATGCGCGCCCAGGTTGCGGCGCGCCTTGTCGTCCATGATGCTTTGAAACAAACTGCCGAAGATGGCGGGGCTGATGGCGGACCAGTCCAAGGCGCAGGCGTCCAACAGCGCCTCGCGCATGGCGCTGTTGAAATCAGCCATCGGCAGCGACTCGTCAAACAGCTTGCCGTTGACGTAGGGGAAGGCGGCGACTTGCTCGTCTAGCACCTTGCTGCGCTTGTTTGATGAGGAGGCAACGCCAGCGTTACCGTCGTCAGTATTCAGGGTTTGAAACAACTGGGCAAGGCGGCTACCCAAGTCCGAGCCGTCCACAGCGGTTCGCTCTTCAATGTAGGTGCGAAAGGCGGCTGCGGGCTGGAAAATGCCGGTATCGTCCGCAAACAGGCAAAACAGCAAGCGCACCAGCAGCACTTCCAGCGGGTGGTCGGTGTAGCCCGAAGCCTTTAGCGCGTCATGCAGCTTGCCCATGCGCTCAGCCGCTTTGATGTTGACGGGGTTTTGCGGCTGGATGACCTGCGCTTTGTAGCCAGCGATGAAGCCAAAGAGCTTGATGTTTTTGTGCAGGTCGGCGAGGTTGAATTCGAAGTTCTCACCCGTTGCCAGCCGATGAACTCTGAATCGCGCAAAATCGCAGACGATGATGATCTGTGGCAAATCGCGCTCGGCAATGCCGGGGAAGTAGCTCAAAGCCTGCGTCATCGCCGCGTCCAAGTTTTTACCGCGCGACTTTTGCTCCACCAGCAGCATGCCTGGCCAAAACAGATCGACGAAGCCGTCTACTTTGGCTTTGTCTCCTAGGAGCTTTTTAACCGCATGCTCAAACGTGCCAACGCGCTTGTCGGTGATGCCGAAAATCTCGAAAAAATCAATCCAAAACGGTTTGCCTTGCGAGTCTTCATTGGCCGCATCTGCCCAGGTGCGGCTGAAGGCGAGGGCGCGGGATTTGATTTCGTTCCAAGATAAAGGCATGCGCATAGCTTAACGTAAATTAGGCTGAACACATGGGCACAAACGAGTTATCCGATGGTGTTCCAAAAATATGCCTAAAAATGACTCTAGCCGGCGTATTTATTGCCTTAGTAGCTATTAAAAATATAGCAAAATATAAAACTAATTCTTAAAAATTCCCCTTCATTTGAAGGGGTGGCGCGAAGCGGCGGGGTAGCTTGCAGCGCGGCAAAGAACTACCCCGCCCGTTGGGCACCCCTTCTAAAGAAGGGGAATTTTCTGCCTTTGGTATTCATTCCCCTTCTTTAGAAGGGGTGGCGCGAAGTGACGGGGTAGCTGTCTGCCAAACCACCCGCTCAGGCGCTGAAAAGCACAAGAATCGTTTGTTCGTCGCGCGGCCAATGGCGCAAAGGTTGAGTTTTTGGGCGAGAGCCAAACCCATTTCCGTCATGCCACTGCGCGAGACGACAACGGGGATACCCATTTGTGCAGATTTCATGACCATTTCGCTGGTTAAACGGCCTGTGGTGTAGAAGACTTTGTTGTCGCCCTGTACGCTTTTGGGGTCTTGCAGCCACATCCAGCCGGCGATCGTGTCGATGGCGTTATGGCGGCCCACGTCTTCCACGAAGATGAGCTGTTCAGTGGTTTCTGGCGATTCTGGTAGCGCTGAAAACAGCGCACAGCCATGGACTGAGCCTGCTTGTTTGTACACGCTGTCTTGCAGTCGAATGGCGTTGGTGATGGCTTCTAGCTGCGCTTGAGTGACTTTGGAGTCGGGCAGGGTGACGCTGTCAAACGCGCCCATCAAGTCGCCAAACAAGCTGCCTTGGCCGCAGCCCGTGGTGACAACGCGCTTTTCGGTGCGTTTTTCAATGTCGGTGATGCCGTGGCGGGTTTTGACGGCGGCAGCGCCAACTTCCCAATCGACGGTGATGGATTCGATCTCAGCAACCGAATCAACCAAACGCTGGTTGCGTAAGTAGCCTAAAACCAGCCATTCTGGGTGTGCGCCCAGCGTCATCAGCGTGACGAGTTCGCGTTTGTCGACATAAACCGTCAGCGCGCGCTCGGCGGGAATGAAAAGGGTGCGATTTTGTCCGTGTTCGTCAACTGCTATCACCTCACGCACCAAAGGCGCGTGGGACTGGGTCAAGTAGGGAAGAGGCGCGTTCAGGGCTTCTTCGCCGGAACAGCCGGAGCCACAGCAGCTGCCACAGCAGCGACAGGCAGCGGGAAAACAAAAGGTCCAGGGTCAGCGCAAGGTGGTGTCACTGCTGCTGGCTTGGTAGCTGTTGCCGTTTTGTAGTAATGCGCAGCTGCTTTGTCTTGCGATTTGCAAAGCAAAAAGCCATCAACTTTGCCAGACCACGCTGTTTTGGCGGCGGTTTCTGCCGCTTTTGCTTTGGCTTCGTCTGTCAAAACTGGGGCTGGAATTTTTGCTACTGCGACAGTTGCAAATAAAGTAACGAAAGTGAGTGCCAATAGTTTTTTCATCGTCAATTCCTCAAACTTGAGCAGGTTTTGCATGGTTGGCAGCATCGGAGGCACTTGCGGTGCGGTCACGTGGAATTTTGCCAGATTTGACATCATCTAACCACAGCTCGTGGTGGTGTTTCGCCCAGTTTTCGTCCACATAGCCCGTTTTCATGCCTTGGTAAGTGCCTTCGGTGCCAATGGTACCCAAATAAATATGGCCGATGAACATAACCATCATCAAAACGGTCGCCACAGCGTGCACCATGTGTGCAATCTGCATGGTGCTGCGCTCGTAGCTCAAACCAGGCACAAGTTTGTCCATCACCAAGCCCGAGGCCACGACGATCAATCCTAAGAAAAACACGCCACCCCAAAACATGAATTTTTCACCTGCATTGAAGCGGCCAGCTTTGATGTGTTCTTTAGAAAACAAGCCACCGCCTTTGAGCAACCAGTTCAAGTCGCCTTTGGCTGGCAAGTTATCACGAATAAAAGTGAACATCACAACAATGAGCGACACCGCAAAAAGCGGCCCAGCAAAGTTGTGTGCTGTTTTCAAGATGTAGGTGAGGTAGCCAAACAAGGTGGTTCCAATGACTGGACGTAATACAAACTGCCCAAACGCCATAACCAAGCCCGAAATTGCCAAAATACTGAAAGCAATCGCATTCGCCCAGTGGGCTGAGCGCTCAAACGGTGTGAAACGCTCAATTTTTCGCCCAGTTGGTTTGTCGTCTAACTTGACAGCGCCTTTGCGCCAGTAATACAAGCCCAATGCGCCTAAAACAATCAACACCAAAGAGCCGCCGTAAGGAATGATCCAACCATTGCGCACTTGTCGCCACGCTTCACCAGCGTTGGTCAAGCGTGAGCCAGGGTATTGGGTGAAAGGTTGAATCAAAACGCCGGCTTCTGGCGCTGTGCTTTTAGGCAAGCTGGTGAAACCTTCAACGCCAGAGCCAACTTGTCGCCACATAGGCGCGTTGTTTCCAGGCTGCACTTTGGCTCGCTCGCCATTGGTTTGTTGCGCATAGCCAGGCTCTAAGCTAGCCTCGGGCTTGACATCCATAATGTTGACACTTTGAATGGCAGTAGGTGTTGCTGCAGCAGGTGCAACAGATGCAACAGGTGTAGCGGGCGCAGCAGGTGCATTTTGCGCCAACGCGGTATGGCTAAGCGCCACAGTTAGCGCCAGTGCTGAAAGCGTCGTCAATATTGGGCGAAGCATGGTGTAGCTCCTTAGTTGACTTTGTTGTACTCGTTTTGGCTGTTTTGCATGCGCGCTTTGAGCTGTTGCTCCCAAGCTGTTTTGTCGCCTGCTTTCCAACCAGAAGCTGTGAATGCGGCAACACCCGTGCCTGAATAAGGCGCTGCATCTTTAGATGGTGTTGCAGCAGTTTGTTCTCTGTCTGCGCAAGCTGAAAGAGTCACTGTAGCCATCATAGCCAACAAAATCATACTTAATTTACGCATTATTTTGCTCCTGCAGCTGGTGCTTGACCCGCTTGTTTTGAACCGTAAGCTGTTCCCCAACCCCAGACTTCAGCGCCTTTGCCACGTTTGAGTACGCGGTTGCGGAAGATGTCTGCAATCACATCGCCATCGCCGGCAAGGAGTGCTTTGGTTGAGCATTGCTCCGCACATGCAGGCAATTTGCCTTCAGCCAAGCGGTTGCGGCCATATTTTTCAAACTCAGCTTGGCTGCCGTTGGCTTCTGGGCCGCCTGCGCAGAACGTGCATTTGTCCATTTTGCCGCGAACGCCAAAGGTGCCCTGTGATGGGAACTGTGGTGCGCCAAATGGGCATGCGTATGAGCAATAGCCGCAGCCAATGCAAACGTCTTTGTCGTGCAAAACCACGCCTTCGTCGGTGCGGTAAAAGCAATTGACAGGGCAAACGGCCATACATGGTGCATCGCTGCAGTGCATACACGCCACAGAGATAGATTTTTCACCTGGAACGCCATCGTTCAAGGTGACCACACGGCGGCGATTCACACCCCATGGAACTTCGTTTTCATTTTTGCAAGCCGTTACACAGCCGTTGCATTCGATGCAGCGCTCTGCATCACAGACAAATTTCATGCGTGCCATGGTTGTAATTCCTTAAGCTTTTTCGATGTTGCAGACGGTTGTCTTGGTTTCTTGCATCATGGTGACGCTGTCGTAGCCATAGGTCGTTGCCGTATTGACCGCTTCACCACGGACAACTGGCGCTGCACCATTTGGGTAGTAGGCCAGCATGTCCGCACCTTGCCAGCGGCCTGAGAAGTGGAAGGGCATCCACACAGTGCCAGTATCGACACGCTCAGTCACCATGGCTTGAACATTCAAGCGCGCACCTGTTGGGCTGCTTAGCCACACACGGCCACCGTTTTGAATGCCGCGCTCGGAAGCAGTTTTTGGGTTGATCTCCACAAACGCTTCTTGTTGCAATTCAGCCAACCACGGGTTCGAACGTGTCTCTTCGCCGCCACCTTCGTACTCGGTCAAACGACCAGAAGTCAGAATCAACGGGAACCTCTCGTGCGTTTTGTCGGCGATGTTCTTTTGCTGAATCGTTTTGTACAGCGTTGGCATACGCCAGAATGCCTTCTTGTCGTCGTGCGTTGGATATTTGGCCATCAAATCAGGACGCGTACCGTACAAAGGTTCACGATGTTGTGGAATTGGATCTGGGAAGTTCCACACAACAGCGCGTGCTTTGGCATTGCCAAACGGATGGCAACCATGCACTTGCATAACCACGCGTTGGATACCGCCCGTCAAGTCAGTTTTCCAGTTTTTACCTTCTGCACCGGCTTTTTCAGCGTCGGTCAAATCATCCCACCAGCCGAGCTTTTTCATCAGCACATGGTCAAATTCTGGGTAGCCTGTGGTGATGTCGGCACCAAGCGAATGTGAACCGTCTTCAGACAGCAAGCTCTTGCCTTCACGCTCGACACCAAAGTTAGCACGGAAGTTGCCGCCGCCGTCCATTACGTGTTTGGATGTGTCATACAAGTTAGGCGAACCTGGGTGCTTGATGGACGCATTGCCGTAGCATGGCCATGGCAACCCGAAGTAATCACCTGTGAAGTCATAGCCCGTTTCTTTGTCTTTGGCATTGCCTTTGGCTTTGAGTGTTTTGACATCAAACACGTGCATATTACGCATGTGTGCTTTCAAACGCTCTGGGCTTTGGCCGGTGTAGCCAATCGTCCATACGCCTTTGTTGATTTCGCGCAAAATATCTTCTGGCACGGGTTCATCCATACCGGCTACTTTTTGCATTTTGTAGTTGACAGACAATTCTTTGCCAAAACCTAACTTGTCTGCAAATTGCTGCATGATCATATGATCGCTGCGGCTTTCCCACAATGGCTCGATGACTTTTTCACGCCATTGAATCGAGCGGTTGGATGCGGTCACAGAACCACTGGTTTCAAACTGTGTGGCTGCAGGGAGCAAGTAAACAGCGCGATTGGCGTTCAAATCTTCTGCTTTGCCTGGCATCGCCGCCATAGCGGCTGTGGCTGATGGGTAAGGATCAACAACAACGAGCAAATCGAGTTTGTCCATCGCACGTTTCATCTCTAAACCACGGGTTTGCGAGTTTGGTGCGTGGCCCCACATGAAAACGCCGCGCAGGTTGGAGTCTTGGTCGATCAGCTCGTTTTTCTCAAGCACACCGTCAATCCAGCGCGATACAGTCAAGCCCGGCTTGCTCATCATCGCTGGTGTAGCAAACTGTTTTTTGATCCATTCAAAATCAACACCCCACACTTTGGCGAAGTGTTTCCAAGCGCCTTCAACAATACCGTAGTAACCTGGCAGTGAGTCTGGATTTGGGCCGACGTCAGTCGCACCTTGCACGTTGTCGTGGCCACGGAAAATGTTTGTGCCGCCGCCTGATTTGCCCACGTTGCCCAAAGCAAGTTGCAAAATGCAAGACGCGCGAACCATGGCGTTGCCAATGGTGTGCTGAGTTTGACCCATGCACCAAACCAAGGTGCTTGGGCGGTTTTCGCTCATCATGGTGGCGACTTTGAGAACTTGCGCTTCCTTGATGCCGCAAGCTTCTTCTACTTTGTCAGGCGTCCACTTGGCTAGGACTTCGGTTTTTACATTTTCCATGCCGTGCACACGGTCGTTGATGTATTTGGTGTCTTCCCAGTTGTTTTTGAAGATGTGATAGAGCACACCAAACAAGAAAGGAATGTCCGAGCCAGAACGAATCCGCACAAATTCATCAGCTTTTGCAGCAGTACGTGTGAAACGCGGGTCAACCACAATCATCTTCGTCCCCGTTTCCTTGGCATGCAGCATGTGCAACATGCTGACGGGGTGCGCTTCAGCAGCGTTTGAGCCAATGTACAACGCACATTTGCTGTTTTGCATGTCGTTGTACGAATTGGTCATCGCGCCATAACCCCAGGTGTTGGCAACGCCAGCAACCGTCGTGGAGTGGCAAATACGCGCTTGGTGGTCGCAATTATTTGTGCCCCAGAAGCTCACAAATTTGCGCAACAAATAAGCTTGCTCGTTGTTGTGCTTTGAAGAGCCCACAAAATAAACGCTGTCAGGCCCGCTAGCTTTTTTGAGCTCTTGCATTTTGGCGGTAATTTCGGTCAAAGCCGTGTCCCAGCTGATACGTTCATACTTGCCGTTAACCAATTTCATGGGGTAACGCAAGCGGAACTCACCATGGCCGTGTTCACGCAACGCTGCACCTTTGGCGCAATATGAACCCAAATTGATAGGTGAGTCAAACACGGGTTCCTGACGAACCCACACGCCGTTTTCAACGATAGCATCCACCGCGCAACCGACGGAGCAATGTGTACAAACCGTGCGTTTGATTTCAATCTTGCCAGCGCCAATGATTGACGCGCCTTCCGCAGCCTGCGCTTTTTTCACCAGCGTGAGTTGCGTGGCAGCGATGCCTACGCCAACCCCTAAACCAGATCGACGCAGAAATGCGCGTCTGTCCATGGTTGGCAAGGCTTGCGACAGTCCTCTGCGCAGGCTGTGCACAAATGGTGAACGCTCAACATTCGAGCTCGAATTCGATTTTTTAGTCAACAACATGAAACTCTCCAAAAACTTAGCAATTCAATTCGAATCGCAGAGAACAAGCTGGGAAATTAACTGATGCTCTGTTTAAACAAGAGTCGTTTTGTAATATTGCTTGACATGTTCGCTGAGAACATAGCCGCCACCATTAGCTGGCGCTGGCTTGAGCACTTCCGCAATGGCTGCGGGTGCTGGTGATTTAATTAAGTTAACTGACGCAACTGCTGCACCAGCAACGCTGGCAGTTAAGAAGAAGCCTCGACGTGAGGCTTTATTGGTCGTATCTTGCATGGTTTTACTCCAAAATCATCGAGCAGTGTTCAAAAAAATATTCGAATGTATGCTTACTTTTAATGTAACTGAAAAAATAACCACATAGGAATTTAAATGCCTAGGGAAAACGCTAATTTCAGACAAATCCAATCTAATTTACTTGGTTTCTTGTTGTTCATACAAGCATGTCAAAACCTTGTGCCTCTACGCCCATAAACGCGCGTATCAGTTCTGCTAGCGATGCATAGAAGTTTGCTTTAGTATTACTTTGAATATCGTCACACATCAAATTTGCCCAAGGTTGAATGTGTGTTGAGAAAAATTCACGTTGACGCGTTAAGTTGGCGACAGCAACATCTTCACCGGCAATTAAATAGCGCATTACTTCGCACAAATAGGCAAAATGGTCCTCGGTGTCACGCATCACCTCGGAACGTTCTAAACCCAAGTTATTCAAATCCGTGCGCAATCTAGCCAAGGGTTTCTCGTTCAGAAAACCACTCAAATAGTGCGAACCATACAAATAAATTTCAGGTTTGCCAACGCCGCCAAAAAGCGCTTCATATTCGGCTTTGATGGCTTGGTCTGACATGGACCGAGCGACACCGACGAAGTTGCGCCACGGTTCTTCTAAAAATGCACCAGCAGCTGGTGTTTCTGTGACGGCTACACGTATTTGCGCTATTAATTCAATAGCTGGTGAGGCATATAATACGCCGGCTATAAGGCCATAAATCTCTGACCTAGCAGTTTCCTCATCTAGTGTATTTGTGAGCTGCGAAGCGAGTGAGGAGTCGTTTTTTGTTGCCATGTTCACTGCTGTCCTGTTCAAAGATCTGTGATTTTAGATTCGTTGGTGGTCGAATACATGTCAATCACCCTGCAGTCGCTGCACATTTTTAAACGTTCAGCTGCCGCACCTTGAAACATGCTGTGTCCCGCTAACTTGCCAACCATCGCCTCAATCGCTTTAAGAGTACCAAAAGGCTTGCTGCAGCGAATGCATGAGTAAGGCTTCATTTCGTTGATAACCACAGGCTCTTTGCGTGTGGGCGCTAAATTGAGCTGCGGAACCAAGGTGATGGCGTTTTCTGGGCAGGTTTTTGCACAGAGACCGCATTGAACACAGTTCTTTTCAACCAGTTTGAGTTGAGGCGAGTCCGCATTGTCTTGCAGCGCGCTTGCTGGGCATGCGTTCACGCAGCTTAGGCACATGGTGCAGGCATCTTTGTTGATGACAATGGCTCCCAGCGGCGATCCTTTTGCTGGCATCGCAATGACTGCTGGTTTGGTGAAATTAGCTGGTGCAAATTCAATCAAGTGGTCTAGTGCCAATTCCAAAGTCGCGCGTTTGTCGGCTTGTATGGCAAAGCCTGCATTGCGGCTGACGACTTGGGCTGCGGTGGCTTGCAAAGCTCCATCCACAGTTAAAAAATCATGAGCGTCTTTGGCTTCAATCAGTTTGAAATGCTCACCCGTATAGCCCAGTCCCGTCAAAATCGATTGCGCTACTGCCATTTGCGCCGCTAGAGCCACTCGATATTGCGGTGCTTCTTCATCGGTAAGCAGTACCCAAACTTGCGAAGCGCCATAGGCAATCGCCGTTAACCACACATCCAAGCCCACGGACGAGGTGTGCCACAAACTCACTGGCAAAACGCGCGCAGGCACGCCTTGCGTTGTTTTGTTGATTTGTGCCGAACGACCTAAAGCGTTGAGCAATTTTGAGCCCGCTTCCTGGCTATGAAACAAAACAGCTGCTTGCTTGCCACCACTTCGAGCATAGGTGCTCACCATGGTTTTGAGTTTGACGCCTTGCTCGCTCGCGCGTGG
>JBEBJY010000033.1:0-29401 GCA_040079635.1 Burkholderiaceae bacterium | reverse complement strand
GTAGCCTGCATTTAGCAGCTTAGTGTTTGAATTAAACTAAAAACCTCGGTGTTACCCATGTCCCCGCACACCTGTTACCTATGTCTCCTGTCTATACAGCCCAGAAGGGGCGAGAGAGGGCGGGGGGAGAGAGTGGGGTAAAAAAGCACTCTAGCCGGCGTATTCATTGCCTAAACAGCTATCATTAAAATAGCAAATTTAGCGATAATACGCCGCCACGTAATCCTCAAAACTCACTTTATCCGAAGCTTCCACCGCCTTCTGCTCCGCCAGTGAATCCACCACACTGGCCTCAAACCGTGCAGTCGTTGCCGCATCCAATGGCGCAGCCAGCAACTCGGCATGGTGTAACTCAGACATCTGCTTCGCAAACTTGAAATAGCCACCCGCCTCACGCGCGGCGGCTAAAACTTGCGCTGAAGGCGTCAAATCTGGGTTGTCAATGCGTTGCCGCAGCGCCGCCATGGTCGTGGCATAGTTGCTGCCACCATAAGCGGCATCCAACATCTCAGCAAACGGCGCCATGTCGTCAAACAGCGTATGCGCAATCGGGCGGAAGGGCTCTTCGTGGTTGTGGACAAGCAAATGTAAATCCGGCTGCCTGCCTCGGTTGACGATGCGGCGCTTGTTTTCGTCGTTTTCGGCCTGCTCGCGGGCAGAAATCGGTGGGCTGTCGCGGAACAGGCACATCAACAAAAGCACGTCGGCAAAGCTGTTTTGCTCAGGCAAAATGCCGATATCGACCATGGGGTTCAGGTCAAACAAGCGCATTTCAATGTATTCGACACCGTAAGTGCGCAAGGCTTTGGCGGGGCGTTCGCCATGTTTGCCCACACGTTTGGGGCGAATACCGGCGTAAAACTCGTTTTCAACCTGTAGCAAGTTGGCGCTGAGCTGTTGCCAGTGGCCATCTGCGTGCTTCACGCCCAGCTCGGCGTAATACGGGTCGGGCGTGCGGATGGCGGCTTCCAGCGCGGTGGTGTACTCAACCAGCGAGTTGAAGCTGACGTGCAGTTTGTCTTGTGCCCGGTTTTGGTAGCCCATGTCGCTCATGCGCAAACTGGTAGCGTAGGGGCCGTAAAACGTGCCGGGCACAAGCGTTTCTAAATCGACTTTGCGACCTTGTAGAAACGATTCGCAAATGGCGGGCGACGCACCAAACAGGTAAGGCACCAGCCAACCAAAGCGTAAAAAGTTGCGAATCAAGCCGAAATAGCGCTCAGATATGAAGTCTTGCAGGCTGAGTTTGGACTGACATTGCGCGTGCAAATGCTCCCAAAACGCCTGCGGCAACGACCAGTTGTAGTGCGCGCCAGCGATGGTTTGCATGTGCCGGCCGTAGCGTAAGCCAAGGCCTTCGCGGTAGACATACTTCATTTTGGCGGAGTTGGATGTGCCGTAATCCGCCAGCGGAATGTCGGTGTCTTTGCTCAAAATGCAGGGCATAGAGCCTGCCCACATCACCTCTTTAGCTGGTACTTGCTCTAACTTTGTCGCGCTGAAACGGTGAATTTCACGCAAAAAATCCAACGGAAACACCGGGTCAGCAGATGGTGGGGTGATGAACTCAAGCAGTGCTTCCGAGTAATCTGTCGTGATCCACGGATGTGTGAGCTTAGAGCCCAAGGTGCTTGGGTGAAAAGTGAGCGCTAACTTACCGTTGGCGTCTACCCGCAAACACTCACGCTCATAGCCGCGCTGGATACCGCGCAAGAGCTGGGTTTTCTCCGCAATCGATTGGGCGCTCTCTTTACCGCAGCAGCTGAAGGTCAACATTTTGTGGTGCTACTTATTTGCCAATAAATTGTCAATTTATTTCCCATTGATGCCAAGCAGTTCAACTTCAAAATGCAGGGTCGCATTCGGTGGAATCACGCCCCCCGCCCCGTTTGCACCGTAAGCAATGCCAGGAGGGCAAGTCAGCTTGGCTTTGCCGCCAACTTTCATTTTTTGCACACCCTCGGTCCAGCAGGGAATCACGCGGTTCAGCGGGAAATCAATCGGCGCGTTGCGCTTGTATGAGCTGTCAAACTCAGTGCCGTTGGGCAGCGTGCCACGGTAGTGAACTTTGACGACATCGCTAGGGCTGGTCGGCTGAGCGCCGGCGCCGTCTTTGAGCGAACGGTACACCAAACCACTGGCTGTAACTACAGCGCCAGCTTCTTTGGCTGCTGCTGCAGCGGCGTCAGACTGGGCAAAAGCGGGTGTGATGGCTGCGCAGGCGAGCAATGTGGCGGTGCTGATAAGAGATTGAAGAGATTTAATCGATTTGATGGTCATGATGTGTCTAGATTAAAAAATAATAAGGTGAAAGAGCTGCGCCTATTATCAAAGCTAGCGTCAATCGCCAGACTTTGAAAGAGCGATTTAACCTCCAATAAATAGGGTTTTTATCGCAAAATGCAAGAAAACCTTCAAAAATAGAGGTAAATATGAATCTAGCCGGCGTATTTATTGCCTAGTTAGCTATTATATTTATAGCAAAATTTAAGTACAAGTATGCTATGCTGTAAAGCTTAAATTCAGATTAAGCTAATAAGGATACTTTTCAGCATGACTTTATCAGACGCTGGTTCTCTAGATCGTACTAACCCTGAAGATACGCCCGAAGATATGCCCGAACATACGCCCGAATATAAGCAGAATCAACCGGTGTTGCAAACCGCTCCCAATCGCATAGCGCTGGCACAGTGGTTGGCGAAAGGTTTGAAGGCGGGCTTCTTTGTGTCACCTAATCTGCAAGGCGCAGTGCCAAAACCTTCGCAAGTTTTGGCGATAGTGGTGTTGTTGAGTGCTGTTGGCATCGGCGTGGCGCGTTTGTATGTGCAGGGTCCAGCTGTGTTCGATGCGCAGGCTTGGCTGGCAGGTTGGTGGGTGACATTGCTGTTCGTTGCGCTGGCTTGGTGGGCTTTACCTGAAGCTTCGAATCAGTCTGAGCCAAAGCCGATCTTGCGCGCCACCTCCGTCGCCGGTATTTGCATGGTTTGGATGCTGGCCGAATTGCCAGTGCAGTTGGTTTATGAGGGCATCAACTTGGCTTTGAGCCACGAGGTCATCAAGCCACCAGCTGCTTGGGTGTCTTGGATTCAGTGGGGATCGTATGTTGCCTATATGGCGTGGCTTTTCAGTGTCGACATTTTTGTGCTGTGCCACTTTTTTGGACGAACCAAGAAAACCGCTGTTTTTGCAGCAAGCTTAGTGGCTGCTACTGTGCTGTCGGTGAGTCAGTTCAACGCCCGCAGTTGGCAAGAAGATTACAGCAAAAGTTCAGCAAACGAGGCGGAAAAGCCACGCCTGCATTTGACGCAACAGGTCTTTGAAGAGCAGCAAGCGCTGCTTAAGGCAACCATGGCGCGCGTCGCCCCGCAGCGAAAAGACCGTGCTGATGTTTATGGCTTGGTTTTTGCTCCCTACGCAAGTGAAGATGTTTTCTTGCGGGAAAGCACCATGGTTTCATCCGTGTTGCGTGACAGGTTTGATGCGGGTGACAGAATCATCCATTTGCTCAACCACGGCGCCACGACAAAAACGCACCCTTGGGCGACCACAGCGAATTTGGAGCAATCGGTACAAGCGCTGGCCGCCAAAATGGATCTAAAAAAAGACCTGTTGGTGGTTTATTTGACGTCCCATGGCGGCAGCGATTTCAAACTCGCCGCCTCCCATTGGCCCTTAGAAATAGAGCCACTAACGCCCCAAGTGTTGAAGCAAATTTTGGACAAAGCGGGCGTGCGCAACCGGGTGGTCGCTGTGTCCGCCTGTTTTGCTGGGGGCTGGGCAGATGTGTTGGCGACAGAGTACAGCTTGATCATGACCGCGGCAGACGCCACGCACACCTCCTACGGTTGTGGTCGCTTGTCAGAACTGACGTTTTTTGGGCGGGCGGTGTTTGATGAGCAACTGCGTAAGACGCGTTCTTTTGAGCAAGCGTTTAACCGCGCCGTGCCAATCATTAAGCAGCGCGAGATTGATGCAGAGAAGAAAGACGGTTTCTCCAACCCACAAATCAGAATCGGCAGCCAGATTCGGCCATTTTTGAAAGCGCTGGAGCAGCGTTTGGGTGCATCTGATCCAAAAGTCTTGCCTATAAATGGCAAAAAGTAAGGATATCCCATGAATACAAAGCCAAGCTATGAATTCGACCTCTTCGTCATCGGTGGCGGCAGCGGCGGCGTGCGAGCCGCGCGCATGGCGGCTCAGCGTGGGGCTAAAGTGGCGTTGGCCGAGGCCGGCGGTGTGCATGGCAGCCATGGGGATGATGGCGGTTTGACCGGCGCGGGGCTGGGCGGCACTTGTGTCAACGTGGGATGCATTCCTAAAAAGCTCTACAGCTATGCGGCGCATTTTGCCGAGAGTTTTGAAGAATCACACGGCTACGGATGGGAGGGCGAAGCCCCCACGCTGAATTGGGAAACCCTCAAAACCAACCGCACCAAAGAAATCAGCCGTTTGAATGATATTTACGCACAATTGTTGGGCGGTGCTGGTGTGACGGTTATCTTGCAACGCGCCAAGCTGGTGGATGCACACACGGTGGAAATGACCGATGGCACACGCCACACCGCTAAAAGCATCCTCATCGCCACCGGCGGCCACCCCAGCGTGCCAGATATCGTAGGCCGAGAACTGGTGGTCACGTCGAACGAGATGTTTGACTTAAAAACCTTCCCCAAACGCTTGCTGGTCGTGGGTGGTGGCTATATTGCCTGCGAATTTGCGTCGATTTTTAATGGCTTGGGCTCAGAAGTGACGCAGTTGTACCGAGGTGAGCAGATATTGCGCGGTTTTGACGACGAAGTGCGGCATTTTGCGGCGGGGGAAATGGTCAAAGCGGGGGTGGATTTGCGTCTGGGGACTGATGTGGCGGCGATTGAGCACGTGGCTGAGGGCTTAAAAGTCACTTTGCAGGGCAGCTCGCCAGAAAGCATAACTGTCAATACCATCCTTTATGCCACAGGCCGCGCGCCGAATGTAACGGGCTTGGGGCTGGAAGCCTTGCAAATCAAACAAGGCAAAGACGGCGCGATTGCAGCGAATGCCAACTACCAAACCAGCGTGTCCAGCATTTACGCCCTAGGCGACGTAACAGCGCGGGTGCAACTAACGCCTGTGGCACTGGGCGAGGCGATGGTCTTGGTCGACCATTTGTTTGGTCCACCCGCTGGCAAAACCGCCCGCAGCATGAGCTACCAGTTCATCCCCACAGCCGTCTTCACCCACCCCAACATTGGCACCGTGGGCTACTCAGAAGTTGATGCACGCAAAGAGTTTGGCGACGTTACGGTCTTCAAAAGCGAATTCAAAGCGCTAAAACACACCCTGAGCGGCAGCACCGAGCGCACGTTTATGAAGCTGCTAGTCGACGCTGCCACCGACCGCGTGGTCGGCCTGCACATGGTCGGCCCAGATGCGGGTGAAATCGTCCAAGGCTTTGCCGTCGCCATGAAGGCTGGTGCGACTAAGGCCATGTTTGACAGCACCATCGGCATCCACCCCACGGCGGCCGAGGAGTTTGTGACGATGCGGGAGCCGGCTAAAAGCTATAAATAAGGGTAAGGCCGTAAATATGGGTAATTTATGCCTCTAGCCGGCGGATTTGTTGACTAAGCAGCTATATTTTTATAGCATTTGTGCCGCATGCATGGCAAAACTTGGAAAACGCACTTTTGCGAGCATTGCAAGGCTGGCAATGGTCAAACAGGCTGATGCCGCAGTGTGGGCAAAAGTCGATCTCTGGGTTTTTCAAATCTACCGCCCGCTCGCAGCCAGGGCAAACTGCTTTGGATAAACGGGTCAGCGCGGTGTCGTAGCTCAGTTCCTCACGGCGTTGCACATCGGGTAATTGTTCCGCTAGTTTTTGCTTTTCCAAGTAGCGGTTCAGCGACACAATCGCCTGTCGCCCGATCAGTACGGTGACGATGATGCCCACCACATAGCGCACATAGCCGCCGTAGCTTGGCAAATAGGGCACCAGTTCCACGAAAAAAGCGAACAATGCAAAAAAGATAAAACCCCACACAAACGGCCAGTAGGTGCCTTTGCGCTTTTTCACAAACAACCAACCGGCGATAGCTAGCAAAGGCAGCGTCAAGGCTAAGCGGTACAAAAATACCCGTAGCTCTAGCCTACGAGATTCGCTGTCCAGCGTTTTTTGGGCGGCTTGCTCTTGTTCGTTGAGAAAATTGCGCGCTTTATCAGCAGCCTGCTGCGCATTCAATATCGTTTGTTGTTGCGATTCAATCGTTGCAACGGCGGCACGTTCTTTGCTTTTCAATGCATCTAGGGCTTGGGTGCGCGCTATCAATTCCGTATCCTGGTCCGCACGCTGCGTCACACGGCGAGTGGCTAGCCAGTTGTTGAAGGTCTCGCTCGCAGCTTCCAAGTCGGATCGTGCCACGTTACGTTTTAGTCGGGACTGCTCCATCACCCCTGCCGCCTCCTTGACCGCCTCATCAGAAGCTTTGATGGTGTTGCGCAGCGCATCACTGGCGGTTCTGTCCATAAAGTCGTTTAGCTCTAGCTGTTTTTCGACCTTGGGTAAGTCATCCACCACCGTGCCGCCCAGCCCAATCAAAAAACTGGCAAACACCAGCGCCACCAGCCACAGGCCACGGTGAAACCATTTTTCAGAAAGACGCAAAGATTTGCTCATAGTGATTCCTTTGATGACAATTATTGATTCAACAATGCAGCAACACGCGCATGTAACGTGTCAGTTTGAACCTGTGCGGGTTGCAAAGCTGCGCCCACGTTCAGCCCCACACGACTAAACACGCCGCGTCTGAATGGGCGCACCATGGCGCCGTCTTTTTCAATGCGGCTGAAGTACGAACCCCACAAATTGGTCAAAGCCATCGGGATGACGGGAGCGGTCACGCCATCGCGCTCTGCATTACCCAAGATTTTCATAATCCCGCCTTTGAAGGGCTGCAGCGTGCCGTCTTTGGTAATGCCGCCTTCTGGGAAGATGGCCAACAAATCACCGTCGCGCAGCACCTTGGCGGCGGCTTCAAAGGCGGCTTCGTAGGCGGCGGGGTCCTCGGAACGGGGTGCAATCGGAATCGCTTTGGCGAGTTTGAACAATGCGCCGAGGACGGGTTGATTGAAGATGCGGTGATCCATCACAAAATAAATGGGCCGTGGGCTAGCAGCCATCAGTAGCACAGCATCAACGTAGCTGACGTGGTTGCAGGTCAAAATGGCTGCGCCTTGCACGGGGATGTGCTCATCACCCGTGATTTTGAAGCGGTAGATAAAGCGTGAGGCCACCCAAGCAATGAAGCGCAATAAGTATTCGGGCACGAGTAAGAAGATATAAGCGGCGACGATGGCATTGGCAATCCCCACAAACAAAAAGATTTGCGGAATCGTAAAGGCAGCTTTGAGCAAAGCGCCCGCTAAAACGGAGCTGACAATCATGAAAAGAGCATTCAAAATATTGTTTGCGGCAATGATGCGGGCGCGATGCGTGGCTTGGCTGCGCAGCTGAATCAGCGCATACATGGGCACGCTGTAAAGACCGGCAAACAGGCTGAGTAAGGCCAAATCTGCCAAGACGCGCCAATGTGCTGGCTGCGACATGAAGCTTGACACGCCCATGACGGCTGACGCAGGCAAGCCGCGCGAAGCAAAGTACAAATCAATTGCAAACACGCTCATGCCAATGGCGCCAAAAGGCACGAGGCCGATTTCAACATGACGCTTGCTGAGCACTTCGCACAAAAGCGAACCGGTGGCAATGCCTATGGAGAAGACGACCAGCAGCAGCGACGCGACTTGCGCATCTCCGTGCAACACCTCTTTGGCAAAGCTGGGGAATTGGCTTAAAAATACCGCACCAAAAAACCACATCCAGCTGATGCCCAGCATAGAGCGGAAAACCACGATATTGCCGTGCGCGAGTTTCAAGTTGCGCCAAGTCTCGGTCAGCGGGTTCCAGTTGATTTTTAAATCAGGGTCTGTCGCGGGGGCTGTGGGTATAAATTGCGACACCGCGCGGCCTAGCACTGCTAAAACAACGCAGCCCATCGCCACGTAGGCTGGCCCAACTTCAGGGATGGCAACCAGCAAGCCGCCCACCACTTGCCCCAGCAAAATGGCCACAAACGTGCCCATCTCTACCATGCCGTTGCCACCAGTCAGTTCGCGTTCGCTCAAAGCTTGCGGCAAGTAAGCAAATTTGACGGGACCAAACAGCGTGGAATGCAAACCCATCAAAAAAGTGCAACCCAGTAAAACGGGTACTTGAACATTAATATTGCTGCTGGTGAAGCCCCAGGCTGCGATCAGCATGATCACAATTTCTAGGTTTTTGACGAAACGAATCATCTGCGACTTTTCAAACTTATCCGTCAACTGTCCGCTGGTGGCGGAAAACAGTAAAAACGGCAAAATAAACAAAGCCCCAATGGCCAAACCAGCCATCGCAGGTGGCAACCAGCTGACGCTGAGCTGGTAAGTCACCATGACAGTGAACGCAAACTTGAACAAGTTGTCATTCGCCGCGCCAGAAAACTGCGTCCAAAAGAAGGGTGCAAAGCGACGTTGTTTTAGAAGCGCAAATTGGTTGGGGTGAGCGTCTGCATCAACAGCGTGGTTGGTGGCTTCAAGTACGGGGCTGGCAGTTTGCATGTGATTCATATCCTTGTTGCGCCAAAGTTGATATTGTTCGTAGCGCCGTCCTTGTTGAATATAACCTGAGTACGCAGCGCTGAGACAACAGGCCATGCCGCAAAGCTCGCCACGACGTGTTTGAGGCTGTGGCCAGATATGAGCTGCGACGTGAGGTCATACACGGCGTGATCAGCCAGCTCCAAGACTTTAGCGGCAGCATAGATCAAAATCACAACGCCCCAGCGTATCGCCAGTGCACCTTTTGCGTTTGGGATGGGTCGGCGTGTTGCCAGCCACAGTATCAACGCAATGCCACCAAACTGCAGCACCAGCCAAGGCAAGACATTGTCTGATATCAACCATGCCCAAACGCTCAGCGACCCTAAAGCTAAAGTTAACCCGCTCAGAATCACGCCTGCTCGTAGACTGGCACGATCTGCAGCCGCTAAGCCGAGCAAGCCTGCAAATGCGACGGTCATGCCCAAGCGATCAATAGCCAAGCCATCGTTGTTAGGTTGCAAGTGGTACCAGGCTGATGCAAAAGCGGTAACGATTAATCCGATAAAAAACAAAGTGCTTAGGCCTAAGATGGCTCGTTTAAATTTAACGACCTGCAAAATCATCAAACCTGCCAGTCCCCAAAGCGCAAAGGGTAGGTTGCTCAGCACATCCGCAGCGCATGGCACATAACCCCAAAAGCGCTGATCGGCAAAACCATGCTGATGCATGGGTTGCATCACCTCTGGCCCCAAAATGGCGACAGCGAAAAGTGACGTGACGGCGATGAGCAGTCCTCGTTCCGTTGTTTCAATCTTCGTCTTCAAAGTAAAACCTCCTTTTGCGAATCAATCACTGAGGCCTGAATTCTGCATATAGACGTCGCTTTATTGGTTTGATATCGATACAATACAAATTTATAAAACTATAAGTATCATTTTTCGATACTAAATGTCATCGAAACTACATCATGAGCACCAGTGCCGACCTCGTTATCGCCATCAAAAAAGAACTCAAAGCCGTGCAGATGACGTATGCCGACTTGGCGATAGCACTCGACATGGCTGAATCCAGCGTCAAACGCATGCTGGCCAAGGGGGACATGCCGCTGTCGCGCATTGACGCTATTTGCCGTGCGCTGAAGTTGGATTTTGCAGAGTTGGCGCGGCGTGTGGCGGATGCACAGCCACTGCTGGCGCAGCTGACCGAAGCGCAAGAAAAGGCGGTGGTGGCGGATAAAAAGCTGTTGCTCGCCGCTATTTGCGTGCTGTCGCAGTGGACGCTGGAACAAATCACCAGCAGCTACCGGCTGACCGAGGCCGAATGCATTCAATACTTAGCGCAGTTAGACCGTATTGGCATCATTGAGCTGAAACCGCTCAACCGCTACCGGCTCAAGCTGGCCAAAACCTTCCGCTGGCGACCACATGGCGCGGTGATGAATTATTTTCGGGAAAACGCGCTGCTAGATTATTTTGCCGGCGGTTTTGATGGCGAAGGTGAGGGCTTGTTACTCGTACATGGCTCGATCAGCCGAAGTTTGGCGCCTTCGTTCCTAGAGCGAATGCAGCGCGTGGCGCAGGATTTCGCGCAACAACACCAGGCCGATCAAAAACTGGCCGACAAAGACCGAGAAGGTTACACCCTGCTATTGGCGATGCGAAGTTGGGAGTTTGAGGCGTTTGAGGCTTTGCGACGATAGTTGCGTAGGTGTACTTTTGAACTTGTCGCACCTTTGTAACCTGCCCGTAGCACAATAGTCATATGTCTTACCACTTACCGACCCATCTTCCAGCTTTCATCGCACCAGCGCAGTTCACTGATGCAGCCGCAGCTGTAGCGCATGTTCAAACGATTTATAACGCCCAAATCGAGCATTTGCGCACGGCGATGCAGCGTTTTGTGGCCAATGGTCATGTCGACAACGTTGAAGCCACACCAGCAAATCTGCAAAAAGTCAGGGCTTTTTACCCGTTTGTGCGGATTCATACCGACAGCGTTTTACGCTCACAACTGCCCGATTTGGCACGTTTGAGCTTTGGTTTTGTTGCCGAGCCAGGTCGTTACGAAACCACGTTGACGCGGCCCGATTTGTACGCCAACTACTATTTAGAGCAATTCCGTCTGCTGCTGCAAAACCACAAAGTCGTACTGGAAATCGGCACCAGCACGCAGCCGATACCGATTCACTTCTCGTTTGCCGAGCATGACCATGTTGAGGGCAGCATGGGCTTTGAGCGCCGCTCGTTGATGCGCGATGTGTTTGATCTGCCGGATCTGGCGGCCATGGACGACGGCATCGCCAACGGCACGTATGAGGCAAAAGCGGGTGAGGCCATGCCGCTGTCGCTCTTCACCGCGCCGCGCGTGGACTACTCGCTGCACCGCCTGCGCCACTACACGGGTACGGCGCCTGAGTGGTTTCAAAACTTTGTACTGTTCACCAATTACCAGTTTTACATCGACGAGTTCGTCAAACTCGGCCATGAGGCGATGGCGAACCCTGCCAGCGACTACATCGCCTTCATCGAGCCCGGCAACGTGGTGACGCGGCGTGTCGGCTTGGCGACGCAAGCGATTGATGCACTCGGCACGCCGCCACCCCGCCTGCCGCAAATGCCGGGTTATCACTTGGTAAGAGCGGATAGAACCGGCATCAGCATGGTCAACATCGGCGTGGGCCCTGCGAATGCCAAAAACATCACCGACCATATTGCCGTGCTGCGCCCGCACGCCTGGATCATGTTGGGCCACTGCGCCGGCCTGCGCAACACCCAGCAGCTGGGCGATTACGTGCTGGCGCACGGCTATGTGCGCGAAGACCATGTGTTGGACGAAGAACTGCCGCTGTGGGTGCCGATTCCAGCACTGGCGGAAATCCAAGTCGCGCTAGAGCAGGCCGTGGCTGATGTGACACAAATCAAAGGCGCTGAACTCAAACGCATCATGCGTACCGGCACGGTGGCGTCCACCGACAACCGCAATTGGGAGCTGCTGCCCAACAACCAGCCGCAGCGCCGTTTCAGCCAGAGCCGCGCCGTGGCGCTGGATATGGAAAGTGCGACGATTGCCGCCAACGGCTTTCGCTTTCGCGTGCCCTATGGCACCTTGCTGTGCGTGAGCGACAAGCCGTTGCACGGCGAGATCAAACTGCCCGGCATGGCGAACCATTTTTACCGCGAACGGGTCGACCAGCACCTGCGCATCGGCATTCGTGCTATCGAACTGCTGCGCGAGCGTGGGGCAGATCAGCTACATAGCCGCAAGCTGCGCAGTTTTGCCGAGGTGGCGTTTCAGTAAGCATGGAAACTAAATTTGGCAGTGTTTTATGCCTATAGCCGGCGCATTTATTGCCTAATTAGCTATGAATAATATAGCATTATTTGCTGCTGGATTTACCGGAACCCGAGCTGCCTTTTCCAGAGCTGCCGGAATTAGACCCTGAACCAGAACTACCAGAACCCGAGGTGCCTGAACCAGAACTACCAGAACCCGAGGTGCCAGAACCAGAACTACCTGAGCTCGAGCTACCTGAGCCAGAACTGCCCGAGTTCGAACCGCTCGACCCAGACCCTGAACTGCCAGAGCTACCCGAGCCAGAGCTCCCTGAACCCGAGCCTGAGCTTCCCTTACCCGAGTTAGAGCTGCCTGAGCCTGAATTTCCAGAACTCCCAGAACCGGAGTTGCTAGAACCAGAGTCGTCTGAGCTGGTTTTGACGAGATTAGAGGCATCTGTTTTGCCGGAACCATCCTCTTGTGAAGTCGATGATTTACCAGAGCCGCCTCTTCGCGATTGACGGCTAAATTCAACGCGGTCAACGGCAATGCGTTGGTCAGCGACTAGGTGTCCAGTGACTTGCACGCGGCGATTCGCAACCAATTCACGGCTAGAGCCGCCCACAATTTGTGTGCGGTCTGAAAGTACAAGTGTTTGAGCGCCTAGGCTAAGGTTGCGGCTGCTTGAAGAATGGATATAACCTTCAATCACAATTTTTTCAACACGACCTAAACCTTGAAGCGTGGGGTTCGCAATCACTTCTGTGGCTTGCAGTTGCTGTCCATTCCACATACCGCTGATCCAAACTTCATCACCGTTTACAAAAGTTGTTGTCGGTGATAGGGTTGATAAATCAACGCGCGTATCACCCACCAGCACAGTTTTACCCGTCATGTTCCGTGCGTTACCGCGCACTTGCGCTTGCATGTTTGCTTGCAGCGCTATGGGTTGAACATGTGAGGGTACCACCTCGCCATTTGCCAAACGATGGCCACTGACGCGCAACCAATCGCCGACGTTTAACCGTGCTAAGTCAATACGTGAGGCATCTATTTTCTGACCCATCACGCGCAATTCGCCTGTTGCAGGATTAACCATACTGGCAGGTCCAACAATGGCTTGGATAACGCCAATACCGCGAGCGGTAATTTGCTGGCCATTTTCTACGGCTGTGACAGAGACGACCTGGCCGACAGCCAATTGACTGATAGCGCTAGGCTTGCCGTTCTCCCACACGGGTGTGGTGGTGTCGTAGTTCACCTCGATACCGTTGACGCAAATGCTGGCAAAGCCCGTGATCACGCCAACAATTCCCGTACCACCAACGCCACCACTGCCAAAGACCGGCTTGCTTGCACCTGCAACAATCCCAGTGCCGCCAATACCCCCTTCGCCGCCGCCTTGGCTGCCATTTTTTGCAACACGGATGCCCGTGCCGCCTATACCATCTAGAGCAGAATCATTGGTATTTGGGTTGACCATCGCCGCTTGAGTTTCACAGACCGTTCCACTCAGTTGCGGTTCAGCAGATGGCGTGTTTGTCGTGCTGCAAGATGACAAAGTCAAAGTGACAAACACAACCCAAGGCCAGGCGCTGAGCATGTTGGCTAGCTTAGTCATTTGGTAGCTCCTTCGTTTGCGGCACTGGCGCTTGATCTTCTTCACATGGCTCAGCGTAAAAGTAAATGCCAAAGGTCATTCTGTGGCGCGTGGATTCGTTGCTTTGTAGCGCAGGTTCTGATTCGATGGCAGATTTGTTCACGGCTAGTAAAGCTTGCATACCCAGCTTTTCTGATTGCGCTGCAAGTTGAGCAATAGTGGCCATGTCTAGGTTCTTATAGTGCACGCTTCTGTCCAAAAACGGCGGTGAATTTCCTAGCAGGTTGTGCGTAGCCGCAGCAGCATGGTCGTGCAGGTTATGCCCAAAATAAAACGCTTTTTCGTCAAACCCTTTTGCGGGGATGAACGCTTGTGTGTTTAAGCACACCATGCGATCATCATCCAAGTGAACGACGCCCAAGCGTAGCCATTCATCCAGCACCACGCGGGAGCGAATGTCGCTGTTGATGCTAGAGACAAGGGCTTCAAAAGACACGGCGCCACCTTCACTCACATATCTTGGTAAGCGTCTTGGCTTGCCTTCATCGTCAGCATACAACGCGTTGCCCAGCCACTGAGCCACCAGCTGCGCACCCAACGATACCGCTGCCGGCGGTTTTTCTTGCAGTTCTAACTCTTCGCGCCGCAGGCGATTTACATCTTTGCGATGCACGCCAGACAACAAACTGATGCGGCTATCCGTCGCTGGCTTAGCCCCAATGCGAAAGTCTTTATCCACAACCTCGACCATCAATGACTTGAGCATTTCAATCAGATACGGCAACGTGATGCCGTGCGACACCATCAAGCGAACCAAAGGTCGCAAGACTTTGCGTAGCGCCTCCACCAATACCGGTGACGGGCTAGCGTGAGGTGTCTCAATAGGTGCCATGTTGATAGTCAAAATCTGTTGAGTTGCACTTTAACACAAATTTGCGGGAATATTTTACACAAATAATTGACGAGGGATAATTTCCCGCATATACTTTAATTGTGCGTGGGAAATTATCACACGCATAAGAGGGATGCAACAGTCTAAAGCCAAGGATTTGAATTGTTGAATTCCAAAACGTCATCAAATTATTAACTTTTAGGGGAAACATCATGTTGAAATTCAAAAAAACGTTTGTCTGTACTACCGTCTTGCTAGCTATAGGTATGGCTGCCACCCCGCTATATGCGAAAGGTGGCGGCAGTTCTGGCTCAAGTGGCAGCGGTTCGGGTTCTAGCGCAGGTTCGAGCAGCAGCGGCAAAGGCTCAAGCGCCAGCGGTTCAAGTTCTAGCTCGGGCTCAATCAGTAGTAGTGGCAAAGGCTCTGATGGCAGCAGCGCGAGCAGCAGCGGAAAAGGCTCTTCAGGCTCGGCAGGAACTTCAGGGTCAGCTGGTACCTCAGGAACTGCAGGAACATCAGGCACTTCAGGAACAGCAGGCACTGCAGGAGCAGCAGGCACTGCAGGATCAGCTGGTACCTCAGGCACTGCAGGTACTTCAGGTACTTCAGGCAACATCATCGGTCGAGGTCGCGGCGCAGACGATTTAGTTGGCCATGTGCGCCGTGGTCGTGGTGCCGATGACGCGGTAGGGCATATCCGTCAAGGACGTGGGGCGGACGATGCTGTCGGTCATGTTCGTGGTGCCGATCATGCAGATGGGCATATCAGCGGCCGGAATCGCGACTTTGAATAAATGTAGGCCATTGTTTTTGCCAACACTTTGAAAAGCATAAAATATAGGATGGAAATACGCCTATAGCCGGCGTATTTATTGCCTAAACAGCTATTAAAATTATAGCAATTCCGCAATGGTGTCCCACCACGCTGGCGGTATGCGGCCACTGTTGCGCTCTACCAGTTTCCCAGTTTTGTCTATCAAAAAGGTCACGGGCAGTTGACTACGAGGAAGTTGCGCTATACCCAAGTTGTCTTTGAAGCTAGGTTCACCCGCCCAAAGCTGGGTAAAGCGCTGTTTGGTGGGAACGGACGCGTTGAGAATCGCGTTGTAGTTGTCCACATCTTGCATCCGCTTGTCTACGCTGACCAAGACCAGCTCAAACGGTTTGTTTTCCCAACCCCTGACGTTTTCACGCAGCTCAGGCATCTGGTCGCGGCAGACGGCGCAGTCAGTGGACCAGTACATCAACACGACTACTTTGCCTTTGAAGGATTCGATTTGAAAAGGCTTTTTATCCATCCCCATACCGCTGACATTAGGTGCAGCGATTAACGGCGCCGCCGTTGACGTGACTGGTTTTTGAGTCTGCGTTTGTGCCGCAAGTGGCATGGCAACTGCCAAGCAAAGCAGTGCCAAGCTCGTTTTGAGCGAGTGCGCGGTGACAGGTATCACGGACAAAAAGGACATGAATACTCCTAAAAGCAAAGCTTGCATGTGAGAAGCTGATGGCATGAGTCGATCAGCGTACAAGTTCCTTACACAAAAGCTGTTTCAGTTACAACCGAAAAAACTGCTTGTCATCAAAATGTAACAGTATTGATTGAGCATCACCTGGTAAATGACATCAAACACCAAGGAAAAATGATATGAAGCACTTCAAATTTAGATGTAGCGCCGTCGCGCTCGCAACGTTAACTGGTTTGGTTGCCTGCTCGAACATGGGGATGGGCACTTCAGTCGTATCAAAATACCCAACTTTAGACGGCGCCATGCCGTTGGTGATCGCCCATCGCGGCGCGAGCGGTTATTTGCCAGAGCACACTTTGGCGGCTTACAAAAAAGCCATCGACATGGGTGCAGATTTTATTGAGCCAGATTTGGTGGTGACCAAAGACGGCGTTTTGGTAGCGCGACATGAGCCAAACATCACGGCAACGACCAATGTAGAGTCACGCCCCGAGTTTGCAGCCCGCAAAACAACCCGAAAAGTGGACGGCATCGACGAAACCGGTTGGTTTGTGACCGACTTCACCTTGGCTGAATTGAAAACCCTGCGCGCCAAGCAGGCTATGGGCGAGCGTGATCAGTCGTTCAACGGTCAATTTGAGGTTCCTACTTTTCGAGAAATCTTAGAGTTGCTAAAAGTTGAAAAAACACGCACGGGCCGCACTGTGGGTGTGTACCCCGAAACCAAGCACCCAACGTACCACGTGCAAGCTGGCTTGCCGATTGAGCCGCGCTTGCTAGCCATGTTGAATGAGTATGGGCTGAACAAAAAAGACTCTGCCGTGATCATTCAATCTTTTGAAGTGAACAATTTGAAAGAGCTTCGCAAGCTCACGCCGGTGCGTTTGGTTCAGTTGATAGATGGCGACGATGTGGACGCCGCCGGTAAAGTTACCCTGGCAGCACCATCTGAGCAACCTTATGATTTTGTCGTTAACAAAGACAAACGCAACTTTGCCGATATGTTGACGCCCGCTGGTTTAAAAGAAATCAAAACTTACGCCGATGGCATTGGTCCGTGGAAGCCATATCTTGCCAGTGGCGCATATGTGATGGGTACGGACGGTAAACCGAAAGACTTGAATGCTGATGGCAAAATTAACGACAGCGATCGCGTGGCCTTGCCAGCAACATCGGTGATCAAAGATGCGCACGCGGCTGGGTTGTTTGTGCATGCTTTCACTTTCCGCAACGAGCCTCGCCGTTTGTATGCAGACTACAAAGCAGACCCGAAAGCGGAATACCAAGCGTTTTACAAGTTAGGCATTGATGGCTTGTTCAGTGATTTTTCAGATACCGCGATAGCCGCTAGAAAGTAGTATTCATTTTTAGCTGCAGCCGGCGTATTTATTGCCTCTCAAGCTATCAAAAATATAGCTAAAATGAGGCTAACTTCTTATGGTGAATATTCACGTTTCGTTGTGAATTTGCTCCAAAAAAGTGGGTTCTGCAAGCAACCAGATCTAGAATGTAACAACACTGTTTTGATCTGGGGAGTTGCATGTCCAATATCGCTGGTAAAGCTTATGCCATCAATGTCATCACACCAATTCGGGGGTGGACGGCTTGGTTGAACAAACTGATTTTTTTGTTTGCTTTAAAACTCCCTGTGTTTCTAAAAGGCCTGACAACGCTGTCATTGATTCACTATGCGCGCTGGGTGATAGTGGGGCGCAACGAGTTTCCGGTGTTATCGCCCGACCAACCCAAAGAGAATCTGCGTTACAACTACATGTTTTTTTTCAGCAATTTCAATGGCAGCTGGGAACAATATGTAGATTCCTTCACCTTCGCCATTCCAGCTGGTTTAGATTTTTTTTGGAAGTGGAACGTACGCTACCCCAAATCGGTGCCGCTGACGCCGTTTCACGACTACATACGCTACAACCAAATCCAAACAGAACACTATTACAACGCCTACCCTATGGCGAGCGCCAATGATGTGAAAAGTGCAAAGAAGCTGCATCTTGCGCTAATGGACTTCGATGCGCGCCTTGATGTGCAAGCCAGTGATGAGGCCTTTCAAAAAAGCTTTCATAAATTATTGCGCGACTTGCAGCACGATATGGCGACCATGCAACCCACTCCTATTGTGAGTATGGCGGCGCAAAGTGTACAAATGCGATTGTCCGCGGATGATTTGCGCCGAAAAAAAATCAAAGTTTGAAAGCAGCGCATATGAATCGAAATAAAAATGGTAACGCCTTTGCACTGACGATGTTGTGTCCCATCAAGCCCAACTTTGAGAAAAATCGGATTTATGCTGACTTGATTCGTGATCAGCTTGAGACATGGAATCTCGGAGCCATCAGTCCATTTGCAAAAGTTCCGAATACCTATTTGTGTCGCTTCTTTGTGTTGGATGACGTTTATATAGAGTCACTGCCGGGCGGCGGCATTTGGGACACGTTGCCAGATATTCGCATATTGACCTCCAACGAAGAAAGATTGGCGGCGCTGCCGCATCCCGACCATTTGCAGTCCCGCTACTTGGTGTTTACTAGTAATTTGCATGGAGATATTGACACTTACTTGTCTGATATGTGGCAAACCTTGGGGGTTGAAATAAAGAGCCTTTGGCAATATTGTTACGGTTTTGAGGGGGTCAAGGATGCGGCTAGTTTTGTTGCCTATGCGCATAAATGTTGCTTGGATGCGTCATTGTTTTTTGTGGGCTCGAACGATGACTCTTTGGCCGATCAACTGAAGGCGCTGTATGTCAAACAACAGTTTTCTAAGTTTGCGCAAGCAATGCAAGACTTGCCGGCAGCGCAGTTGAAGCAGGCCTATGTCGCATTTATGCAGCGCATCAAACCTAGAGACATCAACCACCCGACGTGGAAACCGGGTGTTTCCAATGCTGAGATGTAAGAACAAGTTTAAGCAGAGACTATCAATATGACTAAAGCACTCGATCTATGTGATATTCAAGGCAATGTGGTGCGCGCCTACGGTCGATTTAAATTCCCAATAGCCCGCTATATGCTCTTGAATATACGCGAGGGCGTAGGCGGCAGAAAATGGTTGGTAACGATTATTCCGCACATTACCAATTCTGCGACATGGAGTGACGAGCCCGGTGGTTTCGCCCGACCTAAAGCCACGTTAAATATTGCCATCAACCACGCCGGTTTGGTAGCGCTCGAGCTGCCCGTAGAGAGTCTCAACAGTTTTTCCGCAGAGTTTGCTATGGGCATGAAAATGCGCAAAGATATAACGGGCGATATCGGCCTCAGCAGTCCTGAGCATTGGGATCCCATTTGGCTAAATGCTATCGGTAGCAAGGCAGTGCATGTGTTGCTCACTATTAACGCCATTACGAGCGAAGAACTGGAGACGCAGTACGAAAAAGTCATCGATCAAATCGCTCAAAGTTTGGGGGCCGTCTCCTTGTTGGAAGGCCACAGAGGGCCGAATGGCAGCTTGCTACCCTATCAAGACGCGAAGAGCATTTTCGAAAAAGGTGAGCCCACGTCAAAAGAGCATTTTGGATATACAGATGGTATTGGTGATCCCTTTTTTGAAGGAATTCAAGACCCGCCATATCGCGTCAATGGGCGCGGCAAGCAAATGGCTGATGGGACATGGAAACCATTGGCGACAGGAGAATTCCTGCACGGGCATTTAGACGAAGCGCGAGAGTACCCGCCGGCGGCCGTTCCCATTTTGCTCTCACGCAACGGGACGTACATGGTGTATCGCAAATTACACCAAAAAGTTGCCTCTTTTGATGCGCTATTAAAGCGAGAAGGTGCCACATATCCGGGTGGAGCAGAGTTGATGGCTGCTAAATTCGTCGGTCGCTGGCGCACTACGGGCGCTCCCTTGGTAAATCTTCCTGACGAAGCTGCCAACAAACAGTGGGAGATAGACTCTAAAACCGCTTCAGATGAACAAAAAGATGAGATGCTTAGCAACTTCACCTATGACGACGACATGAGTGGCGCACGCTGTCCTATAAGCAGCCATATTCGTAGAATAAACCCGCGCGCTTCTTTGGAATTGAAAGAAGGCAAAGTCCCTGGTGAATTCGTCAGAAACACAGGCATTATTCCCAGATTCAACGCATTTAACACGCCTGGGGCGTTGGCAAATCGCCGCCGCATCTTGCGCCGTGGCTTGCCCTATGGCGATAGCACCCAAAGGGATAACGATAACGGAGACCACGGCGTCATCATGATGATGCTCAATGCGGACATAGGCCGTCAATATGAATTTGTCCAACAGCAATGGGTAAATTATGGCAATGACTTCAGAGAAGCCAATGACAAAGACGTCATTTTAGGAAATCGTTCCAACGACATTCCTAGCAGCGTCATTCACCCCGCAGACCCCGAGGGTGATGCGCCGCCAAGGTTTGTTTGCAACATACCGCGCTTGGTAGAAACGCGGGGAGGTGACTATTTCTTTGTGCCTAGCTTGACAGCGTTGCGTTTGATCGCACGCGGCTTGATAGATCCGACGTAGCGAACCAATTGTGCCTATTTAGGCAACTAAACGACACCATTGACGCGTCTGCGCAATTCAGAAATAGCGTGATAAACCAAGCGCCTTGCACGGTTGATACTGCCCAAAGGGCGGTGATCAGCTAAGCAGTGCCAAGGTGAAAAATGCATATTTTCGCCCAGCGCATTTCGCTCTGGCGTATCAAAATTTTGTATCGGAATACGCAAGGTCGCTACTGGTACAAAAGGCGAAACACGCTCATCCCAGCAAACACTGGCGTCTTCAATAGGCATGCTGCGTGGGTTCGTTTGCAGTTGAATGCCGAACAAAAACTCGGCTGGTGCATTGCGAAGCTGCTGCTGCATGGCTAGACGCAGAAAATTATCAGCAGGGTCCGGCGGAATGAAGTCGCTAGTTCTGAGAACTGGTGTAACGCAATACTTCACGGCTTGTTCGCCAAGTAAATAGGGCGTACAACTGAAGTAGCGAATTTGAAGTGGATTAGCAAAAACCTTTAACGATGTAATTAACTTCCAAACTACGCAAGGGTGAGTTGCAAAAAAACTGATTTTTTGCAACCATGAGCCCTGAATTGCTTTAACCATACCATCAAATGTTTGAAGGTCATCGCAAAGAAAAGTGTCGGTGCTGATGAGTAGAAAATCTTGATTACCAAGACAGTCTGGCTCGTCACTTAGCTTTTCACCTGGTACGTGCGTTAGTTTGATGGCTATGCCGCGTATGTCTCGTTTTAGGTCAGGCTGCGCCTTGCTATTTGCATTTGAAAAGCGCACCCAAGCTTTGAATGGCTTTGCTTGACTGAAGACACCGATTTTGTAGGCATCAGGTAAATCGCTGTGAACGGTAAATTCAGCCTCTACCAAGCCGTGCATTTTAGGGTGCGCATCTCGCGGCATGGTGCCACTCGGGTGGTCGCTAATCAGTTGCTCTTTTAACCGTGTCAACACGTCTTCAGCGTATTGTGTTTCAAAACTAGAAACAACTTCCTGCGGATGTGAATTCATTTCGCATACTCAATAGTGATAGATGCCATTGCTAATTTCACCGAGTCGATATCATGCAAAATAGCATCTATAAAAATAAGTGCGTCTTGCTCAAGCGCCAAGGCATAAGAAGCTTCTAAAGATTGTAAAAAAACTTCTGCAGTGATAAGCGTGAGTGAGTATTTGAAATTTGCTAGCAAACGCCAATATTCAGACTCCATCCAGCGCTCACCAGATTGCACGCGCGACTCGATACGTGTCAAAACAGTCAATCCACTTTCGAAATCACCATGAAGCAAGCAAGCCCTTGCATACATGACAGCCCATACGGTGATGTATGGGCCGTTTTGAGACAGTAAAACGTCCATGCTTGCCGTAGCTTGTAAAAGAGATTGTTGAGTACTCTTTGCCTTGTGATTCAACATCAACTGACTTAACGCCATGCTCAAATCAATATATGGCACCCACAAGCTTAGCTGGTGCTTGGTCACGTAGTGGTGAGCTTGCGTCATATGCTCTACGATCTCGTCAGCGCGTCGTTGCAAGCCAGCAATAAAACCTCCCGAAAAAACCAAGCTTTGACAAATAGCTACTTGGTTGTGGCTGCGCAAAGCCCATGCCAAAGCTTTGTCCCGCCACTGGTTGGCGGCATCCGGTTGTTTACGAAGCAAGCAAATGGTAGCCATGGCTAAGGCGGAGCCACTGACGTCGTTCATCGAGCTAAATTGAAAGCTGACGGATTTGGCATATTTTTCATAATCAAACAACTGGAAAAAATGCTCAAACTCGTCGTGAGCTTTTTCAAATTTGCCTTGAATCATGCAAGTAAAACCCATAGCACGGTGAGCCAATAAATCAACAACCTCATCGTCATTGTCGCTAAATTGTCGAATATTCGCGGCTACGATATGCAAATCATTCATCTCGCTGCCGCTGTGCATGACGGTCCACTTTAAATATTGCACCGCTGTTAAATGATTTTTATTTGCAGTATTCACGCAAAGTGCATGCGCGCGTTCAGTAAGGTGAGCGAGTTTACGTGAGCCTGACCCTCGAATGGCAATCAAAGGTTCCGCAATAGCCATGCACAGTTGAAGCTCAATGTCGTCCCGAATGGTACTTTGGGGCATATCATTCAACAAACTTAAGGCGCGGTTGTAACTGGCGAAAGCTTCTTGGTGTGCCAGTTGATGAATGGCAAGGTCGCCAGCACGTTGCCAGCAATAAACGGCTCGCTCTACATTACCCGATTCAGCATAGTGAAGAGCCAAAATATGCGGTGCAATTTTGTTTGATGTCTCGAACTGCTGTTCCAGCACTTGTGCCGCTTTAGCGTGCAAACGTTCCCGATCACTCCTCAGCATCCTTTGATAGACCGCGTCTCTAACCAAGGCGTGATCGAAACTCAGCAAATGCTCGTTAGGCGCAGACTGCTGTATAAATAATTGAGCACTGATGAGTTCTTTCAATGCCGCTTCGATATCTTCAGAAAGATCTTGCGTGCATGAGCGTAACAAAGAAACTTCGAATTCGCGCCCTAAAACAGCGGCTTGCTCCACGGTTTTACGGCCATGCTGCAAACGGTCTAATCGCACAAGCAATATTTCACTGAGTGATTGCGGTATGGCCTTCTCATTCAAAAACGGTGAGAAACCATCTTTTGAAATAATGCTACGTGTCAACTCGGTCGCAAAGATGGGCACGCCGTCTGAACGCTCAACAATCAGCCGTAGAGTTTGCTCTGAAATAGTGAAGGGTGCAGCTATTGCAACAACCATGGCACGGATATCAGCTTCTGGTAGTCTGTCTAAATGCAAAACATTGATGTGGTTTCCTTTGTCTAGTACATCATGTGTGGTTGGTCGTGTCGTTGCAATTAACATGGCATGCCGTCTGGGTAACTCACTGGCAAACTTGCGCAACAGGTACATCGTACTTGGGTCGGCCCAGTGCAAGTCTTCGACGAGAAGCAGCATGTTGTCGCGGGTTAAGCTGTGCAGCCAACGTAACAATGCAGCTTGAATGCGCTGGCGCACATCATCAGGGCTGAGCGTTTGCATACGCTTAGCGCTAAGGTTTTTAAAACCCAACAAATCAGCCAAAGCAAAATAGTCGTCTGCGTTTTCTAAGCCGTATTCTTCGGTAAATGCTGTTAGCTTTTTGTGCTGCACGGCGGGCTCGTCCGTGTAATGAAACTTTGCCTTTGCAGATATAAAGTTGATCAGCGGATACAAAGGCGCATCACTGTGATCGGGCGAGCATTGCAGCAAAGGCGCTTGTGGCAAGCCGTTACGTACATCTTCCTGCAATCTTGCTACCAAATGCGATTTCCCAGAGCCGGCATCGCCGCTGAGTAAAACGACTGCGCCGCGCCCAGTGCGGGATCGGTCGAACTGCTGACGTAAAAAACCTAGTTCTGCTTCTCGTCCAATCAAAGGCGTAGCGCTACCTTTGGGGCGTTTTGCTCGAAAACGGCTCAGGCTTTTTTGCTCAGACAATACTTCCCATGCGCCATGTAACTGTGAAAATCCCTTGAGCTGAACATTTCCTAAGCTGCGAAAAACAAACAAATCGCCCACCATGGTGCGGGTAGATTCAGAAGCCACAATGCCGCCTACCGGTGCTAGCCCTTGCATGCGCGCAGCTATATTGGGTGTTTCACCAATGGCGCCTACTTCATCCGTGTTGCCCGCGCCAACCAATTTCCCAATGACCACCATACCAGTTGCCAAGCCGACACGCACTTGCAACTTCACGCCCGCTACTAAGGGCAGGTCTTGCACCGCAGTGATCGCGTCCAATGCCGCCCGCAATGCGCGCTCGCAATCTGACTCTTGTGTTTCTGGGTAACCGAAATAAACCAGCATGCCATCGCCTAAATACTGCGCGATATACCCTTTATGTTTTTGAATCACATCACCCAAACAAAGGCGATAAGCTTGCAGCAAGCGTTGCAAGTCTTCTGTGTCAAGTTGCGCCGATAATTCCGTAGAACCGACCAAATCACAAAACATGACGGTTAACAGCCGGTGCTGATGGTTTGTCGCAGCTTGGTTGCGGCCGTGAAAGTTGTGTTTTTCTAAAGAAATCGACGGCGTTGACTCAGTTAGCTGAGAAGTTGGATTCGAATCCTCTTTAAGCTTTTCTATAGCTGATAGCAGCGTTCTTCGATGTCCAACTGAGCTAATGCCCATATCGCGCAAGTCGTCAGCAGTAATCTCATTGAGCAACTCAAAATGAATGTCGTTGCTTGTGAAGAGTGCCTCGTAAGTTTGCAAATCAAGCGCGCGCAGCCAATCACTGACGGTTTGAATTTGGCGCGCTGCAGGCATAACCTACATTTTTACACTAAATGTGAACTTTTTGTAACCTTTTTAATGTTACAAACCCAAGGCTAAAACTGTATGACTGTACGAATTGACTTGCCCTCATGCATCAAATCAAAGGCTTCGTTGATCTGCTCAAGCGGCATATTGTGGGTGATGAAGGGGGCTAAATCAATGTCGCCCCGCATGGCGTCTTCCACCATGCCGGGTAATTGCGTACGGCCCTTCACGCCACCAAACGCACTGCCGCGCCAAACGCGACCAGTGACCAGTTGGAAAGGCCGCGTCGAAATCTCCTGGCCCGCACCCGCCACGCCGATGATGATGGACTCACCCCAGCCTTTGTGGCAACATTCCAACGCTGCGCGCATCACGTGGACATTGCCGATGCACTCAAAGCTGAACTCCACGCCGCCATCGGTCATTTCGACGACGACTTCTTGAATCGGTTTGTCAAAGTCTTTCGGGTTGATGCAATCTGTCGCGCCCATGGTTTTGGCCAGGTCAAACTTACCAGGATTGGTATCAATGGCGATGATGCGCCCCGCCTTGGCCTGCCGCGCACCTTGAATCACCGCCAAACCAATGGCACCCAGACCAAACACAGCAACCGTATCGCCTTCTTTGACTTTGGCCGTGTTGTGCACCGCGCCAATGCCCGTGGTCACGCCGCAGCCCAGCAAACACATCACGCCCAGCGGGGCTGTGGGGTTGATTTTGGCCAATGAAATCTCGGCCACCACGGTGTATTCGCTGAAGGTGCTGGTGCCCATGTAGTGGTACAAAGGCTTTCCTTCATACGAAAAGCGCGTCGTGCCGTCCGGCATCAGGCCTTTGCCTTGTGTGGCGCGGATTTTTTGGCACAGATTGGTTTTGCCAGACAAACAAAATTTGCACATCCGGCATTCGGGTGTGTACAGCGGAATCACATGGTCGTCCACCGCCACGCTGGTCACGCCTTCACCAATTTGCACCACAATGCCGCCGCCCTCGTGCCCTAGCACGGCGGGGAACACGCCTTCAGGGTCATCGCCACTCAAAGTGTAGGCATCGGTATGGCACACAGCAGTGTGGGTGATTTTGACCATCACTTCGCCCGCTTGCGGCGGCGCAACGTCGATTTCAACAATTTGTAGGGGTTCGCCTTTAGCAAAGGCAACGGCTGCGCGTGATTTCATGTGATGCTTTCGTGATTTCTGGGACAAAGTTGTTGGCAACTATAGCCGAGCTTTGTGGCATCTATCGGTATGAAACTTCCTCAAAACGAGAAAAGCAGTTGAACGCAATTTAAGCGCTCAACTGCTTGCTAGGGAAGGCGGAAACTTACTTCGGCAAAATCACGCTGTCAATCACGTGAATCACACCATTGTCTGCAACGATATCGACAGCAGTCACTTTCGCGCCATCAACCATCACACCATTGGCAGTAGTCACGGTGATGTCTGAGCCTTGCACTGATTTAACTTTGCCTGCTTTCACATCTGCTGCCATGACTTTGCCGCCAACCACGTGGTAGGTCAAAACAGCTGTCAATTTGGCTTTGTCTTTGAGCAAAGCATCCAAGTCAGCTTTTGGGATTTTGGCAAATGCAGCGTCTGTGGGTGCAAACACCGTGAACGGGCCTGGGCCTTTGAGCGTGTCGATCAAGCCTGCAGCTGTCAAAGCGGCTGCCAATGTTTTGAAGGTGCCCGCGCCTACAGCGGTGTCAACAATGTCTTTAGCTTGTACTGAGAAGGCAGCGCTGACCGCCAATACGGATGCAATGATAGATTTTTTCATGATGAACTCCAAGTGGTTAACTGATAAAGGCACATGCGCCAAAAAGTGTTGGCGTGAGCGAATCATATATACCAAATAGTATCCATACAAACTAGATGGTATTTATTATTACCAAATAGTAACAATCAGCAAGTTAGGCAAGTTATCGTAAAAACCCACCCGTTTCCAGTAAATCGTGAACCAGCTCTAGCCGAATCAGCGGGTTATCCAATGTCAGCAGCCGATGGCGCTGCGCGGATTGCATAGGAATCAGCTCGCACCAGCGGTTAGCCACCCAGCCACAATCGTCAAAAAGATAAGGTTTGGCTATGGGCATGTAGCTGTTGTCACTCGCTTGGCTCGCTAATGTCGTGATCACATGGCGCAAGGCGGTGACGGCGTCTAGAAGCTCAGCCGGTACGGGAATAACCAAGTCAGCTTCTATGGTTTGCACTTGCGCAACCCACAGCCCACCCGTTTGCTGTTGCGTACTGACGATAGAAAAGCGCTGACCTCCCACGCAATCAATCCGTATCAGCCCTGGCTGGGGCACAAAGTGTGAGATTATTTTTGCGGTTGTACCTATGGCGGTGAAGGTTTCTTGGCTCATGGGCAAAGCTGGCGCATTGGCATCTGATGCAGTTTGTGATTCGGCTTGCGCATCATGACGCACGGTTTGCGCCACAACGCCAAATTCCGTACCATCGGCAATGCATTTTTTGACCATATTGAGATAACGCAGCTCAAAAATCTGCAGCGGCAGCAAACCATCGGGAAACAAGACAGTGCTCAGTGGAAACAGCGGTAGCGTTGTTAAAGTCATGCCTAGATAATGCCACGATACTGCAATACCCCGCTATACAGGGGTAACTTAAGGGCAATTAGCTGTCACTCAAATCTTCGTCATAATCAATTCATGCAAACCACTCCTTCAACAGCCTTATTTTCAGCCAAAGGCCTCGTCAAACGCTATGGTAGTAGCACCGTGGTCGACGATTTATCGTTCGACATTGCCCCTGGCGAATGCCTAGGTGTGATTGGCCCCAATGGCGCTGGCAAAACCACCACCATCCGCATGTGTTTGGGGCTGACCGCGCCTGACGCTGGCAGCATCACCGCTTTTGACATGCCTATGCCGCAAGTGGCGCTCGCCATCAAAGCCCTGATGGGCGTGGTGAACCAAAACGACACGCTAGACCCGGATTTCAGCTGCGCCGAAAACCTGTTGGTTTATGGCCGCTATTTCGGTATGAAAACGGCCGATATTCGGGCGCGGATTCCGCAATTGCTGGAGTTTGCTTCCCTCACCAGCAAAGCCGGCAGCAAACCGGGCGAGCTTTCGGGCGGCATGAAGCGTCGCTTGAGCTTGGCGCGGGCTTTGGTGAACGACCCGAAACTCTTGTTGTTGGACGAGCCCACCACCGGTCTAGACCCGCAAGCTCGCCATTTGATGTGGGAGCGCCTGCAAATGCTGCTGCAGCAAGGCAAATCCATCTTATTGACGACTCACTTTATGGACGAAGCCGAGCGCTTGTGCTCTCGCCTTTTGGTGCTGGATCACGGCAAAAAAATCGCTGAAGGCAAGCCGCGCGATCTGATTGCTCAGCATTTGGAGCCCGATGTCGTCGAAGTTTACGGCACTGGCGCCTTGGCGCTGCAAGATTCACCTCTCGCCAAACTAGCCGCGCGGGTTGAAATCAGCGGCGAAACGCTGTTTTTCTACACGCAAGATGCCAAGCCGCTGTTGGAAGCCCTGCAAGCCCACCCGCAATTACGCACCTTGCACCGCCCCGCGAACTTGGAAGACTTATTCCTCAAACTCACAGGCCGACAAATTCGGGAAGATGCATAGGACAGCACATGAATACGTTAGCAAGCACTCACTCTCAAGCTCCGAGCCTAAATCAAAGCATTTGGCGTTTGCCCAACCTTTCCAGCCGCTGGTGGCCGGTGTTTTTGCGCAACCTGCTGGTCTGGCGCAAGCTGGCGATTCCTAGTTTGGTCGGTAACATCGCCGAGCCTTTGATGTGGCTGGTCGCTTTTGGTTACGGCATGGGCGCTCTAGTGGGCGAAGTTGCACCTGCCGCTGGCGACGCCAAAATACCCTACATCTTGTTCTTAGCCAGCGGCAGCATCTGCATGAGCGCCATGCAAGCCGCGTCATTTGAGGCACTGTATTCCGCCTTCTCCCGCATGCACGTGCAGAAAACTTGGGACGGCATCATGAACGCCCCCGTCAATTTAGACAATATTTTGATGGCTGAAATGCTCTGGGCGGCGTTCAAGTCGCTCTTTACCGTCACGGCAATTTTGGGCGTCATGCTCGTTTTAGGCATCAGCCACAGCCCCAAACTGCTGCTGGCATGGCCGATTTTGCTGGGTGTGGGCATCACTTTCAGCTGTATCGCGCTGATTTTCAACGCTTTGGCCAAGGGTTACGACTTCTTTACCTACTACTTCACCCTGTTTTTGACGCCCATGATGTTCCTAAGCGGCATCTTCTTCCCCCGCGACCAACTGCCCCACGTCGTCAAAGTCATCTCCGACTGGCTGCCGCTGACCAACGCCGTCGAGCTGGTGCGCCCGCTGTTCATGGACCAGTGGCCGACTAACCCTTGGTTACATGTCGCTGTGTTGACGGCTTATGCGGTGCTGGGGTTCTGGCTGGCTTTGGCGTTGACGCGCAGGCGGTTTAAAGCATAATTTTGCTATATATTTAATAGCTGATTAGACAATAAATACGTCGGCTAGAGGCCTATTTAACTCCTTAAATTCAAGCTTTTAAGGACTTCTCCATCAGCAGTTCGGATCGTTCGGCCTACAGCGCTTGGCTTGTCCAAGTGGCATCGGTCTTACACCTTGTACTTGGGCTGGTGGGGCACGTAACGGGACAGCTTGTTGTTGCTGGGGTCTGACGGGTCTTACTTGGGCCGGTGGCCGCACATTGGGGTTGACAGGTCGCAGATTGGGGGCGACAGGGCGCA
>JBEBJY010000032.1:0-30668 GCA_040079635.1 Burkholderiaceae bacterium | reverse complement strand
TTTTAAATCTGCTGTTTTCTTTTGCTCTTCACTAGAATATTCTTTGTTTGATAAAACAATAGCGCAATCTTCTTTGAAATCAGGAGTGTATCGCCATTCTCTTTCATCAGAATATCTATAATTATCTATGGCTATATCTTTACGTTTTAATGGACCTTCGTAATTTTTTATATGCCTCAATATATCGTGCAGGGCAAGTTCTTTTTCTTCTAGATTTGTTTCACTATTATTAGGATGTTTTAAATATCCTCTAAAAACTGCGTCGAGGTTTTTGGCAAAATTCGATTCTTTAGAAATATAAAGTACCGGATTTAATCCTTTTTTAATGCCCCATTCTTTTGTCATTCCAATACCATAATCTCCATATTTAGCAATATGATCTTTTACTTGCGATAGTGGAATATCACAAAAACTTACCATTGGTGCTATATACGTCGCATTTTTTGTTGGAAATACGATATTTTCTTTGCAATGAAAAATTTTAAAATGCTCTTCTAATATTTTTTTTAAAGCATCTTTATTGTTTGTAAAGTGAATTAATGTATTTGCACTGAGTGGCATGGGATCCCAATTTTTAATATATTTTCAAACTGAATAGGGTATATGTGTATTCTTTATACGTAGAAATATTTACTAAGACTTGACAAATTAAATTAACTTTTGAAACTTTAAAAAAATCATACTTCATTATAAATACTATAGCTGCTTAGTCAATAAATACGCTGGCTAGAGTCATATTTTATGCTCTAAATTAGAGTTTATTAAACGTCTTGAGTCGTGTACTCAATTCCACCCATCCGCTTAGCCAATAAGTTGTAAACCCATGCACCAATCAGTGTGAATATAAAACCTGAAATGGCGTAAAACACGGGCATAAATATCATCATGCCGCCAAAAGCAGCTCTTGCTTCGCCCGGCATGGTAAACATCGCCAAACCCATGATTAATAAAAAAGGCAAAGAAATAACAAACCACAAAGCCGCCATTATCTTGGCGGTTTGAAGTGGGGCGATGTTTAGGATTTGTTTTTTCATGTTATTTTCCTTTTTTTTGTAATACTAAATGATATAAATAAAATAGCACCTAAGTCAATAAATACGCCGGCTAGAGGCATATTTAATGCTCTAAATTCAATGAACCGTATCATTCCCAGGCATATAACCCGAATCTGACTGCAATTTGAAGAAGCCTGAGCCGCAGGTGCCAGTGCCGATTTCGTCTAGGGTGGCTTCGCGGACGCTTATTACTTTTAAATGTAGACGAATGGCGATGCCGGCTAGGGGGTGGTTGCCGTCCAAAACGACGTGTTCTGGGTAAATATCTGTCACCACGTAGATGGCGTCTTTGGGTAGGTCGGGGTTGCTGCCTGGGGGCAGGGCGCTTCCTTCGAAGGTGAGGCCTTCTTCTAGCTCTTTGGGGAAGTTGGCACGGGGTTCTAGAAAGATGAGTTGGTCGTTGAAGTCGCCGAAGGCTTCTTCGGGCTCCAAGTGCAGGTCTAGCTTGTCGCCAGCGCGGTGGCCTTGCAGGGCTTCTTGCACTTTTTCTAGCAGGTCCGTGCCGCCGACTAAAAACTCAACCGGTTCGTCTAAAACGTCCAATTCTTCGCCCAAGGTGTCTTTCAGCGTCCAGGTGAGGGCAACGACGCATTGTTTTGTGATTTCCATAGGACAATTGTCGCATGCCTAAAACATCTCCTAAAACCACAAAAACCGTTAATTCGGCGTCCTCAATGTCCACAGCGAACACAGTCCCGCCAAATCTGCCGCTGCAACTGCTGGGAAACATCACGCCAGCCGAGTTTATGAGCAAATATTGGCAGAAAAAGCCGCTGCTGATTCGCGGCGCGATTGCCGGTTTCAAGCCGATTTTGAGCCGTGATGAGCTGTTTGCCATGGCGGAACAGGAAGATGTGGAGTCGCGCTTGATTGTTGAAACGCTGACCCAATCAGCATCGAAGCCAGCGTCGAAGCCAGCGTCCCAGCCAACTGCTAAAAGCAGTAAAAAGGCAAATCCTCAATCGATGGCGAAGTGGACGATGGCGAATGGCCCAATCTATCCGGACGCTTTGCCAACCTTGAAAACCCCGAATTGGACGCTGCTGGTACAAGGCGTTGATTTGCACAACCAAGCGGCTTATGAGTTGAAAAATCAGTTCCGCTTCGCGCCTGATGCGCGGTTGGACGACCTGATGATCAGTTTCGCCACCGATGGCGGAGGCGTGGGCCCGCATTTTGACAGTTACGACGTGTTTTTACTGCAGGCTGAGGGGCAACGCCGGTGGCGAATTGGCAAACAAAAGGATTTGACGCTGCAAAAAAACGTGCCGCTGAAGATTTTGGCGAATTTTGCACCTGAGCAAGAGTTTGTACTGGAAGCTGGCGACATGCTCTACCTGCCGCCCATGTATGCGCACGAAGGCGTGGCGGTGGGCGAGTGCATGACGTATTCGATTGGTTTCAGAGCGCCGGCGGAGTTGGAGCTGGCTCGTGAATTGCTGCAGCGGTTTGCGGATGACACCTTGGAAGATGAAGAGAACGCAGAAGAAGAAGATGGTGAAGGCGATGATGAAGATGAATTTGAAGGTGAAAATAGCGCTCTAGCCGGCGAATATATTGCCGATAATGCTATTAAAAGTATAGCGAAAACTGCAGTCAATAAAGTACTTTACAAAGATCCTAAACAAGTGGCGGTTGAAGCGCCTGCGCTGATTCCTGCTGCATTGCTAGATTTTGCCAAGCAAGCCGTTGAGAAAGCACTGTCTGACCCCGACGCTTTGGCGCGCAATTTGGGCGAGTATTTGACCGAGCCGAAAGCCAATGTGTGGTTTGACGAACCCGAGCCGGACAGTGATGAAGACATCATTTTGACGCGCCAAAACCGTGTGGATTTGCATCCACGCAGCCAAATGTTGTTTGACGCACGACACATCTTTTTAAACGGGGAAAGCTGGCGCGCTGCTGGGGCGGATGCCAAACTGATGCAAAAACTGGCAAATCAACGCTTTTTAGAACCAAAAGACCTCAGTAAATCCAGCGATGGCGCGATGGCCCTGTTGCAAGAATGGGCGGATGCGGGTTGGTTGTTGTAAGTTTGGATTCAGAAAATATACAGTAACTAAGGGTTTCCACTTGCATGTTGTAAATTCCAGCTATAATCAGAGGCTTAGGTGCAAGAAACTCGAGTATTTTTCATCTAATGTTGAAGCACTTGCTTTTGACATAACCAGCTGAACAGCAGTTATTGAGAGAGTTGGCGTTTTGACAATTTCCGGAAATTGTTTTCTCTTATATATTTACTTACTAAGGACTCTCTCATGAACAAGTCAATCGTTATCGCAGCTGTTATCGCTGCTGCTGCCCTCGCTGCTTGCGGTAAAAAAGAAGAAGCTAAAGTTGAAGCACCAGCTGCTGCACCAGCTGCTGTTGTTGCTCCAGTTGTTGAAGCTGCTAAAGACGCTGGCGCTGCTGCTACTGCTGCTGCAGGCGCTGCTGCTGATGCATCTAAAGCTGCTGCTGGCGCTGCTGCCGATACAGCTAAAGACGCAGCTACTGCTGCTGCTGGCGCTGCTAAAGACGCTGCTTCTACAGCCGCAACTGCTGCTGTTGACGCTGCTAAAGCTGCTGGCGCTAAAGCTGCTGACGCAGTTAAGAAGTAATACTTCTTTAACCTCGCTGTTTGCTGTAAAGCAAATAGCAGGGTTATTAAAAGTTTATTCATAAAAAAACCGCTCATCGCAAGATGCAGCGGTTTTTTTACGTCTGTTGTTTCCTATGCCGCCTTCTTATACCCGCTGCCACGGCGTACCCGTTTCAGGGCAAGCAGCAAAAATATCAGCAGGTAAACAACCCAAAACATCAGCCAAAGCACTTTGTGCCAATGACGGGTGGTTGTTTTGCTGGCTCAGGTGCGCGGCGCTGACGTGGCGTAGCTTGTCGTGCATAACCGCAGATAAAACCTCTGCCGCTTGCGCGTTTGACAAATGCCCAAAATCGCCCCCGACACGTGCTTTTAAAAACGCCGGGTATTTGGAGTTGCTCAGCATCTCTTCGTCGTGGTTGCTCTCTAACAGCAGTGCGTTGCAGCCTGCGATGCTGTCAATCACATGGCGGCTTGCGTGGCCCAAGTCGGTCAAAATGCCGAGTTTGACATTGCCATCACTGCAGGTGAGCTGCAACGGCTCTCGCGCGTCGTGTGGCACGGTGAAAGGGTTGAGCTGCAAGTCACCAACTTCAATGGGGCAGGTGTCTGAGGCAACGCGCACCAAGGCTTCAAAACCAGAGATATGCGGTAATAATTGCGAATGTGTGGGCTGTTTGGCGCGTAATTTGAGCTGCATGTCCTGCAGCGCTGCGTGCGTGCCACTACTCGCCCATACCGGAATGCTGTAGCGCGAGGCTAGCTGCGTGACGCAGCCAATGTGGTCGCTGTGCTCATGGGTGATGAAGATGGCATCGATGTCGGATGGCAGTACATCAGCCATGGCCAGCAGTTCCAACAGGCGGGACAGCCGCATGCCGCAATCAACCAGTACGCGGCTGGTACGGCGCGGTTGTAGACTTGGGCCGCTGCTCACCTCTACGAGTGTGGCATTCCCCGTACTGCCGCTACTCAGATTTTTGTAGCGGAGCATGAACTAAATATAAGCAAAAGTCTTAAAGCTTATTTCAAATCGTCTGCCAACACTTTGAGGATGTTTTGCGTATCTTTAGCAGGCGCAGCGCCACCAGTCGTGTTTTGCACGCTCACAGTGGTTTGCGTTGCATTGGTGCTTTTCACCAAAATGCGGTATTTCAAGATTGGTGTGTTTGTGTCGCTACTCAGATTCAAAATTTTGGCGAAAAAGCCTTTTTCTTTCAAATCAGGATTCAACTCGACATAGCGCACAAAGTAAATGCCTTGCGCACGGTCACGGTCTTCCACGGTGAAGCCAGTGCGGTCTAAAGCCAAACCGACACGGCGCCAAGCGCGGTCAAAAGATTCGTTTACTTGCACCACACTTTGGCCGTTTTCAGTCACAATTTTGGAAGTTTGAACGACAGGCGCTGCAGTTGCTACCTTTTTAGATTGCTCCTCAGTCACACCCATTTTTACCATCATGCGACGTAAAAATTCAGCTTCTAGTTCTGGATCTGGCGCACGTGGCTCCCACACCGTGGTGCCAGAACTGCCGGTGACATATTTCTCAACCATGCCACGGTGGCTCACGTAAATCTCTGTGCCTCCGGTGCTGTTCAACTCGATGCGGGTGCGGAATTTGTCACGCTCGCCCGTCGAGTAAATCGAATCGAGCAGTTTGCCCAAGCTGGCGCGGATGAAATCTTGCGGCAGCTTGGCGCGGTTTTCAGCCCAGTCGGTCTCAATAATGCCTAGGCCTTGCTCATCGGTGGCTAGCAAAAAGCCGTTGTCTGTCCAAAAATCGCGCAAAACCGGGAAAACTTTGTCTGGCGCACGCTTCACTACCAACCAACGCTGGTTGCCTGCGCGTTCAATGCTGACGTCACCCAAGGTCAACGGCGCAGTAGGCGTGCCAGTTTGTGTGCCTTTGCCAGCTTCAAAACCGCTAGCCGAGTTGCTGTTAGCAGGCAGTTGGTAGCGGCTGTCGCGGCTGAGTTGAACCAAATCGGGTGGAATTTCTAATGCATTGCCTTTTTGAACGCTTTTGTAATTGATTTTGTCTTCCTCAATCACAGCGCAAGCGCCCAAGCCAAAAGCACAAAGTACAGCCAAGCTAACGGCGCGTTGCAAACTGTTCAATTTAACGTTACGGTTCACTCTAGAATCCTTCAAGAATTAATTTGATTACAACAATCCAGCTTCACGCATGGCAACTTCTACAGCGGCTTGGCCAGCGGGAGTCAGCTCGGTTAACGGCAGGCGAATCGCTGGGCCGCACAAACCCAAGCGCTTCATCGCCCACTTCACAGCAATCGGGTTGCCTTCAATGCCCATGGCTTTGTGCAGGCTCAGCAGTTTGAACTGAATCGCCATCGCCGTTTTGATGTCACCCGCCACAGCCGCCACGCAAAGTTCATGCAAGAGCTTGGGCGCAATGTTTGCCGTCACGCTGATGTTGCCTTGGCCGCCGCACAGCATCATCGCCACTGCGGTTGGGTCGTCGCCTGAGTAGATGGCGAAATCTTTGTTTAGTTCCGCTTTCAAGGCTTGCGCGCCTTTGATCAGCCACTGCGCTTTGTCAATGTTGCCACTGGCTTCTTTGATGCCGACGATGCCGTCCACACGCGCCAAGCGCAAGGTGGTTTCGACGGACATATCGGCAACCGTGCGACCAGGCACGTTGTACAGCACCATGGGCAAATCCTCAGCTTCAGCAATCGCTTTGAAATGCAGGTATTGGCCTTCTTGGGTTGGGCGGTTGTAGTAGGGCACGACTTGCAATTGGCAATCTGCGCCTACTTGCTTGGCGTATTTGGCCAGCTCAATCGCTTCTGCCGTTGAATTAGCCCCACAGCCCGCCATGATGGGCACATGCTTGCCACCGCGCACGGTTGGGTTAGCCGCGGCGTAACGTTTGGATTCTTCAACCGACACGCGAATGATCTCGCAGTGCTCTTTCACGTTGACGGTCGGCGATTCGCCCGTGGTGCCGACCACGCCGATGCAGTCTGTGCCTTCGGTGATGTGCCAGTCAATCAGCTTGCGCAGCGCAGGGTAGTCCACGCTGCCGTCTAAATTCATGGGTGTTGCTAGGGCAACGATGCTTCCTGTGATGGGTGTCATATAGAGGTAAAGTAGAGGTGAAATTTAATCGGCTAATTACCGCATTCTACCTAGAGAATTCGACTATAAAAGTAAAGCTGAAGCAAAGCTAAAAAGCCTGCTAAAAACACAACCAAATCTGATTCGCCAGATCAACCATAAACTCTGGCCGAATATACGCCATGAACACCGCACCCAAAGCTAGGGCAACAGTCGCCCAAATGAGCAGTCGTTTAGCTATATTCGGTGCGATCTTCATATTAAGCTGGTTTTAGCTGTGAACGCGGCACTGCCGATTCTTTCACCGGCAAATTAATCAAACCACCAAACACGCCCAGCGCGATGATGATGTACCACATCACGTCATAGCTCTTGTTAGCATCAAATATTACCGCACCCATCCACGCGCCTAAAAACGAACCGATTTGGTGGCTGAAAAACACAAAACCGCTGAGCATAGATAAATGCTGAATACCAAATATCTGCGCGACCAAAGCGTTGGTGGGGGGCACGGTAGATAACCACAATAATCCCATCACACTGGCGAATATATAAACACTCATCGGCGTTAATGGCGCGACGATAAAAATAGTCACTGAAACCGCTCTGGCAAAATAAATAAAAGACAATATTTTGCGTTTCGCCATGGTTTGCCCTAATGAACCGGCAATATAAGTGCCAAACACGTTGAACAATCCCACCAAGGCTAGTGCATAGCTAGCCACTTGCGGCGACAAGCCTTTGTCTTTCAAATAACTGGGTAAATGCACGCCGATGAACACGACTTGAAAGCCGCAGACAAAATAGCCCGCCATCAAGAGCTGAAAACTGGGGTATTTGAAGGCTTCTTTGAGCGCTTCAACGATGGTTTGGTCACGTTTAGCGGGGACGGAGCCGTTGGTGAAAGCATGTTCTCGCAGCCCGAACGACAGCGGAATCATCAACAGCGTGGCAAAACCCAGCATCACCAGCGCTTGCTGCCAGCCGAAGCTGCTGATCAAAAAGCCCTCAGTCGGCACCATCAAAAACTGCCCAAACGAGCCGGCCGCCGCCGCCACGCCCATCGCCCAACTGCGCTTTTCAGGCGATACATTGCGGCCAATCACGCCGTAAATCACCGCGTAAGTCGTGCCAGATTGTGCTGCGCCAATCAAAATGCCGGCGGCTAAAGCAAATAGAAAAGGGGTGTTCGCATACGCCATGCCAAACAAACCTAGCGCGTAGAGCAGGGCACCGCCAATGATGACCTTGAACGCGCCAAACTTGTCGGCCAGCATGCCCGCTGCAATGCCAGTGACACCCCAAGAGAGGTTTTGAATCGCGATGGCGAAGGCGAAATTCTCACGCGTCCAGCCATATTGTGTGGTGATAGGCTGCAACCACAGCCCAAAACCGTGGCGAATGCCCATGGCTAGAGTCACGATGGCTGCGCCGCAAACCAATACTTGAGTTAGGCTGAGGGTTTGATTGGGTGCTGAATGTGTCGTCATAAGCCTTGAGTTTAGCGAGATGCGCCACAAGCTGCAGGCGGTGCATCAATATTGGCTAAATCTTTGCTATACTGATTATTTATACAGCAAACATTTGCAAGCGTCTACAATGTAACGATATGGCAACCAAACCCGCTTCATCTTCAACCAATTCTCCCGCTGAATATTCCGAAAGCTCGATCCGCGTCTTGAAAGGTCTAGAGCCGGTCAAACAGCGCCCGGGCATGTACACGCGCACAGACAATCCGCTGCACGTCATCCAAGAAGTTCTGGATAACTCGGCTGACGAGGCGTTAGCAGGGCATGGCAAGAAAATCAAGGTGACGTTGCACAGCGATGGCTCGGTCAGCATTGAAGACGACGGCCGTGGCATCCCGTTTGGCATGCACCCGACTGAAAACGCACCGGTGATTGAACTGGTTTTCACCCAGTTGCACGCGGGCGGCAAGTTTGACAAGGGCAAAGGCGGCGCGTACAGCTTCTCAGGCGGCTTGCACGGCGTGGGCGTGAGCGTGACCAATGCGTTGGCGAAGCGCCTTGAGGCCACCAGCTACCGCGAGGGCTCGGTCGCTAAATTAGTTTTTGCTGCTGGCGATGTTGTCGAACCCCTTGAAATCTGCAAAACGGCGGAAGGCGACCGCAAAACTGGCACAACAGTACGGGTGTGGATAGACCCCAAATACTTCGAAACTGCCGTCTTGCCGATGGCCGAGTTGACGCATTTGCTGCGCAGCAAAGCGGTGCTGATGCCGGGCGTGACCGTAACGTTGATTAACGAGAAAACCAAAGAAACCCAAAACTGGCAATACAAAGGCGGTTTGCGTGATTATTTGATGCAAACTTTGACGGCTGACCCAGTTATTCCGTTGTTTGAAGAAGAAGGCTTTGCCGACAGCGCGAGTGAAAGCTTTGCCGAAGGCGAGGGCGCACAGTGGTGCGTCGCTTTCACCGAAGACGGCGCGCCCGTGCGTGAGAGTTATGTTAATTTGATTCCCACCAGCGCCGGCGGCACGCATGAAAGCGGGCTACGCGATGGTTTGTTCACGGCGGTCAAAAGCTTCATCGACTTGCACAGCTTGTTGCCCAAGGGCGTGAAGTTGATGCCAGAAGACGTGTTCGCCCGCGCCAGCTACGTGCTGTCTGCCAAGGTGCTAGACCCGCAGTTTCAGGGGCAGATCAAAGAACGTTTGAATTCACGTGATGCGGTGCGTTTGGTTTCAGGCTTCGTGCGTCCAAGTTTGGAGCTGTGGTTGAATCAGCACGTCGATTACGGCAAAAAACTGGCTGAACTCGCCATCAAAGCCGCCCAAACCCGTCAAAAAGCTGGTCAAAAAGTTGAAAAACGCAAAGGCTCAGGTGTGGCGGTGCTGCCAGGCAAGTTGACCGATTGCGAAAGCCGCGACATTTTGTACAACGAGGTGTTTTTGGTCGAGGGCGATTCCGCCGGTGGCAGCGCCAAAATGGGGCGTAACAAAGAAAACCAAGCGATTTTGCCGCTGCGGGGCAAGATTTTGAACACCTGGGAGGTCGAGCGCGACCGCTTGTTTGCCAATACCGAGATTCACGACATTTCCGTCGCCATCGGCGTCGACCCGCATGGCCCGAACGATTCGCCCGATTTGAGCGGCTTGCGCTACGGCAAAGTCTGCATTTTGAGTGATGCGGACGTGGACGGCTCGCACATCCAAGTGCTACTGTTGACCCTGTTTTTCCGCCATTTCCCCAAGTTGATTGAAACTGGCCATATCTACGTGGCACGGCCACCGCTTTTCCGGGTCGATGCACCTGCGCGGGGTAAAAAACCGGCTTCTAAGGTCTATGCCTTGGACGCCGGCGAACTGGATGCGATTTTGGATAAACTGCGTAAAGACAACGTGAAAGAGGGCAGTTGGACCATCAGCCGCTTCAAAGGTTTGGGCGAGATGAATGCCGAGCAGCTGTGGGACACCACGTTGAACCCCGACACCCGCCGTCTGCTGCCCGTTGAATTGGGTAAACTGGACTTCAAAGCCACTGAAGAGCTGATCACCAAACTGATGGGCAAAGGCGAAGCTTCCAGTCGGCGTGAACTGATGGAGTTGCATGGCGACACTGTAGAGGTAGATATTTAAATGATGCAGACGATTCGTTTTGCTATTAAATGTATAGCATTTTTTATGGGTAAAATATGCCTTAAGCCGGCGTATTTATTGCCTATTCTGCTATTATTTTCGCAGCAAAATGCACATGCTGATGTGTATGGATTTATTGACGAAAAAGGCGTGGCGCACTTCGCGGCTGAGCGGGTGGATGCACGCTACGAGTTGTTTTTTAAAGGTGGTGAGAGTTTTGATACGCAGCAAGGGCTGGCTTCAAAAAGTGATTCAAAAAACGCTGCAAATGCTGTTACAGCCAATACAAACGCCGCCAGCTCAGCGGCCAAAGACAAAACCAACTCCAAAATCCAAGCGTATTTTGACGTGTCGACTAATTTCAAAGCCGTCCGCCACCACATGCGCGACGCTGCTAAAACTTACAACATCGATTTTGAGCTCCTGCAAGCGATGATCGTGGCTGAATCCGGTTTTGACCACCTAGCCGTGTCGCCCAAAGGTGCTATTGGCTTGATGCAGTTGATGCCAGACACTGCCAAACGCTTCGGCGTCAATGCTGACAAATCCAAATCCGTCGAGTTAAAGCTGCGCGACCCTAAAACCAATATCAACGCGGGTGCCAAGTATTTACGTACCCTCATCAATATGTTTCCAGGGAAATTAGAGCTTGCTATCGCCTCCTACAACGCAGGTGAGGGCGCTGTCCAAAAATACGGCAACAAAATCCCGCCTTACAAAGAAACGCAAAACTACGTTAGTACGGTGATTCAAACCTACTTGGCGCTCAAGCCACCCGTGGTCATCACCAGTCTGCGCAACGCTGCCGCTGCGGAAAATAGCCCAACACGTGTTCGTATGCAGATAGGTGGCGCTGTGGGCAGGGGCAACATGATTGCGCCACTGGCTGCCGCCGATTCTGCGACGGTTCAAAATTAAACCAAAATAACCTGTAAATCACCAGTTCCCATAGTGACATGACCGACCCGACCCAACTTGACCTGACAGCAGACCTGCCGCCCGAGCCACCCCAAGCCGTTGAACTCAATCTAGCCAACTACGCACAGCAAGCCTACTTAGAATACGCGCTCAGCGTCGTCAAAGGCCGCGCTTTGCCAGATGTGTGCGATGGGCAAAAGCCCGTTCAGCGCCGGATTTTGTATTCCATGTCGCGCATGGGCTTGGGCTATGGCGGGGCCAATGGCAATGTGGGAGCCAAACCCGTCAAATCTGCCCGCGTGGTGGGTGACGTTTTAGGTAAATACCACCCGCACGGCGACTCTGCCGCCTACGACGCCATGGTGCGCATGGCGCAAGACTTTTCGCAACGCTACCCGCTGGTTGACGGGCAGGGTAACTTTGGCTCGCGCGATGGCGACGGCGCAGCCGCGATGCGCTACACCGAAGCGCGTTTGGCCAAAATCACCAGTTTGTTGATGGACGAAATCGACCAAGGCACGGTTGATTTCATCCCCAATTACGACGGTTCTGAGACCGAACCTAGCCAGCTTCCCGCCCGTTTGCCTTTCACGCTGTTGAATGGTGCAAGCGGCATCGCCGTCGGTTTGGCGACGGAGATTCCAAGCCACAATCTGCGTGAAATCGCCGATGCTTGCGTCGCACTGATCAAAACGCCGAAGTTGAGCGACGACGAGCTGTTCGCCATCGTGCCAGGGCCCGATTACCCAGGTGGCGGTCAAATCATCAGCAGCGCGGCCGATATTGCTGACGCTTACCGTACAGGCCGTGGTTCGCTCAAAGTACGTGCGCGCTGGAAGATTGAAGAGCTGGCACGTGGCCAGTGGCAGTTGGTCGTTACCGAGTTGCCGATTGGCGTGAGCACCCAAAAAGTGCTGGAAGAGATTGAAGAAATCACCAACCCCAAGGTTAAAACGGGCAAAAAAGCGCTGAGTTTGGACCAAACTAACCTCAAAGCCAGCGTGCTGGCGGTGTTGGACGTGGTGCGTGATGAGTCCAACAAAGACGCGGCAGTGCGCCTCGTTTTCGAACCGAAAACCAGCAAGATTGAGCAGCAAGAGCTGATCACGGCGCTGTTGGCGCACACCTCGCTGGAAACCTCATCTTCGATCAACCTCACGATGATTGGTTTGGATGGTCGCCCGACGCTTAAATCGCTGCGCCAAATGCTCAACGAGTGGATCGAATTCCGCCACCAAACGATTGGCAAACGCTCACAGCACAAGCTGGACAAAGTGTTAGACCGCATCCACATCTTGGAAGGTCGCGCCCTTGTTTTGTTGAACATCGACGAAGTGATCGCGATTATTCGGGAGTCCGACGAGCCGAAAGCCGCGTTGATTGCCCGTTTTAACCTGTCCGATCGCCAAGCTGACGATATTTTGGACATCCGACTGCGCCAATTGGCACGTTTGGAAGCCATCAAAATCGAGCAAGAATTGGCTGAATTGCGCACCGAACAAGGCAAATTAGAAGAGATTTTGGGCAGCCCAGCGGCTTTGCGTCGCTTGATGATCAAAGAAATCGAGACGGATGCCAAGCAGTTTGCAGACGAGCGCCGAACGCTGATTCAAACCGAGAAAAAATCTGTCGTCGAAGTCAAAATCGTCGATGAGCCAGTGACGGTCGTCGTGAGCGCCATGGGCTGGGTTCGCGCACGTACGGCGCATGGGCACGAGGCATCTAGCTTCGCCTTCAAAGCAGGCGACGATTTGTACGGCACGTTTGAATGCCGCACGGTGGACACCTTGCTGGCCTTCGGTGGCAATGGTCGCGTTTATTCCGTACCTGTCGCCATGCTGCCCGGCGCGCGCGGCGATGGTCAGCCTGTGACGACCTTGATTGAGCTTGAATCTGGCACAAAACTCGTCCACTACTTCGCAGGTCCAGCCAGCGCCAGTTTGCTGCTATCAAGTTCTGCCGGTTACGGCTTTTTAGCGACGGTGGAGAGCATGACCTCCCGCCTCAAAGCTGGCAAAGCATTTGTGACGTGCAACGAGGGCGAGTCAATGAACCGCCCATCTTTGGCAGCCAACGCGGCCGCTGTGCCACCTTTTGCTGCCACGCATGTCGCTTGCGCATCCACAGGCGGTCGCATATTAACCTTTGAAATCAACGACTTGAAAGCCATGACCAATGGCGGCAGAGGTTTGATGTTGATTGATTTAGAAGCCAAAGACACCCTAGCCGGCGCAGCCGCCTACACCCGCAGCATCAATATCAAAGGCATAGGCAGAGGCGGCAAACCCCGCGAAGAAACCTTAGAAATCCGCAGCCTCAACAACGCCCGAGCAGCCCGCGCCCGCAAAGGCAAAGCCGCAGATTTAGGGTTCAAGCCGACGGATGTTATACGTGTTGAGTAATGGGTTGGGTGATGGGTTGAATAATGGTCTTAAATATGCCTCTAGCCGGCGTATTTATTGCTTTAGTAGCTATTAAATTCATAGTAAATTTAGATAATTTAGTGCGTTTATCAATCTATGACATTCATTGAAACGGTTGTTGCTACTTGGAAAGAGCTGTCAAACCCAGCGCTTCAGGGCAATATCAAAAGCTCGGCAGATGCTTCAAAGCTAACCATTGAAGTGACTACCCAACAATATGCCGCCTCCATCGAAGCGTGGGAGCAGGCGTACAGCATGGACATCACGGCTGTTGAGTTGATATCGAATACCGGCGTTCTTTTGTCTGCAGGTGAATGCACGTCGCTTGATGAGATGAAAGAACGTATCACGCTGCTGTGTGAAATGCTCACTAAAGCATAATTTGCCGCTATCCTTCTTCCTGCATGAATTCCATCACCCAATCCTTCACAACCGCTTTTTCACTCATAGCATCTGGTGATGGCGCTTTGTGGTCTATTGTGGGGCGGTCGCTGTGGGTGAGTGGGGTGGCTACGGTTTTGGCGAGCGGTTTAGGTATTTTGCTAGGGGCTTGGCTGGCGGTGGCGCGGTTTCAAGGGCGGGGTGTCGTGTTGGCGCTGTTGAACACGATGCTGGCGATTCCGTCTGTGGTGGTGGGCTTGTTGGTGTATTTGATGTTGTCGCGTTCTGGCCCACTCGGATATTTGGGTTGGTTGTTCAGTGTCAAAGCCATGGTTTTGGCGCAGGCGCTGCTGGTGTTGCCGATCGTGGCGGCGCTGACGCGGCAGCTGGTGGAAGATGCTGATGTGCTGCACGGTGAGCAGCTGCAATCTATGGGCGCTGGCAGCTTCATGCGCGGCGCGCTGCATGTGTGGGATGAGCGTTTTGCCGTGCTGATGGTGCTGCTGGCCGCTTTTGGCCGGGCGATTGCCGAGGTGGGCGCGGTGATGGTGGTGGGCGGCAACATTGAGGGATTCACGCGGGTAATGACGACGGCGATTGCGCTGGAAACTAGCAAGGGCGACTTGCCGCTGGCGCTGGGCTTGGGCTTGGTGCTTTTGGCGGTGGTGTTGTTGTTGAATGCTTTGGTGGCGGGGGTGCGGGCTCTCTTAGGCGATTCGGCTAAAGGTGTTCGGGTATGACACTTTTGTTTGATCTCAAAGGCACTTCAGTACGTTTCGGGCAACTCGAAGCCCTGAAAAACGTCGATTTGCAAATCTTGCAGGGTCAGCGTGTGGCGTTGATTGGCTCAAACGGCAGTGGTAAAAGTACCTTACTGCGGGTGCTGAATGGTTTGATTTCCCGAAAAAGTAATCAAAAATTAGGACAAATGTCGGGAACTGTGCAAACAGATGCCAATTTGCGGCAAGCCATGCTGTTTCAGCGTCCCCACATGCTGCGCATGAGCGTGCAAGCCAATGTGGCTATGGGTTTGTGGTTGAGTGGCATGGGTTGGGCAGAAGCTAAAACGCGTGCTTTGGCAGGTTTGGCGCGGGTTGGGCTGCAGGCAGAGGCTGCGCGATCTGCCAAAACGTTGTCGCAAGGGCAGCAGCAGCGCGTGGCTTTGGCGCGGGCTTGGGTTGTGTTGTCGGATACAAAACTGTCGAATGTGCTCTTGCTCGACGAACCCACTGCTAGTATGGACCCGCACGCCAAGCGCGAGGTGGAGGCGCTGATGCATGACTTTGCCGCACAAAACATGACACTGGTATTTTCAAGCCACAACCTTGGCCAAGTCAAACGCCTCGCGACGCATGTGGCGTACTTGGAGCATGGCAAGCTGTTGGCTTATTTGCCAGTGGGTGATTTTTTTGATTCCGACAAGTTATACGCCGTGTCGCCAGCGGCAGATGCGTTCTTAAAAGGTGAAACGACTTAGTTCAAAAGCTTGCTGGCTTTGACTAATTTGCCTGTCACCAACTTGCGATACAAGGTCGCGCGGCTGATGCCCAAGTCGCGCGCAGCTTGGGCGATGTTGCCTCGGGCTTGGTCGACAGCTTGTTTGATCATTTCGGCTTCAACATCGCGCAGAGCATGGCTGGCATGAGCTGAATCAGTGCGAATGTGCCTATTGGTTCGCTCGTTTTCAGGGCGCAAGGCCAAAGCGATGAGTCGCAAACCTGACCAAAGTGGCACTTCAATGGCCGCGTGTGAGCGGCGCGAACTGTCAAAAAGCATAGAAAACGGCATGGCAAACAAGTCGCTGGCGTGCATGGCGCTGTTGCTGAGCTGCGCTAATTGCGGCACCATGAACCGTGCGGTTTGGTTGGCACCCAAAATGTTGCCATCGCTGTTCAGCGCGATCAACCCATCTGTGTCCTCACCCAGTGGCTGACCTGGCCAGTTAATCCGCAGTAATAAGTTATGCGGTTGTTGCAGTAGCAGCGCGTTTTCAATCGTCCTAGCGGTCAGCGAGGTCAGGTGTTTCAGCTCAGGGCGTTCAGGCACCATGATGCCAGTCAAGTCCAGCATGCCAATGCATTGCCCGTTTGAGCCAAACAAAGGCGATCCCGCGCAGCTAAAAGCGGTGTTGTCGTTGAAAAAATGCTCGCCACGGTGCACCCAAACAGGTTGCAACTCCGTCAAAGCAGCCCCGATAGCGGTGGTGCCCACGGCGTTTTCAGACAAATCAACGCCAATGCGGCTGATGAGTCTGGCGCGTTTGTCGGTTTGGTCGATCGGGCCATTCGCATCGATGACGATGCCTTGTGCATTGGTCAAAATAGCAAAATAATTGGTGTTGGCAATGGCACGGCCTAATTTGTCCATCAAGGGTTTTGCGGCACGTATCAGATCGTGATTTTCTACCTCAACGCGGCGTAAATCTTGGCTGCTGATTTGTGCGAATTGCACTTCGGTTTGCGGCTCATACCCCTTGGACAGGCAACGCTTCCATGAGCGTTCTATCCAGCTGTCGATATGGCTGCTTTGCAGCGACCCGCGATCTTCCAGCACGCTGCGCCGCGCAACTGCAATGTGGTTCAACCTTGCATCGATGGGTGTCATGTTCAATTTATAACATATGACGCTGACTTGATGCCGATGACTGTCAAAGCCAGTGACCCAAACAAATGCAGTCCAGCAGTTAGCAAAGCCAGCGAATAACGGCCTTGGCTGAGCATGGCAACCACTTCGGCAGAAAAGCTTGAAAAGGTGGTAAGCGCACCTAAAAAACCAGTGACCAAGGCCAAGCGCCACACAGGGTCAAGATCGGGCATGGCTTGAAACACGGCGACGCAGACGCCCACCAAATAACCGCCCATCAAGTTGGCCGCTAAAGTGCCCCACGGTAATGTGAGTGAACCAACACTCATATTGCTAGGATTCAACCAAAGCCCCAATTGCCAGCGGGCGAGAGCACCTGCGCTGGCACCGATACAAATGGCGAGAATAGTAAACATGGTTACAAAGTATAGCGGGCAACAAAAAACCCGCTGAACTTTCGTGCAACGGGTTTTTGGGGCATTGCAGTTGCCTGCAATGCGCTAAATAAGAATTACTTCTTAGCTGGTTCTGCAGCAGCTGGCTTAGCATCAGCTTTTGCATCTTTAGCCGCTGGCTTAGCGTCTTTTGCAGCTTTAGCGGCTTTCTCGTCAGCTTTTGCTTTAGCAGCAGCTTCTTTCTTGGCTTTTGCTTCGTCGTCTTTGGCTTTCTTTGCGTCTGCCTTGGCTTTAGCATCAGCTTCTTTTTTAGCTTTTGCTTCGGCTTTTGGGTCAGCTTTGGCATCTGCCTTCTTTTCAGCAGCAGGTGCAGCAGCGGCTGGCTTAGCGTCAGCTTTCACATCAGCTTTTTTCTCTGTAGTCGCAGCTGGCTTGGCATCTTTAGCGTCTTTTGCAGCAGCTGGCTTTTCAGCCGCTTTTGCAGGAGCAGCAGCAACGCCTTTGAAGCTTGCGCCGCCAACGGTCAGGCCTTCAGCTGAAAATTTAGCTGCATTGCCTTCACCCACGCCATTGACGCGAGTAACCAAGTCGTTCCAATCTTTAAAGTTGCCGCCTTTTTTCTTTTCGTCCAAAATTTTGGCAGAAATAGCAGGGCCAATGCCTTTGATGCTGTCGAGTTCAGCAGCGGTGGCTTTGTTCACATCAACAGCGGCAAAAGAAACTGCTGCATACATCATGACCATCACGGCCAGAATTTTTTTCAACATATCAAGACTCCAGTTATAAAAGAAAGGTTAAAGGGAAACTAAGAAAAAACATTGAGTTAAAAGCCAACCAGTTAACTTTTAACGCATTTGGCTGGGCTGGACTATAACGGTACTTTCTTGCGTTCAGTTGACCAAAACTAAAAAAATGACCAAAACCCCATAAATTTTATGTTTTTGGTTCATTTTTAAGTCAATTGGCGACAAAAATGAGTTATTTCGTCGCTAATTGCTGAATGTACGCACTAACGCCTTGGCTCACATCGGCAAACACATGGTCGCAACCGCAAGCGCGCAAAGCAGTCAAATCGGCCTGGGTGTGACATTGGTACTTGCCAACCAGAGCGGCAGGGAAGGGAATGAATTGAACGAGTTGCTGGCTCACCATGTCCGCCAATGAAAGTGCAGGCTTGCCCGATTGCTGGCTCATCGCGTTAACAACTGCGTGCGCTATGTCGTTAAACGGCTGGGCGCGGCCTGTACCTAAATTGTATAAACCTGACGTATTTGGATTGTCGAAAAACCAAAGGTTTACTGCTACGACGTCGTCAATATACACAAAATCACGCTGTTGCATGCCAGCTGCATAGCCACCGTATTCACCAAAGAGTTTGACATAGCCATGCTCTTTGAATTGGTTGAACTGGTGAAAAGCGACGCTGGCCATGCGGCCTTTGTGTTGTTCGCGGTTGCCGTAAACATTGAAATAGCGAAAGCCGACGACTTGGCTCTTGGCGTTTTCAAACTTGGTGCCTAGCAAATACCGCAAACGCTGGTCAAACAATAATTTGGAATAGCCATAGACATTTAAGGGATGCTCGCAGGCTGGCGTTTCAATGAAGGTGTCGCTACCCCCGTAGGTCGCTGCTGAAGACGCATACAGCAGCCGCGTGCCCTGTGCTTGGCAAGCAGTAAACAAGTCGCAAGACACACGGTAGTTGTTGTCCATCATGTATTGGCCGTTTTGTTCCATGGTATCGCTGCATGCGCCTTCATGGAAAACGGCCTCGACTTTGCTATAAGCGCCTGCAGCGAAGCGTTCGTAAAAAACTTTGGCGTCTACATAATCTGCAATGCTGAGATCAACCAAGTTCAAAAACTTGTCGCCTTGTGTCAAATCGTCCACGGCGATGATGTTGGTGATGCCGCGCGCATTCAAGCCTTTGATGATATTGGCACCAATGAAGCCTGCAGCGCCGGTCACAACGACACAAGTATCGACAGAATTTGCATCGTTTTTATTTGTGGCTATCATTCAAACAATTCCTTAAACGACACGGTAGCTGTGCCAAATTTACCCACCACAATACCGCCAGCTTTATTGGCGTAGGGCATGGCCTCGCGAAGCGACAAACCAGCAGCCATCAATGTTGCAAGGGTCGCAATGACAGTATCACCAGCGCCTGTGACATCAAACACTTCGAGAGCATGAGTCGGTACATGCAATGCTCCCTCAGCGTCAAACAAAGACATGCCTTCTTCGCTACGAGTGACCAAAACAGCATCTAACTTGAGCTGAGCGCGTAGATTTTGTGCTTTGACGGCAAGCTCAGTATCGTCTTTCCATGCACCAACGGCAGCTTGCATTTCGCTTTTGTTCGGTGTGATGACGGTGGCTCCGGCATAGCGAGCATAGTCAGTGCCTTTGGGGTCAACCAGTACGGTTTTACCAGCTGTACGTGCTAAAGCAATCATATCGACGACATGCGCTAAGCCGCCTTTGGCATAGTCGGAAAACAAAACAACATCGTGCGAATTGAGTTGCTTAGAAAAAGCAGATGTTTGCGAAGCGAGTACCTCGGTTTTTGGCGTGTTTTCAAAATCAACGCGTAAGAGTTGTTGCTGCCTGCCAATGATGCGTAATTTAACGGTGGTTTTTAAGTCTGCATCGCGTCCAAAATAAGGCATGATACCGGTCGTGGCAACCAGGGCTTCGAGTTTGTGACTTGCCTCGTCATCGCCTACAACGGTGAGCAAAGACGCTTGCGCGCCCATGGTGACGACGTTGTAGGCCACATTGGCGGCCGCACCAATGCGCTCCTCTTCACGCGTGACACGAACCACGGGCACGGGGGCTTCAGGTGAAATGCGATCAACAGAGCCGTACCAATAGCGATCGAGCATGGCATCACCAACCACCAACACCTTGGCTTTCGCAATAACTTCTTTAGAAATTGTTTTAAAAATGATCTTAGGAAGGGTCATGTACAAATATAAGATGTTTTAAAGTTCTTCAATACGTTTGGCCGGATAACTATCCCACGTCTGGCAGCCTGGGCAGTTCCAATAATGCTGGACAGCATCGAATCCACAAGCCGCACAGCGATAGCGACGTAGCGGCGTTACCGCATGGTCAAGCGCGCGTTGCACTTGCGGATGAAATTGTTCATGCTCTAGCTTTTCACCTGAAATCCATTGTGCTGCAGCTATCAAGGAAGGCTCGTTCTCTAAATGCTTGACATACCAATCACGGGCTGAGTTGCCCGAAGGGGTGAGGGCGTCAAGTTGCACAATCGCATCAAGCACATCAAGCGATGGATTTTTTTTATAGCTGGTCTGTAGCAACACCAAAGCTTGCTCAGTGCGTTGACATTCCTTGGCCAAGCTGCCAAATTGTTTGGCAACCAATGGAATGATCAAGCTGTCTTGCACGATCAGTGCGCTGAGTATTTGGTAGGCTGCTTGCGTATCGCCCATGCGATGCACAACATGGGCTAAATCAATATGCGGGCGTGGTGCTTGCGGTGCAACAGCGATGGCTTGGTCTAACAATATTTTGGCACGACCCAGCTCACCCAACTTGGCTTTGACAGACGCTTGTTCACACAAATAATGGGCTTGTCTGCTGCTAAAGCTGCCATGCCCAGCGGTTTGTAGCTTTTCGGCAATTTCAGACGCATGCTCCCAATCACGCGATCGCTCATAAATGGCGAGCAAAGACAGCAGCGATTGCGCTTCATAAGGCGTATCGTTTAATTTTCGTAAAGCATCTTCTGCGCGATCAAGTAAGCCCGCTTTTAAAAAGTCCAACGCCAAGGCGTGCTGAGCTCGCTCGCTTTCGGCTTGGCTTAAATCGCCACGAGACAATAAATGTTCATGGACGCGAACAGCACGGTCGTACTCACCACGTCTGCGAAACAAATTGCCAAGTGCAAAATGCAACTCAGAAGTATCCGGATCGCTTTGAACGGCTTCAACAAAGGCATCGATGGCTTTATCTTGTTGCTCGTTCAGTAAAAAATTAAGTCCTTTGAAGTACGCCTTAGGCGCTTGGCGGTTTTCCATGCGCAGTTGACGCAAATCAAAGCTTGACGCCATCCAACCCAGCACGAAGGCCAACGGCAAACCCAGCAAAATCCAACTCAAATCAAAATTCATAAGTTTGCATGTGTTTTTTTAGCTTTCATAGCAACGCGTCTGTGCTGCCACCAACGCGGCACCATGCCAAGAATGCCGACCATCAAGCCGCAAGCAAAAACGGCTAAGACGACAATGACGAGCGAAGTCTTCCACTCAGTACCAAAGAAGAAATGAACGGTTATTTCTTGTTGGTTATTGAGTGCAAACGCGAATAGCGTAAAAAAAATGGCTGCCTTAAGTACCCACTTAAGCAACCATGTCAGTTTGTTCATGTATTAAATATTTCGAATTAAAAATTTATAAGTAATTTATAAAATTTTTTATGAAAAAATAAATTAAAGTGATTTTTTAGTTTGTACATCCACAGCTTCACGGAGTGCCTTGCCTGTCTTGAAGTGGGGTACACGTTTTTCGGGAATAGCGACACTTTCGCCAGAGCGCGGGTTACGGCCGATACGCGGCGCACGGTGACTGACTGAGAAGCTGCCAAAGCCGCGAATTTCAATGCGGTGACCACGCACCAAGGCATTGCTCATGGCATCAACCAAAGCTTTCACGGCGGACTCAGCGTCTTTGTGTGTTAGCTGGCCAAATCGGGCTGCTAATTCTTCTACCAAATCAGAACGTGTCATATCGAGTTATACCAAAACTTTTAGCTTACACATTTAGTTTTTACAATAAAAAACACCACGCAAAACGGGAAGCTTCTCTTTAGAGAAATCACTCCGATCAAGCGTGGCGTTTTAGAGGACTATTGAGAAAAGTCTAAAAGACTAATTACTCTTTGTCGCCACCGTTGTCCAACTTAGCGCGCAACAATGCACCCAAGCTGGTCGTGCCGGCGTTTTCACGCGCTGACGATTGGCTCAAGGCTGCCATGGCTTCGCCTTGGTCAGCAGCATCTTTGGCCTTGATAGACAATTGGATGTTACGTGTTTTGCGGTCGATGTTGACCACAACGGCTGTAACTTCGTCACCTTCTTTGAGCACGTTGCGTGCGTCTTCAACGCGGTCACGGCTGATTTCTGAAGCGCGCAAGTAGCCCAAGATGTCTTCGCCGAGGTCGATTTCAGCGCCCTTAGCATCAACAGTCTTGACCTTACCTGTAACCACTTGGCCTTTGTCGTTGATAGCGGCAAAGGTGGTGAACGGGTCAGAGTCGAGTTGCTTGATACCCAAAGAGATACGCTCGCGGTCGACATCAATCGCCAAGACCAAAGCTTCAACTTCTTGGCCCTTCTTGTAGTTGCGCACAGCTGCTTCGCCTGTTTCGTTCCATGACAGATCGGAGAGGTGAACCAAACCGTCGATGCCAGCTGCCAAACCAACGAACACACCGAAGTCTGTGATGGATTTGATCGGGCCTTTGACGCGGTCGCCACGCTTGGTGTTTTGCGCGAAATCTTGCCATGGGTTGGCTTTGCATTGCTTCATGCCCAAAGAAATACGGCGTTTGTCTTCGTCGATTTCCAAAACCATGACTTCAACTTCGTCACCCAATGTCACGAGCTTAGAAGGCGCGATGTTCTTGTTGGTCCAATCCATTTCAGAGACGTGCACCAAACCTTCGATGCCTGGCTCGAGTTCCACAAATGCTCCGTAATCGGCGATGTTGGTGATCTTACCGAACAAGCGTGTGTCTTGTGGGTAGCGACGGTTGACGCCCATCCAAGGATCATCACCCATTTGCTTGAGACCCAAGGAAACGCGGTTTTTCTCTGTATCAAACTTGAGAATTTTTGCAGTGATTTCTTGACCCGCTGTGACCACTTCTGATGGGTGGCGAACACGGCGCCATGCCATGTCGGTGATGTGCAACAAGCCATCAATGCCGCCGAGGTCAACGAATGCACCGTACTCAGTGATGTTCTTAACGACACCGTGAACAACTGCGCCTTCTTTCAATGTTTCCATCATCTTGGCGCGCTCAGCACCTTGAGAGACTTCCAACACCGCGCGGTGGCTCAGCACCACGTTGTTGCGCTTGCGGTCAAGCTTGATAACTTTGAACTGCAAAGTTTTGTTCTCGTACGGAGACAAATCTTTGATAGGGCGAGATTCGATCAATGAACCTGGCAAGAAAGCGCGGATGCCATTGACCAAAACAGTCAAGCCACCTTTGACTTTACCGCTGGTAACGCCGGTCACGAATTCGCCGGATTCAAGAGATTTCTCTAGGCTCATCCATGAAGCGAGACGCTTAGCGGTGTCACGGCTGACGATGGTGTCGCCGTAACCGTTTTCCATTTGAACAATGGCGACTGATACGAATTCGCCAACTTGGCATTCGACTTCACCATTGTCACTTTTGAATTCTGAGAGGGGAACGTAGGCTTCTGATTTCAGGCCTGCGTTAACAACAACGAAGCTGTGCTCGATACGAATCACTTCAGCGGTGACGACTTCACCAATGCGTGTTTCGGAGCTTTTCTGGGATTCTTCAAATAGGGCTGCAAAAGATTCTGACATTAATTTTTCCTATGCCATCAAAAGCGGACATCACAGCAGCACGATTGCTTCTGTTTCTATAGCTAAAGACGGATATTTTCTGCCGGTTAGGGCGGGTTAAGTTTTAAAAATTGCTTTTAAACCGTACGCTTGATGCGTGAAGGGAGTTTAAAAACGCTGCTTACCTTGCCACCAGTTCAACGTTTGATTGACCGATTCTTCAATCGATAAATCAGAGTTGTCTAATAGCAATGCATCTTGTGCGGGCTTCAAAGGCGCAACACTGCGGGATGAGTCCCTTGCATCACGCGCTTCTAAGTCTGCACGAAGAACGTCGAGTATAGCTGAAATTCCCTTTGAAATCAACTGCTTATGACGCCGCAAAGCACGTTTTTCAGCACTTGCGGTCAAAAACACCTTCAATGCGGCATCTGGGAAGATTTCTGTGCCCATATCTCTTCCATCAGCAACCAAACCGGGCAGGGCTCTAAAACTGTGTTGCAGCCTGACCAAAGCTTGCCGAACCAGTGGTAAAACCGACACTTGGGAGGCATGCATACCACCAGCTTCGCTGCGAATGTCGTTGCTCACATCGTCGCCGTTCAGCCAAATAATGTCTCCCTCAAACCTCAAATGCAGCTTTTCAACCAAACCAGTCGCTAGGTTTGCGATGGCAAATTCGTCTTTGACTTGCAAGCTCAAACCCTGCTGCAGTGCCGCAAATGCTGTGACGCGGTACAAAGCGCCTGAATCTAGGTAGTGATAACCCAATTGCTGCGCCAAGCTGGAGGCCAAACTGCCTTTGCCAGACGCGCTAGGGCCGTCGATGGTGATGACTGGGATGTTTGCCGTATCAGTTTGAGAGACTGAAAACAGCGCCTCAAAGTAGTCAGGAAAGGTTTTAGCGACGCATTTCGGATCCAAAATGCGAATCGGCAAACCTGCAGGGTTGAATGCCGCGAGTGAAAAACACATGGCTACGCGGTGATCGTCATAGGTGTGAATCGCGCCAGTTTTCCAATCGGCAACTGTCTTTGGTGGTGTGATACTGATGAAATCTGCACCTTCAACAACCGTAGCGCCCAATTTGCGAAGCTCGGTCGCCATCGCCACAATGCGATCCGTTTCTTTGACGCGCCAGCTGGCGATGTTGCGCAACGTTGTTGTACCGTCGGCGTACAGTGCCATGACGGCCAGTGTCATTGCTGCATCTGGGATGTGGTTGCAGTCCAGATCGACTGCTTTTAGTGGCCATGAGCCGCGAGAAATCTCTAGGTGATTGGGGCCACTGTTAACGATAGCACCCATCGCTTGCGCTGCTTCTACGAAACGTATATCGCCTTGGATGGAGTCTGCGCCAACACCCTCAATGCGAATGCCCTTGAATGTGTTAATTTGAGTGTTAAATTGACCAGTAGCCGGCGTATTTATTGCCCCAAGCGCTATAAAATAGCTAGCAGAAGAGGCGTCGGCTTCAACATGAATATTCCCAGGTGATTGGTAACGGCTACCTGCTGGAATGGTGAATTTCTGCCAACCATCGCGCTGAACCTTGATGCCAAAGCGCGCCAGCAAATTCAAAGTGATGTCGATGTAGGGTTTGGAGATTAACTCGCCTTGTACTTCGATCACGATGTCTTGCGTTGCCACCAAGGGCAAAGCGAGCAATAGCGCAGTTAAAAACTGGCTGGAAACGTCGCCTCTAACTTTGATAGCTTGGCTTAGATTGAAAGATTCAGCTGCCTTGATTCGCAGTGGCGGGTAGCCGTCTTGCCCTAAATAATCGATTTGGCAACCCAATTGACGAAGGCCATCGACCAAATCACCAATCGGACGTTCGTGCATGCGGGGCACGCCGCTGAGCTCGAATTCGGTGGAGCCGCTTGCCAGCAATGCTAAAGCTGCCGTCAACGGACGCATCGCCGTGCCGGCATTGCCCATGTACAGCTTGGCACTCGGTACATTTTGCAGTGTTTTTGCATGGCCCAAGCCCCCTAAACCAGTTATTTCAACGGTGGAGCCTACGCTTGAGCCGCTTTTAACGATGCGGCAGCCGAGTTGCGCAAGCGCTGTCAGCATCACTTGCGTGTCGTCAGAATCTAACAAATCATGCACCAATGTGGTGCCTTGGCTCAGGGCTGCGAGCAATAAAACGCGGTTTGAAATGCTTTTAGAGCCAGGTAGAACAACGGTGCCGCTGGCGTGCTTGAGAGGTGGAAGATCTAGAAAATGGGTGCTGAACATGCTAATTGGGGGTGTTTGTCAGTCGCCATTGAGCGCGCGCTTTGCTTGCGGCGGCGATGGCGGTTTCAAGCTTTTGACTGTCGTTGGCGATGATGCTGGCTTCAAAGCCTTGCAGCGTTTGCTTGAAAACGTCGATTTGGGCGAGCAATTGCGTGCGGTTGGCCATAAAAATGTCGTGCCACATTTCTGGGTCACCTGCTGCAATGCGGGTGAAATCACGAAAACCTGAACCTGCCAGTGACAAGAAATCATCCGCATTTTTTTGCGCCGCGATACTGTTCATCATGGCAAAAGCGAGCAAATGCGGCAAGTGGCTGACGGCGGCAAAAGCGGCGTCGTGCGCCTCTGGCGACATGCTTTGCACCTTGCTGCCCAAAGCAGTCCAAACTGACTGCGCACGACTGAGTTGCGCTGTCAAAGTGCGACCAATGGGTGTGAAAATAACTTGGCGGTCTTTGTATAAATTGACATCAGCGTTTTCTACACCAGAGACTTCTTTGCCTGCAATCGGGTGCGCAGGTACGAAGCTGCCAACCAGCGAACCCAAAATGCGTTGCGCAGCTTCCACCACATCAGTTTTTGTGGAGCCCACATCCATGATCAGCATGTCGGGCGTGATCATGTGTTTGATGGCTTTAAAAGTTCCCTCAATAGCGGCCACGGGTACGGCTATAAGAACAATATCTGATCCAGACACAGCCTGCAATGCAGAAGCGGCCTCCACATCAATCACGCCAAGTTGCAGCGCTTTGGCGGTCGTACTGGGAGATTTGCTGTAGCCGACGATGCGCTTGACCAAACCAGCGCGCTTCATGGCCAAGGCAAACGAGCTGCCCATCAAGCCGCAGCCAATGATGCCAAGTTGTTCGAATTGTGGTTTTTTTACTTTGCTAAAAAATGACACGGTGTAAGTTCTTTATGGGGTTTCTCAGGGATTGCTTTTGATCTGAAGTAAAGAGCAACGGTTTAATCACTCACCGCATAACTGCCCAGCAGTTTGTAAAAAGCGCATGAATTTTGTAGCTCTTTCAAAGCGCTCGCCACATGCGGCTGCGAGGGGTGACCTGCCAAATCGATGTAGAAAAAGTATTCCCACTGGCCGGAGCGGGCAGGGCGCGACTCAAACCGCGTCATCGACACACCATGGTTTTTGAGCGGAATCAGCAAATCATGCACGGCGCCTGGCTTGTTAGGCACAGAGACAATCAAGCTGACGCAATCTTTGCCGGACGCCTGTGGCATGGGCAAGGTTTGCGGCAAACAAACGACCGCAAAGCGGGTACGGTTAAAAGCGTCGTCTTGAATCGCATGAGCCGCCACGTGCAAGCCAAATTCTGCACCCGCGCGCTCACTGGCGATGCCTGCCCAAGCAGGGTTGGTTGCAGCTAATCGTGCACCCTCGGCATTGCTAGAGACAGCGCGGCGCTCTGCGTTTGGCAAGTGTTTGGCTAACCAGCCTTGGCACTGCGCCAAAGCTTGCGGATGTGCCAAAACGACTTCAATATTTTCTAAAGAATTAGACAATCGCAGCAGGTGGTGACGTACCAAAAAGCTGGCTTCGCCGACGATGTGCAGCGGTGAATTGAGGAACAAATCCAGCGTGCGGGTAACAACGCCTTCGGTGTTGTTTTCTACGGGAACAACGCCAAAATCTGCGCTGCCCGCTGTGGTGGCGTGAAACACCTCGTCAAAGCTGCTGCAAGGGATGTGCTCAATGCTGGTGCCGAAAAACTGCAGCGCTGCCATTTCGCTGAACGTGCCAGCAGGCCCTAAGTAGGCGACACGCTGTGGCGCTTCCAAAGACCGGCAAGCCGACATGACCTCGCGCCAAATATGGGCCACACTGGCGTTTTTGAGTGGGCCGCCATTCGCTTGCTGCAACCCGCTGATGACTTGCGCCTCACGCTCTGGGCGATATACGGGCGAACCGTCAATCTTTTTAATCTCACCCACTTCACCCGCATAGCCCGCACGGCGGTTGAGTAGCGCCAGCAGCTCTTTGTCAGTGGCATCAATCAAATCGCGCAGTTCTAGCAGGGTTTTACTCATGGAGGCAGTACGTATTGATTTTTAAGTGTTAAATATGACTCTAGCCGGCGTATTTACTGCCTAGAGTGCTATTAAATTTATAGTAATTTATGTTTCTGAGGTATCGGACGCATCTGGAGAATCGGGTGCAGCTGTTGAATCATCCACAGAATTATCCGCAGCGGCATCAATACCATCTTCGGCAGACTCTGTTTGATTTGCATCATTTTCCACAATGCGTTGCAAACCGCTTAGTTGCGAGCCTTCGTCCAAACCAATCAAAGTCACGCCTTGTGTGGCCCTACCCATTTCGCGGATTTCGCTGACGCGGGTACGAACCAAAACGCCTTTATCGGTGATTAGCATGATTTCGTCGTCGGTATGCACCAAGGTCGCGGCAACCACTTTGCCGTTGCGCTCGGATTGCTGAATAGCGATCATGCCCTTCGTACCGCGACCGTGACGGGTGTATTCGGTGATGCTGGTGCGCTTGCCATAGCCGTTTTGGGTGGCAGTCAGCACGCTTTGCTGTTCATCTTCAGCCACCAACATGGCGATCACGCTTTGACCGTCTTCCAAGTTCATACCGCGCACGCCGCGTGCGTTTCTACCCATAGGGCGGACATCGTTTTCGTCAAAACGCACAGCTTTGCCGCCGTCACTGAACAGCATCACGTCGTGTTCGCCGTCGGTGAGTGCTGCGCCAATCAAAAAGTCGTTGTCATCCAAGCCAACGGCGATGATGCCGCCTTTGCGTGGGTTATTGAACTCATCCAAAGACGTCTTCTTAACCGTGCCCATGCTGGTCGCCATGAAGACGTACTGGTCAGCCGGGAAGCGTGTTTTCTCACCCGTCAGTGGCAATACGACAGTGATTTTTTCACCTTCTTGCAGTGGGAACATGTTGACAATCGGGCGACCGCGTGAACCGCGAGAGCCAGCCGGCACTTCCCAAACCTTGAGCCAGTACAGGCGGCCACGGTTGGAGAAGCACAAAATATAGTCGTGCGTGTTGGCGACGAAGAGCTGATCGACCCAATCGTCTTCTTTAGTGGCGGTTGCCTGTTTCCCTCTGCCACCGCGTTTTTGCGCGCGGTATTCAGACAGCGGTTGACTCTTGATGTAGCCGCTGTGGCTCATGGTTACCACCATGTCGGTCGGGGTGATCAGGTCTTCGGTGCTGAGGTCAAACGAGCTGTGTTCCACCAAGCTGCGGCGCATGCCCAGCTTGCTTTGACCAAATTCGAGTTTGATAGCGGTTAATTCTTCGCTGATGATGGTCGACACACGACCTGGTGTTGCCAAAATGTGTAGCAAGTCGTCAATCTCAGCCATGACTTCTTTGTATTCAGCGACGATTTTGTCTTGCTCGAGTCCAGTCAAACGCTGCAAGCGCATCTGCAAAATCTCTTGCGCTTGCACTTCTGAGAGTTTGTACAAACCGCCAGCCTCTAACCCAAATTCACGCTCTAAACCGTCAGGGCGGTAGTCGTCCGCGTTGATGATGCCACCATCTGCACGGGTTCGGGTGAGCATTTCGCGCACCAATGAGCTGTCCCATGACCGCTCCATGAGCGCTGCTTTCGCCACGGGCGGCGTTGGTGCGTTGCGAATCAAAGCGATAAATTCGTCAATATTGGCCAGCGCAACCGCCAAACCTTCCAGCACATGGCCTCGTTCGCGGGCTTTGCGCAGGGTGAAGACTGTGCGGCGCGTGACCACTTCACGGCGGTGGTCCAAGAAGACTTCTAACAAGTCCTTCAAGTTGCACAACTTAGGCTGTCCATTGACCAATGCCACCATGTTGATGCCAAACGTATCTTGCAGCTGGGTTTGCTTGTACAAGTTGTTCAGCACCACTTCGGGCACTTCGCCGCGTTTCAGCTCAATCACCAAGCGCATGCCTGATTTGTCTGATTCGTCTTGGATGTGCGAAATGCCTTCGATTTTCTTCTCGTGCACCAACTCAGCCATGCGTTCTTGCAAGGTCTTTTTGTTGACTTGATAAGGCAGTTCGTCGACGATGATGGACTGGCGTTGGCCTTTGTCAATGTCTTCAAAATGGCACTTGGCGCGCATCACCACGCGGCCACGACCCGTACGGTAGCCGTCTTTCACACCGTTGATGCCGTAAATAATACCGGCGGTTGGGAAGTCTGGCGCGGGGATGATTTCCATCAACTCGTCGATGCTGGCTTGCGGGTTGCCAAGCAGATGCAAACAAGCATCGATAACTTCGTTCAAATTGTGTGGTGGGATGTTGGTCGCCATACCCACGGCGATACCTGATGAGCCATTGACCAGCAGATTCGGGAAGCGCGCCGGCATGACGAGAGGCTCTGACTCACTGCCGTCGTAGTTGGGGCCGAAATCAACGGTTTCTTTGTCTAAATCTGCCAACAGCTCGTGGGCGATTTTTGCCATGCGGATTTCGGTATACCGCATCGCCGCAGCGTTGTCGCCGTCCACAGAGCCAAAGTTACCCTGGCCGTCCACCAGCATGTGGCGCATGGAAAAGTCCTGCGCCATACGAACAATGGTGTCGTACACCGCGCTGTCGCCGTGCGGGTGGTACTTACCAATCACGTCGCCGACGATACGGGCTGATTTTTTGTAAGGTTTGTTGTAGTCGTTGCTCAGCTCATGCATGGCGTACAACACGCGGCGATGCACGGGCTTCAAGCCATCACGCGCATCGGGCAGGGCGCGACCCACAATCACGCTCATCGCGTAATCTAAGTAGCTACGGCGCATTTCCTCTTCAAGGCTGATGGGCAAGGTTTCTTTGGCGAACTGAGTCATGAGC